>NZ_JBGLRE010000001.1:0-720273 GCF_041403185.1 Aeromonas sp. S9(2024)
TGGCTGCCCTGCGTGGTCATCAACCCGCTGTCGGCCACGTCGATACGCAGCGACACATCGGTGCTGCCATCGTCGGCCCCGGCCGCCCCCACCCCGCCGCTGAACAGGGCCACCGCGCTGGTCACCGTGATGCCCAGCTGGGTCGTTTCATCGGTAGTCACGCTGCCCGTCAGCGTCATGGCGCTCACGCTCGGACCGTCATCCTCGAAGCGGAACACGCTGTTGGCACCCAGATCCACCGCCGCACTGGCACGGTCGCCATCGGCGTCGGTCACGGTCTGCACCAGGGTCAGCACGCTCTGCCCCACCGTCAGCGCCACGCTGTCATCTGCATTGCTGGTGTCGCCATGCCAGACGTTGTCCAGCAGGGCCAGGGTCACTTCCCCGCTGGTCGGGTTGATGGTCAGGGTGAAGTAATCCACCCCGCCGGCGCTGCCGGTGATGACGTTGCCCACCTGATTGAGCAGGATGGCCGCCCCCTGGCCGTTGGCGGCCAGCGGATCCACCGCATAGAGGCCGCTCGCCACGTTGCTGCCGGTAAGCGCCAGGCTGTAGCCGATGCTGCCCGCCCCGTCGGCACCAAAGGCCGGGTTGAACTGGGCCTGCACGTCGGCCGCACTCAAGCTGGCACTGGCTACCCCGTCATTACCGGCGCCACCCAGGCCGGGCAGACTTTCATCTACTGAAACAGCGCCTAACCCATCAGAATCAGAAACAACTGCTGCACTCGGAACATCATCCAAGATCGTGACATCAAGGGAGCCATTGGTGGTATCACCATCGGTATCGGTCAGTACAACGTTAAAACTCTCGGCAAGCGAGGTGTCATTGGCTGGCTGGGCATGATTTTCATTGTCGAGCAGGGTGTAGCTGTAGCTCACGCTGCCAGCCCCTGTGACCGAGTTGAAATTAATTCCCGTCACGACCAGTTGATTGCCTAGCGGACTAACAATCGTCAGAGGGAAGGTTGTGGCCGGCTGTCCATTTGCAATCAGCGTGACCCCACTCAATGTCAAGCTTTGCACCCCGTCTGGGGCATTGAAGGTAAAGACATTACTTTGTGCCAGCACTGAGGGGTTAGGCGCACTCCCGTCAGCCAACGCGGCCTCATTAAGAGTGAGTTCTCCTCCTGCCAGCGCCAAACCACCCAGTTCAACGGGTTCATCAACAGGTGTAATTGAAATGACGAGGGTTGACTGAACCGTATCTGTACCATCAGTCACGCTGTAAATCACTGGAGGAACCGCACCGTCATAATTGGGCGCGGGGGTGAAGGTGAAACTACCGTCCGCATTGACGATCAGGGTGCCGATACCATCAATTGTAATGCTGGTACCTGCCGTGACACTGAGGTTGTCCCCCCAGCTGAAGCTGACCACTGTTGCTGCATTCGGACCATCTGGATTTGTAGTATTAGTCAGTAAATTTCCATTCAATACGCCATCTTCGGGAACGGTCAGTTGCTCACCCTCGTCGGCCAGTTCATTGACCAGCAATGGTTCTACGAATTGTTGGGTGTCGACAACGGGTTCAGCCTGATAGGTTGTGTCAAAGCCGGCTGCAGCAATCGTGGCATCTCCAATCCGATCGATAGTGACAAAACCACCATTACCACTAGTTCCCGCAACACCACCGATCCCGCCACCACCCGCAGCAGGAGCTCCACCGGCAGCTGACGCCTCAAAGTTTTGCGTCGGGTCTACCCCTTGCAAGATTGATTGTTGCAAGGCCGCGATATCTGAAGGTAATCCCGTGCCAGCTTCAGCTGTTTGTTGCGGCCCTGATGCTGGAACATCGGGAGCTGTTGCATCAGGCGATGCTGGAGAGGGGGTATCATCGTAGGGCATCAAAACCAATTTGGCGTCGTCAGCCATGTTAAGCTTGGCCCCAGGTTGCAGAATTTCACCTTTTTGTAGCGGCCGACTAGTGCCATCCGCCAATACAATTTCCACTTTGCCTTCAATGGCCGAGACCACAACGGTCTTGTCGATGATTTGGGTACGCATATCCATTGCTCCAAGGTGACAGATCCTGATGCATACAACATAGAAGCTATCTGTGACCCTTACCGTTGCAAAAATTTATATGGACAGCATGTCAAACTGAAGGCGATTGCATTAAATCGAACGGATTGTTTTTCTCTATATATTTCAAATGGTTGACCGATACCCATACGAGACACAGACTTCCGAATGCTGCTATAAACAGGCTTGTTCCTTCATTCATTTCAATAAAAAAGGCCCCAATGGGGCCTTTCAATTGACTCATTTGTCATTTTTCAGGACAAGGGAAAGGCTGGGTGGACGAATCCCTGATATCCATCGATATGCAATTGGGACAACACCTCAACCTGCTCCTGATCTTCGACCCGGGTCGCAATGGTGAGCACCCCGGCGTTATGAGCGGCACGGCATACAGCCGCCAGGAAGGATGTATCCGCCCCGGGCTCCATCACTTGACTGGTATAACCGTGATCCACCTTGACATAAGCTGGTGCCAGCTCTTCAAGATAGCCCAGAGACTGGAAGTGGCGACCATAGTGATCCACCCCCCACCCGAAGCTATGTTCACGCAAGACATTCACAAAAGCGGTGACTTGTTCTTTGTGTTTCACGATCGCCGCTTCCGGAATTTCAAATAGCAGACGCTCCTGAAAATCATCATGGCTGGCCAGGAAGGTAGGCAACCACCCTAAAAATACCTCTGAACACAGAGCGCCTGCGGTGATATTGATGGCCAACGTCAGCTCGGGTTCACGCTGCAACAATGCCGTGCTGGCATCAAGAATGGCCTTGTCAAACTCACTCCCCATCTGAAACTGTTCAATGGCCGGCATGAACTGTCCGGCGAAATAGTCATTTCCATCGCGGGAAATGGAAGCAAACAACTCGGCATGCAAACGAGCACCATCATCAAAACGACAAGCGGGTTGTGCCTTGAAACGCCAAAGGTGATTGGCAATGGCATCTTGCACCAGATCTCGCCATGCCAAGCGACCCATCATACCCTGACTGTTTCCTCCTTCCATCACGACTGCTCCGCGCCGCTCATTGCGTGCCTTACCCAAGGCATTGTCAGCTTTGGTCAGCAAGGCGGAGAGATCATCATTACCATCCCGGCCAGCAATACCAATCACAGAAAGAGGCTTGCCTTCATCCATGGGATTGACGACCAGATCCGCAATACGGGTATTAATCAGCTGGGCCAGCTCTTTAAGTTGAGCAAGATCATTGGTTGGACAAAGCAAGGCGTATTCTGTCGCAGAAATGCGGGCCACTGCAGCCCCACTCCACCCTTGCAGTTGCTCCTGCAGCACTTGGGCAATCGACTTGACCATATTGTCTCGGGCGGCAAAACCCTCTTCCCGATAAATATCTTCAAGAATGTCGACTGCAACCAGCATCACACCACCCTGCCCCGCTTCGGCAATCCAGGCATTTACCTGCCCGACAAAATAGGCCCGATTACCCAGACCCGAAACGGCATCGACATAAACACGCTCACGCAATTTCTCAGCTTCATCGGCTTGCTCTTTAAATTGCACAGCCAGCTTGCCGGACAAAATGTTGATCGCTTGCACCACCTGTTTCAATTCATAGGTTTTTGGCTCGGGGATGGCATGACCAAAATGGTGCAGCTCAATTTCAACTGCCTGCTCACAAATCTGCTTAAGCGGTTTCAGCAGGAAATTGAGGGCTCGCATCAGCAGGATGGTCGTGATCAAGAAGCCAACCACAAACCAGGTCGCCAGCTCGCTCATCCCGACCCAAAGCTCGTGATAAGCCTGTCCTGGATGGCCAACCACCTTGAGTTTGCCCAGTTGCAACCAGCCAGACGTCAGAATTGACTCATTGGATACTTCCGGAAACAGCCCCAATTCGATAAACCAGTCAGGAACCCCCTGGATCCGACTGGTGTTCTCCTCTTCAATCACATCTTTGGACGCAAGCAGATCCAGGCGAACCAGGCGATAATAACCACCATCAAAAATGGCCCGGATCACTGACTCAGCACCCACCTTGTCCCCGTTTTCCAGATAAGGTGTCAATGCCAGTCCCAATGAGGTCGCGGTGTTGATCACCGTAGTTTCCTGCTGCTGTGCAAGATATGAACGCGTTGAATTGAACTGCACCCAGTAGGTAGCCGCGAATAGCAATCCAAACAGCAGCAGCATGGTTGCCAATAACTGTCGATAGAGCGTCATAGGTTAGTCATCCAAATTCATCACAGGCCGAGCCAATCGCCCCGATGTCATGCGATTGCGTAGATCATTCCATAATCCCAAGCGAGATGATTGCCCGGCCAATTCACCCTGACCACGCGCTTTCATCAACCACAAGTGACTACCGTTAAAACTGTAAATAGGGACCAGATCCCGTCGTTGCGTTGCCGGACGAATGGAGCCAATCAGGTTGTCCAATATGACCGGTACTGATGCAGGGTTTTCATAATAAGCAACGACCATGTGGAACTGGTTATAATCGAGTGCCTTGACATACACCATCCGCATTTTCTCATCTGGAATACCCAATTCAAGCAAGGTCGAATATTTTGCGATGCTGAAATCTTCGCAGTCGCCTCCGGATGCCCCCAGAAACTCCAGCGGTGTTGCCCAATAATCCTTTTTGCGCCACAACTTGCTATCGTCGATAAAACGCATCTGGTTAAAAAACTGATTCACCTTTTCCAGCTTCTGCCGATCGGATAAGCCGGCAGTGCGGTTCTGCTCAACCAGAGTACGCCAGGTCGTCACCCTCTTGCCGGCTCGTCCCCCATAGGTTTGCTCAGCACGTTTGACCAGTTGGATGTCTTCCTGGCTCAACGGTTGGCTGGCAGATAACAGAAGGGAGATGGGAAGAAGCCATAGCCACAAGATATAGCGCAGAGCACGACTCACATTTCGGCTGACAAGGGGCAGGACACCAGAGTGATCGCCAGATAGACACCTGAAGGTCTCATCGTTCGTCTGCTGCATCGTGGGTGGAGAACTCCTGAACAACACGGCCAGTTTAGGTTTGGGCAGGGTAGCCGCATAAATACAACCACCCCGCCTACGCTATTTTTCTGCGCTGAGAAAAGAGCGCTAGCTTATTGTTGCTTGGCTTGCCATTCAGCCGGCTGTTTGAAATTGAATGCATTAAGCAGGCTGCCCGTCGCATTCAGGATGCGATAATCTGCCAGCAATGCATCATATTCTGCCGTGATATAGCTGCGGCGAGCTTCAAACAGTTCGTTCTCGGTGTTCAGCACATCCAGCAAGGTACGTTGACCCAAACCAAATTGCTTTTTGTATGCCTGAACGGTGTCATAGCTCGCGTCCACATGCTCTTTCAAAAAGGTCTTCTGCTTGGTCAATGAATCCTTGGCGTTCCATGCCAGACGGGTGCCCTCTTCTACCTGGCGAAAAGCATTCAGGTGAATGTCTTTCGCCTGGGAATAGAGTGCCGAGGTCGCATTGCTTTCAGCGACATCAGAGCCACCACGGAACAGGTTGTAACGCATCCGAACCATGGCAGTAAGATCATCGTTGCGACCTTTTACCCCGTCGATGTCTTCGTTCCAGTTTTGATCAACCTCAAAGGTGACATTGGGATAGAAGCCGGATTTGGCACCTTCATGCTGGTATTTGGCCGCTTCGATATCCTGCAGGGAAGAGAGCAGGGTTGGATGCACTTCGGTCGCGACCTTGAGGGCATTGTCCAGACTGGCTGGTAGCAATTCGGCATTGGGCACTGGCTGTACCAAATCTTTTGGCACCTCGTTGACGACGCGGATGAATTCACTTTCCGCATCACGGTAGTTGTTCTCGGCAGCGGCCTGATTGGCGTATGCACGAGCAACACGGCCATCGATCTGGGTCTGGTCAGCGGTTGAGCCCAAGCCCGAGTCCGTCCGTTTCTGGATATCGCTGCGGATCTGTTCATGAGTCTCGAGGTTTTGTCTGGAGAGCTCCAGGATCTCCTGCTGGCGCAGCATGTTGAGGTATACCTCGGCTACCCGCAGGGCGGTATTCTCGGCTTCGGAGATCATTGCCAGACGTTGGGCATTGGCTTCTGCCTCGGTTCTGGAGACGTTGTTGCTGACATCGAACCCGTCAAACAGCATCTGACGCAAGCTGATCCCTGCTTCTTTACGCGTCATGGAGTCATCGCTATTCGGATTGAGCCTGGTCGAGGGGCTATCCGTTTTTTCATAGCCTACGCCACCACGCAAATCGATTGTCGGATAATAGCCTCCCTTGGCACCATCGTGTTGATAGAGACGCGCCTGATAAAGATCAAACGCTTCTTTAATCTTGGGGTGAGTGGAAAGTGCCAGCCCTACCGACTCCTCCAGCGTTTGGGCTTGTCCCAACGCAGGCAGCAGAGTGGCGCCACTAACCAGCATGGCAACAATCGTTTTTTTCATGTTATCTCCAGTCATGTATTGTTTTCTGATTGTTGGCTTATCGTTCTCGAAGTGCAGACTGTTTGGCCCGCAATATAGGCTTAAGTAGATAGTCTAGAACACTTTTCTTGCCAGTAATGATATCCGCACTGGCTAACATACCGGGGATGATGGGAAGTGCGTTTAGCTCATCGCCCAAGTAACTTTTTTCAGTTCGTACGCGAACAAGGTAGAAGGAATTCCCCTCCTCATCCTGGATTGAGTCCGCACTTATTTGTTCAACCTTACCATGCAATCCCCCGTAAATGGTGAAATCATACGCGGTGATCTTGACCACAGCATCCAGCCCCGGACGTAGAAATGCGATGTCTTTCGGGGAAATCTTGGCCTCGACCAGCAGGGTATCTTCCAAGGGGACGATTTCCATCAGATCCATCCCTGGCTGGACCACACCACCCAATGTATTGATCTTGAGCTTTTTAATGGTGCCTTTAAGAGGGGCAATCACGCTGGTTCTGTCCACCCTGTCGCGCAGGCCGACCTGCCCCTCTGACAACTGACCCAACTGGCCTTGTTTCTCGTTAAGCTCGGTTTGCGAGTCGGCCCTGAATTTGAGCGCGATATCATTGCGTTTGAAAATGGTCTCACGCAGCACCGAATTAAGCTTGGGGATCAGCAGTCGGTTACTCTCCAGCTCCCCTTGCATATCATTCACTTGCCGCTCCAATTTGATGAGCTCCACCTGCGGTACTATCCCCTCTTTTGCCAGAGGGCGACTGATGTTCAGCTCCTGCCTGGCCAGATCCACACTACGATTCACGGTTCGGATCTTGGCATTGAGCTCGATCAGCTCCTGCTCTTTCTGCTCGATTTGTTGACCAAGAATGTAGAGCTGATTTTTCAGGTTGTTGAGACGCGCCTTTTGCACGGATCGCTCTCGGTTCGCATATTCGACGAAGACCTTCTCATAACCCTCGGGAAACTGGATCGGCACCTCTGTCACCGTCACCTGATCACGCCACCCCAGTGCGGGATCGTTTTTCACCTCGACGCTGGCCATCTCTGCACGCAGTCTCGCCACATCCCCTTTCAGAGTCACCAGCTCTTTTTCCCGCTCCCGAAAATCGGAACGAAAACGGGTGTCGTCGATACGCAGCAGAGGCTGCCCCTTCTCAACGATGTCCCCTTCCTTGACGAAGATCTCCTTGACGATCCCCCCTTCCAGGTTCTGGATCACCTGCAATTGACGGGAAGGGATGACCTTGCCCTGCCCTACCGTCACTTCATCCAGTTCAGCCCACGACGCCCAGACGATAGCGCTCATGAAGAACAGGAAACAACACCACAGCAAGATCCTCGCCCGGGTGGGGGTTGTAAGCAGTACCGCCGCAGCGCCGTCGTCAACAAACTCCAGATGTTCGGGGGATGGCAACACCTCGCCAGAAGGGGATTTTCTGGTGCCTTTCACCCTGTCCATCAATCCCTTAACCATGGGAGACCTCCTGCACACGGACCTTGCCTTCTTTAAGCCGCTGCAAGATGACCTCCTTGGGACCATCGGCAACAATCTGCCCCTGTTCGATCACAATCACCCGACTGGCCACATCCAGCATGGATGTCTTGTGGGTGATCAGGATGAGGGTCGTTTCCGGCCCCAGTCTGGCCAGTTCCTGTTTGACCTGCATCTCGGACTGGTTGTCCATGTTGGAAGTAGGTTCATCCATCACCAGAATGGGAGGATCATTGAGCAGCGCACGAGCCAGCAAGATCGCCTGGCGCTGCCCCCCTGACAACTGGCGCCCCCCTTCCCCAATCTGGCGATCCAGCCCGTTGGGATCCCGATTGGTGAAGTTGGTCACCCCTGCCCGCTTGGCGGCTCGCAATACCCGCACGTCGTCCACCAGCGGGTTGCCCAGCATGATGTTGTCCCGTACCGAGCCAAAAAAGAGAACCACGTCCTGGGGCACGCAACCGATATTGCGGCGAATAACCGAAGGAGGCAGTTGATCCAGCTCGAATCCGTCGAGACGCACCGAGCCATCAGTGGGCCGATAGAGCCCCATCAACAGCTTCTCCAGCGTGGTCTTGCCTGCCCCGATCCGGCCGATAATGGCGACCTTCTCACCAGGCTGAATGCGCAAATTGATATTGTGCAGGGTGCTGGTTTCCATCCCGGGATATTTGAAGGAAACATTGTCAAACTCGATCCGCCCCGAGATCACAGGATGGTGAATATACTGTTTGCCCTCATCCTGCTCGCCGGGGGTTTGCATGATCTTTTCGAGTATCTCCAGCGCAGATTTTGCCTGGTTATAGCGGGTAGAGAGTACGGAAAGCTGCACCATGGGGGCGATGGCGCGACTGGAGAGCATCACGGCGGCAATCATGCCCCCCATGGTGACCAACCCCTCGGAAATTTGATATACGCCAACGATCACCAGCCCCACGGTCACCATCTGCTGGATATAGCTGGCAAGGGACGACATGGCGTTGGTGATGCGCCGGGTCTGCACGCCCCAGGTCGAGATGTGGGACACTGCCTGCTCCCAACGATGCTGGAACATGCTCTCGGCGCCGAAGATCTTGACGGTTTCCAGCCCGGAGATGCTCTCGATCAGATTGGCGTTTTTCTGGGAAGCGAGGCGCGATCCCTCTTCAATGGATTGCTTCAGGGGCCCCTGGATATAGAAGCTGTATGCGATCAGGATCAGGATGGCGACGATGGGGACCACCACCATGACGCCGGCAAACACCCAGATAATGAAGAGGAAGAATATCGCAAAGGGGAGATCGATAAGGGTCGATACCGTGGCGGAGGTAAAGAAATCCCGCACCGACTCGAACTCCTGCAGATGTTTGGCAAATGCCCCGGTAGAGGCTGGGCGGGACTCCATCCGCATCCCCATCACCTTGGCGAAAATCTTTGCCGACAGCAGCACATCTGATTTTTTGCCCGCAATATCGATGAAGTAGCTGCGCAGCTGGCGCATCACAAAGTCAAAAGTAAAGACCACCATGGCCCCGACAGCCAGCACCCAGAGCGAATCAAACGCCAGGTTGGGCACTATCTTGTCATAGACATTCATGGTGAACAGCGGACTGGCCACCGCAAACAGGTTGATGAGGATGGAAGCGACCAGCACATCGCGATAGATGCCGCGCGATTCGAACAAGGTACTCCAGAACCAGTGCCCATTGCGGGTTTCCAGCACCTTGGGGGAGCGGTCATCAAACTTGAACTGCTTTTTCACATAGAAAAGGCGGCCAAGATATTCATCCCCCAGCTGGGGCGTCGATACCCACTGCGCCGCATCCCCAGCCTGCGGGAAGATGACGCGCCCCTGGCTTCTGTCGTCATTCCACTCCAGCAAGATACAGGCACTGCCATTTTGCATCTGCAACACGCAGGGCAACAGCAGAGGGGGGATCTCTTCGAGGGGTTGGATGACCTCGCGAGCAGAGAGGCCACCCCGTTCGGCCGCACGGCTAAACAGGGCGGTGGTCAGACGACCGGATACCAGTGGAAGTCCGTTCGTCAGGGCATCCTGACTATTGGGCACACCATAGAAGCGGGTCAGAAAGACCAGACACTCCAACAGTTCATCGATACGACTAGTTTCTGCTTGCATAGCATCCTGTCACGGCATAAATGAGGTCGGTACGAAACGCATCTGTTCGTATTCCCCGGCATAGCGACTCAAAGAGAACACCACGATACCATCAGGATGTCGACTCAGCAGACCAAGGCTGACATCAATGGCCCTCCTCCGATGACCGCATCCTCCAAAAGGTGCGGCTCCGCCCTCCCCCCTTCATGGTGCATCACAGCAGAGAGAGGAGATGGATATCTATGACTGGCTACACATCAGAGGGATGAAACCGGACTTGTTTGATAGCGTTTGTTCTCACGGCGCATCACTATAATAGCCTGACGATGACAAAACTATAGTTAAAAAATACAAACTTTTTTATATAACCGTCTGTTTTACTAAGAAATATTAATTTCGAACTCAATTATGGGACGCAAAGTGTAAAGGGACGTCCCAGCGCCTGCCCTTGCGGGCCACTCTTCTCCAATGCCTTGGCGATGTCCGCCATGGCCGTCCAGCGATTCTCGCACCAGGCCGGTGCCAGCAGGGTCGGCCGGCGGGCCGAAGCCGAGATGCGGTGATAAACCACCTCGGGGGGCGTGTGCTGGATCATGGCGACCGCCGCCTCCACATATTGCTCCAGAGTCAGCACCTCCAGCCTGCCTGCCTGCCACGCCTTGCCAAGGATACTGCCCTGCACCACGTGGAGCGGATGCAGCTTGATCCCCTCCACCCCCGTCTCCACGATGCGATGCAGGGTATCCAGGCTGTCCATCGGCACCTCGCCGGGCAATCCGACGATAAGGTGGGCACACACCTTGATCCCCCGCTGATGGGCCCGTGTAACCGCATCGACATAGGCAGCATAGCCGTGCCCCCGATTGATGCGCTGCAAGGTCTTGTCGTTGGCGCTCTGCAGTCCCAACTCCAGCCACACCTCGTAACCACGGGCCTGATAGCCTGCCAGCAGATCCAGCACTGCATCCGGCACGCAGTCGGGCCGGGTACCGACGCACAATCCGACCATGTCGCTGACCGACAAGGCCTCTTCATACATCCGCTGCAGGTACTCCACCTCCGCATAGGTGCTGGTATAAGCCTGAAAATAAGCGAGATAGCGCTTGGCGCGGGTCACTTCATCCCGGCGAGCCAGCAGCTGCTGCACGACGGAGAGCTGCTGAGCCGACTCGTCGGCAAACGAGGAGACATTGCAAAATGTGCAACCGCCACGCCCCAGAGTGCCGTCCCGGTTGGGACAGGTAAAAGCACCGTGGATGGAGAGCTTGTGGATCTTCTGGCCGTGGCGCTGTTTGAGATCCTGACCGAATGTATTGACGAGTTCGTGTAACTGCATGGCTCCTCCACTAAAGGAGCGCCATTGTACGAGTTTGCGCAAAACCGGCGCTGCGCTGGATCAAGGGAAGGCGAGAGCAAGAAAACATATAAATATTCACTCTTTGTCGGATAAATATATGAAACAACCCGCTTACCGACGCTTTTGAAACCTCTGTGACCTGCGGTGACGCTTTTATCCGGCCAACAAAACCAGCGATAAACTATTGTTGAACAATAAAAATTTTTAAGAGTAGCAATAGTTCATAAATGCAAGGGAGAGGTGCGCGAAATGTGATCGTCTGCACCTCTCCCGGCCCGAGATTGGTAAAATTACTACACCTTGCGTCACAGAGGGAGTCCACCATCAAAGCCTGACAATCTGGACTATCCATCTGCAAAACCGAAAAATAACAAAATAAACCAATAGAAAGTCACGATATCACTCTGCAAACCCATATTTTGTTATGCGTATGTAACATTGCAAACAGCCCGGTTGTCCAATTGACCTTGCCGAAAAATCCCATTAGTTTGGAGATTCGCCACCTCAGGCGGACGGAACCACAAGAGCCAATCGCAATTTATGCAGTCTGTTGATGACAGTGCGATGCAAGGCCGAGCAAGGGAGAAATGCAATGTCACTATATGATCCAAAGCTGGAGAGGGATAACTGTGGCTTCGGCCTGTTGGCCCACATGGAAGGTGAAGCCAGCCACAAGCTTGTCCGTCTCGCGATGTCAGCATTGGCTCGCATGCAGCACCGCGGCGGTATCTCCGCCGACGGTAAGACCGGCGATGGCTGCGGTCTGTTGCTTCAAAAACCGGACAGCTTCTTTAGAGCTGTCGCCGAAGAGAAGGGATGGCACCTGGGCCGCAATTATGCGGTCGGCATGCTGTTTCTCAACCCGGACCCCGTATTGGCCCAGCAGACGCGCGATATCATCGACGAAGAGCTGGAAAAAGAGACCCTGAGCCTGGTCGGCTGGCGCAAGGTGCCCGTCGATACCAATGTGCTCGGCACCATCGCCAAGGCTTCCCTGCCCAGTATTGAACAGGTCTTTGTCAACGCCCCGCCCGGCTGGGTCGACAAGGATCTTGAGCGCCGCCTCTATATCGTGCGCCGCCGCATCGAGAAGCGCATCAACGACGACTACTTCTACGTGGTCAGCCTCTCCAACCTGGTCACCGTCTACAAAGGGCTGTGCATGCCGGTGGACTTGCCGCGCTTCTATCTGGATCTCGCCGACATCCGCATGCAGGCGGCCATCTGCGTCTTCCACCAGCGCTTCTCCACCAACACCAGCCCGCGCTGGCCGCTGGCCCAGCCATTCCGTTATCTCGCCCACAACGGCGAAATCAACACCATCGCCGGCAACCGTCAGTGGGCCAAGGCGCGTAGCTACAAGTTCGCCACCCCGCTCATTCCGGATCTGCAGGAGGCCGCCCCCTTCGTCAACACTACGGGATCGGATTCCTCCAGCCTCGACAACATGCTGGATCTCTTCCTCGCCGGCGGCATGGATCTGTTCCGTGCCATGCGCCTGCTGATCCCGCCTGCGTGGCAAAAGCACCCCAACATGGATGACGATCTGCGCGCCTTCTACGACTTCAACTCCATGCACATGGAGCCCTGGGATGGCCCGGCCGGCATCGTCATGACCGACGGCCGCTACGCCACCTGTGCGCTCGATCGCAACGGCCTGCGCCCGGCCCGCTACGTCATCACCAAGGACAAGTTCATCACGCTCGCGTCTGAGGTCGGCACCTGGGACTACACCCCGGACGAAGTGCTGGAGAAGGGCCGCGTCGGCCCGGGCGAGCTGTTCGTGGTGGACACCAGCAACGGCAAGGTGTGGACCAGCTTCGAGATCGACGACGATCTCAAGAGCCGCCACACCTACAAGCAGTGGATGGACAAGCACTGCCGCCGCCTGGTGCCGTTCGAACAGATGGATGACAGCCAGACCGGCAGCCGCGAATTCTCCGACGATCAGCTCAAGACCTATCAAAAGCTGTTCGGTTACTCCTTCGAGGAGCTCGACCAGATCATCCGCGTGCTCGGCGAAAACGGCCAGGAAGCGGTGGGTTCCATGGGGGACGACACCCCCATGGCGGTGCTCTCCGGCACCCAGCGCACCCTGTACGACTACTTCCGCCAGATGTTCGCCCAGGTGACCAACCCGCCCATCGATCCGCTGCGGGAAAACCACGTCATGTCGCTGGCCACCTGTATCGGGCGCGAGCAGAACGTCTTCAACGAGACCTTTGGCCACGCCCACCGGGTGCTGTTCCAGTCGCCCATCCTGCTCTACTCCGACTTCCACCAGTTGCTGGCGCTGGAAGGGGAGTACTATCGCCATCAGGTGATCAGCCTCAACTTCAAGCCCGAAGAGGGGCTGGAGGCGGCCATCCTGCGCATCTGCGAAGAGGCCAAGGCCGCCGCCGAAGCGGGCACAGTGCTGCTGGTGCTCTCGGATCGCGCCATCAGCGTCGATACCCTGCCCATCCCGGCCGCCATGGCGGTGGGGGCAGTGCAGCGCACCCTGGTCGACAACAACCTGCGCTGTGACGCCAACATCCTGGTGGAGACCGCGAGCGTGCGCGACCCGCACCACTTCGCCGTGCTGCTGGGCTTTGGCGCCACCGCCATCTACCCCTATCTTGCCTACGAGACCCTGGCCAAGCAGGTCGAGGAAGGAGTGCTCACCATGCCTCTGCGCCAGGCCATGCTCAACTACCGCAACGGCATCAACAAGGGCCTCTACAAGGTGATGTCCAAGATGGGGATAAGCACGGTGGCGAGCTACCGCTGCTCCCAGCTGTTCGAGGCGGTGGGCCTGGCCAAATCCGTGGTGGATACCTGCTTCCGTGGCGTCTCCAGTCGCATCCAGGGGGCCGATTTTACCGATATTCAGGAAGATCAGCTCAAGCTGGCTCGTCAGGCTTGGCTGGCGCGCAAGCCGCTCGGTCACGGCGGCCTCTTGAAATTCGTCCATGGCGGCGAATACCACACCTACAACCCGGACGTGGTGCAGACTCTGCAAACGGCGGTGCGCTCCGGCAACTACGCCGATTACAAGGAGTACGCCCGTCTCGTGAACGAGCGCCCGGTCGCGACCCTGCGCGACCTGCTCACCTTGAAGAAGGTTGACAATCCGGTGGCGCTGGAGCAGGTGGAGCCGGCTGCCAAGCTGTTCCCTCGCTTCGACTCTGCCGCCATGTCCATCGGCGCCCTGGGGCCGGAGGCCCACGAGGCGTTGGCCATCGCCATGAACCGCCTCGGCGGCCAGAGTAACTCCGGCGAAGGCGGTGAGGATCCCAAGCGCTTTGGCACCGAGAAAAACTCCCGCATCAAGCAGGTGGCCTCGGGGCGCTTTGGCGTGACCCCCCACTACCTGATGAACGCCGACGTGGTGCAGATAAAAGTCGCCCAGGGCGCCAAGCCCGGCGAGGGCGGCCAGCTGCCCGGTGACAAAGTCACCGCCCAGATTGCCCAGCTGCGCTATTCCGTGCCCGGCGTGACCCTGATCTCCCCGCCGCCACACCACGACATCTACTCCATCGAGGATCTGGCCCAGCTCATCTTCGACATCAAGCAGATCAATCCGAGCTGCCTGGTGTCGGTCAAGCTGGTCTCCGAGCCGGGCGTTGGCACCATCGCCTGCGGCGTGGCCAAGGCCTATGCGGACTTCATCACCGTCTCAGGTTATGACGGCGGCACAGGCGCAAGCCCCCTCACCTCGGTGAAATACGCCGGCTCCCCCTGGGAGCTGGGGCTGGCCGAAACCCAGCAGGCGCTGGTGGCCAACGGACTGCGTCACAAGGTGCGCCTCCAGGTGGATGGCGGTCTCAAGACGGGCCTCGACATCATCAAGGCGGCCATCCTCGGCGCCGAGAGCTTTGGCTTCGGTACCGGCCCCATGGTGGCACTCGGCTGCAAATATCTGCGGATCTGTCACCTCAACAACTGCGCCACCGGCGTCGCCACTCAGGATGAGAAGCTTCGCCGCGAGCACTTCACCGGCCTGCCGGAGATGGTGATGAACTACTTCAAGTTCATCGCCGAGGAGACCCGCGAGCTGATGGCCCAGCTGGGTGTCACCCAACTGACTGATCTGATTGGCCGTACCGATCTGCTGGAGGCTCTGCCCGGCCTCACCGCCCGCCAGGCCAAACTGGATCTTTCCGGCATCCTGGCCCGTCCGGTGGCGCCGGCAGGCTCCAGCCTGTTCAGCCAACAGCACAACCCCACCTTCGACAAGGGGCCGCTCAACCTCAACATGGTGGACGATCTGCTGGGTGCGGTAGAGACCAAATCCGGCGGCGAGTTCCGCTACGACATCCGCAACACCGACCGCTCGGTGGGAGCCCGTTTGTCTGGCGAGATCGTCAAGCGTCACGGCAATCAGGGGATGGCGGCCGATCCGGTCAGGGTGCACTTCAACGGCACCGCCGGCCAGAGCTTCGGCGTCTGGAACGCGGGGGGCCTTGAGATGATCCTCACCGGGGATGCCAACGACTACGTGGGCAAGGGGATGACCGGCGGCAAGCTGGTGATCAAACCCCACGTCGGCGTGGCGTTCAAGTCCCACGAGGCGGCCATCATCGGCAACACCTGCCTCTACGGCGCCACCGGCGGCAAACTCTATGCTGCCGGCACCGCTGGCGAGCGCTTCGCGGTGCGCAACTCCGGGGCCCTCGCGGTAGTAGAAGGGATCGGCGACAACGGTTGTGAATATATGACAGGCGGCATCGTCACCGTGCTCGGCCAGACCGGCGTCAACTTCGCGGCGGGCATGACCGGCGGTTTTGCCTACGTGCTCGACGAGTGCGGCAACTTTGCCAAGCGCACCAACCCCGAGCTGGTGGAGCTGCTGGAGGTGGCGGATCTGCCCATCCATCAGGAGCACCTGCGCGGCATCATCACCGCTCACCTCAATGAAACCGGCAGCCACCGTGCCGAGGAGATCCTGGCCAACTTCGACTCCTATGTGCCCAAGTTCAGGCTGATCAAACCCAAGTCCAGCGACGTCAAGTCTCTGTTGGGTCACACCAGCCGTTCCAGTGCAGAACTCAGAATCCAGGCGCAATAAGGAGGGAACCCTATGAGCCAGAACGTATTTCAGTTTATCGATGTCCAGCGGGTCGACCCACCGAAGAAGCCGCTCAAGATCCGCAAGATCCAGTTTGTGGAGATCTACGAGTCTTTCAACAAGCCTCAGGTCGAGATGCAGGCGGATCGCTGCCTCGAGTGCGGCAACCCCTATTGCGAATGGAAGTGCCCGGTGCACAACTACATCCCCAACTGGCTGAAACTGGCCAAGGAGGGGCGCATCCTGGAGGCGGTGGAGCTCTCTCACCAGACCAACAGCCTGCCGGAGGTGTGCGGCCGGGTCTGCCCGCAAGACAGATTGTGCGAGGGTGCCTGCACCCTCAACGATCGCTTCGGCGCCGTCACCATAGGCAACATCGAAAAATACATCACCGACAAGGCGTTCGAGATGGGCTGGAAGCCCGATCTCTCGAACGTGGTCAAGACCGGCAAGCGGGTCGCTGTCATCGGAGCCGGCCCTGCCGGCCTCGCCTGCGCCGATGTGCTGGCGCGGGGTGGCGTCACCCCTGTGGTGTTTGACAAGTATCCGGAGATAGGCGGCCTGCTCACCTTCGGCATCCCCTCCTTCAAGCTGGAAAAAGAGGTGATGCAACGCCGCCGCGAGATCTTCCAGGGGATGGGCGTAGAATTTCGCCTCGAGACCGAGGTGGGCCGTGACGTCACGTTTGCAGACCTTTTGGGTGAATTCGACGCCATCTTCCTCGGGGTTGGTACCTACAAGTACATGAAGGGTAGCTTTGCCAACGAGGAGGCGCCCGGTGTCTACGACGCCCTGCCCTACCTCATCTCCAACGCGAACCGCTTGCTCGGCTTTGAGAAGGCGCAGAGCGACTACATCGACTTTGCCGGCAAACAGGTGGTGGTGCTGGGCGGCGGCGATACCGCGATGGACTGTGTGCGTACCGCCATCCGCCAGGGGGCCGCCAAGGTGATCTGCGCCTACCGTCGCGATGAAGAGAACATGCCGGGCTCCAAGCGGGAGGTGAAAAATGCCCGCGAGGAAGGGGTCGAGTTTATGTTCAACCTCCAACCTATCGGCGTCGAACTGGATGCCAACGGCCGCGCCGTCGGCATCAAGGTGGTGAGCACCGAGCTTGGCGCCCCCGATGCCAATGGTCGCCGCAATCCGGTGGTGATCGAAGGGTCCGAGCAGGTGCTGCCTGCTGATGTGGTGGTGATGGCCTTTGGCTTCCAACCCAATCCCCAGCCCTGGATGGCGGAATACGGCATCGAGCTCGACAGCCGGGATCGCATCAAGGCGCGCGAGCAGGCCGAATACCCCTTCCAGACCAGCAACCCCAAGGTGTTCGCCGGTGGCGACGCGGTGCGCGGTTCCGACCTGGTGGTGACCGCCATCTACGAAGGGCGCAAGGCGGCCGAAGGGATCATGGACTATCTGGCTGTCTGATCCGCCATCGCAGCTCCTGCGTCAACCAATAGAGAGCCCCACCGATGCGGGGCTCTCTTTTTATGAGCCCTCCTGATTGGCCCCTTTCCCGTAAAAACTCAAACTATTTGAGGCAGAATTTGTAGCATCTATCTGATACACTTCGCGCCCGCCATTTTCCGGCCACTCTCTGACGTGATGTCAGACACAGCCGTCGGTGGTCATAACCGACTTTTCGCTCATACCGAGCCAACCAGGCCAGCCATAGTCCCGCTGGAACACAGGAACCCCTTATGAGATTTGAATCGTTCGATTTTGCCCCCGAGATTTTGCGCGCCATTTCAGAGTGCGGTTATCAGGAGATGACCCCTGTGCAGAGCCAAGCCATCCCGGCCGTGCGCCGTGGCCGCGACCTGCTGGCCAGCGCCCAAACCGGCACCGGCAAGACCGCCGCCTTCGCCCTGCCCATCCTGCAGCGTCTGGTGGACAATCCGGCGCCGGTGCAGCCCTCCAACGCCCGGGTACTGATCCTGACCCCGACCCGCGAGCTGGCGGCCCAGGTGGCGAGCAACATCAATGACTTCGCCAAGTATCTGGCGATCACCACCCTCACCATCGTTGGTGGCGGCAAGCAGGACGTGCAGGCCAAGCGGTTGAAAGCGGGCGCTCACATTATCGTGGCGACCCCGGGTCGTCTGCTCGAACACCTCACCGCCTGCAACCTGAGCCTCTCCGGGGTCGAGACCCTGGTGCTGGACGAGGCAGACCGCATCCTCGACATGGGCTTCAGTGCCGATGTGCAGAAGATCCTGCAGGCGGTCAACAAGACCCGCCAGAACCTGCTGTTCTCCGCCACCTTCTCCGAGGCAGTGAAGAAGCTCGCCAACCTGATGCTGGACAAGCCGCAGATCGTCAGCGTCAACAAGCAGAACTCCACTGCCGACACCGTCAGCCACACCGTCTACCCGGTGGAGCAGAAGCGCAAGCGCGAGCTGCTCTCCGAGCTCATCGGCAAGCAGAACTGGCAACAGGTACTGGTGTTCGCCAGCACCCGTGAGAGCTGCGACGAGCTGGTGGAAGAGCTGAACCTCGATGGCATCAAGTCCGCCGTGGTGCACGGCGACAAGGCTCAGGGCAGCCGTCGCCGCGCCCTGCGCGAATTCAGCGAGGGCAAGCTGCGGGTGCTGGTGGCCACCGAAGTGGCCGCCCGTGGCCTGGATATTCCGGATCTTGCCTACGTGGTCAACTATGATCTGCCGTTCCTCGCCGAAGACTACGTGCACCGCATCGGCCGCACCGGCCGCGCCGGCAAGAGCGGCATGGCCATCTCCTTCGTCAGCCGCGAAGAAGAGCGCACCCTGCTGGAGATAGAAGCGGTGATCGGTCAGAAGATCCGCCGCATCATGGTGCCGGGCTACGAGGTAAGCAGCCGCGACGAGCTGATCAAGCAGCTGCAGGAGCGCCGTCGTTTCGGCAAGCGCCCGCAGCGCGAAGACAACGCCGCCGCCCAGGCCATGGCCGAAGCCAAGCTGCAGGGCCAGCGCCTCAAGCGTCTTGCGGCCGCCAAGAAGCCCCGCCAGCCGAAGTAAGGACCAACCCTTTTCCTCTCCAGTGAGAGGAGAGAGGCAAACATCTCATATACCAAAGGCGCCACTGGCGCCTTTATGTTGTTGATTAGCCGGCCTTGCGTCCGGCTCCCTTTGTGAGGAACCGTGATGACCCTTCCCACCTACAACCAGGCCCTGCTCGAGATGGCCAGCCAGAGCCTGGCCGAGCTGGCGCGCACCGCCGCCCAGAAGGCGGGCAAGCGCACGCCCGCCCAGGAGAGCCATTTTCTGTGCAGCTGGATGGCGGAATCTCTCAAGGAGAAGCGCTTCTCCCGGCTGGTGATGGAGGATCTCAAAGAGTGGGTTCAGCTGGGCCGAACCCTGGGGGCTGGCGCCGATCTCAAGGGGCTGCTCGAGCGCATCGTCAGCCAGTATGAACGCGCCATGGCCGCTCCGACCCAGCTCGGAACCAGACTCAACGCATTGCTGGCCGAGCTCGCCGCCGCTGGCTGGCTCGTCATCACGGAGAGCGAGATCAACGCCAAGCTGCGCCTGCAATCGGGCGGTCAGCCCAGCCTCATCATCAGTGCCAGCGAATATGGCGAGCATATCGAGGACGGCGAGCTGACCCGCCCCCTCACCCTCTATGTGCGCGGCGACGAGCAACTGCTGGCCCAAGCCGCCTTTACCCACGCGCTCTTGCTGAGCCAGGGCAACAAGAAGGGCTCTCTGGTCAAGCACCACAAGGCCTACCGGGTGATGCCGGGCAACGCGCAACCGGCACGGGCCCTGCTGGCCGAGACACACCTGCCAGATGAGGCTCGTCAGCCCGCTTAAGCGCTGCATCACGCCATAAGAAAACGGCAGACCACTGGGTCTGCCGTTTTCGTTTCCAGGCGATGGCAAAAGACGACTAGCGCACCTTGAGCCCAATCTGGCCCGGAGCGCACCACTCGAAGATCACCTCTTCACTCTTGCCGCAGCAGCTGCCGCCGCAGAGCCGGTTCTCCCGCTTGATCACCCGCCCCTTGCGCATCCAGACTCCGAGCATGGCCTCCACCGCATCTTCCGAGGTGTGGAAGTGGCGAGCCAGATCCCGCCGGCTCACCTTCTGCTGCGCGGCGAGATAGTCACCCAGCTCGCGCAGGATCACAGGACCACCACCTTGCGGGCGACGATGTCACCGTGACGGCGCCCCAGCCACCAGAGCAGCACCAGGGAGAGGCCGTAGCTGGCGATCCAGAACAGGCTCTGCTCGGGATGGTCGGCGAAGGTCGCCACCTGATAGAAGAGGGTGGCACACATGAAGGCCATGTAGTTGCACCAGACGGCGGTAAAGAGTGCCCACTGGCGGCCGGTTTCCCGCACCAGAGCCCCCATGGCCGCGGCGCAGGGCATATAGAGCAGCACGAACAACAGGTAGGCAAAGGCACCGGCCGCCCCGTCGAAGTGGGTCTGCATGTTGCCGTAGGTGGAGATGTCGACCTCCTGCTCTTCTGCTGCGGCTTGCTGATCCGCCAGATCCCCTACCGAGATCCCCATGGGGTCGGTCGGGTCGATGGAAGAGAGATTGTCAGCCACCACGCTAATGGCCTCCTTGAAGCTGTCAACGAGAGAGAACTCGGCCGCCTCTTCATCCCCTTCCCCGCTACCGGCATAAAGACTGTTGAGCGTACCGACCACAGCTTCCTTGGCGAAGATACCGGTGACAATGCCGACTGTAGCTTGCCAGTTGTCATCGCGCACACCAATGGGGTGCAGCACCGGCGTGACCGCCTGGCTCACCTTGCTCAGCACAGAGTCTTCCTGTTCCTGGTGGCCAAAGCTGCCATCGGTACCCAGGGAGTTGAGCACGCTCAGCACGGCGACCACCAGCACGATGGTTTTACCGGCGCCGAACACGAAGGATTTAAGCTTCTGCCAGGTCTTGATCCCCACGTTGACCGGACGCGGCCACTCGTAGTCCGGCATCTCCATCAACATGGAGTCGCTTTTGCCCGGCAGCAGGGTGCTGCGCAGCAACAGGCCGGTGAGCACAGCCACCAGAATGCCGATGAGATAGAGACCGAACACCAGGTTCTGACCGGAGTGCGGGAAGAAGGCCACCGCAAACAGGGCGTAGACCGGCAGACGGGCACCGCACGACATGAAGGGCGCCATGGCCGAGGTCATCAGCCGCTCGCGCTCGGAGTTGAGAGTACGGGTCGCCATCACCGAAGGCACGGTGCAGCCAAAGCCCATCAACATGGGGACAAATGCCTTGCCCGGCAGGCCGAGGCGGCGCATCAGGGCGTCTACTACGAAGGCGGCCCGCGCCAGATAGCCGGAGCTCTCCAGCACCGCTAGGAACAGGTAGAGACAGCCGATCACCGGGATAAAGGTGGCGACGGTCTGCAGACCCACACCGAAACCGTCCGCCAGAATGGCACCGAGCCACTCGGGGGCATTGACCAGCCCCAGCAGGTAATGCACGCCATCGACGAACAGGGCGCCGCCCATGATGTCGAAGAAGTCGATGAAGGCGCTGCCCACATTGATGGCAAACATGAACATCAGGTACATCACCAGCAGGAAGAAGGGGATGCCGAACCAGCGGTTGAGCAGCACCCGATCGAGCTTCTCGCTCTGGGCCACGGTGAGCTTGCCCTTCTGCTGGCACGCCTCGGCGGCCCACAGATGAATGTGGCCATAACGGATATCCGCCAGCTGCAGATCGATGTCCTGCCCCTGCTGGGCACGGCTCACCACGTTGGCCGCCGCCTCATGCTGGCCAAGCAGCAAGGTCTCCTGCATCACAGCATCTTCTTCGAGCAGGCGCAGGGCGCGGCCACGGGTCGTCAGATGATGGGGGGCAAGCAGGCTCTCAAGCTCCGCCAGATCTTTTTCAAGCTCGGTGCCATAGTCGAGCATCAGCGCCTGTTGCGCCTTGCCGATAAACTGCTGGATCTGGCCCTTGAAGGCGGCAACCTGCCTGGCGTTGTGGGCGGAGAGCGCCACCACCGGGCAACCGAGGGACTTAGCAAGCAGGGTTTCATCTATGGTCACCCGCCGCTTTTGCAGGATATCCATCTTGTTGAGCACTACCACCATGGGCAGCCCCAGCTCGCGCAGTTGCAGCGTCAGATAGAGGGAGCGCTCCAGATTGGCGGCATCGATGACATTGAGCAGCAGATCAGGCTGCTGATCCTCGACGAAGCGGCTGGCGATCTGCTCGTCCAGGCTCCCCTCCTGATTGGCCAGGCTATAGATACCGGGCAGGTCCATCAGCTTGTAATCGTGTCCATCGACCGAAAACTCGCCCATCTTCTTGTCGACGGTGACCCCGCTCCAGTTGCCCACCTGTTGGCGGGCCCCGGTCAGGGCATTGAACAGTGAGGTCTTGCCGCTATTGGGATTGCCAACCGTTACCAGGGAATAATTCATACTGGTTCACCCTCGATTGTGCTTTGACCATGACGATTGTTTTGTGAGGTGTGTTTCATACCGGTTCGACCTCGATTTGCTGCGCCAGACTTTTTTGCATGGAAAGACAGATCCCCTGGCACTGGATCTGGAGCGGGTCCCCGAGAGGGGCAGAACGCAGATAGATGACTTCGGTCTGAGGCAACAATCCCATTACCATCAGCTTGCGACGCAGGGGACGGGTCAACTGGTCCAGGTTCTTGATGCGAGCACTCTGTCCCGGTGACAACTGCGTGAGTACCATGACTGACTCCTGAAAGTTAAACAATAATAATTCTCTTTTAGCTAGGCCATTATAAGCTGTGTCTTCAACTTTTATTTGAGTAAAATCAAACTCCGCTTCGCTAATCGATAAAGAAATACCATGAGTCACGACAACAACAGCCGCCTGGTTTACAGCACGGATGGCGGCATGATCAAAGAGCAGAGTGCCCCCCAATCCGCCTCCCCTTTCCCCACCGATGGCACAGTGCGCATTCGCCGCGAGACCAAGGGGCGCAAGGGCGCCGGGGTCATCACCATCCACGGTGTACCGGCCGAACAGCAAAAGGCGCTGGCTACCCAGCTCAAGAAAAAGTGCGGCACGGGCGGGGGTATCAAAGAGGGCGTGATCGAGATACAGGGGGACAAACGGGACCTTATCAAGGCCGAGCTGGAGAAGGCCGGTTTCAGCGTCAAGCTGGTGGGGGGCTGAGCCGCCTGCGGCGCACCTTGCTTCACTTCGGCTTTTTCCCTAGAATGCCCGCTCCCATCGAGGGGGAGTAGTCTCGCACGCCGGATCCCGCCGGCCTGCGACCCTGATCAACATACTTGGTGCCAACTCACCATGGTCAGGGTGATCCAATCGCTATCTGGATTTGACAAGACCTTTGACGGGCCAGTGCCAATACCGGGGACGGATGGTGCAGGCTTGTCTTTGGTTTATAACAATTCCGTCCCCCGGTTCACTTTTATGGAAGCCTTGTTAACCTCAACCCTCAGCGTGGCCATCGCCGAAATCGGCGACAAGACCCAGCTGCTGGCGTTGCTGCTCATCTGTCGTTTTCGCAAGCCCTGGCCCATCATCGCCGGCATGCTGGCGGCTACCCTGCTCAACCATGCGGGCGCCGCCTGGATTGGCGACTTCATCAGCCGCTGGCTGGATCCCAAGGTGATGACCTATCTGGTGGCCGCGGCCTTCGTTGCCATGGCGATCTGGATCCTGGTACCGGACAAGATGGATGACGAGGAGAGCTCGCTGGACAAGTACGGCCCCTTCATGGCCACCTTCGTGCTCTTCTTCATCGCCGAAATTGGCGACAAGACCCAGATCGCCACTGTGCTGCTGGCCGCCAAGTATGACTCCCTGTTCCAGGTGGTCACCGGCACCACCCTCGGCATGATGCTGGCCAACGTGCCCGTGGTGCTGATCGGCAAGCTGGGGGCCGACAAGCTGCCGCTCAAGGGGATCCGCATCGCCTGCGCCCTGCTGTTTGTGGGGCTCGGGGTCAGTACCCTCATCTTCGTCTGACGAGCTGACTGCCCACTCCTTCGAGCGCCCCGCCTCTGGTCGGGGCGCTCTTTTTTGTGTCGGTATGGCGCCGGTGGCAAAGGGCCTACGGGCTCCCCTCCCCCTCGCCCCTCATGCCATAATGGGGCAAATTCCATGGAGTTCCCCCATGCACAAGGTATCAAGAGAGACGCTGCTCGAATGGGTTAGACAAGGCAGGCTTGCCCCCGAGCGGCTCGACGCGGCACTGGCGCTGGCCGAATTGCCCCCTCCTCCCGCGCGCTGGCAGTGGTTGTTCGATCGTCTGTTGCTCTGGCTCGGCGCCCTCTGCCTCGGCGCCGGACTGGTGTTCTTCGTCGCCTTCAACTGGCATGAGCTGGGACGTCTGTCACGTCTGGCCCTGCTGGAAGCCCCCCTGCTCGCCACCTTGCTGGTGTTGTGGCGCACGTCTCTCGGCGACACGGCGCGCCAGGCGCTGCTGCTGATCCTGGCGCTCAATATCGGTGCCCTGCTGGCGCTGGTGGGCCAAACCTACCAGACCGGCGCCGATCCCTGGCAACTGTTTGCCACCTGGACTTTGCTGCTGCTGCCGCTGGCGGCGCTGGGCCAAAGCCCCTTGCTGTGGACCCTGAGTTGGTTGCTGGCGCAGCTGACCCTGGTGCTCTACTGGCGCCTCGGCCTGTTCGACCTCTTCTTTGCTTTTGACGAGGAGGCGCTCGGCTGGTGCCTGACCCTGCTCAACGCCGCACTCTGGGGGCTGCTGTTACTGGCACCGGCCCGCTGGCGGCTGGTGCCAAGCTGGCTGGCAGGGCTTGCCGCTGGCCTTGGGATCACACTGCTCGCCTTGCTGGCCCTGTTTGATGCCGCCTCCCCCTGGGTGTGGCCGCTCTGGCTCGGCTGGCTCGCCGCCGCCTATGCCCTCTGGCACCACAGATTCATCGCCGGCCTCGCCATGGGGTGTCTGAGCCTCATCGCCATCATCCTGGCCACCCTCGGCAAGTGGATGGAACCCGATGTGGACGGTTTCCTGCTGCTCTGCCTTATCGCCATAAGTCTCTCGGTCGTGGCCAGCCGCTGGCTGCAACGGCAAAGGAGGCATCATGAGTGATCTGACCCTCTGGCAACGGCTGCAACAGGCCAATCTGGTCGAGGGGGAGATGCCCCAGGACACCAGCCCCCACTGGTCGAGCCGCTTTCTGCTCGGGCTGGTGGGCTGGATAGCCGCCCTCTTCCTGCTGTTTTTCCTGTTCATGACCTTCGAGCAGCTGACTCGCGAGCCGGAGCACGCCCTGCTGATGGGCTCCCTGCTGCTGGCCGCTGCCTACGCCATCAACCGCAGTCAGCACGGGGATCTCTGGGATCAATTTGTGCTTGCCCTGGCGCTGGCGGCCGATGCCTGGCTGCTCTATGGCCTTATCGATCAGATAGACCTCCACCAGGCCCTGCTCTGGTTCGGTCTCTGCCTGCTCTCTTTGGGAATAGCCGTGCTGTTCGAGCACTGGCTGGTGCGCCTTTTTCACAGCGTGGCCGCCGCCCTGTTGCTCACCCTGGGGCTCGCCAGCCTCGGCCTGCAACTGCTAGCCCTGCCGCTGGTGATGGCGGCCATCACCTTCTGCTGGCTGCGGGCCGAAACCGATCCGGCCCGTCACCCGCTCTATCACGCTATGGCCCTGGGGCTCGCCCTCTCCCTGCTGGTGCTGGGTCGGCTGCACCATCCACTCTGGGAAGGGGGCGCCAGTCTGCTCGACGAGCTCGGCCTCTCGCGCCTGCCACTCTGGCTCAATCCGCTGCTGTGCGCCGCCCTGCTGCTGGCCGTGATGGTGAAGCTGGCCCTGCCGCTGCGCTACGGCTTGCCGCTGGTGCTGCTCAGTGCTCTCATCCCCGGTATGGGTGCCGGCGCCCTGGTGCTGATCCTCGGTTTCTACGCAGGCAGCCTTGGCCTGATGACCCTCTCGCTCCTGCTGCTGACAGGCTACGGCGCCCTCTATTACTACGATCTCGGGCTCACCCTGATGACCAAGTCCTGGCTGCTGCTGGGCTCGGGCATCCTGTTGCTGGGGACACGCTTTTTGCTGCAACGCCTCAATCCAAGGAGCCCGTCATGAGACCCCTTGCCATCCTGCTGGTCGGCCTCGCCATCCTGGCGGGCATCAACTTCACCGTCTGGCGTTATGAACAGGCTATGGCCAGCGGCGAGGTGGTGCTGCTCAGGCTAGCGCCGGTCGATCCCCGCTCCCTGATGCAGGGGGACTATATGCGTCTGAATTACGAGATAGCCCGCGAGCTTGCGACCCACAGGAGCAGCGCGAGTGCCAGCGGGAGCGATACCCTGGTGATCCGCCTGGACGAGCACCAGGTGGCAAGCTGGGTAGCCGGCGACAAGCCGGAGGCCCTGGCACCCAACGAGCGATTGCTGCAGGTGAGTCGCCACGCCGGCCAGTGGCAGATTGGGCCGGATGCCTATTTCTTCGAGGAAGGCACGGGAGAGGCCCTTGAGGAGGCCCGCTACGGCGAGTTCCGGTTGCAACCCGATGGCAAGACCCTGCTGGTGGGGTTGCGCGATGAGGCGTTTCGCCCTCTGGGAGCAAGCCGCAGCCGCTGGTGAGAAAGACGATGGCACTTTGCCCGGTTCATGCCCACACTGGAATCATGATTGCCGCATAGGGATGTGCACCATGAGGATATGGCTGATCTGTCACCTTTTTCTGATCCTGTGGGCCGGTGGCGTGCGGGCCGATCTCGGCAAACTCGAATACCTCACCGAAGAGTATCCTCCCTACAACTACAACGATGAACAGGGGCAGCCCACCGGACTCGCCGTCGAGCTGCTGCGAATGGTGTGGCAACAGGGCGGGGTCGAGCCACAACCCGTCCGCATCATCCCCTGGGCCCGCGGCTACTACCTGCTGACTCAAAAACCCAACGTGGTGCTCTTCTCCACCGCCCGCACCCAGGCGCGGGAAGCCCTGTTCAAGTGGGTATGCCCCATCGGCTACTCGGAGTTCATCCTGCTCGGGCACAGTTCCCGCCCGCTCACCCTGGGCTCGATTGCCGAGATAAGCGACTACAGGATCAGCGCCGTGCGCTCCGATGCCGCCGAACAGCTGCTGCTCAACAACGGCATGGATGACAGCAAGATCATCCCGGCCAACCGCTTGAGCCAGGCGGTGAAGATGCTGGTCTCCGGCCGCGCGGATCTGCTCGCCACCAGCAAGCTGGCCGGCTATGAAGCTATCCGCGAACTCGGTATGCGGGTGGATGACTTCAACGTGGCGTTGCTGCTCAGTGCCGAGCAACTCTGCTACGCCTTCAGCCGCCAGGTGCCCGACGGCGATATCACCCAGTTCCAGCAGGCGCTGACCCGCGTTCTCGCCTCCCGGGAATTTCAGGCCCTGCAGGCCAAATACCTGCCCGAGCCCTGACAGCACCCCCCTCCCCAGCGCCAACCAGGAGTTGCCCGGGCTGGCGAAATGCGCCACCCCGACAACACTTTGAGGGGAAGACTGATTAAGAGGGTGGCGCAGATGACACGATGGACCGGATTGGCAGGCCTGCTGCTTGCCACCCTCGCACAGGCCAGCCCCGAGCTTGGCAAACTGCACTACATCACCGAAGAGAACAGCCCTTACAACTACCGGGATGGATCCGGCATGGCCACCGGTTTTGCCGTCGAGCTGTTGCAACGGGTGTGGCAACAAACCGCAACCCCGCCACAACCCATCGATGTGATGCCCTGGGCCAGGGGTTACTCCCAGCTGAGCAAGAGATCCGATGTGGTGCTCTTCTCCGCCGTGCGTACCAGGGCGCGAGATCCCCTGTTCAAATGGGCTTGCCCCATTGACCATGCCAACATAGTGCTGATCGGCCTGACTCATCGCCATATCAATCTCGACAGGCTGGAAGATGCCAAGCACTACATCATCGCCGCCGGACGGGCCGATGTGGGGGAGCAGTTGCTGATCCGCAACGGCTTTCAGGCAGACCGCATGATGACCTCCAACCGTTTCAACCATGCCATCAAGATGCTCACCTCCGGGCGGGCCGATCTGCTCTCGACCAACAAGAACACCTTCTATCAGCGTATCGGGGAGCTGGGGCTCGCTCCCGACCAGTTCAGGGTGCAATGGACGCTGAGCGCCGACCCCTTCTGCTACGCCTTCAGCCTCGCGGTGAGCGACCAACTGGTCACAGAATTCCAGCAGGGCCTTGAGCAGGTGCTGACCAGCCCGACCTATCCAGCGCTGCGGCGCCGCTATTTGCCAGAGTAGTGATTGCCCGAAGCGCGAGCGCCAAAGCAATGAGCCAAAAGGGCCAGTGGCGCCAGGCATTAGCGCCCAGGCTCTCTCTTGCTGTCAGGAAATCTGACTTGGCCTTGGCGAAATCGGCTCGCTTGCCCACACTGAAACGACGATTCCCTCAAGCAGGATGGCGCTGATGAAACAATGGATTGGATTGATTGGGCTGCTGTTTGCCACCCTCATCCAGGCCAGCCCGGAGCTGGCCAAGCTTCACTACATGACCGAAGAGTACAAACCCTATAACTACACGGACGAGTCAGGCAAGCCGGCCGGCTTTGCCGTCGAGCTGCTGCAGCAGGTGTGGCAGAAGACGGGCACCACACCGCAATCCATCACCGTTATGCCCTGGGCCCGGGGCTACTACCTGCTGACCCAAAAGCCCAATGCGGTGCTCTTCTCCACCGCCCGCACCCAGGCTCGCGATCCCCTGTTCAAGTGGGCCTGCCCCATCGGCTACGCCGAGATTGTGCTGGTGGGGCTCACCAGCCGCAATATCGCCATCAACAAGCTGGAGGACGCCAGGGTCTTCAATATCGGGGCGGTGCGGGCCGATGTGGGGGAGCAACTGCTGCTCAATAACGGCTTTGACGAGAGCAGGCTGATGGTCGCCAACCGGCTGCCCCAGGCCCTCAAGATGCTCACCTCGGGACGGGTCGATCTGGTCTCCACCAATAAGACCACCATGGAGCTGCTGATCCTGGAACAAAAACTCGATCCCGCCCGCTTCAAGGTGCGCTGGGTATTGAGCTCGGAGCAGTTCTGTTTTGCCTTCAGCCATCCGGTGAGCGACGAATCCGTCAAAGAATTCCAGACCGGCCTGACCCAGGTGCTGGCCAGCAGCGAATTCCAGCAGTTGTACGGCAAATACTTCCCCGCCCCCTGACAGGGGTGGCACCCGCTTGGATGCCGCCCTTCTCTTTATCCTTATACCAGTCCCTTTATCCTCAATTCTCACCCTCTCCCTATCGCGGCCCTGCAGCCATCGCCACTCCCTGATCAGAACATCAGACTGCCAACCGGCCCCCCGAAACACCCTGCCCCAAACTTTGCGCCAGCGCAGAAAACCAATCTTTTCTGATAGTTAACTCATCAAATCGATAGATAAGACCGTTCTGGCTCCGTAATATGGGCCAGGGCGCCTGATTGGCACCAGGTATTAGCAGGGATGTTCAGAGGCGCAGGGTGGCGGCGACAGTCAGGGGCGGTAGCGTCTTTGGCGGAGACCAGCCGGTCTCCCGCCCCTGCGGCAGGGTGCGAGGGTTTCACCCTCGACGGAGGTGCCTATCAGCCCCGGGGCTCCATCCCCTCTCCCTTTGTGGGTGAGCGGTAGGGTGCTAATAAGCGGAGCGCATTGCACCGCGGTAATCATTCCCTCTCCCCTTGGGGGAGAGGGTTAGGGTGAGGGGTCGGGTAACGTCTTTGCCCTACACAACAAGTATTGGCATGGCCTCACCAGTAGGGTCGATTAGCGAAGCGTAATCGTCCGCGGTAACCGTTCCCCCTCCCCTTGCGGGAGAGCGGTAGGGTGCAATAAGCGCAGCGCATTGCACCACGGTAACCATTCCCTCTCCCCTTGCGGGAGAGGGTTAGGGTGAGGGGTCGCCAACCGCGTTGGCATGGCTTCGCCATGCAGGACACGAGGACTCCGTCCTCGACGGGGTTTCGCCGCCGCTGCGCGGCTTGGCGAGTGACTTTTCTTTGCGTGGCCAAAGAAAAGTCACCAAAAGAAAGGCCACCCCCACTTGTTCGCCCTCCTGCGTCGGGTTCCCTCGGTTCACCCGTTTGTCCCACGGCACGCGCCGATGGGCTTTGACCTTTACCATCCATGGCGTCGGTCAAAGTCCGCTGCGGACATCCTTGTCCTTGCGCCAAACCGGGCCGAGCGTTGCTCGTCCAATTCCGGTTTGGCCCCTGGCCCAGCGACGCTCGCTCGGCGTCCTGCCTCGCGGCCTGGGCAAACGGGCTCACCTCGGCGAACAACAGGGGGGCAAAACCCAGCTCGCAGCCCAGTTAACGGCTCCCTGTATATTTGGGGAATGGCTCGTATTGAAAGTCAGATAAAGAATTTTTAGCCGTTATATCATCTTATTTCTCGAACGTCAGATTATGCTTCGCTAATCGAGTCTACCACTCAGAGGTTTTTATGAAATATATTTCCACATTGTTTTTTGCATTGGCTGTAAATACAGCATTTGCAGAGGAACCGGGTCAAGAGCATATCACTTCAAAGGTGATTGGCGAGGCTATGGGGGATTTGGACAAAGATGGTATCGATGAAAAAGTCATTGTTCTGGATACTGGGTTGGACGGTGAAATAGGAACACAAAGAACACTGCTTATATATAAAAAGAAACAAGATAAGTGGGCCTTATGGCACTCTTCGCAAGGGCCAATATTAGATAGTGCTCATGGTGGCATGATGGGGGATCCATTCATCAGCGTTGATATACAACGAGGGGCTATCGTTATTGATCATTTTGGTGGTAGCCGTCATAAGTGGAGTTACACTCATAGATATCGTTTTAATAATAAAGCATGGTATCTAATTGGTGCCACAATAAATTATGGAGCACCATGCGAAGGTTTCTTTAACTTCGACTTCAATGTAATGACAGGAAAAGCTATTTATAAAACATATCAAGATGGTTGCATTGATGAAGAGGTTGCATCAAATTTCAAAACTGAACAGAAAGAAATCTCCGTCCCCGTTACTAAGCCTATTGACATGGATGGGTTCTATCCAGGCTCGAACAAAATGGACATAAAAGAAATTGAACAAGAAATTTATTACTAACCTTCCCCCTTCACAAGGCAATATTTCACATTCCTCACCTTGGCAAACAGTCTGAGCAACACCCGCCCCCTAATCCGAGGAAAATATCAAATACAGAGTGCAAGCCGAGCAGCCTAATTGCACCCTATATGATCCGGTTTGTAAATAGAGGTGTAATTCACTTTGTTCATTACACCCTACCATATACACCGCTTTCCATTGAATTGTTTCTTATCTGATAATAAGCACTTTTGGGATTTACATGAGCAATGAATTAATTAAAAACTTGAAGTCATTTAACCGTAAAGAGCGGTTTTATCTGGTTGGCCAAATGCTGGGAAACCCAGATTTTCGCATGGATGACAAACAGCTTGATGAGATATCGAAGCTAATCGGCTTAACAATCCCCAGAGAATATTTTGCTGCGATGGATTATCACCTTGACTGGATCTATGCTAGCTTATTTCTCACCCAAAAACATGATAAAAATATATTTCCACGTAACTTCATAGATAATAATAAAAAGGTGGACTTGCAAATCTCAGGCACTCAAGAGGATGTCGACTTTATTCTTGCTTTTGTTGATCACGAAAACACAACCCATATTGTGATGATTGAAGCTAAAGGCGATAGCTATTTTAGCAACGCTCAGTTAAACAGTAAAAACAAACGATTCAAGGCTATTTTCGGCGATGAAAATACATGGCTCAATGTAAGACCTCACTTTTTACTTTGCAGCCCAAAAGAGCCACAAAACGTAAGCATTGAAGACCCAGTCTATTTTATAGGTCAACAAGAATCACAGCTTATTTGGTTTTCGCTCGTAATGGACATAGGAAAAAATAAAATAACTCGATGCATGGATGGCGAAAAAAACAACCAACCATCTAGTGAAGGTGACCATTGGAAAGTTGAAAACCGTACTTAGAAATAGCGGGACAATGTACTTCGTGTACTGCTCCCATCCCCGTGTTATCGGGATAACAATTGGGGAACCTTTATCTCAGAACCAACCCCTCGCCCACCCCGTGGCGAGATCAGATTGTCGCTCCGATACAACTGGTGTCATCGACATGGTTGCATAGGTGGAAAAATCATGGTGAGTACAACGGCAAGCAGCACATATCCCTATCGGGAAACGGTTGTATATAGAAGGCCCGATAAGAAGTGTTTAACCGCAATAACACTTTATATCCGAATAGGCCGACTCCATTCATTTAATTTGGGAAGTTATAAAAAATTACAAACATTCTAATTCATTAAATAGGAAATGAAAATGGAAAAAGATATTGGTAGCGATATTTTCACTCAGTTGGAAGAACATTTAAAATGCAGCGAACAAAACTGGCTTATGGGAGCTGGGATAAGTTATGATGCCAAGCTCCCATTAATGTACCCACTAACAAATAAAGTCAAAAAAGATTTACAAAAAAGCAACCAAACTATCTATGATGAGATAATAACACCTTTATTAAATGAGCTTCCTGATACATGTCACATAGAGCATGTACTTAGTCATTTAGGTGATTATGCTGCATTAGCAGAGAGAACAAAAGAGAAAAAAACTAAAATAAATAATAAGGATGTTGAGCTCTCAACTTTAGAAAGTGCACATCATGTGATAATTGAATCTATTTCAAACACCATTAGATGCGGTTATATAGAAAGTTCAACCGGGGAAACAGTAGAAGAAGGGACGTTAACCAAACCTATTGTTTGCATTAAAGAGCATTTAAATTTCATAGATATCCTATTTAATTATGCATCAGCAGGTATATATGAACGGAGAAAACCCGTAAACATATTCACCACCAACTATGACACATTATTAGAAGATGCTCTGGCATTAAATAAAGTACCATATTGGGATGGATTTTCTGGTGGTGCCGTCGCACATAGAACATTAAAGTATGGCGACTCATTACCTACGAGTTCGGATGGCTTTCGTGCTAATCTAATCAAAATGCATGGTTCTATAGATTGGTATTTATGTGATAAAGGATATGTCTGGAGAGTTCGTGAAAACGATCAATACCCCGAAACTACACGCCGAGTACTAATATACCCACAAGCGACAAAGTATATTGCAACACAGCAAGATCCCTTCTCCACTCAATTTGATTTATTTAGAAAATCACTAAATACTCAAAGCAGTAATATCCTTGCTGTATGTGGATATAGCTTTGGCGATGATCACATCAATAACGAAATCGAGTTTGCATTATCAAAAGCTGATAATAAAACTGTTCTAATAGCATTTATAGAATGCAAGCATAATATACCTGCATGTCTTGAAAAATGGCGCAACTCTAATTTTGGGAAACGGGTCATTATATCCTCTATCCATGGCATGTATGTAGGTAATAGAGGCCCCTTCAAAAGGAAGCCATCGGATGATTATTGGTGGACATTTAAGGGTGTATCTTCAATATTAAAATATGGATGTGGGGTGTAATGTATGTTTATACAAGTTGATGAGCTAAGAATTGGTCAAGTTGTAGAAGTAGCCGGCACGAGTATTAAAGTAGAGATTTCTGAAAAAATATCAGAGCTAACCAGAACACATAATGGAAGAGTATACCCCATTGGACAAATTGGTAGCATGGTGAAAATTCATTACGGCCGAAAAATTATATTCGGTTTGGTCACTATGCTGAGAATGCGCTCTGAAGAGCTAATAGATGCCGGAGTACCTATTAATGCTGATTCAGACCAAAGGCTGATGGAAGCCCAGCTCTTAGCTGAAGGCAGTTGGCTCAATCTAGAGGAACGGTTGCTTTTTAGACGAGGAATTAAAACCTACCCGCTACCTCAACAAGGTGTATATCTGCTTACAAATGAAGAGATATCACATGTATATCGTTCTGCGGAAGGTGAAAGTGATGAGGAGTTTGATCCTCTAGTGCCGTTTGCCGTGTACAGCACATCAGAAGCTACCCCATGCAGAGCCAATATAAACAAGATGTTTGGTATGCACTGTGCTGTGTTGGGTTCAACGGGTTCAGGAAAGTCAGGAACAGTAGCGGCAATTATTCATAGCGTTCTTTCACATCAACACTCAGGAAAGAACATCGCCCCTCAAATAATCATTATCGACCCTCATGGAGAGTACAGTGTAGCGTTCAGAGACCGCGCCATTTCATACAGGGCATATGATCTTATTTCAGAGAATGATCAACAAGAGAAAATTTCCCTACCTTATTGGCTAATGTCTAGTGATGAGTTTACAAGCTTAGTAATAGGTAAAACTGAATATAGTGCAACAAGTCAAAATAATATAGTTCAAAAAGCACTAACTCACTCAAGGATGGTTGCCGCAGGCATAGTAGAACCATGTCCTAATAAATTTGGGCATAACTTTTCCACAAATATAACTGATATAGAGCAAGCAGTGTTATGTGAAGGGCATGACATCAGTGAAATACTATCATTTGATCGCGACAAACCCAGACCATTTTGCTTAACCGAATTTGAAAACCACATACGATTCATACAAGGTGGACGACTTAAGGGAACGTCTCATGAGAGTTTACCAAGTTCAGAACTAGCAAAATCATCTATTCCAGATGTTCTAGATAAATTAAAAGTATTAAAACAAGATGTAAGACTGTCATTCATGATGACAAATTGGGATGCACACACTAACAATATAAAACTCCATGATGTATTAAGTCAGTTTGTTGGTGCACCTAAAACAGAACAAAAAGACATAAAAATAATAGACATTTCTGGATTACCAAATGAGGTTGCAGGCCCTCTTACAGCATTAATTTCTCGTTTGCTTTTTCAATATAAGGTTTTTCAAAATCAGAGCGAGAAGGAACGAGATCCAATACTACTAGTTTGTGAAGAAGCCCATAGATATGTACCTGACAAAGGTGAGGCACAATATGCCGCTGCTCAAGGCGCAGTAAGAAGAATTGCTAGAGAAGGTAGAAAAATTGGTATTGGTTTAATGTTAGTCAGTCAAAGACCCGCGGATGTAGATAGCACAGTTATTTCTCAATGTGGAACGTGGGTTGTATTGAGATTAACAAATGCGGCTGACCAACAACACGTCGCGCGCTTTTTACCTGACGGGCTATCAGGTATGGTTGGTGCACTATCAGTTCTATCTCAACAGGAAGCAATTTTTGTAGGAGAAGGTGCCGCACTTCCATCAAGAGTGAGGATTAATGATCTTCAAAAAGATCAATTACCTAGATCTCATACAATACCGTTCGTTAAAGGATGGGCGACTAAACGACTTGATATAAATGAGCTTGAAGCAATCTCAAAACGAATGACAGATTAATGTTTAAAAAAACCGCAGCCTTGAGCTGCGATTTTTATTTCTATTCCCCAAGCACTTTTTCACTCAAACCAAAGCCCTATTTTCCCAACCACTTACACTGCTCTCCCCTTTCAGCGGAAAAGGCGATTAACATGCACGCTAAAGTCACGGGCGGGCACAGTATTGGTTCCCCCTGCAAACCGCCGAGTCGAGTTCAACGGGTCAGGAGCGCCATCAGGGATGATGGCGCAGCCGGCATAGGGGCCAAATCGGATCAGGGCGAGCACTGCTCGACCCTGATTTGGCGCGAGAACAAGGATGTTCGAAGCGGACTTTGGCCGAAGCCATGGATGGCATAGGCCAAAGTGCCGTCTGCGGCGCTCCGTCCGACCCGTTGGACGAGACGAGGGAACCCGCGAAGCGGGCGGTTTGCCGGGGGAGAAGATCTTTGGTGTTATTTGCCAAAGAGAGCGGGTCTTTCCAAAGTCACTCGCCCCAGCCCGAAGGGCGGGCGAAACCCCGTCGAGGGCAGCGCCCTCGCGTTCTGCATGATGAAGCCATGCCATACAGGCGTTGGCTGGCATTCAGCCGGGGAATGACATTAGCTCCCCTCACCCTGGCCCTCTCCCGCAAGGGGAGAGGGGATCAGAGCGCAGGCCACCGAGGCTTAAGAGGTGTCGAGGGAAAAGGCACAAACAAAAACCGCAGCCCGAGGGCTGCAGTTTTTTATTGGGTCAACCTGTTGGCGCCAACAGCGCCACCGGCCTTAGGCACGGCGCCAGCTGGTCTTGCCGGCGCTGTCTTCCAGCACGATGCCCATCTCGGTGAGACGGTTGCGGGCAGCATCCGCTACGGCCCAGTTTTTGTCGGCACGGGCCTGGTTGCGCTCGGTGATCAGGCGCTCGATCTCGGCGACCTCTTCGTCAGCTTCATCCCCCTTGAGGAAGGCCTCGGGGTCTTGCTGCAGGATGCCAAGCACGGCGCCCAGCTCGCGCAGACGGGCACCAAGGCCTGCGGCAACATTGATGTCTTCCGCTTTCTGGCGGTTGATCTCGCGCACCAGATCGAACAGGGCGGAGTAGGCTTCCGGGGTGTTGAAGTCGTCGTCCATGGCCTCAACAAAACGGGCCACCTGTTCATCGCCACCGGCAGCAGCGGCTTCTGGCAGGTCACGCAGGGCGGTGTACATACGCTCCAGCGCGGCGCGGGCTTGCTTGAGGTTATCTTCCGAGTAGTTGAGCTGGCTGCGGTAGTGGCCGGACATCAGGAAGTAGCGGACGGTTTCCGGATCGTAGTGAGCCAGCACATCACGAATGGTGAAGAAGTTGCCGAGGGACTTGGACATCTTCTCTTTATCCACCATCACCATGCCGCTGTGCATCCAGGTGTTGACGTAGTCGCCACCGTGGGCGCAGCAGGACTGGGCGATCTCGTTCTCGTGGTGGGGGAACTGCAGATCGGAGCCACCGCCGTGGATGTCGAAGTGGTTGCCAAGGTGCTTGGAGTTCATGGCGGAGCACTCGATGTGCCAGCCAGGACGGCCCGGGCCCCAGGGGCTGTCCCAGGTCGGCTCGCCCGGCTTGGACATCTTCCACAGCACGAAGTCCAAGGGGTTCCTCTTGGCATCCACCACATCGACCCGGGCACCGGCTTGCAGCTGCTCCAGATCCTGGCCGGAAAGCTGGCCATAGTCGGCATAGGACTCGACGATGAACATGACATCGCCGTTGTCGGCCACGTAGGCGTGACCCTTGTCCAGCAGGGATTGCACCAGTTCGATGATTTCACCGATGTGCTGGGTGGCGCGCGGCTCGATATCCGGGCGCACCATGCAGAGGGCATCGAAGTCGGCGTGCATGTCGCCAATCAGGCGCTCGGTCAGCTCGTCACAGGTGACGCGGGTTTCGGCGGCGCGTTTGATGATCTTGTCATCCACGTCGGTGATGTTGCGCACATAGGTGAGATCGTAACCGGCGTAGCGCAGATAACGGGCGACCACGTCGAAGGCGACAAAGGTGCGGCCGTGGCCGATATGACAGTGATCGTAGATGGTGACACCACACACATACATGCCCACCTTGCCCGGGTGGATAGGTTTGAATTCTTCTTTTTGACGAGTGAGTGTGTTGTATATCTTCAGCATCTTATAACCACTGCCTGTGTGTAAAATGGTTGGTCATAATACCCCGTTCGACCAGAGAAAACGAGCCGGATCCCGCCTGCCATCTATGTCTTGGCGCCAGATGCACTATGCCCGCCGCCCCTGATGGGCTAGAATTGCCACCACTTTATGCCATACACCCGCGGGCCTGCCTGGCTCGCTACAAAACGAAGGGACAACTCATGGTCACTCTGCATACCAATCACGGCGACATCACCCTCACCCTGAATGCTGAAAAAGCCCCGGAAACCGTGGCCAACTTCCTGCAATACTGCCGTGACGGTCACTATGACAACACCATCTTCCACCGCGTGATCGACGGCTTCATGATCCAGGGCGGCGGCTATGCCCCGGGCTTTGAAGAGAAAGACACCCGCGCTCCCATCAAAAACGAAGCGGCCAACGGTCTGTCCAACAAGATTGGCACCATCGCCATGGCCCGCACCATGGAGCCGCACTCTGCAAGCGCCCAGTTCTTCATCAACGTGAACAACAACGACTTCCTCGACTTCAAATCCGCTACCACCCAGGGCTACGGCTACTGCGTATTCGGTGAAGTGACTGCGGGCATGGACGTGGTAAACAAGATCAAGGGCGTCAAGACCGGCAACTACGGTCGCATCCACCAGGACGTACCGGTTGAAGACGTGGTGATCACCAAGGTGACCCTTGCCGAGTGATCTCTGCCGTCTAGGCTCTGACAAAACTGCGGCCCCGGCCGCAGTTTTTCCATCTACCGCCCCAAACTGGCGCTACCTCGACTATCTGGCCCACGGCAACCCGCGCCAGCGCTCCGCCCACGCCCTGTTAAGTAACGGCCTGTGGACGCGCTTGCAAGAGCTGTGCAGCGACGTGGCCATGGTCAGTACTCTTGCCATCGGGCTGGATCGGCCGGGTAGCGATCTCGATATCCTCTGCCAGCATCCGGTGCCTGCCCACCTTGCGGCTCAACTGCGCGATCAGGGGTGGACGGCGAGCGACAAGGGGGAAGGTGTCTGGCTGCTCGAGCGACTTTTTGCCGGCCCGGACGGGCACTCCTGGCCAGTGGAGCTCTATGTCACGCCGGCTGCGGTCGAGACTCTCAACGGCTGGCGCCACCTCACCCTGATGGGCACCCTGCTGGCGCACTTTGGGGATGATTTTTATCAGGCGGTGCTGCGCCTGCGCCTTGAAGAAGGCCTGAAAGGAGAGGCGGCCATCTGCCGCCTGCTGGGGCTAACCGGCAACCCTTACGAGGCGCTGCTGACCCTGGAGGGATGCAACCTTGCCACACTCAGGTGGCAGCGGATGCCTGATCCTGCCCGGCCAGCGGTTGTCCAGACGCCGCCATCACCCCTTGCCAGCCCCGAAACAGCCGTTCATTGCCCCTCCCCGGATCCGACCCTGAGCACCGACACGCCACCATGAGCACCCTCTTTATCAGTGACATTCACCTGTGCGCCCAGCGGCCCGACATGACGGCGGCGCTGGTGCACTTTCTCGAGCACGACGCCGTCGGCGCCGATGCCCTCTATGTGCTGGGGGATCTGTTTGAATTCTGGATTGGCGACGATGATCCCAACCCGCTCCACCAGACCATCGCCGACGCCTTTTTGGCCCTGAGCCAGCAAAGCGTGCCCATCTACTTTATCCACGGCAACCGCGACTTTCTGCTGGGCCAGCAGTATGCCAAACGCGCCGGCATGACATTACTGGGGGATCCTTGCGTCATCGAGCTCTATGGCGAGCGGGTGGTGCTGAGTCACGGGGATCTGCTCTGCACCCTGGATGAGGGGTATCAGAAGTTTCGTCGCATCACCCAGCTCAAATGGCTACGCTGGCTCTTTCTGCGCCTGCCGCTCCCCCGCCGGCAGGCCATCGCCTGCAAGATGCGCGGCCAAAGCCAGATGGAAAATGCCTACAAGAGCCAGAGCATCATGGACGTGACGCCCGCGGCGGTGGATGCCATGCTGCGCAGCCACGACTGCCGGATGATGATCCATGGCCACACCCACAGGCCCGCCATCCACGACTTTACCCTGGACGGCCAGCCGGTGCGGCGCATCGTGCTGGGGGACTGGTTCGAGCAAGGGTCTGTGCTGGTCTGCCGCCCGGGCGAGCAACGGCTGGAGCAGCGCCCCCTCCCCCGGGCAGACACTGCATCGCAGGGGTAAGCGAGCATTTACCCGCGCAGGCCAAAAGCATGCGCGCCACATAACGAAAGAGGCCATGACCCCGACGGGTCATGGCCTCTTTTTATTGGGCAAAGGACTGGTTCGATACGCGCCAGCCGCGATGGCGTCAGATTGCCATCTGCTCGTGGGGGGAGCCGTGGTGGCGCAGCCAGACAAAGCTCAGCGCCACAATCAGCACCATCAGGGTCATGATGGCCCCCAGGGTCACCTGGCCGGTCATCGGGAAGCAGGCCGCCAGCAGGGTGACGACACCCGCCCCCAGGTTCTGCATGCCGCCCAGGATAGCCCCTGCTGTACCCGCCTGACCCGGGAAGGGCTCGATGGCGCAAGAGGTCGCGGTCGGGTAAAGGATGCCGCTCCCGATGAAGTAGACGGCAGCGCCCCCGATCAGTGACGCAGCACTCACTAACCCGAACAGGCCCGGCAGCAGGATGATGAGCGAGCCGAGTGCCAAAAATGCGATGCCCAGACGCATCAGCTTGCCCTGGCTCAGGCGAAAGCTCAGCTTGGCCGAGAGCCAGGCCCCGAACAGATAACCCGGCAGCGGCAGTACAAACAGCACGCTCACGGTACGGGCGCTCAGCTTCAGCACATCCCCGAGCAGCACGCCGGCTGCTGCCTCAAAGACCGCCAGACCGGAGAAGGTGGCCATCAGGCAGAGCAGGTTGCCCTGAAACTTGGGGTTGCCCAGCACATGGCGATAGGCCGCTCCCACCCGCAGCGGTTGCTGGCGAGCGCTCACCGGCAGGGTCTCGCCAAACCAGGCCATGATGGCCAAGGTTGCCACGGCGCCAAAACCGAACAGGAACCAGTAACCGGCACGCCAGTTGAACAGCTCGGTCAACCAGCCACCCAGCACGGGGGCCAGCAGCGGGGAAAAGATCACCCCCATGCTCACCAGGCTGTTGGCGCGGTTAAGCTCGGCGCCGCTATAACGGTCGCGCATCACGGTGCGACTCATGGCGCCGCCCGCACCTGTTCCCAGCCCCTGAATGAAGCTGCCCACCAGCAGGGCCGCGAAGTGGGGGATCAGCTGGATGGTCAGGGTCCCCAACAGAAACACCATCATGCCGATGATGAGCACGGGGCGACGACCGATGCGATCCGACAGCGGCCCATAGACAAACTGGGAGAGGCCATAGGGAATGAGGTAACAAGCCATCACCGCCTGCAGCTGACCGGAGGCCACCTGAAAGTCCCCCGCCATCATGGGAATGGAGGGGACATAGAGGGTCTGGGTCATCTGGCCCACAGCGACCATCAGAATGGTCAGAAAAAACAACGGATAAAAACTGTGCCGATCCATATCAGTCCCAAAAAATCGTCAAAAAGCTGCCGCCCCCCGGCGCAGAAATGGCCCGGGGGAGTCTCTTCACAGAAACAGTGAGTCAATCAAATCAGTGTTGGAAACAGGAGGCGGGGAGCCCGCCCGACCATCGCACAGGACGCTTGATGGTATGGGGGCATGATAGTGATTCAGCTCACAGAAAACGAACGAATCTTTATAATCAGCTTGCCTTAGTTTTTCTAATATTACGGGGCATTTCGCCCCGTCTGCGGTTAAAAATCAACGCGTTACCATCTGCTGCGCCTGCTTGATCAGATCCTCCGGCTGCTCCTTGCGCGGCGGAATGGTGATCCCCTTCTGGCAGGCAGGACGGGACTCCATGCGCGCCATCCAGGCCTGCAGATGGTGCAGCCCCTCGATGGAGATCCCGCTCCAGTCGTAGATCCGCACCCAGGGCCAGGTGGCAATGTCGGCGATGCTGTACTCATCGGCCAGATACTCGTGGTGGGCCAGATGGCTGTCGAGCACCTCGAACAGGCGGCGCCCCTCCTTCTGGTAACGCTCGATGGCCGCCGGGATCTTCTCGGGGAAGTAGCGGTAGAAGACGTTGGCCTGCCCCATCATGGGGCCAACCCCGCCCATCTGGAACATCAGCCACTGGATAGCCCGGGAGCGGCGCTTGGGATCCTGCGGCAAGAGCTTGCCCGCCTTCTCGGCCAGATAGAGGAGGATGGCGCCGGATTCGAACACGGCGAAATCATCGTTGCCCCGATCGACGATGGCCGGAATGCGGCCATTGGGGTTGATGGCCAGAAATTCGGGCTTTTTCTGATCCAGTGCCGACAAGTCGAGCGGGATCACCCGATAAGGCAGCCCCAGCTCCTCGAGGGCTATCGCCACCTTGAAGCCATTGGGGGTCGCGGCGGTATAAAAGTCGATCATGGTCACTCCTTGGTTACGCAGATGGGGCCACCGGGCACTCTTTCCCCCGGCGGCGGGATCCTGACCCACTCTCTAGTAACACAAACGGCGCACCCAGTGCCAGTGATGGCACTGGGTGCGCCGTTTGTCGACCGATGGCGACGAGATCAGTTGAGGGTGGCGGCCGGCTTGCGCTGGCGCAGCATGATGAGGCGGGAGAGCAGCGGGAAGTAGGATTCCAGCTTGCGCAGCAGCACCCTGCTGCTGGCGGGATTGGCGAGATCCGACTCCTCCAGCACTATGCCGTTGGAGACAAAATAGAAGCGGGGGTCGCGCACATCCGGCCCGCAGATGGCCAGCTCCCTGTCCCCCTTGCGGATCAGCAACGGCAACACCGGCAACCCTATGGTGTCATCTTCCCCGCCCAAAAAGCCGGCATCCTGCCAGGGGGTATTGCCATCGATCAGCAGGATCGCCGCCTCCGCCTTGGCTGGCTGCCACTCGGCAAGCGGCGTGACGCCGATGTTGGCAAAGTGATCGCCATACTCTCTGGATGAACGCAAAATGGCCAGTAAACCTTCACTGGCGCCGGATACGTGCTGACTGACTACTGACAAGTTCATGATTCATGTCCCTATGCTCATGACAAACTGGGTTGATTGCAGGCATAAGACTAGCGCAGATCCGGCCTATATTGGAGCCGTCATATCTGGCAGTGGCAATCGAATGGCTGAATCGGGATAACAGTTGCCATCGGTGGAAATACTGGTATCATACCGCGTCCTTTTATCCCCGTTCTTTAACATCCAGTGGTGAACCTATGCATCCGATGCTGAATATCGCCGTGCGCGCTGCGCGCAACGCCGGTCAAGTTGTAGTAAAAGCCTTCTCCCAGCCCGAGAACATTGAGGCTATCCAGAAAGGCAGCAATGACTTCGTGACCAACGTTGACCGTGAAGCCGAAGCGGCCATCATTCATACCATCAAAAAATCTTACCCGGAGCACAGCATCGTAGCTGAAGAGTCTGGTGAGACTGCCGGTACCAATCCGGATTACCAATGGATCATTGACCCACTGGATGGCACGACCAACCTTGTCAAAGGCATTCCGCACTTCGCCGTTTCCATCGCCCTGCGCGTGAAAGGCAAGACCGAACAAGCCGTTATTTACGACCCGATCCGCGACGAACTGTTCACTGCTACCCGTGGTAGCGGCGCCCAGCTGAACGGCTACCGCATCCGCGTCGGCAAGGCCCGCGAACTGGCTGGTACCGTGCTGGCCACCGGCTTCCCGTTCAAGCAGAAGCACCATATCGAGCCGTACCTGAAGATGTTCCAGAGCATGTTCATCGAGTGTGCCGACATCCGTCGCTCCGGATCCGCCGCCCTGGATCTGGCCTACGTGGCCGCCGGCCGTGTCGACGGTTTCTGGGAAATCGGCCTGAAACCTTGGGATACCGCCGCTGGCGAACTGCTGGCCAAGGAAGCGGGCGCCATCGTGACCGACTTCGTGGGTGGCCACAACTACGAAACCTCCGGCAACATAGTCGTTGCCAACCCGCGCGTGCTCAAAGAGATGCTCGGCAAGATCCGTGAAGAGCTGCCGGAGTCTCTGGCCAAATAAGCCAGCCCGTACTCGACATAACAAAAAACCGGCGCAAGCCGGTTTTTTGTTATCTGCCTCTCGTGGTTATGTATCGCTCTGATTTACTCCTGCAAGGCATTCGTGGCTTTGCGCCCTTGCAATCCAGCCCTCTACCAAACCATCTATCGCCATAACCATTTCCCATCTCTCCCCTTCCCTTCCCTTCCCTTCCCTTCCCTTCACGCTGACGCACACAGACGCTGATTGCCATCTCCCCCCTCGATATGGAGATTGGCAGGCAATAAAAAACCCGGCCTAAGCCGGGTTGATATCAGCAAGACAGGCGTCTCTTCGCGCGCCTGAATTGATCTTGGTATCAGGCAAGATGAAAGCGTCCGATAGTCTGCTTGAGGCCGGCGGCCAGCTGGCTCAACTCCAGGCAGGCGCGCGCGGTATGATCGGCGCCGAAGGCAACCTCGTTGGCCGATTCGTTGATCCGCTCCACGTTGCGCCCCAGCTCGTCGGAGACCGCATCCTGTTCGCCACAGGCACTGGCGATCTGGATCGCCATATCGGCGATCTGGGCCACTGCTTCCTCAATTTGCTGGATACCCGCCCCTGTCTGTTCGCTCTGGGTCACGCACTCGCGGATCATATCGCAGCTAAGTCCGGTCACCTCTTTGGCCTTGTTGGCACGGGCCTGCAGGGTCTCGATGATGGCCACGATCTCGCCGGTAGAGGCCTGGGTACGGCCCGCCAGGGTACGCACCTCATCGGCCACCACCGCAAAGCCACGCCCCTGCTCACCGGCACGGGCGGCCTCGATGGCGGCGTTGAGGGCCAGCAGGTTGGTCTGATCGGCGATGCCGCGGATCACGTCCACCACCACATTGATCTGGGCGGACTCGCGCTCCAGCTCGGTTACCAGCACGCCGGCCTGCTCGATCTCTTCCGCTACCCGGGTGATCGCCACCAGAGAGTTACGTACCTCCCGGTTGCCGCTGCGTGCCAGCGCATTGGCCGAGCTGGCGGATTCAGAGGCGATCTCGGTGTTGCCCGCCACATCGGCGACGGTAGCCTTCATCTGGGTCATGGCTGTCGCCACCAGAGAGATCTCCTGCTGCTGGCTCTGGATCCCCTTGGCCGACTGCTCGGAGACGGCGCTCACCTCTTCAATGGCGGTGCCCAGCTGGGTCACGGCGGCCACCACCTCTTCAATCAGGCCACGCAGGTTGTCCTGCATCTTGAGCGAGGCATTGGCCAGCGCCCCCAGTTCATCGCGCCCCAGGTTACGGCGATCCAGACGGTGAGTCAGATCCCCGCTGGCGATGGCGTTGGCTTGGGCCACCACGGCCTGCAGCGGCAGGCAGATCTGGCGGGTCAGGAACCAGGTCATCGCCATCATGAACAGCAACAGGCTGCCGATGCTGACCATGGCCAGGGTGTTGAGCATGCTGACGCTGCCAAGCAGACTGCCACGGTTCTCCTTGACAAAGTCGAGGTTGACCCCGACCAGCTCGTTGACCGCCTGTTCCAAGGCGCCGAAAGTCGCGTTGGAAGCAAACAGTTGAGCCTGCGCCTCAGCGGGTTGGCCTGTGGCCAGCAGCTGATCGAACTCGCTCACCGAGCGGCGATAGCTCAACCAGTGCTGCTTGGCCCGGTTGAATACCTGACGCTCATAAGCCGCTCCGACCGTCGCCTCATAGGCCTGGAAGCTGGTCTCTACCTTCTGGATGTTGTTCTGGATCCGGCCACGGCGGGCCTGCAGATCGGCACTGTCATCCACCATCAACAGGGCAAACTGGGCCCGGCGCACATAGGAGACGTCATAGAGCAGGTTTTCCACCGACAGCACGCTCGGCAGGGTCGAGTCGGTAAAGTTCAGCACCCGATCACGCACGCTGCGCAGCTCGCTGGAGAGAAACAGACCGAACAGCACGTTGACGGCGGCGATGATCGCAAAGACCACGGCAATCTTCTTGCCGATGGAGAGATTCTTGTAAAACATGGTGGCAGTGGGTCCTCGACTGCTGACTGGGTGTGGAGTGTGGCGATCACATCCCTGTGAGCTGATACCCGGGCCATCCTGACGGGGAGATGCACAAAACGCGGGAAGAGGGCATTTGGCAAAGTCGCGCACTCTAGCACAAGGCGACAATGCCTTCATTTTTATTAAGAAAATTTAAATGGTGTTAATTCCTCCAGCGCCAAGGCCTCAGGCGGATGCCCTATGCCAGTGCCCAACAGCATGCTATTTAGCTATGGGGACAATCGCCTGACTCGGGTAGACAAGGCGTAGGCGCAGGGATGTAATGAGCCTTCTCTCTTTCTCATAAGGTAACCCGATGGACGATATGTCAGCCCTGCCCGCTTCCTCCTGGTCCCAACAACTGCGCGCCCAGATGCAATCCCGCCCCCGAACGGCCATCGGTCTCTTCATCGCGCTGGTGGCCGTATTGTTGCTGCTGTTGCAGAGCCTCGTCATGCTGGCGACGGAGGAGATCAGCAGCGGCATCCGTTATGGCCTCATCGGCGGGGCCGCCGGCTTTGCTGCCACCGCCCTCGGTGCCCTGCCCGCCCTCTTTCTGCGCGCCGTGCCGCAGCGGGTGGAGGATTCCATGCTCGGCTTTGCCGCCGGCATGATGCTAGCTGCCAGCGCTTTCTCCCTGCTGCTGCCGGGGCTTGATGCCGCCAGCGACATCACGGGCAACGGCTTTGCTGCCGCCGCCGTGGTGGTGGCGGGGATGACCCTCGGGGTGCTGCTGATGCTGGGACTGGATCAGTTCACCCCGCACGAACACGACAAGACTGGCCCCTGCGGCCCGGGCCATGAGCAGTGCTCCCGGGTCTGGCTGTTTGTCTTTGCCATCGCCCTGCACAACCTGCCGGAGGGGATGGCCATCGGGGTCAGCTTCTCCCAGGGGGACATGTCGGTGGGATTGCCGCTCACCACCGCCATCGCCCTGCAGGACATTCCGGAAGGGTTGGCGGTAGCGCTTGCCATGTGCGCCGCCGGTTTTCGCCCGCCACTGGCCGTGCTGGTCGCCATCGGCAGCGGCCTGCTCGAACCCCTCGGCGCCCTGCTCGGGGTCGGGCTCTCCAGCGGCCTGGCCATCGCCTATCCCATCGGTCTGGGCCTGGCGGCCGGCGCCATGCTGTTTGTGGTCTCCCATGAGGTGATCCCAGAGACTCACCGCAACGGCCATCAAACTCACGCCACCCTCGGCCTGATGGCGGGTTTTGCCCTGATGATGACCCTGGACACCGCCCTCGGTTAAGCGATCACCATCCCTGCCCTCGTTACTTGTGGCGCCTCGCGTTGGGGCGCCTGGGTTGCTCCCTGGCATTTCTCTTCTGGCGCTCGGCGCCGTCTTCATCTTTTGTTATGATCTACAGCAACTTAAATACAGCCTGACGGCTATCAAGACGAGGTCAGTGATGAAAGTAGGTATTATCGGCGCCATGGAACAAGAAGTGGCCCTGCTGCGCAGCCAGCTGAGCAACGCCATCACCCTGCAACTGGGTGGCTGCGAGTTTTATCAGGGGATGCTGGCCGGCAAAGAGGTGATCCTGACCCGCTCCGGCATCGGCAAGGTTGCCGCCAGCGTGGCCACCAGCCTGCTGCTGGAAAAATTTGCCCCTGATTGCGTGATCAATACCGGCTCTGCGGGCGGTTTTGCCCAGGATCTGCATATCGGTGACGTGGTGATCGCCAGCGAAATGCGCTTCCATGACGTGGACGTGACCGCTTTCGGCTACGAGATGGGCCAGATGGCACAGCAACCCGCCGCCTTCCCCTGCGACGAAAAGCTGATCACTGTGGCACGTGAGTGCATCGCCGAGCAGGGCAAGCACCAGACCAAGATTGGCCTCATCTGCACCGGTGATCAGTTCATGTGCAAGCCGGAGGCCATCGCCAAGGCACGCGCCGACTTCCCGCAAATGCTGGCGGTCGAGATGGAAGGGGCTGCCATCGGCCAGGTATGCCACATGTTCAAGGTGCCCTATCTGGTGGTGCGCGCCATGTCTGACATCGCGGGCAAGGAGCAGGTGGAATCCTTCGACGCCTTTATCGAGGTGGCCGGTCAACACTCGGCCGAAGTGATCATCAAGATGCTCGGCAAGCTGTGATCCCAATCGCATCGCTCGAACCGATGGCCACCGATCTGCTTTCCACGACGGCGGCCATCATGTTGGGGGCCGCCTTGCTGGAGGCCCTCATTCCCCGCCCCGCCCACATCCGGCTCTCGGCACTCACTCCGCTGCTCACCCGCCTTGGCCACAAGGTACACAGGGCGGACGGCTCGCCCAGGCAGCAGCTACAAGCCGGCGTGCTGGCGATGCTGGTGGTTTGGCTGCCCTGCGCAGCTGGCCTCTGGTCGGTGCGCAATCTGGCCCTGAGCGAACCTCTGTTCGATCTGCTGTTTCTGCTGCTGATGATTGAATCCCGTCCGCTGCGGGAGCTGGCGAGCGCCACCCGCACCCTTGCCTGCCAGGAGACGCTGCCACTGGCACGACTGCAGGCCGTGCCCTGGCTCAAGCGGGAGACAAGCAAACTCTCGGTCATGGGGATTGCCAAGGCTGTGAGCGAGAGCTGCGCCCTGCGCCTGGTAGGACAATGGGCCGGCCCCCTGCTGGGATATGCGGTGGCTGGCGTGCAGGGTGCCCTGCTCTGGCGACTGACCCAGCTGATGAGCCTGGGCTGGAGCATGAAGGATCCCGCATTCAGCCACTTTGGCCGCGCGGCGAGCGCCTTCTATCAGGCGCTCAATGCCCCGACCGTACTGCTGCTTGGCTTGCCCCTGCTACTGACCCGTCTCAAGCGTACGGGCTGGCTGCTACGCAGCGGTGTGCTCTGGCCCTATCCTGCCATGGGCATCCTGCTGGTGCTGCTGGCGGACAAGTTTCAGACCCGGCTGGGGGGCCCACGCTACTACCAGGGCACACTGCAACGCTGGCCCGTGCTGGGGCTCGGACAGGATCCCGGCGCCGACATGGCCACGCGGGTGCTCAATGTCTTGCAAGGAACAGGCTGGGGATGGCTGCTGGTCGCCCTGGCGTTGACTCTGGTGGAACGCTGGCATGCTTAGACACACAGGTAAATGGATGGGGTTGCTGGCAGGTTTGCCATTTTTGGCGATGGCGGCGACCCCGGAGCGGGTGGTGAGTGTGGTCCCTCACCTCACCGAGCTTCTCTATGATATCGGGGCCGGCGACAAGCTGGTGGCCGTTGATGATGCCTCCGACTATCCATCCGAGGTGACAGACAAGCCCAAGGTGGCGAATTACCGCAGCATCAATGTGGAAGCATTGCTGGCCCAGAAGCCGGATCTCATTCTCGCCTGGCGATCCGCCCAGTCGCGCATGCTGGCACCGCTGGAAAAGCTCGGCATTCAGGTGTTCTACTCCGAGCCCACCGATTTTGATTCACTGGCTGGCGAGATGCGGGCCCTTGGCAAGATGCTGGGGGTTGAGCAACGCGCCAACGAGGCGGCCGATCGCTATCTGGCCAGGCTGGCGGCTCTCAGGCAACGCTACGGCCAGCCGACCGGCGTCAAGGTGTTCTACCAGCTCTGGTACCCGCCGCTGACCAGTGCCAGCGGCCACGCCTGGCCCGCCCAGGCCATCGAGCTGTGTGGCGGCATCAATGTGATGGCCCATGCCAAGACCCCGTACCCCCAAGTCAGCCAGGAGCAGGTGATCAAGGCCAACCCCGAGCTCATTCTGGCGGGCAGTGGCGATCCGGGCGCTCTGGCGCACTGGCAACAGTGGACCATGATAGACGCGGTCAAGCAGGGACGACTGGCCCTCATCAACTCGGATGAGCTGCACCGCTTCACCCCGAGAGCCCTCAATGCCGTGGAGCAGATCTGCTCCGCCATCTGGCAGAACCGGGCTACGCCCGTTACGTCGCCTTAAGTCGTCATTACAATTTACTTTGAGAGTGATGACGTAAGTGCGTGCTTTAAAAGCGTTTTTGCGAATGGATCACACTCTTTGCATAAAAAGCTGGTACTTTATTTGCTAGCATATGATTCATCTACTGTTTTTCTGACGAGAAGCCCGCAATGTTCAATGATAAAACGCTACTCATCACGGGTGGCACCGGCTCGTTTGGCAAGAAACTGGTCAAGACAGTACTGGAGCGTTACAAACCTAAACGCCTCATTATCTATTCCCGTGACGAGCTGAAACAGTTCGAGATGCAGCAGGTCTTCGATGCTCCCTGCATGCGTTATTTCATTGGCGATGTGCGGGATGCCAACCGCTTGACCATGGCGATGCGCGGGGTGGATTACGTAGTCCATGCCGCCGCCCTCAAGCAGGTTCCAGCCGCTGAATACAACCCCATGGAATGCATCAAGACCAATATTCACGGGGCCGAGAACGTCATCCAGGCCGCCTTGATCAATCAGGTGAAGAAGGTCATCGCGCTTTCCACCGACAAGGCCGCCAACCCGATCAACCTCTACGGAGCCACCAAGCTGGCCTCCGACAAGTTGTTCGTCGCTGCCAACAATATCGCGGGCCAGGATCCGACCCGTTTCTCTGTGGTGCGTTACGGCAATGTGGTCGGCTCCCGTGGTTCGGTCGTCCCCTTTTTCCAAAAGCAGATCGATCAGGGTGCAGACTCACTGCCCATCACCCACGAGGAGATGACCCGCTTCTGGATCACCTTGCAGCAGGGGGTGGATTTTGTGCTGCGCAACTTCGAGCGGATGAAGGGGGGGGAAATTTTTGTTCCCAAGCTCCCTTCCGTTCGCATCACGGATCTCGCCCTTTCCATGGCACCCGAGCTGCCGCACAAGATTGTCGGCATCCGCCCGGGCGAAAAAATGCACGAAGTGATGTGCCCTGCTGACGACTCCTATCACACCTTTGAGTTCGACGACTTCTTCATCATCGGGCCGACCATCAACTTCAACAACCGCAACAACGACTTCTCGAAGACCGCCGCCGGCGAGAAGGGAAAGATGGTCGACTCGGGGTTTGAGTACAACTCTCGCAACAACCCGGTCTTTCTGACCATAGAAGAGCTCAAGCAACTCAATCAGCAAGTGGTGATGGAATGATCCCGTACGGCAGACAATCGATCAGTGAAGCGGACATCGAGGCCGTGGTGGAGGTCCTGAGATCCGACTTTCTGACCCAGGGACCAGTAGTGCCTCGTTTCGAGCAAGCTGTTGCCGACTATTGCTGCGCCCGTTTCGGGGTCGCCGTCAACTCCGGCACCGCCGCCCTGCACATTGCCTGCCTGGCGTTGGGAGTGGGCCCAGGTGACTGGGTCTGGACCTCTCCCATCAGCTTCGTGGCCTCTGCCAACTGCGCCCTCTATTGCGGCGCCCGAGTCGATTTTGTCGATATCGAACCCGATACCGGTAATATGTGCGCCGTGGAGCTGGAACGAAAACTGGTGGCAGCCAAGGCCGAAGATCGCCTTCCCAAGGTGGTGATCCCAGTGCACTTCGCGGGCCTGCCCTGCGACATGAAAGAGATCCACCGCCTGGGGCAAGAATATGGTTTTCGCATCATCGAAGATGCCTGCCACGCCCTCGGTGCTCGCTATCACGACGAACCCACCGGCAACGGTCGCTACAGTGACATCACGGTCTTCAGCTTCCACCCGGTGAAGATCATCACCACGGGGGAAGGTGGCATGGCCATGACCAATGACCCCGCACTGGCCAAGACCATGCGCCTGCTGCGCAGCCACGGCATCACCCGCGAACCGGAAGACTTTATCAACGAGTCGGACGGCCCCTGGTACTACGAGCAGCAAATGCTCGGCTTCAACTACCGTATGACGGATATCCAGGCCGCTCTGGGGTTAAGCCAGATGGCAAATTTAGAGGCATGGATTGAAAAACGTGGCGAGCTGGCCCGCCGCTACTTCGAAGCATTGGCGCCGGAGCTACTCCCTCGCTATTTCAGTGAAGAAAGGCGCAGTGCCTTCCATCTTTATGTACACCGCGTAGCCCCCGAGCAGCGCCTCCGTATCTTTGAGCAACTGCGGGCCCAAGGCATCGGTGCTAACGTGCACTATATGCCGATTTACAAACAGCCGTGGTATCAAAAATTAATTCAGATGCGCCAGCCAAATGCCGAACGGTTCTATACTGGAGCAATTACTTTGCCACTTTATCCCATTATTCGATGTGATGCGCAATCAAAAATAATTACGATATTATTGAAGAATATTAAAGCTCATTTTTGATATTTCTTCAGGTACTACAATATAACGAATTAGTCAGAGCAATATATATTCAGTATCATGTTATTTTGGGTCAAAAAACTTTAATCTAACGATCCGTTTGTAACAAGAGGACATAAAATAAAAACACCGGTTTAAACCGGTGTTTGATGAACCAGTCACATATAATCTAGCTATCGTTTTTTTGCCACATAAATCAGAAATAGCCCTTCAGTGTCATTCTCTACATCCCCTATGATAGGATCATGCTGTGACCATACCTCTTCAACTGATAATCCTGCAGATTCGAGAGCCTCAGTCATCTCACTATTAGTATAGTGTTTTATATGATAGGGGAAACGTTCAATATTAAAAGGTAGTTTTTCTTGATTAGGAGTTGAGACAATAAAATACCCATTATTTTTTAGCAACCTGACGATGTCAGATAAAAATAATGATGTAAAGTCAATATGTTCAAACGTCTCAAACGAGACAATTGCAGAATATTCTTCCTTCAAATTAGATATATCAGCAAGATCAAGAACACTATAATTTACATTTTTGTTATTATAATGTTTATTTGCAAAATCAATTGCTTCCTCAGATATATCTATACCTGTAACATTAGCACACGACTTGGATAATATAAAGGAACCATAGCCGATACCACATGCGGCATCCAACACATGATCTGTACTATTTAGATATCTTGTGGCAAACTCATACCTATTTCTATGGTCAGCTCTAATCAAACGCAATGATGAAGATATCTGTCTTTCACCTTTATCCATTGTTTTCTTAGCAACAGCATGTAGATGATAATTATCTTCAACATATACTTCTATATTGGAGAAACCTATACGCCCCAATAAAAATTCTAACCTTCTTTTATTGTATCCAGATTTATGCACATCCCAATAACTAGTATTATAATCTTTAAGATTTGGATTACATTCATCCTGCCACCCCCAAAAACCCGCAAATGCATGCCTCGCATCAGATTTAGGATTGCACAGTGTGTCTTCTGACCATTCGGCACTGAGCCATTGTTGAGCATGATAATCCATATCGGGAACAATTACGTGAATACTACCGCCTACTTTTAAAGCTTCATACCAGTCTCTTAATGCACAATCTGCTTCCATTGTTGTTAAATGCTCTAGCATATGCCTTGAATATATTTCATCCACATTATGTATATTTGAAGAAAGCTCCCATGCTGGGCATATAATATCAATCCCAGGTAACGCTCTAACATCTGTATGAATAAAACCATCCCGACGGTCATTACCTGCACCTACATATATTTTCTTCATTAATATTTACCTGTCGTTAGCCAACTGAAATATAAAGGATCTACACTATATATCGAAACTTGAGAACTAATAATTGCAGCTAAAATCTTATCATTTTTTAAACATGGGTGTTCTAAAAGACAATTACCTTCACAATAAATATCTTTTCCTGCTAACGCAGCCTCGAAGATAACTGTTGAATTAATTCCATGAATCCTTTCAGCACCTAAAATAAGCGCTCTTGAGTCTTCATGAACAATGATAGCATTGCCAAAATCATAACTATATGAATTCAAATCTTTAGGGTGTGGTTTAAAAACTACTTTCAAATGACTATTTTTATAAAATTTATTTATATAATCAATAAAATCCTGCATACCATGATGGAATTGGGAGTTCATCATAATATTAGAATCATCTGGTAGCTGAAGTGGACAAAAGACATAGTCATGTTCTAGTTTAAATGGATTCACATTCTCAAAAAACTGTTTCTTTAAAGCAGCTAGTTTTTGATAGTCGGAGTCAGAAATCCATCCCAAATCATCAGTTGCCAACTCCCGATTGGCATTTATTCCCATTCTATCAAGATAGAAATATTCTTTTTGAGGAAAAAAACCGCACTCCGCATAAAGAAACTTCTTACCTATACTATGAATAAATTTTTTCACATCATCAAAGAGTACAGGTATAGAACCATTCCATAATACGATTGATATTGCATTTTTCAAGATAGAAAATTGATATTTTTGCCATGGATGAATTATTGCCACTGAAAATCCTTGACGCTTAATCTCAGATATTAAAGTTGACATCCAATAAGCACAGTGATCATTATAGTATGAGTCGATGATAACAACTTGAGGGATTGAATCTAATTTTTTTAATGAATAGGCACTCCACTCTTCATAACTGCCAATACCTACATACGGAGAAAAATCTACAAATGTCAAACTTTCTATTTTTTTTATACCGCGACACTCTTCATAAATATTTTTGGCAATTTCATATCGCATAGTAGAGCCAATAACAACTATGCTAGGGCCATAATATAAATCATGTTTAACGTCAGCGATAAAATCAGATGAGTTTTTATAAATTATTGATGGTGGAGCTACACCTTTTTCATTCATGAATCTGCAAATTTTTTTCTGCGCTTCTCCTTCTCCAATAATGCACCATTCATCAATGTCTAGCCGTTCCAAATCAGGTATTTCAAAGCTAATGTTAAGCATTTCTCAAATAACCTTTTTTGTCCGTGATTGCAGCCATTTTTCAACATCGCCAGAATACATATTGACACCATATTTAGAGAATGCAGCATCTGCTGAATTCTTAATCGTTTTAATATCGTATCTTACATTATTATATTCATTATCAGATGGTCGAGCATGATCATGGATCATATAAAAATCAGATATGTTTGCAACCCTTACACCTCTTTTTAAGAGAGATATAGAAAACACTATATCTTCAAACCCAATGAACATATCTTCATCAAACATCCCATGAGAAATAAAAGAGTCAACATGATAAATTGCAGAACCACCAAATAGGAATGAACCAAAAACGATCTTTGAACTAATGGTGTTTTCCACAATTAATCTATGACACCCTCCAGGTGTAAATGGTGCAACGCTGACATCATCTCCATTAATGACTACATTTCCACCAAATGAATATATTGTATTTCCATCACTATTTAACAATGGTAAATTTATATATGGTGTTTGAAAGTCAACAATAGTCTGACAAATAGAATAAAGCGGATTATTGATAAAGAAAATGTCGTTATCAACGAAGAAAGCCCATTCTTTCGTAACATGTTTCAGAGCGCAGTTTCTACCTTTTGCAACACCATAGTTCTCATTGTTTAAGATTATTTTGTGATTTATGGTAAAATCGTCCAAGTAGCTCTGCAAATTAATTATTTCATCTTGTTTAGAGCCATTATCAAATAGAATTATTTCTCCAGAAAAGTCTGGCATTCTATCTTTTATTGACGTCAACAGTCTAACTGTCATATCAACTCGCCCGTAGGATAGAATCACAATGGCAAGATTTTCACCATTGATACCAGTTGGTCTATAGAACAGTCCACTACTATCTGAATGTGACATTATTTTCGATTGGTTAATCTTAACTATTGATCTGAGCAAAACTATTTTATGAGTTGGCACATGCAAGTTCAGCAACTGTTCATATATTTCATTCTCGAAGGAGCTAGCAATTATTATAAGATCATAACTAAGATATATGATTTCTTCTGGTCTTCTTATAAGAGTACCGTCTAATTCATTTGAATCACAATGTACGTTGTTATCAATGAAGGATATGATATTAAATCTATCTACCAGTTCTTTCTTATTCAGCTTATAGAGACTTCCTGTACCAAATACAAGAACATCTTTTTTATTTACCATATTCATGCGTTCACCGAGAACATTGATTTCGTGGATAAATTATAAATCTCTATACAAACTAATATACTGATTTATTTATAATCTCATTCCATTTTTCGACTTCATTTTGACCCGATAAAAGGATTTGCCCACAAACAGATTTAAACTGTAATACAGCCTGATGCATTGGGGAATTAAGAAAATATGTAAATGCACTCACCAATCCACTTTCACTATTATCACACAAATAACCATAACTGCCATGAGCCACCATGTCAGAGTTGCCCTCACAATCAGTGGCAATAATCGGTATGCCAAGGATTATGGCCTCGCCAATGGCAAGTGGATGTCCCTCACTAACTGAGGACGACACTAAACATTGAGCAGACCTGATATATGGATAAGGATTTTCTTTCTTCCCCAATAAAATTATATGTTCTTTCATTCCTAATGAAGATATCAAATCACCCAAAGCTGATTTCATGGGGCCATCCCCGATAATAACTAACTTGATATCTTCCAGATTATTTCTTTTAATCTTGGCAAAGGCACAAATTAACTTATCGAACCCTTTGACTGCAACCAATCGCCCAACTGCAACGATATATGGAGATGAGATTTGTGAATCATTCCCCATGTTGGACATGCGAGTAATAGTTTCAATATCAAAAATATTTCCTATGATGCTAGACTCACAACCTTGCCATCCGATTCTCTCATTAAAGCCATGCTTGACAGAACCAGATACAAAGATCATGTGGTCGATATTGGTATAAGCATCATATTCTGCTTTCAATGATGCATAATAAGGAGCACTGACATGATGAGAGCGTAGGTTTGCATGTACGCAAGCGACTTTATAGATGCTATTTATTCCTGAAACAAGATAGGTAGAAAGCCCTTCAATATATGCAATAGCAACATCGTATTTATTTCGACCGAATAATCGGGAGCATATCTCCTTGACGGGAAAATGCATAAAAAAGCAACGAGAAAGTAGCCTGTTTTCGATAGATGAAAATATTTCTATTACTGGAACTAAATGACTAAGAACATTAAAGTATTCCCCCCCCCCTTCAATGACAATCACAAATACTTTTTCTTTATCTTCAAGCCTACGGCATAAATTTAATAATGCTCTCTCAGCCCCACCATTTCCTAAAGAGTTCATTACTATCAATTTTTTCTTTGTTAATGATAATAATGATATCCTATTTGTTGCTCGCATAAATTCGTCATGCGCAACTAAATAATGAGCCACACTCTCACGAATCAAAAGATCATCATACACATTTACAATAACATTATCATCTATACCAAGAGAAATTAGTTTTTCCTTTATCTCCTCAAAATACATACTAGTGATAATAATAAGTTCAAAATTCAGATAAATAATATCCGAAGGAGATATAATCCTAACCCCATCATTCAATTTACCATGTTGTTTTATGTCATTATCTGAAATGGCAACTAGTTGATAGTTGGATTTTATAAACGGTGAGAATGCTCTAAACAAGCCACCAGCACCGAAGGCAATCACTTTCTTCATAATTATACCCATCAAGCTAATTGTGATTCAGCCAAAAATACAAAATCATTCCGATATGGCCCATGATTTTTATAAAGGTGGCGCGGTACCTTGTTTACCAAGCAAATTCTTAACCATCGCTCTTCAATTACGAAGAATTCATCTGGCTGCTTTAACTTTAACCTTATATCACTCAAAAGCGAGCCAGCAGCGAGTACTTCGGATGCCTCCATAACGGATAACTCAATGATCTTGCGCCATAATACAAGAGAGCTAATATTTCCACCAAGCTGATCGGCATATATTTGAGTAACTTTGGCAAATCCTGATGATTGTATTTCTCGATATGTTTCACTTACCTGTTGGGGGTGTGTTCTATAGTAAACAAGTATGCATCTCAGGTTATGAAATTTCCATTTCTCATTAGCTGCTATTTTGCACCACAGGGCGACATCTTCGATATGAGGCCACTGGGCGTCATACTTATATTTATCAAATACTTTCTTTCTTATTAAAACAGAAGAATGTTGAAATCCCGAAGTCCTGAACATGAGCAGATTTTTTATGAAATTGTCATCCTGTCGATGATGCCACACTTCATTTTTCTCACCAAAAAGTTTGGCCCACCCACCTAATATATACACATCAGAATGATTGTTCATGAATTCAATTTGCTTTTCAAGTCTATTCGCAACAGAAATATCGTCAGCATCCATTCGCGCGATATATTTTCCTCGTGCGAGTTTTATCGCTTTATTCAGGCTATGTACCAAACCCGCATTGCTCTGACGATATAGCTTTATACGCGGATCTTGTCTCGAAAATACTTGTAGAATGTGATGTGTGTTGTCTGTTGAACCATCATCTATGATGATGAATTCAAAATTTTTAAACGTTTGTGACAGAATACTATTAACTGCCTCTGCAACAAAACTTTCACAATTATAAACAGTCATAACTACTGATATTAATGGTGCCCATAAGTTCTGATATCTATCAAAACACAACAGTGCATTATCTACCGCATCATCCATATCAAAATAGCGATATTCAGCAAGACGCCCAAGGGCGATCACCTGTGGAAATTTAGCCAACTCGTCACAACAAATTTGATAATGCTGTTTGGCCATGTCCGTAAAGAGTGGGTAATAAGGCTCCAGCCCCTGCATGGGTTCATAGTCACAGGGATATTCGTAAACAATGCTGGTACCGGGATGCTCCTGCCCGCTGAAATGCTTGAACTCGGTGATCCGCGTGAAGGCTTCTTCATTCGGGTAGTTGACCGTGGTAGCTGGCTGAAACTGTGACTGAAATAGATGACGGTGCTCAAAGCGCAGCGAACGATAAGGCAACGATCCAACCTGAGGACAGAGCTGATCAAGCATACCGGTGTAGATCAGCGGGCCGGAGAAGGGTTCACCATCAAGCAGAATTCGCTTTTCCTCCCAATCCAGCACCACTCGCTCATCCATCGCAACACCAAGCTGTAACTCAATACCAGGTTGCACCAACATGCGGCTGACCATGGCGGCATAGCCGTCCTTCGGTACCGCCTGGTAGGCATCGGTGAAGTAGCGATCGTCCCGGCTCACCACCACGGGTACCCGCGCCGTCACCTCGGGGGAGATCTGCTCGGGCGGTACCCCCCACTGTTTGCTGGTGTAGTTGACAAAAGCCTTCTGATAGATGAAATCCGCCAGTTCACCCAGCAGGGGATCCTGTTCCTTGCGCAGTTCGAGAATCGGCACTCTGGCGCCGTCCCCGAACCGAGTGCGCAGTACCTCAATCATGGCGCCAGCCTTGTCGGCGGGGAAGCAGCGTTCGATGCTGGTCAGGTTGAACGGGATCGGCACCAATTGCCCATCGATGCGTGACAACACACGATGCTCATAAGGCTGCCACTCGGTAAACTGTGACAGGTAATCCCAAACCGCCTTGTTGTCAGTATGGAAAAGGTGCGGACCATAGCGATGGATCAATACCCCATGCTCGTCATGCTCGTCGAAGCAGTTGCCTCCGATGTGGTCGCGCTGTTCCAGCACCAGCACCTTCCAGCCGAGCTGGCTGGCCATTCGCTCAGCCATGACGACACCGGATAGGCCGGCACCGATGACAATCGCCTGATAACTCATTGAGAAGCCCCGAAAAGCTGTTGCGTCACAATAGTGGGTTGAGCACGATTCTCCCAGGCCAATTGATGTCGCTCATCGAAGAACCAGTCATCCACCACGGATTCATTGATGAAGCGCTCGAAACGCGCCACATCGCCTTGCTTGAGAAAATAGAGTGCCGTCGCGAAACGGTAGTGCGCCTTGCCTGCCGCGATAACAGAATCGGCGATCCCGAATGGACGCGCGTTATCACAGGCTTTGAGTTGATCAGCCAGTACCTGTTCCCGCCGCTCTGGCGAACGCTTGGTTTGTCCCCCAAAGCTATGGGTGTGGATCCGGTAACGTCCATAAACCTCCGGAATGCCATCGACGCTCCCCTTGCCATACAAGGCGTTGAGGATGTGCCACGGATGGTCGAGGATGATCTTGCAATCGGCATCCACCGCCTCCTGCAAGTGAGGATGGCGCCGAAAGGCGATCGAACTGGCATTGGGGAAACAGCCATAGCGGATCAAGTGTTCTGCACTGGCCTTGCGGGGAATATAAGCAGCATTGTAATAATCGCGGCTGTAATGGGCCGTAACCTCTTCTGTTTCGCTGTCAAATACCTCTGCCTCGTGATAACAGAGCGCACAGCCGGGATGGACATCCAGATAGTCGGCCAGCACCTGCAACTTGCCAGGCAGAGCAAGATCATCACCATCGACGTAGGCAATATATTCACCTCTCGCCTCGGCAAGCAGGCGTTTCTGGGTCTTGGCCAGCCCCATATTCTGCGGATTCTGCAATGCCCTCAGCCGCGGCCACCGGGCAGCCAAGCGCTGCATGATGGACCAGGAACCATCGCTCGAGCCGTCATCGATGGCGATCACTTCAAAATCGAAATTGGTTGTCTGCTCGAGCAGGCTGAGCAGGCAGGGTTCGATAAAGCGCTCCAAGTTGTAGACCGGCACCAATACGCTGAGTTTCATGACGAGATCCAGGAAAATGAGTAGAAAAGAAGCGAACGGGGGAAAATCGGCAAGGCTACCGCACGGTCTGTGTCAACCTTTCTCCCCCTTGATGGGAACTTTTACTGCAAAGCCTGTGCCAAATAAAGTTAATTCATTGAAATGTCTGGTTTTTTGTGAGGTCGCAACCATTATTGCGCGTTTGTGTACCCACGGCTGCACACTCGCAGCATATTGAGCCCATCCCAGTGCCATTCGAATGCCAGTGCCTGTCCTGGTGCCACGACCCTGTCGATGCGACAGGCTGTTGCTTCTACCAATGCGGCTTCGCACTGCGCTTTTTGTTCGCCCACCCAGACACAGGTTTGCATGTCCCAAGGCTGTTTCAGCAACTCAATCAGGTTATCGGCCACAAATTCGGCAACTGTACCTCCCCCGATATGAGGGAGTCGCAGCGAAATAGCAGGAGTCAATAAGGTGACGCCCGGGAGTGTGCTCAACTGCATCTCACCCGCCATGGCGGCATTTTGTTGACTGTTGATGAGACGCTCCATGGCCAACGCGGGATCCTGGGCGAAGGGAGCAAACACCGCCTCCAGCACATGCCGGCGCAGGTCATTATCTGGCTCTTCCAGCCAGCAGAGGGTTGTCGGCGAGGCGCACGCCTGCTGATTGAAGCGGGTACAGTCCTGCTGCAAGGCCGACAGCACTTGCTGCAATCGTTCTGGCGCCAACCCTGCCAGCCAACGACTGTCGAGCACCGCTATGGAACGGCGATCCGGAAACACCACTTCCTGGGCATTCGGGGAGAGCGGAATGGCTCGCACCCGGCGGATGGTTTCATCGCCACCCCAGACGATGCGCAGACGACAGCGATCCGACAGCCAGGCGGTGATCCCCTCGTCATGGCCGTAACGCACGAAGCGGGTACGCTCGGCAACAGGGCGCCACCCGGGTTGTTGAAACAGCTCGTTCAGGATGGCCAGCATGGCCTCCTGCATCGGATCAATCCGTGATGAGAGACGCACCACCGAGCTGTTGCCCGTCAAGAGCGCCATCAACCAGGAGTAGAAGGCCACTGTCGGGACGTTGGAGGGCACCAGATGAAAAACCATACCAAGCGGCATGCGCCCCGCCATGCGCTTGCGCTGCTCATCAATATTCCTCGGGCGAAGCCAGAAACCCAGCGCGGCCAGATCGGGATAACGCCGCCCCTCCTGCTGCAAACGGGTCGACAGCGCTGCCACAAAATTGCAGATGACGGGGGCAAAGCAGGGCAAGGGGTCGGCAATAAAACCATGCCAATCCGCCAGAGGGACCACGAAACTGACCTCGGGACCTCCCTGCCACTGCAAAGCCTGCGAAGGGGTTACTGGAAGGTGTCGCTGCATCCTCTCACCTCGGCACCCGGCTGGCGCCCTGATACATGAAAATAACGGCCACGGCGGCCACAAGGGCAATCATCCTCTCCCAGCAAGACGCCAAGATCTTCGGTCAACAGGCTGTGACCCGGATAACTGCCGGGAATGGCCGAGAGCACCTGCAACAGGCCCGGCTGGCCCATCCCCAGCGGTTGATGGGTCAGCGGATCGCGCACCAGCAGATCGGCAAACACGGGGGCATGCAAATGCCCCTGCTCGCACTCGACGAAGACCGAGCCCACCTGCTCCACCATGCCGTAAAAATTATGCACCCGACGCAAACCCAGTTGCTCGTGACAGCGCTGCTTGAAGGCCGGATTATCCACCGCCAGATGCTGCAATTTCTTCCAGCCCCCGCTGTGAAACAGGACGCCCTCGGCAAAGGGTAACTGTATACCACGCTCGCGTAGCGGCTCCAGCAGGCACTGCCACACCATGAAGGTAAAGCCAAACAGCAACACGGGCTGACCGGCGTATTTGTCACAAAATGCCTCGATCACCGGCCAGTTGGGCCGCATCTGCTCATCAAGGGCATAGGTATGATCACGCCCGAGGAAGGAGAGCCCCAGGGCCCCCGCCCCGCGAGCCGAAAAACCGCTGCGATTCTGAATAAGCGCGGGTTGCTCCACCAGCAACATGGGCAGACGCTGCTTGCCGACAAACTCCTGCAGGATCTTCACCAGCACCTTGCTCTGCAGGGCGGCGGTCTCCCGATCCAGCACTATCTGTGACTGCGCCCCCGTGGTGCCCGATGAGGTCAGTACCTTGAACACCTCCTCCTCTGGCACGCTCTGCCATTTGGCCAGTTTGAACAGGCGCGCGGCGAGATAGGGTAGCTCAGCGTAAGACGTAGCTTGCCCCCAGCCAAAGGCCGATAAGATATTGGCGTAAGGGGGACAAACTTGCTGATGCCGGACAGTCAGCTCGTTGAGGCGCGCCAGCAACAGAGCCGACTTCTCCTGCTGGGCAAGGTCGAAAACGGGGGACTCCAGCAACCTGTTCATGATGCCTCCAACAGGGTCAGCAGGGCCGGGTAATCAATCTTCATATTGCTGCGTCGTGGCAGAGGCTGCATGCGAATGCGAACGCAGGAAGGGGGTACCATCAACCAGCGGGCAACCTCGACCTGCAGCACATCGCAGGCAATCCCTTCCCCTTCGATGGCTACCAGCAGGCGATCGTCGCGACCGGTCGCGGCGCAGGAGTGACCCCGAGCCTGCAACCAGCTCTCCACCTCGGCCAGACTCACCCGTTTGCCAAAGAGCTTCAGGAAGCGGTTGAGACGCCCGGTCAGGTAGAACCGGCCGGCCTCGTCGCAGCGGGCCAGATCGCCGGTAAAGAGCGCCTCCACCTCGCGCCCGCGCGCCAGCTCAGCTCGGCCTTCGGCATAACCCAGCATGACGTTGGGGCCTTCATAGACCAGCTCGCCCTCCCCTTCGGGCAGTCCCGGTTCGGGGCGCAAGGAGAGATGCCCTCCCGGTACGGCGCGGCCGATGGCATCCGGGGCAACCAGCACTTCGTCATGCCCCAACCAGGCGATGCGCGGCGCCGCCTCGGTCTGGCCATACATGACAAAAAAACGACGCCCCAGTGACGCAGCCTGATGGGCGAACTGGCTCGCCAAAGTCGGTTCGAGGCGCCCACCGGCCTGGGTCAGGGTCATGAGACTGGGGTAACGGCACCAGTCAAAACGCAAACGACTCAGCATCTGGAAAGTGAAAGGCACCCCGGCCACGCTGGTGACCCGATGGGCATTGACCTCCTCCCAAAACTGGCGTTCGAGAGGGCTGGCCGCGCTCTGCACCAGCGAGGCTCCCACCAGCAGATGGCTGTTGAGCACCGACATGCCAAAGGAGTAGAAGAGCGGCAGGCTGGTGATCGCCCGCTCCGCACTATCCAGCGCCAGATACTCGGCGATGGCGGCGGCGTTGGCATTGAGGCTCGCCCGGGAGATCCGCACCCACTTGCTGGATCCCGTGCTACCTGAAGTGGGCAGCAGCAAGGCAAGCTCTGGATGCAAAGCGGGTGCCTCGCCAAGGTGCACGAGGCCGCCTTCCGCTGTCACGACCAGGCTCGCGCCAAACCGTTCGCACAGGGCACGGCACGTCTCCTCGTCCTGGGCCGGATCGGCCAGCATGACTGCATGACCATCACGCAGGGCCAGCAGGTAGTGAAGCAGGTGACGAGTTGAGGTCACAAAGGGCAGATAGATCAGCTGACGCCCGCTCGGGTAGGCCTTGGCGAGCCGTGCTACCCGCTGCGCCAGCTCGCCGTAGCTGAGCCAGCCTTCATCGGGATCCCGCCAGGCAGGGGCGCTATTGCCCACCACCAGATGGGTTAGCAAGTCGGGCGCGCTCAAATCAGCATGCCTCCATCGACCCCGATCACCTGACCGGTGACATAACGGGACAGATCCGAGGCCAGGAACAGTGCCACGCTGGCGACCTCGTCCGGCGTGCCGATGCGCCCCATGGCGATGCTGGCTACCCGTTCGTCAAACTTGGCTGGCGGCAGAGAGCGCGCCATGTCGGTATCGATGAAGCCGGGGGCGATGGCATTGACCCGGATCTGGCTCGCGGCCAGCTCTTTGGCCAGTGACTGGGTAATCCCGATCACCGCCGCCTTGCTGCCGGCATAGACGGCTTGGCCGGCATTGCCTACCCGGCCAATGATGGACGCCATGTTGATGATGCTGCCCCCGCCGGAGCGTTGCATCAGGCGAGCCGCATACTGGCTGCAATAGAGGGTGCTGTAACTGTTGGTCGCGAAGGTGCGCTCTATCTGCTGCTGCTGGACCATGCCGAGCAGCGCATCGTCCAGCACCCCTGCATTGTTGATCAGCACGTCCAGCTGGCGGGTCTGGCCAAAGAGTTGCTGGAAGGCCTGCTTGACCGCCTGCGGATCGGCCACATCGAAGCAAAGCGGTATACAAGGCACGCCAAACTCGACGCCGAGCGCCTCTACCATCCGGGTGATAGCTTCCTCATCGCGACCATTGAGCCACAACTCGGCGCCCTGGGCGGCAAACTGCCGGGCGATGGCGAGACCGATGCCGCGCCCAGCGCCGGTGATCACTACCCGTTTCCCCTGCAACAGGCCCGTCATCAGAGGGCGACACCATATTTGGTCAGGATCTCCCGCGCCTTGGCGACCGAGCTCATGTCGATGATGTCATCGGTATCGAGCAGCACACCGTAGTGATCCTCCAGCTGGGCAATCAAGCCCATATGGGCGACGGAGTCCCACTGGGGGATCCCCTGATAGCTGAGCGCATCGGAAACCTGTTCAAGCTCGATGCCCAGTGCATCGGAGAAAATCTGTTCTAGTTGCATCATCAATACCTTATAAAACGAGCGATTTTGGCGCGAGCGGCGAAATAGGCCTCCCGCTCGAGCACATACAAACCGAGGCCATCCTCCCGCGTCTCGTAAAGACGGTAGCCACACGCCTCGTGAAAGCGGACAGAAGCCTGATTGTTGGCAAATATCTTGCCAAACAGCTGTGACAGACCCAGCCCTTCAAAGGCCAGATCATTGAGGGCGAACGCAACGCAGAAGGGCACTATGTTGTTGCGATACTCATCGACATAGATATACATGCCCGGTTCACAATGCCCGGCGTCACGATTGACTTTGATAAGAGAAGCGACCCCGATGGGCTGATCTTTAAACCAGACCAGATAATAAAACTGATCCTGCGCGTGCTGCAGCCTGGCAAACCACTGCTGCTGCATCTCCCTCGTGATATGGGTCTTGTCCAGCATCAGGTCGGCAATCTTGGGATCGTTGCGCCACTGGCGCACCATCTCGATATCATCCTGTGCCAGCGCCACCAGCTTGACCCCGTAGCGGGCAAACTCTTTCAAACCTGTCATATCACTGTCCATTTCACGGTGATTTTCAATTATCTCTTTTGCCATCAATGAGTTCAATCGAAGATCCTGGGTCATGCCAACTGTCATCATTCACGGATTCAGGGTTACAATCCTGCTTATTACTGTCATATCGGCTTTTCATGGAGAAACTTCATGGCCATCGCCATCATCCCGGCCCGAGGGGGCAGCAAGCGCATCCCGCGCAAGAATATCCGTCCCTTCTGCGGCCAGCCCATGCTCGCCTATGCCATCAACGCCGCCAAAGCGGCAGGGTGTTTCAGCCAGATTGTGGTCTCTACCGATGATGAGGAGGTCGCCTGCGTGGCACGCCAGCTCGGCGCCGACGTGCCCTTTTTGCGCGCCGCCAACCTCGCCGACGACCATACCGGCACCACCCCGGTGGTGATCGATGCCATTCGGCGACTCGACGAGCTCGGTGTCACCAGCGATCACTACTGCTGCATCTATGCCACCGTGCCGCTCATCCAGGCCGATGACCTGAAGGCGGCCCACCAGCGACAGCTCGCAAGCCAGGCTCCCTTCGTCTATTCGGTGGCGGAATTCGGCTTTCCCATTCAGCGGGCAGTGCGCATGGATGAGCAGGGACGCGTGACTCCCTTCTGGCCAGAGCAGATGGCCAAGCGCTCTCAGGATCTGGAGCCCGCCTATCAGGATGCGGGACAATTCTACTGGGGCAGCCGCGCCGCCTGGTTGGGCGGCATCAGCCCGGTGGGCGGAGAAGGAATAGGACACATATTGCCAAGGCACAGGGTGGTCGACATCGATACGCCGGAAGATTGGCGCCTGGCCGAACTGCTCTATCGGGTATTACACCAGCATGACGTTTGATATTGCATTTCGACTCGACGCAGGCCCCGAGATAGGGCTGGGTCATCTGATGCGCTGCCTGGCCATCGCCGATCGGTTGCAGGTGGCGGGGGCCGAGTGCCACTTTCTCTGTTATGGGTTGCCGGCTCACCTGCAGCCTCTGCTTAAGCTGCACCACTACCACCCTCTGGCTGCGCTGGATGATGCGGGGCCCCTGTCCCAACTACGACCGGCCTGGCTCATCGTCGATCACTACACCATCGACCAAGCCCTTGAAGCCTCGCTGGCGCGCCACTGTTGTCAACTGCTGGTGATCGACGATCTGGCGGATCGACCGCATCACGGTCAGCTCCTGCTGGACCAGGGACCTCTTCGCACCGCAGCCAACTATCAGCCCCTGATACCAGACAACTGTCGCCTGCTGCTGGGAACCGATTACGCGCTGCTGCGCCCGGCCTTCCGACAGCTTGCACGCCAAGAGATCGCTCAGTGGCAACGGGGGCTCATCTGCTTTGGCGGCGCCGATCCGGCCGGCGCCTGTCTCACCACCCTCAACAGCTTGGCTCGTCTACCCTGGGCCCGCACCATCCAGTGGACCCTGGTGGCGGGCGGCGCCAACCCTTTCTGGGACGAATTGCAGCAGAGGGTTGCCGAGCTGCCCGAACTTGGCATCGACTTGTTGCGCCAGAGCGATCAGATGGCGCAGTTGATGACGCGCCACGATTTTGCCATCGGTGCCGCCGGCGGCATGACCTGGGAGCGCGCCTGCCTCGGCCTGCCAACCCTGGCGGTGCCCATCGTCGACAACCAGCAGTTCAATGATGAGGTGATCGACCGCCTCCAGTTGGCCGAACGCCTGACGCTAAGCGAGCTCGCTGACCCCTCGCGGCTCGCGCAGGCCTTGTGTTCACTGGAACAAAAGGCCGAGGCGTATCGCCAACGCGGTCAGCAGCAAGTGGATGGCCTCGGGCTCGATCGCCTCACCGCCTGGCTGCTGCCGCAAACCGGCTACCAACTGCAGCCCGACGGCCAACACTGGCAATTTTTACAACAAGATGGCGGGCAGGACGAGACACGTCTGCTCACCCTTGACCTGAACGGCCAAGAGCTGACCTGGCAAACACACCTAGCACTCAAGCCACAAGATTGGCAAGAGCTGGCATATCGCTTGCAGAAGATTTTCTCCCAATTCCCAATTTATCTTGCCAAACCGCCGCAAGATGCGCCTCCAGCCCCCTGGCAGTTGGCGCCACAAGGCTGGCAACTTGGCACAGGAACCTGAACACAGATGCAGATTGCCCATCAATCCATCGGCCCAACACAGAGCCCCTATGTGATCGCCGAACTGTCGGCCAACCACAACGGCAACCTGGAGCGCGCCCTGGCCATCATGACCGCCGCCAAGGAGGCGGGAGCCAGCGCAGTCAAACTGCAAACCTATCGCCCCGATACCATCACCCTCAAAAGCGATAGACCCGAATTCCAGATCCATGGCGGCCTGTGGGATGGCCACAGCCTTTATGACCTCTACGAGTGGGCCCATACCCCCTGGGAGTGGCATCAGGCGCTGTTTGCCAAGGGGCGCGAGCTGGGGCTCACGGTATTTAGCAGCCCGTTCGATTTCAGCGCAGTCGATTTGCTGGAATCCCTTGATTGCCCGGCTTACAAGATTGCCTCCTTCGAGCTGGTGGACCTGCCCCTCATTCGCTACGCCGCCCAGACTGGCAAGCCCCTCATCATGTCCACCGGCATGGCGAATGAGGCCGAGATCGCCGCCGCGGTCGAGATGGCGCTCAAACACGGCAACGGCCAGCTGGCGCTGCTGCACTGCGTCAGTGGTTATCCGGCGCCCGCGGCCGAATATAACCTGCGGGTCATCCCCATGCTGCGCCAGCGCTTTGGCGTCGAGGTGGGGCTTTCTGACCATACGCTGGGCAGCGCTACTGCCATCGCGGCGACCGCGCTCGGCGCCACCCTCATCGAGAAGCACTTCACTCTGGCCCGGGCGGATGGCGGACCGGATTGCGCCTTCTCCATGGAGCCCGCCGAGCTTGCCGAGCTGGTTGCCTCGGTCAATACCGCCCAGGCAGCGCTCGGCGTGGCCGACTATCAGCTCACCCCAAGCGAGCAGGGCAACCGCGCATTTCGCCGCTCCCTCTATCTGGTCAAGGATATTGCTAACGGAGAGCGCCTGACCGAAGCCCACATCAAGTCGGTTCGGCCCGCCCTTGGCCTGCCCCCAGCCGATTACGATCGCCTCCTCGGCAAGCGGGTTACCCGGGACATGAGCGCCAACCAACCGCTGGATTGGGAGTGGATAGCACAGGATGAATGAGGAAGTGTTTGCTCGCCATGGCCAGCTTATCAGCGAGCGCTGGCCCACCCTCTGGCCCCGCCTGTTGGCGCAAGATGTAACGCACCTCCAGGTTGAACTGACCGAGGGACTGGGTTCCACCCTCAGCGTCGACGGGATCCAGCTCACCAGCCGTCACGACAGGGCAAAGGAGGCCGAGCTGCAGGCCGCCAGCCTGCCCGAAGAGCCCGTACTGCATATTTATGGCACCGGGCTTGGCGATCTGCCCCGCGTGCTGTTGCAACGCAGCAGCTTGCGCCGTCTGGAGGTGAAGATCATGAACGGCGCCCTGTTTGCGCTGGTGCTGCGCCTGCTGGAGCAGGATGACTGGCTCGCGGATCCCAGGGTCGTGCTTACCATGGCGGGAGATGACCAGGAGATCCGGTTACCCTTCTTCGCCCTGCCGGCCGAGCTGCTGCTGGTCGACGATGCTGCCGTCCGCATCCGGGATCGGCTGATCAGCGAGATCAACCTGCCATTCGTCAATCGGCGCTTCAAAGCCGATGACCCCGAACGCCTGGCGCGACTAGAAAGCAATCGCGAGCTACTGGCGCACGATGCCGACGTGACCAAGCTGTTTGGCTCCCGACCTGGCTGCACAGCACTGATCATCGCCACCGGCCCGACACTGGCACGTCACCTGCCCTATCTGGGCGGACTTGCGAAACTACCCACACGGCCACTGCTCATCTGCGTCGATACGGCCTACAAGACGCTGCTGGCGCACCACATCAAGCCGGATCTGGTCGTCACGATCGATCACTTGATAGGTCAGGACAGGCTGCCAGCTCACGGCTCCGAAGAGGTCAAGCTGGTCTACTTCCCCATGCTGCCCCATGAGACGCTGGCCGCCTGGCAGGGGCCGCGCTATGGCGCCTACTCGATGAGCCAGACCTATGAGGCCCTGCGCACCAGCTTGCCCAGAGGCGTGCTGCATTCAGGAGGGAGCGTGATCCACCCGGCCGTGGATCTGGCCGTCAAAATGGGGGCCAACAATGTCATCTTGATGGGCGTCGATTTCGCATTCCCGGGCAATCAAACCCATACCGGTTGGCAAGATGGTTCACTTGGCCCGAGTGCCCATACAGCACGTCATTGGGTGCACGATGGCCATGGCAACCGGGTGACCACGACCCTGAACTTTGCTGGCTACCTGTGTGAGCTGGAGCGCTACATAGATCGTCACCCCGAAGTTCGTTTCTGGAACACCTGCAAGGATGGTGCGTATATCCAGGGCTGCCACTATCACCCGGAGATAACCCAATGAGTGCCTCTCTGACAGCCCAACTCACTGCATTGGCGCAGCGTTTTCGCCTTGGCTTGTCTCTGGAGGCAATCCAGACGCTTCCTGCCTTGCTGGAGCAAACCGCATCCGAGAGCCTGAGCTGGCCAGCACAACAGCAGCAACTGCTGCCCGTGCTCATCAAGCGCATACTGGAGCAACAAGAGCGTGAAGATTGGCTGGCCCTGGCTGACGAACTCGAATATGAGTTCGTCGCCCTCTTGGAAATGGCCGCCAAGAGGTGACATCCTGCAAGCCCAAAGCCTCTCTTCAGGTTCAGCAACTCATACAAAAAGCCCTCCATCGTCTCTGACGGGAGGGCTTTGATTGTTCTGACAGCTCAAGATGTCAAAATATTATGACAACTGATAAGCCAAACTTGGCACAGCCGCGATGTGTCTTCCCTGGATATAGTCGAGGGCATGGGGATAAATCATTCCCATACGATCAAGAAATTCCACAAAGAGATGCCTGTGCTCATTGACACATGCCATGCACAAGGTTTCATCATCGTTGAAATAGGCTATCGCCAGATACAGGGTAAACATGCCGTTGAGAGAGCCAAACAGTATGTTGTGGATATGAGACTGCCTGCTCTCCCGGATCACGTTGATATATTCCATGCTGCGTTGCATCGCCTCCACCAGCATGGCCCGTGAGGAAAAATCGGCAGCCCAATCCTGTTTCATCAACTCCATCACCCGTACAAACAGATCAACGTCAAGCAGCGGCTCGATCGCATCACGAGAGGTATCCACCGAGATGGCCATGTCGTTGTAGATATAATCAACCAGCACCTTCTTATCGAGCATGGGTGGCAAATCCACAATATCCCGGCTCTTCAGCGGTTCACAACCCTTGATCAAAGCGCCATCGGAGCAGTTGTATATGTTTGCATCCGGGCAATGCTGAACCAGAAATTCAGCCATCATCACAGAGGCAGAAAATAGCTGATTGGTTTGCACTTCACCGCCAAAGTTGGCAGGCCTGATATTGTCAGCCAGCGCCAACGCCATATCTTTATAAGCGGCGATAGGATTGCCCTTTTCATCATAATAACCGCTCAAGCGGGAGTGATGATGCTCAGCAGATTTGAATCCATTATCAAGCCCGAATAGATAAACGCGTTCAAAACCAAGGTGCAGCGGCAAACTGATCCCCAGGTTGCCCACCAGCGGATTGATGCAACTCAAGCACTGCAGTTCTGCCGCCCAGTCAAAATGATTGCACAACAGGACGTAAAGCGGCTCGTCAGCCTTGATACCGAGCACATATCGTTTGAACATACGCTTGGTATCGGCATGAATGACATCCGGAGCAATCATCAGGATATCCTGCAAATAGTCGCTGGCATTCATCTGGGCAAGATGTGCCGCAACCATGTTCACCCGCTCGACCGCAATATATATGTCCGGCGTAATGCCCGCCCTATAGAGCGAGGAGATTGCCGTACCGCATGCAATCAATATGGCCTGATGCTGATGCGCTCTGATAAATTCGATATCCGCATCCAGCGACGGGCCATTGGCGATGACAAAGACTGGCGTTTTTTTGAGGGATGTGGGCAGTCTGTTTTTCAGACTCAGAAAACGGGCGCCGGCAAGGATATTGTCAACGCCATTTGCGAGGCCAAACAGGCTGTCATCAAAAAAGCCCCATCCCATCGCCAGTGAATAGAACTCTTTGGCAATTTGAGCTTGTAGCGATGAGAGCACTGCTGATTGGTAGTGGGACATGCCAAACACTTGGGAAGATAAAAATGCTCCTTTTTTATTCACCGCATCCTTGAGGTCCTGCATGATGACATGTTCATCCTGCCCCAGAAAAATGTGAATACCCAGTTTGTTTTCAGCGATATAATCCAGCAATGGCGCCCAATCAAAACAGAACAAGGATGCGTAGAAAAGATCCAGGTTCGGTTCAAAAACAAACAGATTGGCGATGTTCTTGCGTTCGTAGAGATATCCCAACTGATAGCCAAGGCCCAGGCCAAACATAAGCATAAGTGGAATATCGTGAGGAAGAGTCTCAGCGTTGGCGGTATTCTGTTTGCTGAACTCGGCAATCACATTCTGCAATGCATTGGTATAGAGAAAGTGCTGCTGCTGGAAAGGATCCCATTGCCGCTCGATGCCAAATTTTATCAATCCACCGGATGCCAATGCGGCTTCGATCTGTTGCAGGCATTCATCGAATGGATCTTCGCCATATAAAATATGGCCGCTCTCCTGCCAACGCAGATTGGCAATACCATTCTCTGTACAAAAAATCTCAAAATCGGCGCTTGGCTTGTAGGATGAAAACTGTTCGGCTATCGAAGGAATATATTTCTGGAAGGCGTCGATATTCTGTGAAAAACGAACCGGGATTAGTTGTGCCAATGCAATTTCTTGCTGATGTTGCAATGTCAAACGTTGCAACTCATCTTCCGAACGATGAATGATATCATTTAACGATGGCATTAGAACTCTCCACGGTTTTTATTATATGACGCCAACGCTTTGCTGCTTCTGCTGAGCAATGAAATTGATTCAGCCACTTCATTTTTATGTTGGGAAAGCGTGTCGACAATCTGAGCATCCAGTTCAGACACCTGCTTAACAAATTCGCTATAGTCGACTTGAGGGTCACGATGGGCAATCAACTTGTCGATCACCGCCCGTCGTTCGTCTATCAGAGCGGTAGTGAGGTTTTCGTCCTCACCACCAAGCGATACCATGATGCGTTGCGTCAGCCTGATGATTTCATTGCGAAGATCAGGCATCAGGAAAGTTCTCCTCTTTCACGGCGCATCGCATACGCTTTTTGCTTCTCCTCTTCCGGTACCTGATCCCAGGCACTCTTGATAGGAAGCATCAGCCCGATGACTTCATCAATCGCGGCAATATCCATATTCACGGATGCATCGAGCAAACGATCCTTCATATAGCCATACAAGCCATAGAGATCATTGGTAATGCCCCCCAGTTCCATATCAAGGGAGTCTTGCAAGCCATTCAAAATGGCGGTAGCAGACGAAATCAGCATCGATTTCTGTTCATAATCCTTACGCTCGATGGCTCCTTTTGCCTTGGCCAAACGTTCCAGAAAACCTTGCATAAGCAATTGAATGACACGATGGGGATCGGCCACCGACAATTCGGCCTCAAGTGACGTAGCTTTATATGCTTTAATGTTTCGCTGATACATAACACCGTCTCAATTATATTTACATCAACATGCCAGCCAAGGCATTGGAAGAAGAGTTCATTTTGGCGATCATCACATCGAGTGAAGCATATTTTTTACGCAAACCTTCTTCATAGGTCACCATATAGGCATTGAAGTCGGTTCGTTTCTGCGCAATGTCTTTCAATTGGGTATTGATCCCGTCCTGACGCTGAGCCAGCAATCCGGCAGACTTGGTATATTCCTTCATCTGCGGGTCAATGCGCTTGGCCAGACCATCACTGCCGGAAAACAGCGCAGATACGCCATTAAAATCCGACTTCAATTTGTCATCGAGTTTTGTGGAGTCAACGGAGAGTTTTCCATCCTTGTCCATCTTGATGCCGATATCAAACAGCGACTTGATGGCCCCACTGCCTGTCTCACTGGACAGCTCTTTAAAGAGGGTATTCCGGATTGCAAACAGCGTCGGATCACCGGCGAGTTCACCCGGGTCCCCGGTTCGATTACCACCGACGATCACGGGCCTTTTGCCCAATGCATCCATGGTCGTTTGCAAATCATTGTAAGCCTTGACGAAATTATTGATGTTTTCTTTGGCTTTATCGATGTTGTCTTCGACAGTGACCTTGGTTTTCTTGGAGGTCACACCGTCTGACTCCTTGTCACTAACCCGCAGTACAGTGAACTTCAAGTCCTGAATAACGTTGTCAAAGGTATTGGAGGAGTTGGTCACCTCCACGCCGTCGATGGTCACCTTGGCATCGACACCATTTTCCCGATCAAAGGATGAAGAGGGGTTGCTTGTATCGAATTTCTGCAGCTCTGGCGTACTGGCCGTGATCTGCAGATTGCCGCTACTGCCGGTGACGGACGATTCCAACACGAGCTGGGACTGGCCATTGCTGGTGATGATGTTGGCCGATACACCAAAATTGCTGTCACTCTTGGCATTGATCCGTTTGCGCAGTTGCTCGAGGGTATCCCCCGCCTTGACGTCCACCTCGAAGGATTTATCACCATCGGTGAAGGTCAACTTGCCATCTGCGGTGGCAATCACGTCTTTGGGCGAGCTGAATGTCCCTTCCTGAGACGTGAGCTTGGTGCCCTTGGCCAGTTGATCAACCTGGATATCATATTTGCCCTGACTGGCCGTATCCGTCGCCGTCATGTTCAGCACCGGATTGGTCGTATCCTGGCTTATGGTGACCTTGCGCCCCGCAAAGTCGGTCGGCTTTGCCAACTTTTGAAGGGCTGTATTGAAGGTGTCGATGGCTGATTTCAACTTGCCGACACCAGAAAGCGAGGTTTTCAGGTTGGCCTCACGGGTCACAACCTGTTTTTCAAACTGGGCTTTCTTAGCATCTAAAGATGCTTTAATGAGATCTTCCAGTGGCAAGCCGGATCCCACGCCAGCAGATGTTATCGAGCCCATAAAAACCTCCCTCTACACAGATTTATCAAACAGCAGCCCTTTGCGATGACTCTCATCGATCCCCGACTGCTCAAGTTCACGAAACCGCTTGGATATGGACAGCAACTCTTCGCTCGGGATCTGGCGGATCACCTCTCCCGAATCCTTGTCCAGCAGCTTGACGATGGTCTTGCCAAGCTCATTATCCTTGGAAATATTCAGATACCATCCTTTGATCGATACGATCGACTGCAATTCTTGTACCTGTTCTTCCAAAGATGCTGATTTTGTTTCCTCTTTGGCGGCAGCTTCCTGTTTTGCTGCCTCATCCAACTCTTGCTGACGCTTCTTCGCCATATCCTCTTTCTGCTGCGCCAAAACAAAAGCAGTAGCCTCACGGCTACTGCTTTCAGTTTTTGGAAAAGCATAGGAGGAGGCCGAGCCAAGGTTTACTTCATTTGCCATGATGTCCTCCAACTACTTTCCATACCTGTTCATCAGCTTATCAACGCAGCAGCGACAGTGCACCGTTCGGACGCTGGTTGGCTTGCGCCAGCACGGTCGACGCGGCTTGCTGCAGGATGTTGTACTGAGTCAGGTTGGCAGTTTCGACCGCGAAGTCCGCATCACGTACACGCGCACGGGCAGCAGAGAGGTTTTCGGCGATGTTGGACTGGTTGCGAATGGTCGATTCCATCCGGTTTTGCACCGCACCGAGCTCTGCACGCTTGGAGTCAACAGACTTGATCATCTTGTCGACAGCACCAAGTACGGATTGCGCTGAGGAGGCAGCGCTGATGTTGATCCCGGACGCACCGGCAGCAAAAGCGGTTGTCACTGAAGCATTACCGGCAATCCCCGCCACGTTGAACGCGAAACCGGTCAGACTGAAGGAGATGGTCTGGTTGGCATCGGCACCCACCTGGAATTCACCCTTGAAGGAGCTATCCAGCAGCTTCTTACCACCGAAGGTAGTGTCACTGGCAATACGGTCGATCTCGGTAGAGAGTTGGTCGACTTCTTGCTGGAGCGCGGTACGGTCGGAGGTGTTGTTGGAACCGTTCGCAGACTGTTGTGCCAGAGTCCGCATGCGTTGCAGCATGCCGGTGATCTCTTCCATCGCACCTTCTGCGGTTTGCGCCAGGGAGATACCGTCGTTTGCGTTACGGTTACCCTGATTCAGACCGTTGACCTGGGAGGTCAGACGGTTGGAAATTTGCAGACCGGCGGCGTCATCCTTGGCGCTGTTGATACGCAGACCGGACGACAAACGTTGATATGAAGTGTCCAGTGTCTTGTTGGTATTCATCAAGTTACGCTGAGCGTTCAGCGAGGACACGTTGGTGTTAATAAACATAGCCATGATTTAATCTCCCAATCGATACAGACTGCAGGCCTCGCTTACATCAGCCTTGTTGCAATCCGGGAGTAGAGGGTTGAACGAGCCCGCCTACTCTCGACCAGTGGGGATTGTTTGAACGGACAATCACCCACCACACCGCAAAATCCAGGAGTCCCGAACACCCAATCTTTTGCTTACCTTGGTTAACGGCCACGCTGAACGAAGCTTTAGTCTTTTTTTTGCCGCCTGCGGCAAATGATTGCCCCCCTCAGATCAATCCACCCCCAAAGAGCAGCTCAAACACATCGGCTACCTTTGGTTAAGAACAGATAAGTAACTGAATTGTCACAGGTGTATATCAGAAAAAGGGGGAGCAAAGACTCAAGCTGGGGTCATTGTTTTGACTCGGGCCAATGGCAACAAGCGCCTATTGAGCCAACAATTTGACAGCCTGAAAAGATGACTGGATCTGTCTACCACCTCAAAACCTTGACGGTTCACGATAAAGCAGAAGCGTACGACTCTCTTTTCTCGCTGGTGGAAGCATTTCAGAACTGGCATGGGTTATGCTTTGTCACGTTGAAAATAAAAAAGGCCGACATCAAGGTCGGCCAACGAGCTTTAGCTCAGGAGAATTGGGCGGGAAGGTTTATTGAATATAAACTGCCCGCTGAGCTTAGTAGTGTACTACAGTGTTGTGACTTATCAGAGACATGATTTCCCGAACACCCTCTGATGCGTCCTCCGGAAAGGCGGCCTGAACAACCGCCTTTCATTTTTTATTCTTAACCACGCAGCAGTTGCAGTGCGCCATTGGGTCGCTGGTTAGCCTGACCCAGTACGGTTGATGCTGCTTGTTGCAGGATGTTGAACTGCGTCAGATTCGCAGTTTCTACCGCAAAGTCCGCATCACGTACCCGAGCTCGCGCCGCACTGACGTTTTCCGCAATGTTGGACTGGTTGCGAATGGTCGATTCCATCCGGTTTTGCACCGCACCCAACTCGGCACGCTTGGCATCGACCTGCTTGATGAGTTTGTCCACATCCGCAAGTACTTTCTGTGATGCCGATGCGGTCTGGATATTGATCCCGTTAGCACCTGCCACGAATACAGTGGTATTTGCCGCATTGGCTCCGGCCAAGCCGGCAATGCTGAAGGAAAAACCAGTCAGACTGAAGGAGATGGTCTGGTTGGCATCTGCCCCCACCTGGAAGGTGCCGTTGAATGAACCGTCGAGCAACTTGGTACCACCGAAGGTGGTATCGCCAGCGATACGATCAATCTCGGTAGAGAGCTGGTTCACCTCTTGCTGCAAGGCAATCCGGTCATCGGTGTTGTTGGAACCGTTGGCGGATTGTTGAGACAGGGTGCGCATCCGCTGCAGCATGCCGGTGATCTCTTCCATCGCCCCTTCTGCGGTTTGCGCCAGGGAGATGCCGTCATTTGCGTTACGGTTACCCTGATTCAGACCGTTGATCTGGGAGGTCAGACGGTTGGAGATCTGCAGACCGGCGGCATCGTCCTTGGCGCTGTTGATACGCAGGCCGGATGACAGACGCTGATAGGCGGTATCCAGATTGATATTGCTATTACGCAGGTTACGCTGAGCATTGATGCTCGAAACGTTGGTATTTACATACATACTCATGACTATTCTCCTAAGCTATTAAATTTGCTCTTTTATTTACTCAGGCTTTATTGTTTTTCCTGCCTGATGCGTCTTATTTAACGGCTGCTTTTTCGATGTCTTTAGCAGTTTTTTTAACGCTTCATCGCATTAGCGCCGCTTACCCTATTTATCGGCATGTTCTCTCTTAACTTGAGGAAAAAAATGCCATCCATCCTTCAACGAAAGCATGGAGCAAAGAAGGACTGGTTTCACACGGGCATCATCATATCCCTTTACACACCAGCTCCCCCGCCGCACAAGCTTCACCATCCATGTCGCCGCAAGCAAAAACTTGGTCTGGCTCCCACTTCTTGCAGACGCCCATTGGTCAGAGGCGGCGCGCCCCCTAAAATCGCGACCCCATCAATAACTGGACGTAAGTTGTTCTCCATGCAGACACTGGTTGAGCAGATTGTTTATATCAGCGACATGTTTGGTACTGCGGTATTCGCGTTTTCGGGAGTGTTGGTTGCAGGAAGGCTAAGGATGGACGGCTTCGGCGTCATGGTGCTGGCCGCCGTCACCGCCATCGGCGGTGGCACCATCCGCGACATGATCCTGGGGGCCACCCCTGTATTCTGGGTACGCGATCCCCTCTATATCTGGGTGGTGATCGTCACAGCACTTGTAGGCATGTGGATGGTCAAGTTACCCAGACGCATGCCCTGGTACGTATTGCCGGTAGCCGATGCCTTCGGTCTTGCCCTGTTTACCGTGATCGGCGCCCAGAAGGCCCTCAACTTCGGTACCCCCGGGCTCATCGCGGTGATCATGGGTACCATGACGGGGGTCGCAGGCGGCATGATCCGGGACGTGCTGGCCCGGGAGGTCCCCATGGTGCTGCAAAAGGAGATCTATGCCACCGCCTGCATCCTGGGGGGCATTCTCTATACCCTGGCGCTGGAGGCCAACGTGGATCCGGTGACGGCCATGCTCATCTGCATGACAACCGTCTTTGGCTTGCGGGTCGCCGCCATCTACTGGCACCTGTCACTGCCCACCTTCTCGTTGCAGCGCAGCCAATGACAAGTGCGGGTGGCTTGCCCCCCGGCCTTGTTCGTTGAACCAAGCAGGCTTTTCTGTTGTCATAGGATCCAGTGTTGTAAGCCGGAATCCCTCATGCAAAAACTTGGACTCATAACTTCACTGTTACTGATCTATGCGACAACAGCGCAAGCCGAGGCACAGGTGCTGTTCGGCCGTCTCGCGTCAACCCCGGTACAGCAGTTCAACCAGCAGATCCGCCAGGCGAGCAGCGCTCGCCAGAACTGGGTCAATGATTATCGTGAAGTGGCACTGCGTTTCGTCGGCCACAACGACATACCCAGTCGTATCCAGGCCAGACAGCTGGACAACGATCTGGTGCTCTCCGTTGCCCTTGATGGCAACAAGAGCGACATGCTCTACATCCTGACCCTCTATCGCAGCAACAACCTGTGGCAGATGCGTCAGGCCGAAATGGGCTGGCGCTGCCAGGGGCAATCCACCTTTACGCCCGTCCCCTGCCCCTGACGTCATTCCGAGTGAAATAAAAAAATCCGGCACATGGCCGGATTTTTTTATGGGCGGAGGTCCACCGGATCAGGGGCGATAGACCTTGACGTTGGCAAAGCCCTTCTCTTTGAGGTAAAGCGCCTGCAGCTTGCTCATCACGCCGCGATCGCAGTAGAGCAGGTAGGTCTTCTCTTTCGGCAGATCGCCAAAGGCGGTAGCCAGCTTGAAGAAGGGAATATGCTGCACCTCGCGCCCTTCCACCAGCAGCGGCTTCTCGTCGTGTTCATCCATGGAGCGGATATCGAGGATCACCTCGTTGTCACCGGTCGAGGCGGTGGTCTCCACTTCCTGCACCTCGGCGGCGGTCTCTTCACCGATGCGACGAATGTCGAGGTAGCGGGCCTCGGCCACCACCTTGTCCAGAATGGCGAAGTCGAAGTTCCCCTCTTCCGCCTCGATGCGTGCCAGATCCGCCTTCACGGTCGGCTTCTTGGATATAACGCCACAGTACTCCGGCATGGTCTCGGCGAACTCCAGGGTGCCGATGCGGCGAGCTTCGCTGATGATGTCCGGCTTGTCCCAGGTGATGAGGGGGCGCAGGATCACCTTGTCGGTCACCCGATCGATCACGTTCAGGTTGGTGAGGGTCTGGCTGGAGACCTGGCCCACACACTCACCGGTCACCAGGGCCGGGATCTGGAACTCGTCGGCCACCTTGGCGGCGGCGCGCATCATCATCCGCTTGAGCACCACGCCCATCTGGCCGTTGTCGATCTTCTCGAGGATCTCGGCCACCACGGGCTCGAAGTCCACCGCGGTGAAACGCACCCGGTGGGAGGAGCCGAAACGGTTCCACAGGTGATAGGCCACCTGCTTGACACCGATCTCGTGAGCTGCACCGCCCAGATTGAAGAAGCAGTAGTGCACGCGGCAACCACGCTTGATGAACTGGAAGGAGGCGACGCCCGAGTCAAAACCACCGGAGATAAGGCTCAGCACGTCCTCCTGGGTGGCGATGGGCATGCCGCTCAAGCCCTGATGGATGGCGCTGACGATGAACAGCTCCTCGCCATCGATCTCGAGGTTGATTTTCACGTCCGGGTTATTGAGGCGCACGCCGTTGCTCACGCAGTGCTGGTTCAGGCCGCCACCTACATAGCGTTCAATTTCAAGAGAGGAGAACTCGTGCTTGCCGTGACGCTTGGCACGCACGCAGAAGGTCTTGCCCTTGAGCTGGTCGCCCCACACTGCCTTGACCTGTTCGAAGATATCGTGCAGATCGGTGAACTTGCTGGCCTGTACCTCGAGGAAGGACTGGATGCCGGGGATGCAGGCGAGCGCTTCTATGGCCTGGTCACGGAACTGGTCATTGCGCGAGCTCACGATCAGCTTGTCCCAATCCATGCGCACCCGGGCATCGTCGTCGAAGCGGCGCAAGACGTTGCGAATATTGCCCTGCAGTATCTTGATGAAGCGCTGGCGAACCGACTTGCTCTTGATGGTGATTTCCGGGAACAGCTTGATAATGAACTTCATGGTAATGACTCGGGTGACCTTGATTTAAGGGCGCGAATTATATCAGAACTTTGTGCCCAGCGCCTACTGGATGAGCGTTTGCTCACAGACCGCCACGCAATGTTTGCCGCATGGCGGCGATTTTGCGTATATTCCCGACCCTGCGCCCTGGCAAGATCCCGACAACAGATTGATCCGATGAAGACTTATATCTACTACCCCGGCATGGAGGTACGTGACGAGCTCTGGCTCAAGTTTGCCCTGCTCTATCTGGAGCGGCTCGCCTTTGTCTTCACCGTCAGCGAAAAGAGCGGCCTGACCGCCCTGCTGAAGACCCTCGAAACAGAGACGGATCTGCTGGCAGAGCGGCCGGAACCCACCTTCTTTGCCGCCATCACCCCCCAGCTGGAGAGTCAGCTCGGCGGCCTTATCGCCCCCGATTTTGTCCGCCACAAAGTGTTTGGCAACAAGGAACTCATCGCACGCTGGCGCCAAAGCGCCAACCACGACTGCTTCTGCCCGGCCCAAGCAGGCCTGGAGCGCTTGCACGGTTTTTGCCTCGACAACGGCTTTGCCAGCCGGGACGAGGGAGGGATCAGGATGGCACGACGCTTTGCCAACCTGCTCTCCATGCGCCTCGCCCGTGAGTGGGCACTCGCCAATGAGGGAGCCCTCATCACGGATCACGACTATCTGGACAGGCTGCTCCACCTGCTCGAATCCCGTTATCACAACCGTGGCGGCCAGGATTGCTTCCATCTGGAGATCCCGTTGCAAGTACCCACTCACTTGAACGAGATCCCGTTTGTGGAGCTTATCGCTCTGCGTGGGCGCAGCGGGTTTCGCCAACAGCTGGCCGAGTTTCATCAGACGCTCGATGCCCTGCTCGCCATGCTCGGCAGCGGATACCCGGAACCCGCAGCATTGACGCGATTCGAGCAGGCCCAGCAGGCACTCAACCAACTGCTGGGGCCACAAACCCGAAGCCTGCCCCTCACCACCATGATCAGCACCAGTCTGCCCGCCATGGCGATGATCCACCAACTCAAGGCGAGCCACCCGGACAGCACGTTGGTATTCCACTCCATCAAGAAGAGCCACTTCCACCAGCGCAAGAGTCAGCACTTCTTCACCCGGTTGGGTCAGGTCAAGCCCTGAGTCCGCGACACCCTGCGGGGAAATCGACAATCCGCTGACGGCATCGGAGCCATCCCCCGATGTCGTCAATATTCTGACACCCCAAAGGGGGGCGCATCCTCTCAGGAGGGATTCTCCAGCCGAAACTCGATGCGATCGCTGTTGCCCGCCTCGTCCACCACCACCAGCTGGTAGCGACCCGCCTCGCTCAGCACCTGATCCCCGTCCCAGCGCAGCCGCTGGCCGTTGAGAAACCAGGCCGGCTTGCCGACCCCCCCCAGCACCTTGGGCTGCAATCGGTAGCGCTCGCTGCGGATAAGATTGCCTTCCCCCAGCGCCAGGATGCGGATGGGCACCTGCAACTCGGTTCGCGCCGCCTCTCCCGCACAGCCGCCTGCCAACACTGCTTGCCGCCGCTCGCCAAAAGCCCGCCAGGGCTCCAGCGAGAGCGGCCAGAGCGCACGCCAGCCTGAGCCTGCGGCCTCGCGGCAACGGGGCATGGTGGGTTTTCCCTGATCGGTCAGCGCAACCTGACGCAGCGGCGAAGGCCAGTCCAGCGGATCGGGCAAAGTGGGGGGATCCCGCGCCTCCAGCAGCCAGGCACTCTGCCGCTGCAGGCAGGTCTCCGGCAGGGTGGTGCTCGCCCGCCGCCCCAGCGGCCAGCAAATCTCGGCCTCACTCACCGTGTTGGGTTGCACCGGCAAGGGACTGTCGTCCCCGAGCCGCGAGTAAACCGAGAGCAGCAGCGGCACTGCCGCACTCTGGCCGTAAAAACCGGGCATGGGGGTACCGTCGGGGCGCCCGAGCCAAACCCCCAGGGTCCAGCGACCGGAAACCCCCAGCGCCCAGCTGTCCCGATAGCCATAACTGGTGCCCGTCTTCCAGGCCAGCCGGTTGACCCGACCGCTCGCCTCGCTGGCAAAGGGCTGATCCGCCCGCCCCTGGGCGCTCAGGATCTGCCAGATGATCCAGGCGGCCCCCGGGCTCAGCAAGGGGCGCGACACTGCCTGCTGATCTGCCAGCCAGACCGGCATCGCCACCTGCCCCTGACGGGTCAGCGCGCTGTAGAGTGCCACCAGCTGCTCGAGCCGAATGCCCGCAGCCCCCAGCGCAATGGCCGGGTTGGGGTGATCGGAGAGCGCTAATCTCACTCCCGCGTTGTCGAGCCGGCTGACCAGCTTGTCCGGGCCCAGCGCCTCCAGCACCTGCACCGCCGGCACGTTGAGGGATTGCTGTAGCGCCCGAGTCAGGGTCACCGGCCCCTGAAAGGCGCCGGTGAAGTTGGCGGGGCGATAATCAGCCCCAAGCCTTGGCGCATCGGAGAGCAGAGAGGCCGAATGAACCAGCCCCTCATCCAGCGCCAGGCCATATATGAAGGGTTTGAGAGTGGAGCCGGGGGAGCGGATCGCCTGCACCATGTCGAGGTAACCGTGACGCTTCATGTTGCCGTACTCGGCGCTGCCTACGTAGGCACGCACCGCCATGGTCCGGTTGTCGACGAGCAGCAGCGCGGCGGAAGTCTGCTCGGGGAAGCGGCGGATATAGCTCTCTACCCGCCCCTCCAGCCAGCGCTGCAGATCGCCATCTATGGTGGTGTGCACCAGGGCCCCCGGCTGACTGGCAGCGGCGAGGCGGGCAAACAGCGGCGCCTCCATCGGGGTGAAACGGGCGCGGACCAGCACAGGTTCGATGCGTCCCTCCCGCCACACGGCCTCGGGCCAGGCGCCCTGCCTGACCAGCCGCAGCATCACCTTGTCACGAGCGGCGCGGGCCCGCTCGGGATGCCTGTCCGGCCGATAGCGGCTGGGAGCTTGGGGCAGCACCGCCAACATCGCCGCTTCGGCATGGGTCAGCCTGGCCGCACTCTTGCCGAGATAGGCAAAGCTCGCCGCCTGGACGCCTTCCAGATTGCCACCAAATGGAGCCCGGTTGAGGTAGACGGTGAGCAGGGTGCGCTTGTCGTAGTGCCACTCCAGCTGCAGCGCCCGCGCCATCTGGCGCAGCTTGCCGGGCACGCTCCTATGATAGGGTTCGATCAGGCGGGCAACCTGCATGGTGAGGGTCGAGCCCCCCGATACCGCCCGCCCGTGGCGCAGCCACAACCAGACCCCGCGCACCATGGCCACCGGATTGACCCCGGGATGGCGCCAGAAGTAGCGATCCTCGTAGCCCAGCAGCGCCTCGATATAGCGGGGGGAGACCTGATCAAAAGTCACCGGATAGCGCCATACCCCGCTGGTATCGGCAAAGGCGCGCAGCGGCCTCCCCTTCATGTCGAGCACTACCCGCGCATAGGCGGGATCGAGCGGCGGCAGCGGAAAGGCGCGATCCAGCGCCAGCGCCGTCAGTGCCAGCCCCCCCAGCGCCATGGCTGTCAGCCGCAATCCCCGTGGCAGGCGCCGCAGGGAAAGCCCCAGATTGCGCAGCCACTGACCGGCCCGGGCGCGCAGGGCGGCGAGGCTCCCGCCCTCTCCCATCGGTGCGCTACTCAGAGATGGTCACCTCGTGGATGTCCTCCCCCACGGCTCTGAGCTCAGGCCGATACATGTCCTCCACCTGGGTCGGCGGCACCCGATAGTGACCCGGCGTCACCGCCCGCATCAGGTAGACCAGCTGCTGGTTACTCCCGGCGCTCAGATCGAGGGCCGCCGTATAGCGATCGTCGCGATACTCCTGATGTTTGAGGTAGTGGTTCCACTCGCTCTGCCAGGCCGGTTTCCCCTCAATCGACAGGTCTTCAAGCTTGATGCTGTTGCCAAGGGCCGGATTCTCCAGCTCGAAACCGGCCGGCAGCATCTCCACCAGCAGGGCATCGGGCACCGCCGATCCGCTGCTGACATTGAGCCGCACCACTACCAGATCGCCGACCCGCACCCTGGCCGGATCGAAACGCTGGCCATCGGCATTGAACCAGCTGCGGGTCACGCTTATCCCCTGACTCAACCGGGCAGGAGCCTGCTCGGGGTAGCCAATCAGGGTGCGCTGCACATAGAGCGAGCCCTTGCCCTCGTTGGTAACCGTGCTGGCCGCCAACGCCTCGGGGGCGCCAAGCTGCAGGCTGGTGTCACCGGCAACCGGTTGAGTACCGGATGACGAGGTGATCCGCGCCTGCCACCCGGCGGCCGGATCGGCCTGAGCCAGGCGCAGCAGGGCGAGGCGCTCCTGGGTGCTGAGCCACTGACGATGGGCCAAGGTATCGGCCACCTGGGCACTGAGGGCTGGCCAGCGATCTTCCGCCAGCTTGTGCCGGCGCAGCAGGGAGAGCTCAAGGGCCTGGTCGCGCAGCGCAGAGCCATAATCCCCCAGATAGCCGTCACCGCGCTCGGTGGTCAGTGCCCGGTCGAGGGCTCTGGCCGAATTCTGCTCATCCCCCATGGCCGAGAAGGCCAGCGAGAGGTGCAACAGCGGCAGACCGGAGCGGGCGTGATCCGCCTGCTGCTCCCAGATAAGGCGCAGGGTAGCGAGCGGCGCCTTGCCCACCCGCGCCAGCACATAGGCGCTATAAGCCTGATAGGCCAGTCGGCTGTGCTCGGGGGCGCTGCTCCAACGCTCCCCGTATTGACTGTCGGTTAGGTAGCTCTGCAGGCGCTTGAGGGCCTGACTCAACATGGCTTCCGGCACCGCATCGCCGGCCTCCTGGCGAGCCAGCAGGTAGTCGGCGGCATAGGCGGTGAGCCACTGCTCCTCGTCGGAGCGACCGTCCCAGAGGCCAAAACCGCCGCTTGGCAGTTGCAACCGCTGCAAACGCTGGAGCAAGGCGCGCTGCAGCTCCGCCTCGCTCAGCGGTTTGTCGGCCTTGGGCAAACCTTTAGACCAGCTCTTGCGCTCCTCTGCCGTAGTGAGCAAATAGGGCCAGGCGCGCGACAGGGTCTGCTCCAGACAGGCGTAAGGATAGTCGGCCAGCGCCTGCCACTGGGCGGCCGGATCCCAGGGGGGCGTACCGGAGAGGCTGAGCAGCCCCTGCAAATTGGCGCCATCCAGCCCGGCCAGCTCGTCTGGCGCAAAGCTCATCTGCTGGCCAGGTACCAGCATCTGGTAGCGCTGGCGAGTCTGGGCCGGCCAGGGAGAGCGCAGTGGCAGCGACCAATCGCGGCTTATCGCGATATCCTTGCCGCTGGCGGCGAGTTGCAAACGCGCTACCCCGCTCGCCCCGGTCACGGTGAGCGGCAACGTCAGCCACTGCTCCTCGCCATTTTTAAGGGCCAGGGTGCTGGGCAGATTGCCGTTCGCCTTAAGTCCGCCATTCAGGGTCCAATCAAGGGAGAGGGTCTGATCCTCGCCGCTCATGTTGCGCAGTTGCACCAGGGCGCGGGTCTCATCGCCTCTCGCGCCAAAGCGCGGCCAGCCTATCTCGGCCACCAGCGGCGCCACCACCTTGACGGCGCGCTCTGCCTGCCCCACTTGCTGTTCGTTCCAGGCCAGCGCCATCAACGCCAGCTCGCCGTTGAAATTGGGCAGTTCGAGCGGGATCAGCGCCTTGCCCTGCTCGTCAAAACTCACCTCGCCGCTCCAGAGCGCGGCGATCTCGACCCGGCTCTCCAGGGCACCGCCCTTCTTCAGGGTCGGGGCATCGCCGCCGTAGTTGAGACGGGCCAGCTTGCCATCCTGGGGCGGGATCACCTGACCATAGTTATCGAACAAGTCCTGAGCGAAGCGCTTGCGACCGAAGAAGATCTCGAACGGATCGAGGGGGCGATAGTCGCTGATGTTGAGCACGCCCCGATCCACCGCTGCCAGCACCACCCGCCCCTGGCTATTCGGGGTCGAGGTAGCGGTTACCTCGAGACGGGTGAGCGGTACCGCCATGTCCGGCGCACTCAGGGTGAGCGGCAGGCGGCGGGACTCCCTGTCCAGCGTCAGCGGCACCAGCCCCACCGAGCGCAGGCTCTGCCCTTGCTGGCTGCTGGCTGGTTTGGAGTCGCTATCCGGTGCGGCGATCTGGGCCGAGATATGCAAATCATGACGCAGCCACTCGGGACTGACGGGGATCTCGAACTCGCCACGCCCCTCTTTTTCACTACCTTCGGCTTTTAGCTCGATACGCTGCCACCAGCGCAGACCGTCACTATCCTCCACCAGCAGCAACCCCTTGCCCGGGCGCGGCGCCACCAGAGTCACTTTTGCCTTGTCACCGGCCTGATAGGCGCGCTTGTCGAGGGTGATGGCGATCTTGTCGGGCCGCGCCTGCTCGCCACCACCGCCCCAGGCGTAGCTGCCGATCTCCAGCCGCAGACTGGATTGATGGCCCTGGCTATTTTCCACCTCGAGGCGATACCAGCCCGCCGCCAACGTCAGACTGAGAGACGTCGGCCCCTTGCCGTCAAGCTGCAGGGTCTGCTCCTGTTCCAGATAGGGCTGGCTGTTGAACTCGTACTTCCACCCCTCCCCATCGGCGTAGTGCCAGTAGTAGTCGCGGTATTCGTTGATGAGACGCACCTTCACCTCACCCGCCACCGGTTGCCCTTGTTTATCGAGGTTGAGGATCTGGAACGGCAGCGGCCTGCCTCCCTCCACCCGATCAGCCACAAAATCGGCCTTGAGCGCCGGCCACTGGCTCCCCTCGGGCCAGCCATACTGGGTGCGGCTGCGATTGACGGCGCGGCCGCCAGGCTCGGAGAGCGACACCCGATAGGCCACCTCCAGCGGGCCAAGGGCACGCACGCCGTCGAGTTCATCTGCCAGCGAAACGGTCCCCTGTCCCTGCTCATTGAGAGTGAGATTGACGGGATCGAGCGCCTTGGCCTGCTCGCCGAGCAGCACGTCTCCCAGGGTGAACTCCTGCCACCGGGTAAAGGGCATGGTGGCGCGGCTTATTTTCACCTCCGCCTTCGCCCTGGTGGCACTCGCTGGCGCGCCGTAGAGGTAATCCCCCCTGAGCGGCAGGGTGAGGGCGGCGTCCAGATCCGTGACTTCACCATCCGGCCCCTTGCCAAGCTGCAGTTTCAACCGTTCAGGCAGAAATTCCTCCACCAGAAAAGGCCACTCGAAGCGACTGCCAGCGGCGGTCTTGAGGTTGATGGTCCAGCGCCCGAGCGGCGCATCCATCGGCAGACGCAGGCCGTAGTGGGCGGCGCCCAGGTTGTCCGGCAGCAGCCGTTTTTGTTCGAGCAGCTGGCCGTCCGGCTGTTTCACTTCCAGCTCCACCGCCATCCCCGGCAGCAGCTGGCCATCCTGCCCTTTGAGCAGGATCTCGCTGTCAAGCCGCTCACCGGGACGATAGAGATCGCGCCCGCTGAACAGATACAACTGCTGGGCCTGCCAGGGTTGGGTTCCAAGATCGAAGGTGGAGAGGTCAAGCGCCGCACCATCGAGACGCAGCACTGCCAGATGCTTGCCCTGCTCCGCCAGCAGCAAGCGGGCTCCCTGCACCTGATCGAACCGGCGATGACCGCGATTGTCGGTGGCGTGCACCTGCAGCCGGTTGCCCTTCTCGTCGAGCAGAGAGAGTTGCACATCCTTGAGTGGGTCGGCCGTTGCCAGCGAACTGACAAACACCTCCAGCCGATCCCGATAGCGACGGGCACTGAGCCCCATGTCGCTCACCGCGAAATAGGTGGTCTCCTTGCGCCAGTCGTAGTTGCCAAGGGGGGACATCACCGCAAAATAGACGCCGGCCTCGGCCAGCTGGGGCTCTTTCACATTGATGAGGCGGGTTTCGCGACGGTTGGGATCCAGCTCCAGCGCATAGCGACCGCTGAACACCCGTTTGGCCCGCTTGGTGATCTGTTCGAGCTCCCAGTTGCCCATGCCGGAACCGGGTCTGTACTCGGCCAGAAAGCGCGGCAGATAGGCGGCATCGACCCGAAAGAAGTCGATATTGACCTCGTCTACGTTGACCGCGCTGATGGGCAGGCGCAGCTCGTCGCGCAGCGGCAACACCATACCGCTGGCGGTAAAGGAGGCCCCCGCTTCCAGTGGCCGGGTCTTGAGGATCCAGCTCTGGGGAGACGGGCCCAGCCCAGCCTTGAGGGTCACCTCGTAACGCTTGTCGGGCTGCACGTTCGGGAAATAGAGGGTGCGGCCATCATCGGCCAGGATCCACTCCCCCTGCACTTGCTTGCCCCCCTCGCTCACCGCAAGCCAGCGCTGCCAGCTTGCGCTGGGGGTGAGCGGACCGGAGAAAACCAGCGCCAGCGCCGGTGCATCCCGATATTGACGGGCATTGGCTTGCACCACGGCGTCCGGCGCCCCAATCTCTTGTTGCGCTGCGGGAGCCTCTGCCGTAGTCGCGGGCTTGTCCGGACCGCAGCCGGCCAACAGCAGACCGGTGATCCCCGCCAACAGCAGGGCCGCTGCGCGGCGCATAAAGGGGAAAGAGGGTGAACGGACGGCGTGGTGGAAAACAGGGCGAAGGGTAAAGAGGCGCATAGGATCCATCCCGGGGTAAAGCGCTGCCATGGCAGCGTGACAGGGAACAGGATAAGGCATCCCGCCCCCTCGACACAAAGCCCATTACCGACGCGGCGATCCCTTGGCAGACAACCGCCGCACGCCACCAGCGGGAGTCAAGATTATCCGTTACTCGTGGGTCGTCTCCCTCTTCGCTCCCCCCTTGAACCAGCGAAAGAGAATGGCCATGACGGCAGCGAGGAAGAGCACCAGGGAGGCGATCAGCAGCAGGCGGGTCAGCAGCTCGCTGTGATGGGCGAAGAAGGAGGTTTTCATCGCCAGCTTGCCCACCAGGCTCAGGCAAAACGCCCACAGGAAGGCGCTGGCGAAGCTGGCGATGCACATCCGCAGCACGCTCAGACGGCCAATCCCCATCAGCATGGGGGTCAGCACCCGCACGAACGGGATGAAGCGGGACGAGAACATGGCCAGAAAACCATATCGTTTCAACAGGTTGGTTGCCCTTGGCAGACTCTCGGCGGGCAGCATTCGCTCGATATGGTCCATGAAACGGGTGCGCTGCAGCGCCCGCCCTTGCAGGTAGGCGAGCACGGAGCCAATCCCCGCCGCCAGCGGCAGATAACCGAGAGTGACTTCGGGGCCAAATACCCCCATCCCGACCAGGCCACCGGCCAGCAGCACCAGGCTGTCTCCCGGCAGGGGCAGAAAGACGAAGGCGGATTCCAGCAGCAGCACCAGCATCAGGCAGCCGATCAGCATGGGCACGGCCTGCATCTGAACCAGTGCATCAAAGTCCTGATGCCAAATGGCGATCAGCATATCCAGCATGTCACACTCCCTACCACACTGTTTCTCGTGTACAAGGCTCGCGTTATATCCGCACGCCCCTGAACAACACGTTAATTTTTCACAATGTCAGCAAAAAAAGTGTGTCTATCTGTTGCAGGCCGGATGAGAGGACTGAATGACGGGTATAAAAAGCCCCTCATCTTGCGCGCACAAGGGAGAGGGGCAAACAGGCACAGAAGGTAATCAGTCGGCGGTGGCCATCTGCCAGGTCTTGAAGCCGCCGGAAAGGTTCTTCACCTTGAAGCCGTGCTGGCTCAGCAGGCGACAGGCCACATGGCCGCGCAGCCCCACCTGACAACTGATCAGCAGTTCCTTGTCCTTGGGCAGCTCCGCGAGGCGGCCGCGCAGCTCATCGAGGGGGATATGCATCGCCCCCGGGATGCGGCCCAGCTTGTCGAGCTCGGGGGTATTGCGCACATCCAGCACCATCTGGTGCGGCTGACGGGCCTGTACTTCGGCCACGTGGCAGAGGGTGGTATCCCCTTTCAGATGGTTGCTCGCCACGAACCCCGCCATGTTGATCACATCCTTGGCCGAGCCAAACGGCGGCGCATAGGTGAGCTCCAGATCCTGCAAGTCGAACACGGTGAGCCCGGCACGCTGGGCGACCGCCAGCACATCGATTCGTTTGTCGACGCCATCCTTGCCGATGGCCTGGGCGCCGTAGATCTTGCCATCCGGGGCAAACAGCAGCTTGAGGCTGACGGGATGGGCTCCCGGGTAGTAGCCGGCGTGACTGCCCGGATGGACATAGGCCTTCTCGAACGGCAGACCCAGCTGCACCAACCGCTTCTCGTTGAGACCTGTGCTCGCCACCGCCAGATCGAACAGCTTGCAGATGGCGGTCCCCTGGGTCTTCTTGTAGGTCTCGCTGCGCCCCAGCATGTTGTCGGCGGCAATCCGGCCCTGACGGTTGGCAGGGCCTGCCAGCGGGATCAGCACGGACTCGCCGGTGACGAAGTCGGTCTCCTCCACCGCATCCCCCACCGCGTAGATGAAGGGATCCGAGGTGCGCATGCCGGCATCCACCTTGATGCCACCACGCGGGCCCAGCTCCAGCCCGGCCTTGGCGGCGAGCAGGGTCTCGGGTTTGACGCCGATGGCCAGGATCAGCAGACCGGTATCGAGATGGGTGCCATCGCTCAGGGTCAGACGCAATCCACCCCGTTGTTCGGTGGCCACGGCGGCGGTTTTTTCCGCCAGTACATCCAGGCTTTCGATGGCAGAGAGGCCGGTGCGCAGGCGCAGATCGATCCCCTCCTCGCGAATGCGGGCGTGGAGCATGTTGGCCATCTCTTTATCGACCGGCGCCATCACCTGATCGGAGAGCTCCAGCAGGGTGACCTCCAGCTTGCGCTGGTGCAGGGCTTCCATCATCTCCAGGCCGATGAAACCGCCCCCCACCACGGTGACGTGGCGTGGCTGATCGTGCTCAAGGGCGGCCAGGATGCGATCCATGTCCGGAATATTGCGCAGAGTATGAACATGGGGGCTGTCGATGCCCGGGAAAGGCGGACGAATGGGGGCCGCCCCCGGGCTTAGCAGCAGCACGTCATAGGGTTCGCGCTGCTCTTCACCGGTTTGCAGATTGCGCACCAGCAGGGTCTTGCCGGCCTTGTCTATCTCGATGACGTCGTGGAAGACACGCACATCGACGTTGAAACGGCGCTTGAAACTCTGGGGAGTCTGCAGCAACAGGGCATCCCGATGGGGGATGTCTCCCCCGATGTGATAGGGCAGACCGCAGTTGGCGAAGCTGACGAATTCGCCTCGCTCGAACATCACGATCTCCGCATCCTCGCTCAGGCGACGGGCCCTGGCGGCCGCCGATGCGCCCCCCGCTACACCACCAATAATCAGGATCCTTTTCATCAGCATGACTCCTCATGGACGTTAATGGCCAATAAATTAGCTTTTTCTAATTTAGAGTTCAATGAAATTTTGTTTCCCTCGATTTTGCAGTATTCTTGCAAGCCCGACGGTTGCTTAACAGGATGTTGTTTGTTCATGTCGTCTACCGCACTCAGTCAGATCTCTTCTCCCCGCCAGACGCCGCTCTTTTTTCGTCTGGATATGCACAGCCAACGGCTGGTCGCACTGACCGACGTGATGCAGACACCGCTCTATTGGCTCGATGAGCCCAGAGCCCCCTGGCCAGCCCAGCTTCCCGACGCCCTGCGCCACCCCATCGAACAGCTGCTGGCCAATGGCCAGGGGGGCAAGATCTCCCTGCGCTTTGCCGAGCAGCAGTGGCACATCGCCATTGCCCATGAACAAAATGACTTCTGGCTGATCTGCCTGCAGCATCAGCGCCAGCTTCCGGTGGCCGATCTTGCCCTGCAACTGCCGCGGCTGAGCCAGATGGCAAGCCAGCAACAGTATGCGCCGCTGCTGGAGACGCTGAAAGAGACATTGGGGGCCGATCGACTCATTCTCTGGCACTACCAGGCCAATGGCGAGCTGGGGGGTGAACAGCTCAGCCCGGTGTTTACCCTGGGGGTTGAGAGCCTCTATCCGATCCGGGGTGACAGTCGCTACATTCGCGCCCTGCGCACCCGCAAATCCTTGAGTTTTTCCGAAGCAGCCCACCAGCCAATGTTGAGCCAACACCTCTATCTGACCAGCGCCGGCATCCGTTCACGCCTCGATTGCGCCCTGCTTGAGCAGGACAAGCTGTTTGGTGTCCTCAGTCTCGAATACCTGGAGCCAACCCCCATCAGCGACGAGATGCTGCAACTGGTGCGCCACAGCGCCCAGCTGCTTGGCCACTGGCAGCCAGGAGACGAATCCCATGACGACGAGCCTACCCTGCCCGCCGAGCTGCACCGGCTGACCGGCATAGACTACTGCAAGACCCTGGTGCAGTGGGCCATGACCATTAGCGGGGCCCGTATCGGCCTCATCGGTGAGTACCAGCCCCGCGGCCAGGAGCTCTGGATCATCCCCCGCTGCGTCTTTCATGAGCAAACCTTCTCCACCCTCAAGCCCATCCAGATGGATCCGGGTCCGGGCAGGGAGCTCTTTGAGCACGGGCAGGCCCTCTATGTGGAAGATCTGCCCCTGCGCTATCCCAATGCCACCAAGCTGCTGGCCACCAATGCCAACGCCTATGTCGGCATCCCCCTGCACGGCGCCGACGGCACCATCATGGGTCACCTCTCCCTGCTGCTCGATGCGCCGCTGGCCGATCCCGAGCCCCTTCTCGATCAGCTGAGCAGCCAGCACGAGCGGGCCGCCATCGAGCTGCGACGGCTCGCCGCCGACGATGCGCTGCGCCTGGCCGAAGTGGCCTTCAATACCCATGACGGCCTGGTGGTGATGGATCACCATGGCATCGTGCTCAAGGTCAATCTCTCCTTCAGCCGGATCACCGGCTTTAGCGAGGTGGAGGTGATTGGTCACTCCATTCGCCAGCTGCGCCCCACCTACTATGGGGACGATCTCAAGGAGGTGGTGCGGCGTGCGGTCACCGAGCAGGAGTTTTGGCTCGGCGAAGAGCAGTGCCTGCACAAGGATGGCCACCTCTTTCCGGTACGCCTGATGGTGAGCGGGGTCAAGGATGGACAGGGAGAGATCAGCCACTTCATCTGCAGCTTCTACGACATCACCCAGGAGAAGGAGGCTGCCAGACATATCGAGCAGCTCGCCTACTACGACGATCTGAGTGGTCTCTACAATCGCCGCAGTCTCAACGATGCGCTGCAACGCACCCTGGGTGAATCCAGCGGCCAGTGGGGCGCCCTCTTGCTGGTGGATCTCGACAACTTCAAGTCGATCAACGACTCCCTCGGCCACGCCTGCGGCGATCAGCTGCTGCAGGCGGTGGTGCGGCGTTTTCGGGAGTTGCCCCAGGACAACCTGATCCAGGCCCGCATCTCGGGAGACGAGTTCGCCCTGCTGTTCACCCAACTGGGACAAGGAGAGGTCACTGCCAAGATCCTGGCGGAACACTTCGCCCGCGAGTTGATGGGACTGTTTCGTACCCCGTTCGACATCGGCGATCACAAACTGCACTGCAGCGCCTCTGTGGGGATCAGCCTCTTTACCAGCAATGGCATGGATCACCTGACCCTGATGCAGCAGGCCGATACCGCCACCCACATGGCCAAGCGTACCGGCCAGGGCAGCTACGTCTTCTTCAGCGAGGCGATGGCCCAGCAGGAGAAAAACCGCCTGACCCTGACCAACCAGCTACGCGATGCCCTGCGCCACCATGAGCTGCTGCTGCACTACCAGCCCCAGTACCGGGTCGACAACGGCAGCCTCTCCGGCATCGAGGCCCTGCTGCGCTGGCAGCGCAGCGATGGCACCATGGTGCCGCCGGGTGAGTTCATCCCCATCGCCGAGGAGACCAGCCTCATTCTGGAGATCGGCTACTGGGTGATGAAAACCGCCTGCGCCCAATACAGCTTCTGGCTCAACCAGGGGCTCCAGATCCCTCACCTCTCGGTCAACGTCAGCGCCCGCCAATTCCATACCCAGGGCTTCGTGCAGCAGGTGGAGTACATACTGCGCGATACCGGCGTCCCACCCTCCCGCCTGTTGCTGGAGGTGACCGAATCCGTGGTGCTGGAAAACCGCCGCGAGAGCATTGCCCGGATGCACCAGTTGAAGGAGCTCGGCATCCTGCTCTCCATCGACGACTTTGGCACCGGCTACTCGTCGCTGGCCTATCTGCGCGACCTGCCCGCCGACGAGGTGAAGCTCGACAGAAGCTTTATCCAGACCCTGGTGCACAGCGAGCAGGACAAGGCCATCGTCAAGGCGATCCTGGATCTGGCCCAGGTGTTCCGTTTCACCGTGACGGCGGAAGGGGTCGAGGATGAGGCCCAGCTGGCCATTCTCAAGGAGCTGGGTTGCCAGCACTATCAGGGCTTCCTCACTTGTCGTCCGCTCCCCGTCAGGGCACTCGAACAACTGCTCGGCGGCCATCCGGCAGACTAAAGGTGTAGGAACAATAAGGATTTATGTAATAAAATAACGGCCTGCGCGAATCGTTGGAGTTGCCTATGTCTGTCACTAACCGGATCCCTGCCGTCGAAATCAGCGAACAAGCCAAGCCTCAGGGGGTCATTGGCCGGATCCATTCCGTTGAAACCTGCGGCACTGTCGATGGTCCGGGAATCCGCTTTATCGTATTCATGCAAGGGTGCCTGATGCGCTGCAAGTACTGCCACAACCGGGACACCTGGGATACCCAGGGTGGCCGTGAGGTGACAGTGCCGGAGTTGATGCAGGACATCACCAGCTACCGCCACTTCATGAATGCCTCCGGCGGCGGTGTGACCGCATCGGGCGGCGAGGCTATGCTGCAACCGGCCTTCATCACCGAGCTCTTCACCGCCTGCAAGGAGAAGGGCATTCACACCTGCCTCGACACCAACGGTTTCGTGCGCCATCTCGACGACCAGGTCGATGCCCTGCTCGACCAGACCGATCTGGTGCTGCTCGATATCAAGCAGATCAATGACGAGAAACACATACCCCTGACCCACGTCAGCAACAAATACACCTTGGAATTCGCCCGTCACCTGGCCGCCAGGGGCAAGACCATGTGGATCCGCTACGTCGTCGTCCCCACCTGGAGCGACGACGACGAGAGCGCCGACGAGCTGGGCAAGTTCATCGCCGAGCTGGGCGAGAGCGTCGAGAAGGTGGAGCTGCTGCCCTATCACGAACTCGGCAAACACAAGTGGGACGTGCTGGGGGATCCTTACGAGCTGAGCGGTATCAAGCCCCCCAGCAAGGAGACCATGGACAGGGTCAAGGCCATCATCGGCAAGTATCACCCCAACGTGAAATATTGATGCCAACGGCAGGCTGGACCATCAGCCTGCTTCAGGCCCGGGCGGCAGGGAATAGGCTGCCCGGCAACTTCTCCAGGCAATGGACGCCCCCATGAGTGAAGGACAACTCGCCGCCCTGCTGATCTGGCTGTTGCTATTGGTGTTCAGCCTGCGCCGCCCTCTGTGGCAAACCCTCCATGACAATCCCCTTTACCAGCATCTGCTGCTGGGCAGCGCCATCGCCCTGATCCCGCTCTGGTATTTGCGCGCCGGCCTGCACGAGGGGCTGGAGGTCCACTTTCTCGGCCTCACCACCCTCACCCTGCTGCTGGGCTGGCGGTTGGCCCTGCTCGCACCTTGTCTGACCCTGCTGGTGCTCGGTTATTTCGGCGTCACCAACCTGGCGGATTTTGGCTGGCAGGCCCTCATCGGCATCGGCTTGCCGGTGGCCACCAGCTGGCTGCTGTTTCTGGCGAGCTGGGCCTGGCTGCCCCGCCATCTGTTCGTCTATCTCTTCGTCGCGGCCTTTCTCGGCGGCGCCGTCACCATCTCGGTCAAGGTGGTGGCCAGCGCTTTGTTGATGGGAGTAAGCGGTACCTATCCCTGGCATACCATCAGTGCCGACTATCTTTCCATCTGGCCACTCCTGCTGTTTCCGGAGGCCCTGCTCAACGGCATGGCGATGACGGTGCTGGCCATCTATCGCCCCCACTGGGTCAACACCTTTTTCGACCGTACCTATCTGGGGCGCTGAGTCTCCTCTCGCCAGCCCAAACAGAACCCTATATAAATGGAGACAGCGCCATCGATGCCTGTCCGGATCACCCGTGCTCACTACCCGGCTCAACGTTGCATGAAAAAGGAACTTGTATGAAACGACTCGACTCGCTGTGGTCCCTGTGTCTGCTGTTCACCGCCACCAGCCAGGCTGGCGGCCTCTACCTCTATGAAACGGGCACGGATGATGTCGGCCTCGCCTCGGCAGGCATGGCCGCGCGGGCACAGGATGCCACCGTGCAGTTCATGAATCCGGCTGGCCTCAGCCGCCTGCAGGGGCGCCATCTCACCCTGGGTGGCCAGGCGCTCTACGGGGACGTGCCCTACGATCTGGCGGACGCTTCCCAGCAAGATGTCGATACCGTGGTGGGCTGGTTTCCCTCTGCCTCCCTCTACTACAGCCAGCAGATCGACGACCGCTGGACCCTGGGCTTCGCCACCTACGGTAACTTCGGCCTGGGGCTCGACTTTGGCGGTTGGGCCGGGCAACAGCTGGTGAAGGAGGCCACACTGATGGCGCTGACGATGCAACCCTCCGTCGCCTACCGGATCGACGAGCACTGGTCCCTCGGAGCGGCAGTGGGTCTCAACTACGGACTGTTCGCCCTCAAGCGCGAGACAGACCACGGCGAGAGCAAGCTCGACGACAGCGACTGGGCCATCAATGGCAAGGTTGGCGTGCTCTATGAGCTCACCCCGGCGACCCGCTTTGGCCTCGGCTACAGCAGTGAAATCAAGTATCACTTTGACGTTCAGACCCAGATCACCCTGCAAAGGCCCAACATGCCCGGGATCTCGGCTCAGCTGCCCATCTCCGGCATGGTCAACAGCCCGCAGCAGCTGATGCTGAGCGGCTACCACGAACTCGCTCCCGACTGGGCCCTGATGGGCAATCTGGGGTGGCAGGACTGGAGCCGCTACAACGGCAACGACGTGAGCATCGTCGGCGTCAGCAAGGGGAACAAGGGGCTCTTCCAGGATACCTATCACGTGGCCGTGGGGCTGCAGCACACCCTGACACCCCAGTGGGTGCTCAATGGCGGGCTGGCCTATGACAGCAGCGTTTACAAGGATCAGGACAAGACCTCCCTGACCATTCCGAGCGGCGCCGCCGTCCGGGTCGGGTTCGGGGCCAGATATGCCCTCAATCCCAGGGAGAGCATAGGGGCCGCCATGGAGTACATCGATCAGGAGAGCGCCAGCGTCCAGGCGGACTACTTATCAGGCAGCTACGACAACCCCAAGTTCTATTTCTTCGCGGTCAACTACAGCAAGCAGTTCTGACAAGAGGCATGATCGAGGGGCAAGAAGCCCCTTTCTCTTGTCACCCGTCATGTACGCCGGGGCCGGCTTCTTTCGCTGGCCCCGCCACAAGCCCGGCTCATCGTTCCAATCAACATGAACAAGATGGCAGAGCGGTGCGGCCGAAGAGGCATTGCCCGGCGTTATCGACAAAGCCGGGCGTCAAGAAAGGAGTAGAGAGACATGCGGCCAGATGAGAAGGCTGACCGCAGATTGGCAGGGAGTGCGCCTCAGCGCATGTAACCACCCTGGGTGAGGATCCCGTAGGCCACATAGTTATATCCCAGCAGCTCGATCCCCTCCTGCAGCGCGGTTTTGAAATCGAAGCCACTGTCCATGCCCAGCAGATCGTTCCAGATGAGGGAGCCGCTGCCAAACACGCGGCTGAAGACGGCGACCAGCAGCAGGCCAAAGAGCGCGAACAGCGCGCTTCTGTGCCGGACAAACTGGACACCACCGCTTAGCAGGGTGTCACGCCCGTGACGCCAGGTATGTACCAGGGTCAGGCTGGCCAACAGCAGGGCCGGATATAGCCAGAAGCCGTGCCACACCCTGTCGAAGTAGACGTCAAGTTCGCGGATCAGCAGGCAACCAAAGAAACCGGCGAGCAGCCAGAGAAAGGCGCGTACCGCCGGTATGGTCCGCCCTTTCCAGTACAGGCCGATGACGATGGAGAGCAGCACTCCCTCCTGCAGCAGCTCGGTGATGGAGTCCTCCCCGACCCCGTTGTGCAACCAGTGCAGATCGAGCACGACCGTCACGGCCGGCACCAGGGTCAGAACCAGGAGAAACAACACGTCGCAGGTGGCGCGCAGCAGGATGCTTAAGGGGCCGGTCAGGCCGAGAAAAGGGATGTTTTCGCAAGAGGTCGTATTCATGATCGTGCCTCGTCGATGGTTACAAGATGGGTAGGACCCGGCAGCCGCCGGGTCCTGGTCGCTGTCAGTGCAGCTTCAGAGTCGGGCGCAGTACCCGGTTGATGCGGCCCACCAGCATGATGAGACCGGTTTTGATGTAGCCGTGCAGGGCGATCTGGTGCATCCGGTAGAGGGAGATGTAAACCAGACGGGCGATGTAACCCTCCACCATCATGGAGCCACGCATCAGGTTGCCCATCAGGCTACCCACGGTGGAGAAGCGGCTCAGCGACACCAGGGAGCCGTGGTCGTGGTAGAGGTAAGGCTTGAGCTCACCGCCATTCATCTTGGCCAGGATGTTCTTGAACGCCTGGGTCGCCATCTGGTGGGCGGACTGGGCGCGCGGCGGCACGAACTTGCCATCCGGCTGCGGACAGGCGGCGCAGTCACCGATGACAAAGATATTCTCGTCACGGGTGGTCTGCAGGGTCTCTTTCACCACCAGCTGGTTGATGCGGTTGGTTTCAAGGCCGGCGATATCCTTCATGAAATCCGGAGCCTTGATGCCGGCCGCCCACACCATGAGGTCTGCTTCAATGAGCTCGCCATCCTTGGTGTGCAGACCCTCGGCGGTCGCCTCGGTGATCATGGTGGCGGTACGCACATCCACGCCGAGCTTGACCAGCTCCTGATGGGCGGCGCCGCTGATGCGCTCCGGCAGGGCCGGCAGGATGCGGGGGCCAGCTTCCACCAGGGTGACCTTGAGGCTGTCGGTGGTGAGGTTCTTGAAGCCGTAGGCGTAGAGCTGCTCTACCGCGTTGTAGAGCTCGGCAGAGAGCTCGACGCCAGTGGCGCCGCCACCCACGATGGCGATCTTCACCTTGTCGCCCGGCTGGTATTCGGTGGCGAACTGCAGGAAGCGGTTCATCATGCTGTTGTGGAAACGGTGCGCCTGGGAGGGGCTGTCCAGGAAGATACAGTGATCCTTGATGCCCTTGGTATTGAAATCGTTGGAGACGGAGCCGATGGCCATCACCAGGTAGTCGTAGGGCAGCTCGCGCTCATGGACTACCACTTCGCCATTTTCGTCGTGGATGGGCGCCAGTACGATGCGCTTTTCTTCACGCTTGATATCGGTCAGGGTGCCGAGCTGGAAGTCGAAACCGTGGTTCTTGGCGTGGGACTGGTAGCTCAGGGCATCGATGCCCGCGTCCATGGAGCCGGTGGCCACTTCGTGCAGCAGGGGTTTCCACAGGTGGGTACGGTTGCGATCCACCAGGGTGATCCTGGCCTTGTTCTTCTTGCCCAGCTTGCGGCCCAGACTGGTGGCCAGCTCCAGGCCTCCGGCGCCGCCGCCTACAACGACAATATTCATCATGATGGTTTTCCTCGGTTCCTCAAAACGAAAGGGAGCCTTCGGCTCCCTAAAACGAAATCGGTCGACGTACCGGATCAGGCTTCTTTGAAGGCCTTCATCCGTTGCAGATGGTGCGAGATGTTCTTGAATTTATGGGTCTCGCGCTCATCCCATACGATGTCGTAATAGTTCTTCAATTCACGCTCAGTGTCCCGATTATCTCGCACTTCATCCGCAACGGAAAGGATGCACAGGCAGTTTCCTGAATTTTTCTTACGAAATTCAGTTACACATTTAGTACCTATGTCCTCATACTCCTCCGGTCGGTCGATCTTGCCCTGCATGTTCTCTTCCGGGTGCAGATTGGGGTTGAAGATCACCTGGCGGATGCCGCACAAAAAGCCAATACGCTCGCTCCAGTAGCCACCGAGCCCTACCCCGCAGATGAGGGGCTTGGGATCCGAGCTCATGTCGAGCTGCTTCTTCACTTCCTTGAGCAGATGGCTCATGTCGTGACGGGGGTGAACCGTGCTGTAGTGGACGAAACGCACATCATCATCAATAAACTGCAACTGCAGCACTTTCTCATGATTGCCGGGGCTGGTGGCATCAAAGCCATGCAGATAGATGATCATGGATAAGACCTCAAGATCTGTGTCAGTTCTATCGAAACTACCCCGCGCTAGCCTCATGCGCCACCAAAACATCCTGCTTTCTTGCTTTGGATCACGCCAGATGCCCCCGCTGGCAGGGGGCACGACCCCAGTGATGGCGCGGCTGGCACACATTCTCTATCAAACTGAGAGGGCGCAGCCGAATAATGATAACCCGGCTACCAATCTGAGATCGCCGCCCGACCTGGAAACAGCGCCAACCCGGCATCCTGGTCGCCAGGATGTGACCTGTTCCGCAAAACGGCCCTCTTTCCCCCTGCCCTGCACCTCTTGATAACCAAGCGAGCACGCTTTGTGCACTCCCTCTGGCCACGACTGCGCGGCCCCCTCATCCCCTGTGTCGATGAAAAAGGGCCCTGTCCAGAGACGATCGCAATGACCGGAAGCTTCGGCTTTCACTATCTTGCCCGCGCCTGTCGCCCGGGTTGCAAGGAGTGATGTGTTCATGAACGAGACCAATCCCCCCTCCCCCCAAGCGGGGCAACGCCAGCGCCCGGTCGATGAGGTAGAGCGCATGCTACCGCCGGGTCAGCTCTTCACCCTGGGCCTGCAACACGTGCTGGTGATGTATGCCGGCGCCGTGGCGGTGCCGCTGGTCATCGGCGGTAGTCTAGGGCTGCCCAAGGCGCAGATCTCCTATCTCATCAGTTCGGATCTCTTCTGCTGCGGCATCGTCACCCTGCTCCAGTGCCTCGGCATCGGGCGTTTTGCCGGGATCCGCCTGCCGGTCATTATGTCGGTCACCTTTGCCGCCGTGATGCCCATGCTGGCCATCGGCGCCAACCCGGATCTGGGGCTGACCGGCATCTTCGGCGCCACCATAGCCGCGGGCATCCTTTCAACCTTATTGGTGCCGCTCATCGGCCGTCTGATGCCGCTCTTTCCCACAGTGGTGACCGGCGTGGTCATCACCTCCATCGGGATCAGCATCATGCAGGTGGGGATCGACTGGATGGCCGGGGGCAAGGGCAATCCCGAGTACGGCAGCCTGCGCTACATCGGCACCAGCTTTCTGGTGCTCGCCTTCATCCTGCTGGTGACCCGCTTCACCAAGGGATTTTTCAGCAACATCTCGGTACTGCTCGGGATCCTGTTTGGCTTCGGGGTGGCCATCGCCATGGGCGAGGTAAGCCTGGACGGCCTCAATGACGCGGCCTGGTTTGCCCCCATAGTGCCGTTCGCCTTCGGCTGGCCCACCTTCGACCCCATCTCCATCGCCACCCTGACGGTGATCATGCTCATTACCTTCATCGAGTCGATGGGGATGTTTCTGGCTCTCGGCGATATCGTCGGCCATCCGGCCAGCCGTGGCGACATAGTGCGCGGGCTGAGGGTGGATGGCATAGGCACCATCATCGGCGGCATCTTCAACAGCTTCCCCCACACCTCGTTTTCCCAGAACATCGGGCTGGTGAGCGTGACCGGGGTATCGAGCCGCTGGGTCTGCGTCATGTCGGGGGGGATCCTGCTTGCCTTCGGCCTCATTCCCAAGATGTCGGTGCTGGTCGCCTCCATTCCCCCCTTCGTGCTGGGGGGTGCCGGCATCGTCATGTTCGGCATGGTGCTGGCCACCGGCATCCGTATCCTGGCGCGGGCCGACTACAACAGCAACCGCCACAACCTCTACATCGTCGCAATCAGTTTAGGGGTCGGCATGATCCCCACCGTCTCGGGCCACTTCTTCCAGCACTTCCCCGCCGCCCTGCAGCCGCTGTTTCATAGCGGCATCCTCTTGGCCACCATCAGCTCTGTGCTGCTCAACCTCTTCTTCAACGGCTATCAGCCCGATACCAGCCACCAGACCCGCCCCCTGCTGGTGGGGCCCATCAAGCCACAGCAGGAGCGCTCCTGACAAAAAAGCCCCAGACAGCCATGCCGTCCGGGGCCCTTTACCTCTTATGCCTGGCGGTTACACCGCCAGCTGCTCGAAGCGATCCACCGCCGCCGCCACCAGGGCCAGGCTCCCCTGCCAGAAGGCGGGCTCGCGAATATCCTGCCCCAGGTGCTTGGCCACCAGCTCTTCGGCACTCATGCGGCCGGTGTCCCGCAGCAGGGCGCGGTACGCCTCGGCCACATTCGTTTCTCCCGCCCCCTGGCGGCTCATCAGCTGCTGATAAACCCCGAGGCTGAACAGATAGCCAAACAGATAGGGGTAATTGTAAAAACCCAGGCCCGCGATGGAGAAGTGCGCCTTGGCCGCCCAGAACATGGGGTGATAGCGGCACAGGCTCCCCTCATACCAGCGGCCCCAGGCCTCGTCTGTCATCGCCTTGAGCTGCCCGGCCGGCACATAACCCTGCTCGCGCGCGGCCACCAGGGCGCGCTCGAAGTCAAAGCGGGCCGGGATATTGACCAGGAAGGTGGCGGCACCCTCGGCCTCGGCCCAGGCGATGGCCAGCTGCTCCTCCGGGCTCTGCGCCTGCTCGAGCAGGGCGCGGCGCACCAGGGTCTCGGCAAAGATGGAGGCGGTCTCGGCGAGCGTCATGGGGTAGCCGCGCTGGCTCATGGGTAGATCGCGGATGAGCCAGTTGTGCCAGGCGTGGCCGAGCTCGTGGGCGAGGGTGATGACGTTGTCCATGGTGCCGGCGTAGGTGACGAAAACCCGCGGCTCCACCGGCTCGGCAAACTTGGTGCAGTAGGCTCCGGTGCGCCGGTTGGGAGTGGGGGCGGCATCAATCCATCCCTTCTCCGCCATCATGCGGGCAAATTCCCCCATCTCGGGGTCGAAGCGGGCGAACGCCTCGGCAATGATGGCGATCGCCTCCTCAAACGGGATCTCGCGGCTGCTGGCGGCCGGCGGTGGGGCAAACAGATCCTCGGGCCCGAGATCGTCGATGCCGAGCTTGCCGGCCATCAGCCCCAGCGCCCGTTGCCCCAGCCCGCGGGCGAGATAGGTCTGCGCCATTAACGTATCCAGGGTTGCCCGCTCGATATGGCTCTGGTGACAGGAGAGATCCAGCGCATCAAGCTGGCGGCTGCGGCCGCGCTGGCGCGAGAGCTCCAGGCGCCAGCCATTAAGGGCGTTGAGGATGGCTGCCACCGTCTCCTCCTCCCCTTCCCAGCCGGCGCTGATGGCATCGAAGGCCTCCCGGCGCAGGGCTCGCACCGGGCTGGAGAGCAGGTTGCTCGCCTCGGCCAGCCCCATCTCGCGGCCGTCGATCACCAGCCGGATCTTGCCCACCAGATCGTTGTAGAGGTTGCCCCAGGCGTGCAGACCGTCGGTGCCAAGGCCGATCACCAGCTGCTCCGCCGCCACCGGCAGACGCTGATCCTGCAAAAGGCGCTCGTGGCGCAACCGGTACGCCTCCTCTCCGAGCAGGGGATCCTGCATCAGCAGGGTAAACTGCGCCTCCGGCAGCGCCAGCATCAGGTCTTCCACTGGTGCCAGGGTCTTGAACAAGTCGGCGTTGAGGGCGCGGGCGCGGGAGGCCAGCTGCTTGGCGAGCACATCCCGGGCATCCTGGCTGCCCCGACAGGCCGCCAGAATGGCGACGTTCCAGCCGATATTGCGGATGCGCCGGGCGCGCAGGCGCACCTCCCGCAAGAAATCCTGCTGGGCATCGGGCTGCCCTTTCACCTGCTCCAGGGTGCCGATAAAGGTGGTCAGCTGGTCAAGGCTGGTGCGGGCCTGCGCCATGTCCGCCTCAAGCTCGGGGCAGTCGAGGGCGGGATAGATGTGTCGGTTGTCCCACTGCTGGGGGTAAGGTGTTTGCTGCATAAAGAAGATGCCATCAAAATCTGGCGGGCCAGGCCCGCGAAACAAGAGGGCGGCGCAGGGGCCGCCCGTGAAACGTGACGCGCAACAACAGCGTCCTTATTTGGCCGGCTTGAGCTTGCCCACCTGGGTCATCACCACCACCAGCACCAAGCCCACCACCACGCCGGCAAGGGCATTGAGCAGGGTCGGGATCAGGGCAGAGAGCACGGCGCCCAAGGCAGGCAGGGTGGCGACGGCCGCGGCCGTGCCTTCGGTCAGATGATGGGCAAAGGGCAGGCCGTGCATCAGGATGCCGCCCCCCACCATAAACATGGCGATGGTACCGACCAGCGCCAGCAGGTGCATCAGGCGGGGGGCCGTTACCAGCAGCCCCTGCCCCACGCTACGGCGCAGGGCGCTGCCATCGGGCTTTTGCAGCAGATGCAGACCGATGTCGTCGAGCTTGACGATAAGCCCCACCAGGCCGTAGACCCCCACCGTCATCAACAGGGCGATCCCCGCCACCACCGAGAGCTGCAGGGCCAGACTCGCCCCCTGTACGGTGCCGAGGGCGATGACGATGATCTCGGCCGACAGAATGAAGTCGGTGCGAATGGCCCCCTTCACCTTCTGCTGCTCGAAGGCGGCCAGATCATCGGGGATGGGCTCGTCCTGCGTGGCGTGTGCCTCTTCGTGGGGCAGAAACTTGTGGACCAGCTTCTCGGCCCCCTCGAAACAGAGATAGGCGCCCCCCAGCATCAACAAGGGGGTGATAAGCCAGGGCACCAGGGCACTGATGGCGATGGCGGCAGGCACCAGGATAAGCTTGTTGCGAAGCGATCCCTTGGCCACCGCCCACACCACCGGCAGCTCCCGCTCGGCCCGCACCCCGGAGACCTGCTCGGCATTGAGGGCGAGATCGTCCCCCAGCACCCCGGCGGTCTTCTTGGCTGCCACCTTGGTCATCAGGGCAACATCATCGAGCACGCTGGCAATATCATCGAGCAGGGCCAACAAACTGGTTCCGGCCATCAGGAATTCCTCATTTCGGGCAAAAGATGTCACAGTGTAACGATAAGCGGCGCCGTCGGCAGCAAGCACGTCGCCCCTTTTGAGCCTTATCCCCCTGATACAAGGAGTCTTTATGCAACCCTGGCAGCCCCTGCTCGATCTCTGGTTTGGCGATGATGCCGACGATGCGGCCCGGGCCAAACGGCAAGCCCCGCTCTGGTGGGGCAAAGACACGGCGACGGATAGCATGCTGGCCAGCCGCTTCGGCGAACTGGCTGAGGCCGCAGCCAACGGCCGACTCGGCGACTGGGCCGAAGTTCCCGCCGGGCGGCTGGCGCTGATCCTGCTGCTCGACCAGTTGCCGCGCAATATCCATCGCGGCACTCCGGCTGCCTTCGCCCAGGATGCCAAGGCCCGAGAGTTCTGTTTGCAGGGATTGGCACAGGGGGCGGATCGGGCCCTCTCGCCGCTGGCCCGGGTCTTTTTCTATCTGCCGCTCGAGCATGCGGAATCCCGTGAGCTGCAGGCCCGCAGCGTGGCACTGTTCGATGCCTTGGCAACGGAGCAGGCGGCAGGGCCCGCCCTCACCACCTTCGCCGGCTTTGCCGACTTTGCCCGCCGCCATCAGCTGATCATCGAACGCTTCGGCCGCTTCCCTCACCGCAATGCCATCCTGGGTCGCCCCGATAGCGAAGACGAAGCCGCCTTCCTGCAACAACCCGGTTCCGGTTTCTAACCCTCACTTCATAAAAAACGCCAGGGGCTCCCCTGGCGTTGTCATGTTCCGATGCTCTAGCCGCGCAGGCGCGCCGCCACCGACGCTACCCTGGCGCCGTAGAGCCGGGCGCTCTCCAGATCCCCGCTCGGTATAGCGTCGGCTCCGGCGTCCGACGGGCCCTGAGCCAGCAACCCCACCGAGCCGCCCAAGCTGTTGAGATCGGCACGGGTAGCCGCCTGGGTGTTGGAGGGCAACTGCCCCAGACTGACCCAGATACCACCATGCTGGGAGGCCAAAGTCTGCAGGTAAATGAGGGTCACCTGCTTGTCACCGTTGAGGCTGGCGCTCACGGTAAAGCCACCAAATACCTTGTCCTGCCAGGCGCGGGTAAACCAGGCCTTGGAGCTGGCGTCGGCGAACTTCTTGAACTGCCAGGGCACGCCGCCCATGTAGGTTGGCGCGCCGAAGATGATGGCGTCGGCAGCGTCCAGCGCGGCGAACGCTTCAGCAGAGATCTCCCCCTGCTCATCGATGACGACTGACTCGGCGCCGGCGCCCAGCGCCACCTCTTCGGCCACACGGCGGGTGTGCCCATAACCGGAAAAATAGACCACGGCTGTCTTGGCCATCTGCTCTCTCCTTGCGAGTGCGAACTGCATGCTGCAGAAAAAGGCGGCCCCGGGATGGAGCCGTCATCAAGGAAGATGGTATCTTTAAGAAACCTGGTCGCCAATGAGTGGCGCCAAGGTGCCCTGGTTACTCGGAGGAAACCATGTCCGATTACAACGTCTACTCCCGCCACTGCCCAGCCCGCCTCTTCTTCGACCGGCTGGCCGAGCGCTGGGTACTGCTCATCATCGGCCTGCTGCGCCAGCAACCGACCCTGCGCTTCAACGAGATCAAGCGGGAGGTAGATGGCATCTCCCAGAAGGTGCTGTCACAAAAGCTCAAGCTGCTCGAGCGAGACGGCCTGGTGGCGCGGGAGGTTTACCCCTCGATGCCGGTGCGAGTCGAGTACCGCCTCACCGAGCTCGGTCGCTCTTACGCCGACACCATAGAGCAGGTCTCCCAGTGGGCCCAGCAGCACGTCGAGACCCTGCTGGCGGCCCAGCTGCGTTTCGACGAAACCCAGGCAGCCGAGGAAGAGGAGCGCGCCCGGCCGCCCCTGCGCTTCCTCCCCCCGCTCAACAAACCCGCCAATCCCGGGAATAACAAGAACGGCGACTGACGGCCAGCCAGGCGCCAATAAATAATCCCCGTCATGACGGGGATTTTTTCAGGTCAGGGGCCAACACCAGCGGTCGGCCTGAAGCAGACTCACACCTTGACGGGTTCACTCTCCCCTTGCACCACTGTCTCGCCCAGGCTGTCCTCGGTCTTGGCCACCACGCTCGCGGCGATGGCGTTGCCCAGCACGTTGGTGGCGGAGCGACCCATGTCGAGGAAGTGGTCGATCCCCAGCAGCAGCAAGACGCCGGCTTCGGGAATATGGAACTGGTTCAGGGTGGCGGCAATCACCACCAGGGAGGCGCGCGGCACCCCGGCCATCCCCTTGGAGGTGACCATCAGCAGCAACAGCATGGTGATCTGCTGGGCCATGGAGAGCTCGATGCCATAGGCCTGGGCGATGAACATCACCGCGAAGGTGCAGTACATCATGGAGCCATCCAGGTTGAAGGAGTAGCCCATGGGCAGCACGAAGCTGGCGATGCGCTTGTCACAACCGAATTTTTCCAGCCGATCCAGAGTCTTGGGATAGGCCGCCTCGGAGCTCGCGGTGGAAAATGCCAGCAGGATGGGTTCGCGGATCATGGCCAGCAGCTTGAGCACCCGCTCGCGCAGGAACAGGCTGCCCATGGCGACCAGCAGCAACCAGAGACAGCCCAAGGCAAGATAGAACTGGGCCATGAAGCTGCCGTAGGTCAGCAGGATGCCGAGCCCCTCCTTGGCCACCATGGCGGAGATGGCACCAAACACCGCGAATGGCGCGAAGTTCATCACGTAGCCGGTGACCTTCAGCATGATCTCCGCCGCGCTGGCCATCAGCACGACCACCGGCTTGGCCAGATCCCCGAGGGCGGCAGCGGCCAGCCCGAAGAAGAGGGAGAACACCACGATCTGCAGGATCTCGTTGGTGGCCATGGCCTCCACCACGCTCTTGGGAATGGCGTGGGTGACAAAGTCTTTCAGGGTGATGGCGCCCACCGCAATGCCGGAGCTGGCGGTGTCATCGGGCAGGGAGAGGGAGAGGCCGACGCCCGGTTGCAGCAGAGTCACCATCACCAGCCCCAGGCTCAGGGACATCAGGGAGGCCAGCATGAACCAGCCCAGGGTCTTGGCACCGATGCGGCCCACGGTGCGGGTATCGCCCATCTTGGCGATGCCGACCACCAGGGTGCTGAAGACCAGGGGGGCGATGATCATCTTGATCAGTCGCAGGAAGATATCGGTAAGAATCGTGATGTTGCTGGCGAAATCCGCCGCCTGATCGGCGGCAAACAGACGATAACCCTGACCGGTGAGGATGCCAAACATCATCGAAATGAGGATGGCGACCGTCAGCTTATTCATTTTCATGGGGGTTTCTCGATTGAGAGTGATACAAGCCTTCATCAGTGGCAGTGGGTGCCACTAAAGTCCGTTTTTGTGATCCGACCCGTTGACTCCGGATAGTCGGTATGCTGGGAGCATGCCTAAAAGCGAGGGGTAAATCCAGAGCCTGGCTCCGGAATTTCATGCTACTGCCAGATGTATATTATCTACATCTTGCCGAACCATTATATTAATCGCTGTTTATTTCTATGTTTGCGAGATATTCAGCCGAGAGACTGTTTTTGTCCGTCGCCTCATTGTCGAGGGTAAACACCAGCAGGGCCGAGGTAGTGTGCTGGACATGCATCTCATCGAGAAAAGGATCCGGCTCATCCTCGTCGAAGCCGAAGACGGGGCGCGAGGGGGTCACCCGGATGGCGTCCCGGCTGATCGTCAGCTCATCCACCCGCAGCCGCCGATAGCCTTCGGCCAGCGTCATCTCCCCTGCCCGCTTGAGCACGTACTTGCGAGCCGTCTCCCTGTCCACCAGATCGTTGCCAACAAACTCCAGCTGCCAGGTGGCGGGGCCAAGCCGGGTCTGGGAGAAACCGGTTTGCCCGTTCCAGAAGGATTTTTCACTGTGATAGGAGGTGGCGCAGCCGCCGAGCAGCAAGGTCGCCAGCAACAGCCACCGGACAGGGGCGAGGATGGATGCAGACAAGAGAGGCCTCCGGCGCAAGGCTGATGGAAAGACGCCGTTACTAGAGCACAGGCCGGCGAGCGAGACAATCGCCGAGCGCGAGGCCAGCAAGGGGAATACCGGAAAAAGAAAAAGGCCTTGTCACAAGGCAAGGCCTTTATTCGGGGAATGATGGTCGGCGTGAGAGGATTTGAACCTCCGACCCCTGACACCCCATGACAGTGCGCTACCTGGCTGCGCTACACGCCGACGAAGTCAGTCTGAGCTGACGGGGGCTGAGTTTATGGAGATGCTCCCCCCCTGTCAACAAAGAAACCGCCACAACGATGCGTTCGCCTGCTTTGCGAGCAATCTGCGCTCAAAGTGCCGCCATCAGCCCATTATCTGCCCGCTTGCAGGGCTTAAAGGCCAATAGCTCCTGCTCGCGTCCCCTCATCAACCGGCTCAACGGTTGAAGGTCAGTCGCTTGCCCAGCACCTGATCGCTGACCTGACCGTTTTGCCAGGCTACTTGGCCATTCACCAGAGTCATCTCCACCGTGCTGTGGAAGCGGTAGCCGTTGAACGGCGACCAGCCGCAGTGGTAGAGGATGTTGTCATCGTTGACCACGTAGGGCTTGCCCAGATCCAGCAGCACCAGATCGGCGAAGTAGCCCTCGCGGATATAACCGCGATCCTGCACCTGGAAGCGCTCGGCCACCGCGTGGGAAGTCTTCTTGACGATGGTTTCCAGGGTGAAGACGCCGTTGTGGTAGAGCTCCAGCAGCGCCAGCAGGGAGTGCTGCACCAGGGGAATGCCGGACGGCGCCTTGAAGTAGCTGTTCTGCTTCTCTTCCCAAGTGTGGGGGGCGTGGTCGGTGGCGATGATGTCCAGCACGTCGTTGCGCACCGCGTCGAGCAGGGCCCGCTGATCCGCGGCGCTCTTCACCGCCGGGTTGCACTTGATCTGGCTGCCCAGGGTCTCGTAATCGGCGTCGTTGAAGAAGAGGTGGTGGACACACACCTCGGCGGTGATGTTCTTGTCTTTCAGCTCGCTCAGGTCGTGGCTGGCGGTAAAGAGCGACAGCTCCTTGGCGGTGGTGAGGTGCAGCACGTGCAGTTTGGCGCCATATTTTTTCGCCAGCGCCACCGCCATGCTGGAGGACTTGTAGCACGCCTCGTCGCTGCGGATGCGACCATGCTCGCCCATCGGCACGTTCTCGCCCCACTTGGCCCGCGCCGCTTCTTCGGCCTGGGCGATGGTCGGGGTGTCTTCGCAGTGGGTGACGATCATCACCGGACTCTCGCGGAAAATTGCCGCCAGGGTCTCCTGGTTGTCCACCAGCATGTTGCCGGTGGAGGAGCCCATGAACACCTTGACCCCGCAGGACTGCTTGGGATCGAGGCGCTTGATTTCGCTCAGGTTGTCATTGGTGGCGCCGAGGTAGAAGCTGTAGTTGGCAACGGAGGCGTTGGCGGCTATCTGGTATTTGGCTTCGAGGGCTTCGAGAGTGGTGGTCTGGGGATTGACGTTGGGCATTTCCATGAAACTGGTGGTGCCGCCGGCAACCGCGGCCCGGGATTCGCTGGCGATGGTCCCCTTGTGGGTCAGCCCCGGCTCCCGGAAGTGGACCTGATCATCGATCATTCCCGGGATGAGGTGACGGCCCGCGGCATCGATGACCAGCGCGTCGGGAGCCTCGATCTGCGGGGCGATGCGGGCAATCCTTTCCCCCTCGATCAATACGTCGGAGGCATAGATGCGGCCTTCGTTGACCAGGGTGGCATTCTTGATAAGCAGTTTGTTCATGGGGGGTTCCAGTTCCTTTGCCGATAATCGCGGGTCATAATATCGCAAACTGCCCTTTCGCTATAGCAAGGCCTGACTGATGAAGTTATTTGTAAGAGATTTGACCGTGATCGACTCCAGCTACCTGTGCGAACGCCGCGGCATGGTAGGGGAAAGCTGGCTGGTGGATATCGAGATGAGTGGCGAGCTCAACGAAATGAGCATGCTGCTGGACTTTGGCCGGGTGAAAAAGCTCATCAAGTCGATCATCGACGAAGAGGTGGATCACAAGCTGCTGGTGCCGACCGAATGCGCCCTGATCCATGTCGAGCATCTGGAGGGGGACGAGAGCACCGTCGACCTGCTGCGCCAGGGGCGCTCCATCCACCTGCGCTGCCCGACCCAGGGCTTTGCCTTCATCCCGGCGCCCCAGGTGGACAAGGAGTCCGTCACCCGCTACCTGCTGGCGGTGCTGGCCAAGCGGCTGCCCGGCAACATCAAGGATCTCTCCCTAACCCTGCGCCAGGAGCAGATCGAGGGGGCCTTCTACCACTACAGCCATGGCCTGAAGAAACACGACGGTAACTGTCAGCGCATCGCTCACGGCCACCGCTCCCCCATCGAGATCCACGTGGATGGTGAGCGGGATGAAGAGCTCGAGCAGAACTGGGCCGAGCGCTGGGCCGATATTTATCTGGGCACCGAAGAGGACAGGGTCACCCTCACCGAGCTGGCCCTGAGCGCTCGCGCCAACGTGCTGCTGGGGGATCACCACGCCGGTTTCAAATATGTGGCGCCCCAGGGGCTGTTCCAGCTGGCCATCCCGTCCGCCGAGGTCGAGATGATCGACACCGACACCACGGTCGAGCTGCTGGCCCACTACATCGCCCGGGAAGTGAAAAAAGCGGTGGGTGACAAGTTCGTGAAGATTGTCGCCTATGAAGGGGTTGGCAAGGGCGCCATCGCCTACGCCTGATCCCGGCGCCACTCAACCTGATAAAAAGGCTCCCTGCGGGGAGCCTTGCTGTTTCTGCCCGTCAGCCTAGCTACGCCCCTGAGCCAGCAGGCGAACCGCCAGCAGCCCCAGTACTGTGGCCATCAAATAGCGCTGCACCGCCAGCCAGAGGCGATGGCGGGCAAACCAGCCGCTAAGACGGGCGGCGGACAAGGCCACCGAGAGGTTGACGGCCGCGCTGATAAGAATTTGCACTGTGCCAAGCTGCAGGCTCTGGCCAAGTACCGTGCCCGCATCCGGCGAGATGAACTGGGGCAACACCGACAGATAGAAGATCGCGACCTTGGGGTTGAGCACGCTGGTCAGCAGCCCCATCAGAAACAACCGGCCCGGGGAGTGCGCCACCAGCGGCGCCGGTTCGAACGGGGAACGTGAGCCAGGCTTGATCCCCTGCCAGGCGATCCAGAGCAGATAGAGTGCACCGGCCACCTTGAGCAGCTCGTAGCCCATGGGGATCGCCATGAAGAGCGCCGTGAGGCCGATGGCGGCGCACAGCATGTGCACGGTAAACCCCAGCACCACGCCGCCCCAGGACATGATGGCCGCAACTCGCCCCTGACAGAGGGAGCGTGACAGCAGGTAGAGCATATTGGGGCCCGGCGTCAGGGCCATCAGGAGGGAGGCACCGGCAAACAGCAGCAACTGGCTTAGGGAGATCATGGTTACGTCCTGACGTTCAAGTGGCTCTAAAGGCGGCAGATCCGACTATGCTGGCGCGCGGTGACCCGGCTTTCCGTGACCAGGATCGGCCTTTGGCACTACCGGATAAAAAAGGGGCCCGCAGGCCCCATGTAAAACATCCAGATTCAGGCACTGAGCCGGAAGCGCTTGACCAGCTCCTCCTGCTGCTCGGCCAGCGCATCGAGCTGCTGGCTGGTCTCGGCGACCCGCTCTATGCCCTGGTAGTTGAGATCCGAGATGTCGGAGATGCGGTTGAGGTTGGTGGCGATATCGGCGCTGGTGGCCTGCTGCTGCTCGGCGGCGGAGGCGATTTGGCTCGACATGTCGCTGATCAGCACCACAATGCCCTGCACCTCCTCCATCGCGTTGTTGGCGTGGGAACTCTGATCCATGCAGCTGTCCATCTCGCGGGAGCACTCCTGCATCACGGCCACCGCCTTGGCGACCCCCTGCTGCAGGTTCTCGATCATGGTCTGGATCTCGCTGGTGGACTGGGCGGTGCGCCCGGCCAGGCTGCGCACCTCGTCGGCTACCACCGCAAAACCGCGCCCCTGCTCGCCGGCCCGGGCCGCCTCGATGGCGGCGTTGAGGGCCAGCAGGTTGGTCTGCTCGGCAATGCCGCGAATGACGTCGAGGATGTTGCCGATCTGGCCGCTCATGGCATTCACATCGCCGATCACCTTGCCGGTCTGCTGCAACTTGCCCGCCAGCTGATGGGTGGTGGTGATGTTGCCGGCCATCACCTTGCGACCGGTTTCGGAGGCTTTCTCCACGTCCATCACCCGCTCCAGGGTCTGGTTGGCAGCCTGGGCCACCTCCCGCACCGAGGCTTCCATCTGGGTCATGGCGGCGGCGACCGAAGCGGTCTCCTGGCGCTGTTTCTCCAGATCCGCCCGCACTGACTCTGTGGTGTGGCGGTTGCCGTGGGCGGCGTCATTGAGCTGGGCCGAGGCCTGGGAGAGCTGGGTCAGCACCTCCCCCATCTGTTCGATCAGCAGGTTGACCTGCTTGCCGAGCTGGCCAAATTCGTTGTTGCTGCGAAAGCCGATGCGCTGGGTCATGTCGCCCCCGGTCACCTCGTTGAGCACCCGCAGCAACTCCTTGAGGGGACGGCGAATGGCCTTGCCCAGGGTGTAGGCCACCAGGATGGCGATCAGGATGGCGACCCCTATGCTGGCCCCCTGGGTGAGGGAGCTCTGGCGCTGCACCAGCTCGGAGGCCAGGATGCTGCGGTTCATCAGTTGCTGGCTCTGGGCGGTGATCTGCTCCAGCTTGCCCTGGATCTCGACAATGAGGGCGCTGGCCTGCCTGCTCTGGCTGCGCATCCGCTCCTGCTCGCGCATCAGGGTCAGGTACTGGGCGAGCACCCCATCGCTGCCGGTGGTGTCGCGCACGAAACCGTGGACATAGTGGCCCATGTCATTGTCGAAATTCGCCAGCTCATTTTGCAGATCCTTGATGGTGCTGTTGAACCCCTCGATCTGCATCTTGTTGCGCTTGAGCGCCCCCTCGATGGGGGCCGGGATGCTCTGGTTGAGGGCATCCATGGTGGAGAGCTCGATAGCGGAGAGCTTGGTGGTCAGGGTCTCGGAGAGCATCTTGATGAAGCTGTCATCGATGCTGACCATCATGTCCCCCAGGTTCTTCTTGAACTGGGGCAGGCTGACCTGAAATTGCCCCTTGGCCAGATTGACCTTGTGCAACCGGGCCAGCAGTGCCTCATGCTCGGCGGGCAGGGTGTCGGTCAGTTTCAGATAGTCGCCGGCCAGCTGCTCCAGCGCGACCATCTGTGCCTGCAACTCGGGATGGCTGGCCGCCTGCTGCTTGAGGGTGGCAAGGGTCTTGTCGACCTGGGCCTTGGCCTGCTGCAACTCGGCCACTTCGGCCGGGATCAGCTTGCTATCCTGCTCGGTCAGCACGTCGGTGAGCCACTTGTTGGCACTGAGCAAACTGATCTGGGTCTGGGAGCTGGCGATCACCAGCGGCATCGACTGCTGGGTCACCTGATCAAGGGCATCCCCAAGGGCCCCCTGGCTGCGAAAAGTAAGCAGTGAACTGGCCACCATCACGGCCACCAGAATGGCGAATCCAAGATAGACTCGCTGCAAGATGGAGAGATCTGACATGGTTTGTTTCATTATTGTCCCGCTGTATATGCAAAAGTCCCTTGCCTGAGTACCCCGTCCCTTTGATACCCTGCAGCCACCTGCCCGGGTAGTGCCATGACGTCCCTCTGGCTATCGGTATTTTTAACAATAACTGAAGGGAATGGGACATCAGCTGTGTCAAATGTCGGCTTGTGTCACACTTGGCGTGCGACGCTGCCCCATCCAGGGGGCAATCAGGGCTCATTTTCAATTTTCTTTTTCATATAAGGGAGTTAGCAATGGCGCAAGAAACCATTTTCAGCAAAATCATTCGCAAAGAGATCCCCGCTGACATCCTCTATCAGGACGAACTGGTGACCGCCTTTCGCGACATCCAGCCCAAGGCCAAGACCCATATCCTGATCATCCCCAACGTGCTGATCCCCACCGTCAACGATGTGGAAGCCGAGCACGAGCTGGCGCTGGGCCGGATGTTCACCGTGGCCCGCAAGCTGGCCAGCGAGGCCGGGATCGCCGAGGATGGCTACCGCCTCATCATGAACTGCAACCGCCACGGCGGGCAGGAGGTCTATCACATCCACATGCACCTGGTCGGTGGCCAGCCGCTGGGACCCCTGCTCAGCCTGTGATGCCTCGCCTTCAACTGGCTGGCCTGTTGCTGGCCAGCTCCCTGCTGGGAGGCTGTGCCTCCCACTGGCAGGACATGTTCGTCTCCTACTCCGATCAGATGGTACCGCTGCGCAACCAGCTGCTGCTGGGGCACGCCGCCGAGGCCCTGCCCGAGGTGCGCGATTCCACGGTGGGAGACGACACCTATGTGCTGGACAGGCTCGAGCAGGGGCGCATCGCCTGGCTGGCCGGCCAGGATGCCGGCAGCAAGCAGGCCTTTGCCGCCGCCGACAGCCAGCTCGTCTGGGAAGACAACCAGGCCGAGTACCGGCTGAGCCACGGTCTGGCTCAGGTGGGCAGCCTGCTCACCAATGATCAGTCGATGGCCTATCGCGCCCCCGATTACGAGCGCACCATGCTGCATCACTATCTGGCGCTCGGTTACCTGCAACGGGGGAATGCCGAGGGGGCTCTGGTGGAGGTGCGCCGCGCCAATCAGGTACAGGAACAGGCCCTCAAACGCCGGGCTGACGAAGTTCGCAAGGCAAAGCAAAAGAGCGAAGAGGCCGAGGCTGATACCGCAACTGAAGGGGAGATGCGCCAGCTGGTATCGCGGGCACCGGATCTCGACCGCCTCATCGGCCGGGTGAAAAACGGCTTTCAGAACGCCTACACCTTCTATTTCTCCGGGGTGCTCTACGAGGCGGCCGGGGATCTCAACGACGCCTGGGTCGACTATCAGCGCGGTTACCAGATAGCGCCTGACAACCGCAGCCTGCAGGATGCCCTGCTGCGCCTCGCCCGCCTGCGGGGGGCCGCGGACGAGATCCGCGAGACCGAGAAGAGGATCGGTCGCAAGGCCCCGCCGTTAACCCCCTCCATTGCCAAAAAACAGGGCCAGCTGGTGGTACTGTTTGAAGATGGGCTGATCCCGGCGCGGCGCGAGCTGTTCCTGCCGCTGCCCATCTCCACTTCCGGCGGTGATTTTCGCACCTTCACCGTGGCGGTACCCTATTACGACAACCGGACGAGCGACACCGGGCCGCTGACCGTCACCCTCGGCAAGCGGGTCGAGCAGACCAGCGAGCTGGTGCGGCTCGAAGCGCTGGCGGCCAAGGATCTACAGGAGCGATTGCCTGGCATGCTGACCCGCCAGGCCCTGCGTCTGGTAACCAAGGAGCAGCTGCGGCACACCGCCGCCAAGGAGGGGGGCGATGTGGGCAACCTGCTGGTGGGGATCTTCAACACCCTCTCGGAGCGGGCCGATACCCGCAGCTGGCTCACTCTGCCCGCCCAAGCCTCCAGCTGGCAGGGCATGTTGCCCGCCGGTGAGGTACAGCTTGTCCTGGGGGCCGGCAGCGCCACGCGCCAGCTGCCCCTCACCATTCACGGCGGACGCACCACCCTGGTATGGGTGCAGCGCCTCGGTGCGGGACTGACTACCCGGGTGATGCCCCTGTGAGCAGGTTTGGCCGACAAATCATGAACAACCACCGGCGCGGCCCCCGGCCTGCCGGCAAGGAGAGCAAGATGAAAAGATGCACACTGGCCCTGGGGCTCGCGCTGCTGCTGGCAGGCTGTGCCACCAATACCTCCGGCATTGCGCTCTATGGTGCGGCGGGCGCCGCAGCGGTGGCGGAGCAACATCAAAACGTCAACGTCACCCTGACCGAGCTGAGCCGGCGCGAGCAAAACGGCCTGCTGCAGGTCAACGTGGCGGTCACCAGCACCCAGCGCAGCGACAACCGTCTGCAATACCTCTTCTATTGGTATGACGAGGCGGGTCAGGAGGTGGCCAGCGATGGCCGCGGCTGGACCCCGCTCAAGCTACACGGCTATCAGAGCCGCACCCTGTCCGCCCTGGCGCCGAGTCCGGCCGCCCGTGGCTACCGACTCTATGTACGCGAAGTGATTGAGGAATCCTACTGATGAAAATGAATCATGCCCTGCTGATATTGACCGGCGCCCTGCTCCTGGGCGGCTGCTCCAGCACCACCGTCAGCTATGGCGATCCGACCGAAACCGAGACGGTCACCGTCGATTACGGCTCCACCGATCTGCAGGCCATCGCCGACAAGATGGCGGATTCCCTGCTGGCCTCGCCCGCCACCAGCGAGATCACCGCAGGGGGACGCCCGGTGATGTACATGGATTCCATCCGCAACAAGACCTCCGAGCATATCGATACCGAGGCCATCACCGACACCATCCGCACCAAGCTGCTGCGTGCCGGAAAGTTCCGCTTCGTCGACATGAGCAAGGTGGCCGCCATCAAGCAGCAGCTCGAATATCAGCAGAGTAGCGGCATGGTGGATCCCGCCACCATGGTGCGTATCGGCCAGCAGACCGGTGCCCGCTACATGGTCTATGGCAACCTCGCCAGCATCGTCAAGGACAACGGCAAGGTGAAGGACGTCTACTACCAGATGACCATGAACCTGCTGGATCTGCAAAGCGGCGAGCTGCTGTGGGCCGATCAGAAGGAGATCCGCAAACAGGCGAAGAAGTCCACCTTTGGCTGGTGATCCGCACCTGGCAGCCCTGCGGCGCCGCCTGCCCGCCCCCTGGGCCGAGGCAGAGCTGACGCCGCTCGGGGCGGGCCTGACCAACTGCAACTACCGACTGCGCCTCCCCTCGGGGCGCAGTTACTTTCTGCGCCAGGGGCACCCGGACCCGGTGCGTCTTGGCATCGACCGGGCCACCGAGTGGCAGCTCTATCGGGGGGCCATGGCCGAGGGGATCGCCCTGCCCTGCCATCACAGCGATCCCGCCACCGGCCTGATGCTGCTCGACTGGTGTGACGAGCCGAACTGGGCCGACGCCCCGCCGCCGCGGGCCGAGCAGCCGAGGCGCCTGGCCGATACCCTGCGCACCCTGCACCGCCTTCCCCTGCCCTCCGTGGTGATGGCGGTACGGGCCCATGCGGCCGGCTATCGCGCCAGACTGGCGCGGATCCCGTCCTGGCTGCCGGCGCTGGAGCGGGGGCTGCTCGCGAGCCGGGAGCCGGACGATTGCTGGCTCCCTTGCCACCATGATCTCAATCCGGCTAACTTGTTGGGAGCAAGGCCCTGGGTCATCGACTGGGAGTATGGGGCGGCGGGCCATCCGGGCTTCGAGGTCGCCAGCATCCAGCGCACCCATGGCTGGCAGCCACAGGAGCGGGAGGCGCTGGAGGAGCACTACCTGCGCGCCCTGCCCCGGGAGCAGCGGTTTTCCTTTCACGGCGAGGCGTTCCTGCCCTGGGTCGATTACATCGCCCTCCTGTGGGCTCTGCTGATGGCCGAACAGCAAGACCATCCCGATTATCACGGGCTGATTGATCTCAATCGGCAACGACTGGAGTAACCGATGACAAACAAGGTGCGCTGGTACCAACCGAAAACCTGGGGGCTGTTGCTGCTGACGCTGATGCTGGTGGGCTGCTCCACCCGGATCATCTACTACTGGCTCGACACCGCCATCATCTGGCAGCTGGATGACTATTTCGCCCTCTCCTCCTCGCAAAAGAGCCTGCTCAGCCGCGAGGTGAAGGGGTTGATGGCCTGGCACCGGCAACACGAACTGCCCCGCTATGCCCGGGATCTCGATGTGCTGGCAAAAGCGGTGGCCAGCCCCATGACCCCGGCACAAATCGAGACCAATCTCGATGCGGTGCAGGGGAGCCTGACCCGCACCCTGGAGAACACCATCCCCCGGGCGGTGCGGCTTGCGCGCACCCTGACCGACGAGCAGGTGACCCGCTTCATGCAGGACAGGGTCAAGCGCCAGCAGGAGCGGCAACAGGAATTTGCCGATCAGCCGAAGGAAAAGATGCTGGCGGAGTTTCGCGACAAGATGAACAAGCGGCTCGCGTTCTGGCTTGGCGAGGTAAAACCGGCCCAGGCACCACTGGTGGCCCAGTGGGCCGAGTGGCAGTACGAGCTGATGCCCCCCTGGATCGAGTTTCAGACCTCCTGGACCCTGGAGCTGGATCGGTTGATGAAGCAGCGCCAGAGCCCGGATTTTACCCGGGAGCTGACCGATCTGCTGGCCCAGGGTGATGGCCTGATGGATGGCCGATTTACCGGCTACACCGAGCAGTCGCGCCAACGTACCATCAAGTGGCTAAGCGCCATGAGCCAGTCGCTGGACATCTCGCAACGGGCCCACCTCTACAGCCTGCTCAAGGGGTATGCCCGCGATTTTTCGCAGATGACCGGCAGTTGACTCACTTCCAAGCCGGCACGGCAGGTCTGTGCCGGCTTGTCCGATCCCGCCTCCTGTGATAGCTTGCCCCTCTCGTTTCTCTGGAATTGATCGTTTGCGTCCCATCGACAAAGTCACACTGGTGCTGATGACCCTGGTCATCTCCTTCACCCTGCTTTGTTCCATCGTCCAGGTGGAAGGGCCACGGCTGCCCGCGGCGACGCAAACCCATACCCTCTCCCAGGCAAGCGACAGCGACGACGGCATCATCAAGTTTGTCGCGTCCCATCAGAATCATCTGCTGCGCCTCGAGCAATCCCAGCGCAATGACACTCAACCCAGAACCCTTGTCTATGAACTGGTGCACAGCTGGTCTGCCGAGGCTATCCTGCTGTTGCTGCTCGGCTGGCTGACGCCTGTCATCCTGCTCTATCACAGACAGAGTTTTCGGGACTTTTTCGGTGCCATTCACCGGCACCGCCTGCAGCGTCAGCACCTGCAATATCGCTTCAGCCAGAGCTATCTGACCGCCTGACCCCGAGGGGTTGGCACATCTCTTTTTCGCGCTTCTCCTCCCCCTTGACGGGTTGCACCCAGGTGCCATCCCGCCCTGTTCGCATCTCTATTTTTTAGCGCCTTGCCTGCCCCAAGGGCCGGCCCGCGCGCCTTCTCCTGACAGAGGCGATTTGCCATGAGAAAACATCACAGCGCCATTCTCAACCGCATGAGCAGGTGGCAGTACGCACTGCTGCTGCTGATGCTGTTCACCTTTACCTTTTACTCCCTGCCCACCTTCTTCGGTGAGCAACCCTCCCTCGGCCTGCACGGACAAGCGGCCTTGACCGTCAGTCAACATCAGCTGCTGGTTGAAAACCGGAACTCGCCGGTCAAGACAGTGCAGCAGCAAGACAAGGTCGAGCTGGTGTTTGCCACCCAGCACGAACAGCAAAGAGCCAAGCAGTTGCTGGAGCAACAGGGGGTCGACAGCGCCGCCCTGACCCTGGAGTTTCACTCCAACGCCCCCGACTGGATCAGCCGGCTCGGCGCCACCCCCATCAAGCTCGGGCTGGACTTGCGCGGTGGCTCCCAGCTGCTAATCGGGGTCGACGTCAATTTCGTCATCGACGCCCAGACCAACAATCTGGTGGACTCCCTGCGCAGCCGCTTTCGTGATGCTCATCTGCGCGGTGCCAACGTGATGCGAAGCGAGCAGGGCGCCGTGATCGTGACCCTGCCGGAGACGGCCGAGCAGGCCCCCTGGCTCACCATCATCAAAGAGAGTGCCGGTACCCTGCAAGGACAGTGGCAACTCACCCGCAGCGGCAACGAGCTGCGCTTGGTGTTGAGCGAGGCCGAGCGCACCCTGCTGGTCAACAACGCCGTGACCCAGAACCTGTCGATCCTGAAAAAACGGATCAACGAGCTCGGCATCGTCGAGGCCTCGGTCCAGCGCCAGGGGCAGGAGGGCATCCGCATCGAGCTGCCCGGGGTGCACAATCCCAAGCAGGCCAAAGAGGTGATCGGGGCCACCGCCTCCCTGGCTTTCTACGAGACCAAGGTTGACAGCCACGTCTATATGTCCGATCGCCACGGGCAGGCCATCCCCATGGCACGCAAGCCGGTGCTGACAGGCGAGCATATCGTCGACGCCCGCGCCAGCATGGGGGAGATGGGTCAACCCCAGGTCAATATCGTGCTCGACACCCTGGGGGGCAGCAAGATGAACCAGTTCAGCCGCCAGCACGTGGGCAAGGCGATGGCCACCGTCTTCACCGAGTACAAGACCAATGCCCAGGGGCACCTGAGAGCCCACAGCGAGGTGATCAACGTCGCCACCATCCAGACGGCCCTTGGCAACCAGTTCCGCATCACAGGCCTTGCCAGCATGCCCGAGGCACAAGAGCTGGCCATGCTGCTGCGGGCCGGCGCCCTCACCGCGCCGCTGAAGATCCTGGAAGAGCGCAGCATAGGGCCGACCCTCGGCATGCAGAACATCGAGGCGGGCTTCACCGCCCTGGCTTTTGGCATGGCGGGCATGATGCTGTTCATGATGGCCTGGTATCGCAAGTTCGGCTGGGTGGCCATCACGGCGCTCATTGGCAACCTGTTGATGCAGGTCGGCATGCTGGCGGTACTGCCGGGCGCCGTACTGACGTTGCCGGGGATCGCCGGCCTGGTGCTGACCGTGGGCATGGCGGTGGATACCCATGTGCTCATCTTCGAGCGGATCAGGGATAGGCTGCGTGAAGGTGGCAGCCTCGCCAATGCCATCGATTTCGGCTATCGCTCGGCATTTCGCACCATCTTCGATGCCAACATCACCACCCTGATCTGCGCCGTGGTGCTCTACTCCATCGGCTCCGGACCGCTGCAGGGCTTCTCCATCACCCTCATCCTGGGGCTCGTCTCCAGCATGATCACCGGGATCTGGGGCACCCGCGCCATCATCAATCCCCTGTGGGGACGCAGCCGCGAGCGCACCCTCAGGGTCTGATGGGCCAGCGCCCTCTCAGGTAGCTTCGCAACCAGCCGGCACCAAGGCCGGCCACCCTTTTTATCTCGCGCAGGTCCGCCTGCGCGAGCAAGGCCACTTCGGTGGCCAGGAGAAACAACATGTTGAGAATGATTGTTGCCATGGGCCTGACCCGTTGGCGCTACATCGGTCTGTGGGCCTCCATCCTGCTGACCCTGGCCAGCATCGCCATCCTGCTGATGAACGGCCTCACCCTTGGGCTCGATTTTACCGGCGGGATCCTGCTGGAGTTTCACATCCAGACCCTGAAAGAGGCCCATGAGCTCAACGCCATGCTGACCTCCCCGCTGGCCGGCGCGCTGGAGCTGAGCTCAGCGGGCGTGCCGGGAGAGTGGCTCATCAAGCTGCCGCCCCACGAGCTGCCCTGGGCCGCCCCCGAGCTCGCCGCCCTGCTGGGGGAACAACTCGGCATGCCGGTCGAGCTCTTGCGCACCACCATCGTTGGCCCGCAGGTGGGGGCCGAGCTATTCCAGCAAGGGATGCTGGCGGTGCTGGTAGCCTCGGTGGCCATGTCGGCCTATCTGGCGTTTCGCTTCGAGTGGCGTCAAGCCATCGGCATCCTGCTCTCGGTGGTGCACGATGCCATCGTCGCGCTTGGGCTGCTGGCGCTATGCAACATCGAGTTTGATCTCAATGTGATCGCGGGCTTGATGGCGGTGATCGGTTATTCGCTGAACGACAGCATCGTCATCTCGGATCGGCTGCGGGATCTGCTGAGCTCCCGCACCAGGATGAACATTCATGAGTGTTCCGATGTCGCCATCAAGGCCACCTTCAGCCGCACCATGATCACCTCGGGCACCACCCTCTTCACCGTGGGCGCCCTGCTGCTGTTCGGGGGGGATGCCCTCTACGGCTTCTCCTTCATCCTGTTTGTCGGCATCCTGGTGGGAACCATCTCCTCCATCACAGTCGCATCGACGGTGCAGGAGCTGCTGGGACTGACACCCCAGGCGTATCAGAAACAGGCGGAGCCTCTGCCTCAGGAGGCATAACCCTGGCGCCCCTGCCACCGCTGGCAGGGGCCATCCTTCTTTCCCCCTTCCCTTTGCCATTCCGTCTGACTCTCGAAAGTCTGATTTCCCCCTCGGTACATCACATTACTGACAACAAAGTCACTTAATAATCGTCACGACGAATGTTCTGTGATTGAAAGCACTTTCATTGGGCCTCAAAAGAGGCATTATCAGGATAAGTTAGCCACAAAGGGATAGAAGATGTTGTTACAACCTGCCAATACTGCAAGATCCAGACAGTTGCTGAACGAGACCATGGCGTTGGTGCTCGCAGGAGGGCGGGGCAGTCGCCTCAAGCAGTTGACCGATAACCGGGCAAAACCGGCAGTCCATTTTGGCGGCAAATTCCGCATCATCGATTTCGTGTTGTCCAACTGCATCAACTCCGGCATTCGTCGGGTTGGCGTGGTGACCCAGTACAAGTCCCACAGCCTGTTGCGCCACCTGCAATCCGGCTGGTCCTTTTTACGCTACCAGATGAATGAATTCATCGATCTGCTGCCCGCCCAGCAACGGGTGGACGAGGTGCACTGGTATCGCGGCACCGCGGATGCGGTCTACCAGAATCTGGACATCATCCGTGATCACGCCCCCAAATATGTGGTGGTGCTGGCCGGGGATCACATCTACAAGATGGATTACGCCGCCATGCTGCTCGATCACGTCAATCAGGGCGCCAAGGTCACGGTGGCCTGCATAGAGGTGCCTCGCAGCGAAGCCAGCGCCTTCGGGGTGATGGCCATCGATGAGGATCGCAAGATCAACGCCTTCGTGGAAAAAACCCTCAACCCGCCAGCCATGCCGGGCAAGCCCGACACGGCGCTGGCGTCCATGGGGATCTATATCTTCGACGCCGACTATCTCTACCAGCTGCTGGAAGAGGACATCGCCAACGAACACTCCCACCACGACTTCGGCATGGACGTGATCCCGCGGGTCGTTGAGGAGGGCACCGCCTATGCCCACCCGTTTGGCATGTCCTGCGTCGGCTGCTGCTCGCAAAAGCGCCCCTACTGGCGCGACGTGGGCACCCTGGATTCCTTCTGGGAAGCCAACATGGATCTCGCCTCCGTCACTCCCGAGCTGGATATCTACGATCAGGAGTGGCCCATCTGGACCAGCCAGAACATGACGCCCCCCGCCAAGTTCGTGCAGGACAGAAACGGCCAGCACGGCATGGCCATCAACTCCATGTTTGCCGGCGGCACCATCGTCAGCGGCTCCTTTATCGTGAGTTCGGTGCTGTTCACCAATGTGCGGGTCGACTCCTTCTGCACCCTGGATCAGGCGGTGATCTTCCCGGGTGTCGAGATTGGCTCGGGTTGCCGTCTGCGCCGGGTGGTAGTCGACAAGGGGTGCAAGCTGCCGCAAGGCATGGTGATCGGTGAGAATGCCGATGAAGATGCCCGCCGCTTCTATCGCTCGCCGCAAGGGATTGTGCTGGTGACCAAGGAGATGCTGGACGCGCTGGCGCGCAGCCAGCGGGTCGCTGGCGCCGCCAAGGTGACCGTGACGGTATAAGCAGGGCTTAACAGATCTGGTTTGTGACGGGGGGCCTTCGCCCCCCGTTTCTCTGCCTGACAATCAGGTCGGAGCACCAATTGTAATTATAAGTTTACAAAATCATATTCCACCTACCTTTAATCTCTCTTTTTCATTCCATTTAACGCTATCTGATTTTTACTTAGATACTTTTGTAGCGTAAAAGCGCGCTTTTCACTTGCTTGTTTGCCATTCCTTGCTATGGTGGGCAGCAATCCGTAACAAGAAGTGGACAGTGTAATTAAATATTCACACCTCTCTCTTGGTTTGCTGACGATGCGATGATGCATCACCCAGTGGCAACCCGGATCCAGAATCAATATGCGACACCCAGTAGAGAGAAGCCGCCATGCACCGAGATCCCCTGAACAACATCCATATCCAGTCCGAGCAAGTGATGATCACCCCGGCCCAGCTCAAGGAGAAACTGCCCATCTCCGAGCGTGCGCTGGCATTCGTGCAAGGTGCCCGCAACACCATCGCCGACATCATCCACCGTCGCGATCACCGTCTGCTGGTGATCTGCGGCCCCTGCTCCATCCACGACATGGACGCCGCCAAGGAGTACGCCACCCGGCTCAAGGCGCTCCATGATGCCTACCAGGATTCTCTCTACATTGTCATGCGGGTCTACTTTGAGAAGCCGCGCACTACGGTGGGCTGGAAGGGCTTTATCAACGACCCGAACCTGGACGGCACCTTCGACGTGGAGCTGGGGCTGCACCGCGCCCGCGAGCTGCTCTGCTGGCTCGCCGAGCTGGAGCTGCCGCTGGCCACCGAGGCCCTCGACCCCATCAGCCCGCAATACCTGGCGGAACTCTTCTCCTGGTCGGCTATCGGTGCCCGCACAACAGAATCCCAGACCCACAGGGAGATGGCGTCCGGCCTCTCCATGCCGGTCGGCTTCAAGAACGGCACCGACGGCAACCTGGGCACCGCCATCAATGCCCTGCAGGCGGCCTCCAGCCCCCACGCCTTCATGGGGATCAATCAGCAGGGCCAGGTCGCGCTGCTGCAGACCCAGGGCAACCCGGATGGTCACGTGATCCTGCGAGGCGGCAAGCACCCCAACTACGATTCGGTCAATGTGTCGCTGGCGGAAGAGGCTCTGGAAAAAGCGGGCCTGCTGCCCGGCCTGGTGGTGGATTGCAGCCACGGCAACTCCAGCAAGGATCATCGTCTGCAACCCAAGGTGGCCGACAACGTCATTCACCAGATCCAGGAGGGCAACCGCTCCATCATCGGCATCATGCTCGAATCCAACCTGTTCGAGGGCAACCAGTCGAGCGAGCAACCCAAGTGCGAGATGCGCTACGGCGTCTCCATCACCGATGCCTGCATCGACTGGGAGACCACGGACGCGCTGCTGGCCCGTTGCCACAGCCAGCTGGCGGCGCCACTCAAAAGCAGAACAGCCTCTTGAGTCGTGGTATCTTGTTGTAACCTCTTGAATCACAGAGCGTCGCAGCCAGCGGCGCCGACAGGGACCGGATATGGCTGAAGAGTTGAATGCCCTCAGGGACAAGATAGATGCGGTAGACAAACAGCTGATCGATCTGCTGGCTGAACGTCTCGCCCTGGTGGGAGAAGTGGGGGAAGTGAAGAGCCGCCACGGCCTGCCCATCTATGCCCCGGATCGGGAGGCGAGCATGCTGGCTCGCCGCCGAGCCGAGGCCGAGACACTGGGGGTGCCCGGCGATCTCATCGAAGACGTGCTGCGCCGGGTGATGCGCGAATCCTATATTCTGGAATCCGCCAGCGACAAGGAGCACCACTTCAAATGCATGAAGCCGGACCTTGGCAAGGTGGTCATCATCGGCGGTCAAGGCCAGCTTGGCCGTCTGTTTGGCAATCTGTTCAGCCTCTCTAGCTATCGGGTCGAGACCATCGAGCAGGAAGACTGGCCACGGGCTGACGAAATCCTCGCCGATGCGGGACTGGTGATGGTGGCGGTGCCCATCGACATCACCTGCCAGATCATCGACCGACTCGGCAACCTGCCCGCCCGCTGTCTGCTGGTGGATGTCACCAGCGTGAAGGAAGCGCCGCTTGAACACATGCTGGCGGTGCACAAGGGCCCTGTGCTGGGACTGCACCCCATGTTCGGGCCGGATGTGGCGAGCCTTGCCAAGCAGGTGATCGTCTGCTGTCAGGGGCGCGACGGTGCCGCCAGCCAGTGGCTGCTGGATCAGATGACCATCTGGGGAGCACGGTTGCAGCAGGTAGAGGCCAAAGCCCACGACGAGGCCATGACCCTCATCCAGGCGCTGCGCCACTTTGCCACCTTCGCCTATGGCTGGCATCTCTCCCGCGAGCAGGCCAACATCGACCGTTTGCTGAATTTAAGCTCCCCTATCTACCGGCTGGAACTGGCCATGGTGGGGCGGCTGTTTGCCCAGGATCCGCATCTCTATGCCGACATCATTTTGTCGTCACCGCAGAACTTGGCGATGATCCGCCGCTACTACCAAAACTTCGGTGAGGTGCTGGGGTTGCTGGAGCAAGGGGACAGGGCCGGCTTTATCGACGCCTTCAGCCAGGTATCCGACTTCTTCGGCGAACATGCGCAGCAGTTCCTGAGGGAAAGCCGCACCCTGCTGGCCCAGGCCAACGACCGTCGTCACCACGGCTAAGCCCGGTTTGTCATCTTGCATACATAAAAGAGGGAAGGCAGAGCCTTCCCTCTTTTATTGCTCCCGCCCAGTAATCCCAGCAGGCCCTCTTCCTGACAAGAACTTGTCAGTATTCCCAATCCTGTTTACCAGGCTTCTCCTCCTGCTGCCTGACCCCAATATCTGTAACCTAGCCCCTCACTCTGTCAGCTACAGCTTCTGTTTACACCAGCATGGGTAACTCTCACAGCCGATAACGAGACTCTGTAGTGGTCAACTAAATCCTGACATGCTGAAGGCCTCTTTCGCGTGATGGAACAGCATAAGGAAACAACGGAAGCCACCTTAGAAAACGTCCAGGGGCATATCGGAATAAATGGTGAGGTAATCAGGAATAGGAATCAGAAGGGCTCTGGACCATATCGGGGTAGTAGAAATGAAAATGGCCAGACTGAACAGTCTGGCCATTTAAGCGTCGAGTCAAAGACTCAAGCTAGGACTTCATGCAAACACAACTTAGAAGTTGTACTGCAGAGCAACAGTCCACTCGTCGTCCAGGTCGTTGATACCCTGGATCTTGTACTCGGTGTAAGCTTTCAGCTTCGGAGTGAAGGCGTACTGAACACCCAGCAGGGTTTCGTCAACCATATCCTCGTAGCGAGAGTCAGCAGCGCCGGAGTTAGCTTTGCCTTCTTTGAAGTTGTAACCAGCCAGGAAGGTCCAGGCATCTACGTTGTAAGAAGCAGCCAGCTCGTAGCCACGGCCCTTGTCTTTGTCACCACCGGTGGTGGTGTCATAGCTCAGGTCGCCTTGGGTATAAACACCAGCGAAGTAGAAGCCATTGATGGCGTAGTGTGCACCCAGAGCCCACTCTTTCTTGTCACCAGTGGTGCTGGTCACGGAGTTTTCCAGATCGGAGTAGGCATAACCGGCGTTGAAGCCCAGGCCGAAGTCGAAGTCGTAGCTGGCAGCAGCAGCATAACCATAGTTACGCTTAACGTTGTCACCGTATACGGCTTTCTCTTTGATACCTTGACCTACGTCGGTAACCTGAACAGCTTTATCATCGTTGGTCTGATAAGACAGCTTGCCTTTGAAGCCACCGAAGCTGTTGGAGTAGATGATCTGGCCTTCTTGACGACCGTCATAGAAGTTACCGGCATCGCCCCACTCGTTGAAGATATCGGTCGGTTCCAGTACATCGTAGAACGCGGTATCGGTCTGACCGAAGATGATCTTACCGTACTGGGTACCGTCGAAGCCGACATAAATGTGGCGGGAGTTGAACTTGTTGTCAGAGTTTTCAGCAGAGACTTGCCACTCGGTCTTGGCAATACCAGACCAGGTGTCGTTCAGAGCAATCTTACCGGACCAACCCAGACGGGAAGAACCAACCAGCTCACCATCTACATCTGCATAATGAGCATCAGCACCAGGGGTATACTCAGCAGCACCAGTGTCCTTGTTGAAACCCCAGGAGCCGTCAGTTGCAGCTACAGACTTGTTATGATCGCCGTAGTAGTTGGCCTGAACACGACCATACACATCAAAAGTTACGCCATCTTTGTCATACACAACGGCAGCGTTAGCTGCAGACGCAAACAGAGCCGGAATGGCAATAGCCAGAATTGTCTTTTTCATAGTTTCCAATGCCTACTGTAATTAAACACTAAGTCGTTGTTATTCCCTGTGTTAGCGATGTACTTTGCATCACTATGGCGCCGAGACTAGCACCCAGATTTCTGAACCGCAATGAAAAAACTTGGAACTTTTTATGGAAATCATGGTCACCGAGGGAAAAATGTGAGCCAAGTCCCATATTGCCCGCCTACGAAAAGAAAACGTTTACAACCCATTTTGCTGTATTTTTGGCCTCGAATAGCTTGTTTCACAGGCTATGTCGTTTAACTGCCTGATAAACCACCAAAGTGGTCTGATCTGCACGAAAAAGCCGTGATCATGGCCTCCATCTCGACCCCGACAGTGCGTTACAGGTATCCTACCTCTTCGATTGATTTCCTGACTGGCCTCTTCCTTATGTTGTCAACTCGCCTCAAAGCGACCATTCGCCATACCTATCGCCAGATTGCCGATGGATTACCCGGTTTCATGCCCCGCAAGGAGCAGAATTTCCTGGTGGCGGAAATCGCCAAGACCCTGACCGGAGAGTATGACAAGCAGCGCCGTATTCTGGTGGCCGAGGCGGGTACCGGTATCGGCAAATCTCTTTCCTATGCCCAGGGTGCTATCCCGGTGGCCCGTCTTACCCAGAAAAAACTGGTGATCTCTACCGCCACCGTGGCCTTGCAGGAACAGTTGATCCACAAGGACCTCCCTTTTTACCATCGGCATAGCGAACTGCCGTTTCGTTTCATGTTGGTCAAGGGACGCCAGCGCTACTGCTGCGAACATCTGCTGGAGCAGGCGGCGAGTGGCAGCGAGATGGCCAACTTCGAATTCGACTTCACCGCGCTCAGCAAGCACAAACCGTCGGATGCAGACAAGGATCGCTACCAGGCCCTGTGGCAGGCATATACCCATGGCAAATGGGACGGAGACAGGGACAACTGGCCCGATCCTATCCCGGACTCATGCTGGGATCGCATTGCCGCCGACCGCCATACCTGCAACAAGGCGCTCAGTCACCATCAACACTGTCCCTTTCATCGTGCCCGCAATGACATGGATGCGGCTGACGTGCTGGTGGTCAACCACGCCTTGCTGCTTTCCGACCTCACCATGGGGGGCGGCATCATATTGCCGCCCCCAGACGAGTGTATCTATGTGCTGGATGAGGCCCATCATTTGCCCACCATAGCCCGGGATCACGGCGCCGCCAGTGCCAGCGTGAAAGGTTCACGCCGCTGGCTGGAAAAACTGGTGCAAAGCGCCGGCAAGCTGGGGCGAACCCTGAACAAGGAGAGCCTGCTCGACCCGCAACTGAAGTTGCAGGATGCCCTCGCCTCCATCCAGCCCGACTTGAAAGCCGTCGAGCAGTGGCTGGCTGCCAACGATCGGTTATTTGGCAGCGAGCCCCATTACCGCTTCAGTGACGGCATCTTGCCGGATCCTCTGCCCATGCTGGCGGAGAATCTGAAGGAGTCGAGCAAGAAGGCGCTGCGGGCACTGGATCGGCTGCAGGGCGCCATTGGCGAGGCTCTGAAGGATGGCGAGATCCGCCGCAAGGAGGCCGAACCTCTGTTGGCCGAGAGTGGTTTTCACCTGCAGCGGCTGGAAAACTTTTGTGCCCTGTGGGAGATGCTTAGCCGCCATACGCCAACAGGCAAGACCCCCCTCGCCCGCTGGATGGCCAGGAGCGAGGATGGCGATATCTGGCTGCATGCCTCCCCCATCGAGGTGGGCTACCTGCTGGAGGAGTGGCTCTGGTCCAAATGCCTGGGAGCCGTGCTGGTCTCTGCTACCCTCACTGCCCTCTCCTCCTTCAGCTATTTTCGCCATCAGGTGGGGCTGAAGGAGCATGACGGTACCCGCTATCTGCGGCTGCGATCCCCCTTTGATTACCAGAAAGCCGAGCTCTATTTGCCAAAGATGGCCCACGAGCCCAACTCCCCGGCCTTTACTCAGGAGTTGATCGATACCTTGCCACGCTTGCTGGCAGGCAAGGAGGCAAGTCTGGTGCTCTTCTCTTCTTACCGGCAGATGAACGAGGTGGCACAGGGTCTGCGGGCCAAGGGGCTGTCGCTGCTGGTGCAGGGGGAAGCCTCCCGCCACGCCCTGCTCACCCTGCACAGGCAGAAGTGCGACGGGGGACAGGCCAGCATACTGTTTGGCACCGGCAGCTTCTCGGAAGGGCTGGATCTGCCGGGCCACTACCTCACCAACCTGGTGATCACCAAGCTCCCCTTCGCAGTCCCAAATTCACCTGTGGAAGAGGCCACGGCCGAATGGGTCGAACAGCGGGGGGGCAACCCCTTCCTGCAGCTGACGGTGCCTGAAGCCTCTCGCAAACTGATCCAGGCCTGTGGTCGTCTGATCCGCAAGGAGGCGGATCGGGGGCGGGTCACCATCCTTGATCGTCGCCTGCTGACCAAGCGTTATGGCAAGGGGCTGCTGGATGCCCTCCCTCCGTTCAAGCGACGCATCGAGTAGACCAAGCCTCGATTGTTGACAAAAAAGCGGGTAACGGGACGAATGCCCCTCACTATAACGTGCAGTTGAAAGAGCAATTGCCGCCATGGGTCAAACCTGCAAGAATGAGCCCCTGTTTTCAGTGGGCAAACGCCTGACTGTTCAAGGAGATGAGATGAAACTGACTGTTCTGGTGCCAGCGCTGACTGGTCTGTTATGGGCAGGTAGTGCCCTGGCCGATGCCCAATTGGAAGTCACCAACCCCTACGTGGTTCAACTGATCGATGGCCAGTCCATCAATCCCAAGCTGCTCGACAAGACCAACAGCTTCCCGCTCTCTGCTGGCAAGCACCAACTGGTGATCGCCTTTGAAGGCAACTACTCCAGCCGTAGTGATATCAAGCTGGTCACCGCCGAGCCGCTGGTGATCAACTTTACCGCCGCCGACAACCAGCAGCTGGTGCTGGATTACAAGAAGCCCCGCAACGAAACCGAAGCCAAGCAGTTCACCAAGGATCAGAAGGTGGTGCTGAAAGACAAGGCCAGTGGTCAAGTCGTTGCCAGCGAGCAGTTTGTGATGCCGAAAGTGGAAGGCTTCCAGCTGACCCGCGACTATCAGCAAGAGCTGATCAACATGGGCAAGGCATTCAACCAGCCCAAAACGGTAGCTGTCTCCACTGCCGCCGTGATGGCCGCCAACAGCGCACCTCTACAGGTGGCACCGAGCAAGGCCATGAGCAACCCGGAAGCCCTGACCCAGCTGCAAAACTGGTACAACAAGGCCGATGCAGAGACCCGCAAAGCCTTCCAGATCTGGGTTATCCAGCAGCAATAATCAATCTGTCCATCTCTATGATGGAGCAGCGACAAGGGGAGCCTGGCTCCCCTTTTTCATGACACAATTTCAGATAACTGCATCCACCCCATCGACCTTATGTCACTGCAGATCTTCTACCACCCTTTCTATTCCGCCCTGACGCTGCCCGAGCGACACCGCTTCCCCCTGGCCAAATACCAGGGTCTGTTCGAGCGACTCACCTCGGAGGGTTATCCTCTTGTCCGGGCACCTGCGGCAAGCACCGCGCAGATCTGCCGCATCCATGACAAGAATTATGTGGCGGCCGCCCTGGCCGGACAACTGGATGATCGCGCCATCCGCCAGCTCGGTTTTCCCTGGTCACCCATGCTGATTGAACGCACCCGGCATTCGGTCGGTGCTACCATAGCCGCCAGTCATCATGCGCTGGCACAGGGCTGCGGGCTGCAGATCTCCGGTGGCTATCATCACGCCCACCATGACCACGGCAGCGGCTTTTGCCTGTTCAACGATCTGGTGATCGCCGCGCAATCCTGCCTGGACGAGGGACGCTGCGAACAGGTGCTGATCGTCGATCTCGATGTGCATCAGGGGGATGGCAGTGCGGCACTCTGTACGGGGCGGCGCGACATCATCACCCTCTCCCTGCACGGGGAGCACAACTTTCCCCGCCACAAGCCCGCCTCCCACATGGACTTTGCCCTGCCAAGCGGCATGACGGACGACGCCTACCTCACCACCCTGGCCCAGGCTCTCGACCTGGCGCTTCGTCTCTACGCACCGGATCTCATCCTCTATCAGGCCGGGGTGGATGTGCATCACGCAGATGAGCTCGGCTATCTCGCGTTAAGCGATGAGGGGGGACGCCAGCGCGATGCCATGGTATTCGACTGCGCCCGGCAACATGGTCTACCCATTGCCGCCGTTCCCGGTGGCGGCTACCGGCGTGACTGGCAACAGCTGATCCCGCTGCATATGTCCTTGTTCGAAGAGGCGAAAAAGCGCTACGGCTAGCGTTCCTTTGCACTTGCCCGTTGCTGGTAACCACAGTTTCCAATACAAGAGGCGGCCTCGGGCTGCCTTTTGTATTGGGCTGCATGGCAACCGCATTGAACCCGTCACCTGGCAGACAGGATTGTGTCTGCCCTGCTGCCGACCACAGTTCAGGCGTGGGCCACCGGTGTCGAGTGTTTCCCCATGGGGCGCAGCAACATCAGCAGATAGAGCAAGGCCACGCCGGCGATCATGATAAACAGCAGGTTGTCCGAAAGGTGCTGCATCAGGAGCGCGGTATAGGCCGGACCGAGCAGACTGCCGATGGTGTAGCTCAGCAGCAGCGCCTGGTTCATGGCCACCAGCTGATGGTGCTCGACCTTCTCGCAGGCCCACGCCATGGCCACCGGATAGAGGGTGAAACCGGCGGCGCCCAGGATGAACAGCGCCGGCCCCATCGCCACGCCGCCTAGCATGGCCCCGCACCCCAGGATCACCACCAGCACCTGCACCCGCAGCACCGGCAGGCGTCCGAACCTGTCCGCCAGCCGGCCCACCGGCCACTGCCCAAGGATGCCGGCACTCACCATCACCGCCATCCAGTAACCAATACCGGCATCGCTCACCCCCTGATGGTTCAGGTAGAGCGGCATCAGGCCGTAGAGCGACCCCAGCACGATGCCGGAGATGATGCAGCCATCGACCCCGAGCCGTGCCTGACGCAGCCGCAACATGGGCCAGACCCGGGTTGTTTCCTGCGCGTCGTTGCCGTCATTGACAATGCGGGTGAACAACAGCGGCAGGATAGCCGCCAATACCAGCCCGGTCGCCCAGGGCAGCACATCCATCAGGCCAGTCGACAGCTTGCTGACCAGCAGCTGCCCGAGCACGGTTCCCAGGTAATAGATCATCATGTAGGCAGCCAGCAGGCGTCCCCGATTGTGCGCATTGCCACTGCACATCAATGCGCTCTCCACCACCACCCAGATCATGGCGCAGCCGATGCCGGCGATAAATCGCCAGGTGAGCCAGCTCCAGAAACCAAGGGTAATGCCGAGCCCGACACAGCCGGCAGCAAAGAGGGCGGAGGCCAGGTAGTAGCTGCGGTTGAAGCCGAAGCGCCTGATCAAGGTGCCCGCCAGCAAGGTCCCCAGCAGGTTGCCGCTGAAATAGGAGGAACCGACCATGCCCACCTGCCAGGTCGGCAGCTGCTCATGGGCGAGCCAGAGTGGTACCAGGGTGTTCAACACCGCGATGGAGAGGGTCAGCAGCAGTAAGCCACAGAGCAACAACAGCACTGGCCGGGAGTATGTATTCATGGGAAAAACCGTGAGGAGAGTCAAAATGCGAGCGCATCATGCCACTGCCAATGCCATTGTCAATCGGCGCTGAAAGCAGGATCGCAAGGTTTTATCGAATTCTGCTGGTGCGGTGCAGCACGGCACAGTTCGGCGCCTAGCTTATCCCCTTGATTCACGGACTCTTTGGCCATGATGACGGGCAGATGCCGGTTGCCTGTCGGCCTCTTGGCCTCCCCCTCAATCCAGGACGCCATAACGAGAAGAGGCGACCCCGGGTCGCCTCTTCTTTATACCTGGCACAAGGCCGGTCAGCGCTGACGCTTTTTGGCGTACTTGCGGCGGGCCCGCGCCTGACGCTCCTCTTCCCGCTCCGCCTTCTCCTTGGCCTTCTGTTCGGCCTCGGCATCGGCCTCCACGATCTCGCTGCTCACCATCTGCGGAGTCTCCAGGGAGATGCGGCCCAGCAGGCCTGAGCGGAACTCGTTGACCAGGATCTCGGACGCCTTGTGCAGATCCGACAGCCCCCCCTTGCGCATGAAGCCGCGCTGACGGGCAATGAGATCCAGCAGTTCGATCTCGGTCTCGGGCAGCGCGTCAATCTGATAGCGCGCCTGGATCCGCTCCGGATAGGCCTTGAGGAAGTAGTCCGCGGCGAACATGGCGATGTCCGCGTAGTCATAGACGGTATCCTTGATGGCGGCCGTGATGGCCAGCCGATAACCGCAGGAGGGCGGGTTGAGTTTGGGCCACAAGAAGCCCGGGGTGTCGGTCAGGATGACGTTGTTGTCGAGCTTGATCCGCTGCTGGGACTTGGTCACCCCCGCCTCGTTGCCGGTGCGGGCGATGATGCGCCCCGCCAGGGTGTTGATCAGGGTGGATTTGCCCACGTTGGGAATGCCCATGATCATGGCGCGCACCCCGCGCAGCTCCAGATTGCGCTCCGGCAGCATCTCGTGGCAGAGGGTCAGCAACTGCTTGATCTTCTCCGGCTCCTGCTGGGTCAGGGGCAATGCCTTTATCCCCTTCTCCTGTTCCATGTGGGCCACCCACAGCGCGGTGATCTCAGGGTCGGCGAGATCCGCCTTGTTGAGCACCTTGATCACCGGTGTATCGCCGCGCAGCTCGGGCACCAGCGGGTTTTCGCTGGAGAAGGGGATGCGGGCGTCGAGCATCTCTATGATGACATCGACCTGGGGCATGACCTCGGCAATCTCTTTGCGGGCCTTGTGCATGTGGCCGGGGAACCAGTTGATGGACATATCCGTTACTCTCATCTAGGGACTGCGGGCGCTGGCTTGCGGTGACGCGAGCGGCGAGCGGTGGCGGACGCAGGGCGTCGCAAGGGGGCGCATTTTACCTGCTGATATTCAGATTTGACAGGCCATTCTAGTCCGCAGGCCGCAAACCAGCCAGATTTTCGCCCTCCCGCTCACCTCGTCAGCCTGTGTTGCAGCCCCCCGTTATTGACAGATAAGTGATTGATACAACATAACATTCACCCAACACCTTCACCGGATTGTCATCCAGTTTCATTAAAAGTGTCATCTGCGACCTCTAGGCTGCGCTCAGGTTTTACAAGGAGCGAACCCCAATGAGAAAGATGGCAGGACTTGCATTGATGATCGGCGCCGCCCTGGCCGCCGGCTGCAATTCCAACAACGACAGCGGTGCGCCCGAGCCCGGTGCCAAGAACGTGATCTTCTTCCTCGGCGACGGCATGGGTCTCAACACCCTGACCGCCGCCCGCATCTACGGCGTCGGTGAAGAGGGCAGCCTCACCATCGATACCCTGCCGGAGACGGCCTTCATCAAGACCTTCTCCCACGACGCCCAGGTGACCGACTCGGCCCCCTCCATGTCCGCCTACATGACCGGGGTCAAGAGCAACAACGGTGTCATCAGCATGGACGGCGATGCCACCCAGGAGAACGACTGCAGCAAGAGCGCCGGCAAGCCGGTCACCACCTTGCTGGAGCTGGCCAAGGCCGCCGGTCGCGGCACCGGCGTGGTCACCACCACCCGGGTGACCCACGCCACCCCGGCCGCCACCTATGCCCACCTCTGCAACCGGGATCTGGAGGCGGACATCGCCGCCCAGCTGGTACCCGGCGGCGCCGGTTACAACAGCGCCCTCAAAGAGGGAGTGGACGTGGTACTCGGCGGCGGCAGCAGCTTCTTCTTGCCCAAGGCCGACAAGGGCAAGCGCGAGGATGGCCGCAACCTCATCGATGAGATGAAGGCCAAGGGCTATCAGTTTGCCGCAACCCTGGACGAACTGAACCAGGTCGATGTGAGCAAGCCGCTGCTGGGGCTGTTTGGCTCAAGCCACATGAAATATGACCTGGACCGACCCGCCAGCGAGCCCTCCCTGACCCAGATGACCCTGGCGGCCATCAAGCAGCTCAAGGACAAGAAACAGGGCTACTTCCTGATGGTGGAAGGGGGGCGCATCGACCATGCCCTGCACGACACCAACGCCAAGCGTGCCCTGCAGGACACCCTCGCCTTCGACAACGCCATCAAGGCGACCATCGACGAGGTGAAGAAAACCGATCCCGAGCTGCAAAACACCCTGATCGTGGTCACCGCCGACCATGACCACACCTTGGTGCTGAACGGCTACGCCAAGCGGACCGGCAAGACCACCGTCGACAACCCAGGCGTACTCGGGCTGGTGAAGAACTACGAGACCGGCGAGCCGAGCAAGGATGCCGATGGCATGCCCTACACCATCATCGGCTTTGGCAACGGCTACAACCGGGTGGATGGTCCGCGCAGCAGCGTGGCACCGCTGGACGACGCCACCGTCTCCGCCAACGACTATCACCAGGAGGTGGTGGTCAAGGTGGGTGAAATCGGCAACGAGACCCACGGCGGCACCGACGTCTTCCTCGGCGCCATCGGCCAGGGAGCAGAGAGCTTCCACGGCTCACTCGACAACACCGCCGTGTTCGGCAAGGTCAAGGCTGCGGCCGGGCTGTAAGGAGCATTCCCATGAAAAGCGCCATGAAACAAAAACTGCATAAAACCCTCGTCAGCACGGCCCTGCTGGCCGCCCTCGGCGGCGCGGCCCAGGCACAGGCCAGCGACGCCAAGAACGTCATCCTGTTTATCGGCGACGGCATGGGCCCCACCGTGCTCACCGCCACCCGCCTCTACAAGGTGGGGGAAGAGGGCAATCTGGAGATGATGAAGCTGGCCCGCAGCGCCCGTATCAAGACCTTCTCCAACGATGCCCAGACCACCGACTCGGCCCCCTCCATGGCGGCCTACACCACCGGGGTCAAGATGAACAACGAGGTGATCGCCATGAGCAGCGACACCAAGGCCGTCGCGCCCGGCAAGGATGTCAACGGCAACAAGGGCATCAACAACTGCACCAGCGACAACGGCAAGCCGGTGCCCACCATTCTCGAACTGGCCAAGGCGGCCGGTAAATCTGTGGGGGCCGTCACCACCACCGAGCTGACCCATGCCACCCCGGCCGCCACCTACTCCCACATCTGCCATCGGGATGCCGCCTACGCCATCGCCGAGCAGGCGGTACCGGGCGGAGCCGGCTTCAACACCGCGCTGGGGGATGGGGTCGACGTGCTGATGGGGGGCGGCGCCAACCACTGGACGCCCTACAACAGCACCAGCAACAAGGGCGGTCGCGCCGACGGACGGGATCTCACCGCCGAACTGACTGCCCAGGGCTACCACTACGTCACCACCAAAGATGAGCTCTCTGGCGTCAACTCGGGCAAGGTGCTTGGGCTGTTCAGCGCCAAGTCCCACCTCGACTACGAGCTGGACCGGGTCGCCAAGGGGGCGGCAAGCACCCAGCCCTCCCTCTCGGAGATGACCGCCAAGGCGATCAATCTGCTCAGCCAGAACAGTCAGGGTTACTTCCTGATGGTGGAAGGGGGTCGCATCGATCACGCCCTGCATGGCACCAATGCCAAGCGCTCGCTCACCGACGCGGTGGCGCTCGACGAGGCGGTCAAGACGGCGCTCGGCAAGGTGGATCTGAAAGATACCCTGATCGTGGTCACCGCCGACCATGACCACACCATGACCATCAACGGCTACTCCGCCAAGGGCAACAAGGTGCTGGATCTGGTGAAAAATGGCGACGGCTCGACCCAGAACGACGTGGATGGCAAGCCGTTCACCACCCTGGTGTTCGGCAACGGCCCCAACCGCGCCGACGTGCGCCCCACCCTCACCAGCGATCAGGTGATGGCGGACGACTACCTGCAAGAGACCGGGGTCAAGCTCGGCTCCGAAACCCACGGCGGCGGCGATGTGATGCTGTTTGCCGACGGCGCCGGCAGCAGCCGCTTCAAGGGCACCCTCGACAACACCAAGGTGTTCGGCAAGCTCAAGGAGGCGCTCGGTCTGTAAACAGCAGGGCCCGGCCAAGTGCCGAGCCCTGCTCGCTCGAGCGAGACGGCATGATGCGATATTTATTACCCTTGTGGCTGCTCACCAGCAGCCTCTCTTTTTCCCTCCTTGCCGATGAAGTCCCCGATCTGGCCGCCCGCATCCGCTATCAGGACAGAGTGACCAGCAGCGACGGCATCAGCAAGGAGAGCCAGTGGCAGGAGAAGTGGTTGCGGGTCGGCGACCAGGTGTGGAGCCAGCGGCTCATTCCCCTCCCCCTGGCCCGTGCCTACCACGCCGCCCACGATGCCACCCCGGGCCACAAGCACTTTACCCACCAGATGGCAGCGCGCTGGGTGACCCGCAACCAGCAGGATGAGCTGCAACTGCGCTACGCCGACAACTGGCACAACCAGCTGGTGGAGGTACCGGAGGAGGAGTATGGCCAGGTGGCCTTCAAGCCCGACTGGGCGCGCATTCGCCATCTGGTGGATCCGGCCCTGCTGCAGACCATGACCCCGCTGGAGGATGCAGCCCCCGGGCAGGCGCGCTGGTATGAAAAGCGCGAGGGCAAACAGCGCACCCGCATCCTCTGGTCGAGTCAGTGGCAGATCCCCCTGGTGGTGGAGTCCGCCAGTCTCGATGGCTACCGCAGCTACCGGATGGAGGTGACCCTGCGCAAACTGCCGAGCCAGTATCCCTGGCGGCAACTGGCGGACCACGAGGTGCGCGATCTACGGGATTTCTTCGACTGAGATCCCATCCCTCCTTGCCGAGGGAACGTTTTCAAAGGCAGGAGTGTTACACTCGATTAATTCCCCCCTGGTTCACTCGATGAATGCGTACATCCTGCCTGTTCTTTACCGCCCTGCTGCTGATGCTGATCCCGTCAGCTGCCCAGGCCATCGTGCTGGTGGCGGCAGAACTTCCTCCTTATGTGATCCGTGCCAAGCAGGGCAACCCCAGCGGCATGGTCATCGAAATCATGGAAGAGGCGGCCCGTCGCCTGGGGGAGCCGCTTACCGTGGAGCTGATGCCACTGGCCCGCGCCCTCACCGAGACCAATCATCGTCAGGATGTCTTGTTCGTGCCCCCGGTGCGCAGCGCCCGGCGCGAACACCTTTATGACTGGATAGCCCCCCTGCTGGAGGAAGATTTCGTCATCGTTACGGATCGCCGTCATCACCCCGTCCCCCTCAAGGTTCGGGAACTGCCGGCCCTTCGGGTGGGCACCCTGCGCTACTCCTTTGGCGATACGCTGCTCAGGCAGCGACTCAATCTCGCGAGCCAGACGGTCGCCACCGAGGTGCTCAACGCCCACAAGCTCCATCGTGGCCGCATCGATGCCTGGGTCGCTGCCTGGAACACCATCCTCTACAATCAGCAGCTTGGCGGATATGACGAGGCCCGGCTGGTACGAGGGGAGACCCTGATGAGCACTTCCCTGTTCGTCGCCGCCAACAAGGCGTTTCCTGCCGAACAGAAGCGGCGCTGGCAGGCTACCCTGGCCCGGATGCGCGCAGACGGCAGCCTGGCGCGGATCATCAAGCAGTACCACTATCAGGCCCCCGTCAGGTAATCCAATCCGGTTGCCAAGGGTGATCAGAATGGTTATGGTATCCACATGAAAATATTCGTTATTTCTCCCTGTTTGCTCACACCCTGTTAAGCCCCCGCCTCGCTCCTTCGGCCGCGAGTCGCCAGGGGGCATGGTGTTTCCCGTCTGTTTTTTTCAGCACTGACATCCGAATTTCGACCAGCTTGCCTGCCATCCTGGTCATTTAACCCATTGATAAGGAATATCCTATGAAACAACCTCATCTCGTCATCTCCAGCCTGGATCTGGATCGTATCGAACAGCTGCTCGGCAACCACCCCCAGCACCTGGCCCTGCAAGAGGAGCTGGATCGCGCCGAGATCCGCGAGCCGGCCGACATGCCGCCGGACGTGGTCACCATGAACAGCACGGTGCGCTTCAAGATGCAGAGCAGCGGCAACGAGTTTTGCCTCAATCTGGTCTATCCCCGCGATGCCAAAGGGGACGAGAGCAACATCTCCGTGCTGGCGCCGGTCGGCAGCGCCCTGCTGGGGCTGAAAGTCGGTGACAGCATCGCCTGGCCCGGCCCTGCCGGTCGCACCATTCAGGTGGAGATCCTCGAAGTGGTCTATCAACCGGAGCGCGCAGGCGAGCTGCACCGCTGATCCCCGGGTGCGGGTTCGGGCAACGCGACCCACCCGCACCAACTGATCCCGATCAAGCTTTGCGCCGACAGAGAGGCGCTTTCCTCCTTTCACTCCCACTGCGGCTTGAGCCTGACCCGCCGGGCAGGTATCTTGTTGGCCGCGTCATGGTCATGACGCCCCGAATTTCAGGCTGACATCATGATTAAGATTGCCCTCATCGACGATCATCAGATCGTCCGATCCGGTTTTGCCCAACTGCTCAATCTGGAGCCCGATCTGCAGGTGGTCGCCGAATTCGGCTCCGCCAGCGACGCTCTGGCCGGTCTGCCCGGCAGCGGCGCCCGGGTCTGCGTCTGCGACATCTCCATGCCGGATCAATCCGGGCTGGAGCTGCTCAAGCAACTGCCCTCCGGCCTCGCCGTGGTGATGCTGTCGGTACACGACAGTCCGGCCCTCATCGAGCAGGCGCTGCAGAGCGGGGCCAAGGGGTTTCTCTCCAAACGCTGCAGCCCGGACGAGCTGATCGCCGCGGTGCGCACCGCCGCCCTGGGTGGCTGCTACCTCACCCCGGACATCGCCCAGAAGCTCGCCAGCAGCAGCCGGGATCCTCTCACCAACCGGGAGCGGGAGATAGCCCAGCTGCTGGCCCAGGGGCTGGAGGTGAAGAGCATCGCCGAGCGCCTCGGCCTCTCCCCCAAGACGGTGCACGTGCATCGCGCCAACCTGATGGACAAACTCAAGGTCAGCAATAACGTGGAGCTGGCCCACCGCATGCTGGACAGCTGGTGATCCCGCGGCTGGCCAGCTACGTCGCCATCACCCTGGCGGCCTGCTTCATCTTTGCCGCCGGCTGGTTTTGCCTGTGGAGCATCAGCCTGCATCTGGCGGGTGGCCCGGCCCTGGCGGTACTGCTGTTCCCCTTTGGTCTGCGCCTCGGTTTGTTGCTGCAAAGCCCCACTGCCTACTGGCCGCCGATCCTGCTGTGCGAAGGGGGGCTGCTCTACTGGCTCAACCTCGAGGTGGGGCTGCCCCACTGGCCCTGGCTGGTGGCGGGCAGCCTGCTCACCTTGCTGCCGCTGTTCATCGCCCGCCGTCAGCAGGTGCGCAACGACTGGCAGCAACTGCTACTACTGCTGGCGACGGTCACCGCCGCGGCCCTGCTGCAATCCCTGCTCTGGCATCTGGCCGGGGAGGATGGCCTCTCCGCCCTGCTGCTCACCCTGACTGGCGGCCTGACCCTCACCTCCACCTGCATGCTGATCTGGCACTACCTGACCCGTGCCACCTGGGTGCCGCTGGGCCCTGCCCTGGTGGATCAGCCGGTGGACTGGCGTTTTCGCCATCTGATCTGGTATCTGCTGCTGTTCGTGCTGAGCCTCTGGTTGCAGCTGGGGCTACCCAACTCTCTGGTGCGCTTCACCCCGTTTTGTCTGGCCATTCCCATCATCGCCATGGCCTGGCGCTACGGCTGGCAGGGGGCTCTGCTCGCCACCCTGATGAACACCATCGCCCTGCTGGCGAGCCAGGCCTGGCATGATCATCCGCTGGACTTGCTGCTCTCCCTGCTGGCCCAGAGCCTTACCGGCCTGCTGCTCGGCGCAGGCATCCAGCGCCAGCGGGAGCTCAACCAGGCGCTGACCCGCCAGCTTGCCCACAACCGCCAGCTCACCGAGCGGCTGCTGGAGACCGAGGAGAGCATCCGCAAAGAGGTGGCCCGCGAACTGCACGACGACATCGGCCAGACCATCACCGCCATCCGCACCCAGGCGGGCATAGTGCGCCGGCTGGCACCGGACAACGCCGGCGTGGGCCAGAGCAGCGCCCTCATCGAGACCTTGTCCCTCGGCATCTATGATGCGGTACGCGCCCTGCTCGGCCGGCTGCGCCCTCGCCAGCTCGACGACATGAGTCTGGAGCAGGCGGTGCGTGCCCTGCTGAGAGAACTGGAGCTGGATCGCCACGGCATCGTCACCCGGCTGGAGTGGCAGCTGCCCGACGCAGATCTCTCCGACGCCCAGCGGGTCACCCTGTTTCGGGTCTGTCAGGAGGGGCTCAACAACGTGGTGAAACACGCCAACGCCCACTCGGTCACCATTCGCGCCAGCCAAGGCGGCGAGCAGCTGAAACTGGTGCTGGAGGACGACGGCCGCGGCCTGCCCCAGCCTAGCCCCGCGCAGGGTTACGGCCTGCTCGGCATTCGCGAGCGGGTGCAGGCGCTGGGGGGCAGCCTGCAACTCTCCTGCACCCATGGCACCCAGCTCACCGTCAATCTGCCCAGCCGCAGGCGGGAGGAGGCCCATGATTAACCCCCGCCGTCACCGGAGCGCCGCCCCATGCTTAGCTTTATGAGAAGCGCGCCGCCCCGGCCCCCTCTGCGCGATCAGGCCGAGATTGACGCCACCTATCGCCACTGGCGGCTGCACCTGCTGCTGACCATGTATCTGGGCTATGCGGTCTTCTACTTCACCCGCAAGAGCTTCAACTTCGCCATGCCGGACATGCTGGCCAGCGGCATGCTGGACAAGGCCGACATCGGCATGATGTGGACCCTGTTCTACATCACCTACGGCTGCTCCAAGTTCTTCTCGGGCATCATCAGCGACCGGGCCAACCCGCGCTACTTCATGGGACTGGGGCTGATGGCGACCGGGGTCATCAATATCCTGTTCGGCCTCTCGTCGTCCCTCTTGTTGTTCGCCGCCCTCTGGGTCGCCAACGCCTTCTTCCAGGGCTGGGGCTGGCCCCCCTGCTCCAAGCTGCTCACCAGCTGGTATTCGCGCAGCGAACGCGGGGTCTGGTGGTCTGCCTGGAACACGGCCCACAACGTGGGCGGGGCCCTGATCCCGCTCATCGTCAGCACCCTGGCCCTGCAGCATGGCTGGCGCTACGGCATGATAGTGCCCGGCCTCATCGCCATCGTCGCGGGGCTGTTCCTCTGCTGGCGGCTGCGGGATACCCCGAGCGCCATGGGGCTGCCCACGGTGGGCGTGTGGCGCAGCGATGCCATGGAGCTGGCCCAGCAGACCCAGGATGCGGGTCTCTCCCATCGCCAGATCCTGCGCAAGTATGTGCTGGGCAACCCTTACATCTGGCTGCTCGCCTGCTGCTACGTGCTGGTTTATGTGGTGCGCACCGCCATCAATGACTGGGGCAACCTCTATATGACTGAGCAGCGCGGCTTCGATCTGATGAGCGCCAACTCGGCCATCTCCATGTTCGAGGTGGGGGGCTTTATCGGCGCCCTGGTGGCGGGTTGGGGCTCGGACAAGCTGTTCAACGGCAATCGCGGCCCTATGAACCTCATCTTCGCGGTGGGGATACTGCTCTCGGTGGGGGCGCTGTGGCTGATGCCCTTCTTCAGCTATGTGATGCAGGCGGCCTGCTTCTTCACCATCGGCTTTTTCGTGTTCGGCCCCCAGATGCTGATCGGCATGGCGGCGGCGGAGTGTTCCCACAAGAATTCGGCGGGAGCGGCCACCGGTTTCGTCGGCCTGTTCGCCTACATGGGGGCGGCGCTCTCCGGCTATCCCTTGGCCAAGGTGATGGAGATCTGGCACTGGAACGGCTTCTTCGTGGTGATCTCGGTGGCCGCCGGGGTCTCGGCCTTGCTGCTCCTTCCCTTCCTCAAGGCCCAGGCCCCCAGAGTGGCGCAAGTCGACCTCCCCTGAACCTCACACCGTGCCCGCCCTCCCATACATGAATTCAATTGAGGCTCTTCATGATGGCGGGGCGGTTCAATTGTCTCCTCTTTTGGCCTCAATGGCCCTCGAACACATTTTGCGCTTGAACCCACTCTCTTAGATAGATATGTTGTTTTCGTGTGATTTTATGAGTGAAGCCATGAGCAAAAAATGCCTCTAACCTCTTGAGTCTTCTGACACAATTCGGTTTTGGTACATTTTTCACTCACTTCGTTATTCATAGCATCTCATATGGGGCTTTTGCTCCGCTCAAGACATTCATCCTGTCTTGCCTGTTGCCGGATGCAGCAGTCTCTTGTGCCACGGAGTCGCACGGGATCAGGTTCAAGGCCGAACACAACATCGACAGAGACGTCACTATGATCAAAAAACTGCTTCTTTCTACCCTGCTGTTTTGCGGGCTGGCCAGTGCGGCCCCGACCCCAGCCCCCACTTCTGCCCTGGATGCCGTGCTGGAGCGCGGTGTGCTGCGAGTCGGCTTCGACGCCGGCTATCAGCCGTTCGAGATGACCAACAAGCAGGGCCAGTACATCGGCTTTGACGTGGATCTGGCCAAGATGGTTGCCAAGGAGATGGGCGTCAAGGTCGAGTTCGTCAACACCGCCTGGGATGGCATCATCCCGGCACTGCTGACCAACAAGTTCGACGTCATCATGGGCGGCATGACCGTCACCCCCCAGCGCAACCTGCGCGTCAACTTCGCCGATCCCTACATAGTCGTTGGCCAGACCATCGTCCTGCGCAAGGATAAAGCGGGCGAGATCAAGTCGTTCCAGGATCTGAACGATCCCAAGTACAAGATCGCGGTCAAGCTGGGCACCACTGGCGAGCAGGCGGTCAAGCGCCTGATCCCCAAAGCCACCCTGCTGCAGTTTGAAACCCAGGATGACGCCAAGCTGGAAGTGATCAACGGCAAGGTCGACGCGTTTGTCTACGACCTGCCCTACAACGCCATCTTCGCCTCCCAGAATCAGGGAGCCGTGGTGCACCTGGACAAGCCGTTCACCTTCGAACCGCTGGCCTGGGCCATCCGCAAGGGGGATCAGGACACCCTCAACTGGTTCAACAACTACCTGCGCCAGATCAAGGGCGACGGCAGCTACGACCGCCTCTACAAGAAGTGGTTCGAATCCACTACCTGGCTGAACCAGCTGAAATAACCTCCCGGGGGGCGGCATGCCGCCCCCGCACCCCGCTCCTCCCCCAACAATAACGAGAAGAGGTTGTGACTGTGCACATCCCCAAACCGACAAGACAGATGGAAAAGCAGCCCAACCAGCTGCTCTGGCACGGCGTGTTTCTGCTGATCGTGCTGGCAGCCATATTCGGCATCTATAAAGCGGTCCAGTCCATTGACTACACCTGGCGCTGGGAGCGTATTCCCCAATACATCGCCTATCAGGCGGAGCAGAAAAACTATGCCGAGTTCGACGGCACCGTGATTGCCGGTACCACCGAGGCCGACAAGGGCAAACTGTTCCTGCAAGATGATCTCGACCCCAACCAGCGCCAACCCATCGCCACCCGTGGCGCCCAGGTCGCCGAAGGGGATACCGTCTTTCGCGGCGACGCCCTCGACATTCAACTGAGCTGGACCGCCGGCCCCATCGCCTGGGGCGTCTGGGTCACGGTCAAGCTCTCCCTGGTGGCCGGGGTGTTCGCCATCCTGCTCGGCACCCTGGCCGGCTTGGCGCGGCTCTCTCCCAATCCGGCCCTGCGCAACCTGGCGGTTACCTATGTGGAACTTATCCGCGGCACCCCGCTGCTGGTGCAGATCTTCATCGTCTATTTTTTCATCGGCACAGTGCTGAACCTCGATCGCTTCACTGCCGGGGTGGCAGCCCTTGCCGTCTTTACCGGTGCCTATGTGGCGGAAATCGTGCGCGCCGGCATCAGCTCGATCCATAAAGGGCAGATGGAGGCTGGCCGCAGCCTCGGGATGACTTCGGCCCAGACCATGCGTTACGTGATCCTGCCCCAGGCTTTCAAGCGTGTACTGCCACCCCTGGCCGGCCAGTTCATCAACCTCATCAAGGATTCGTCGCTGGTCTCGGTCATCTCCATCACGGATCTCACCAAGGCGGGGCGCGAGGTGGTGAGTTCCACCTTCAGCCCGTTCGAGGTGTGGTTCACCGTGGCCCTGCTCTATCTGGTGCTCACCGGCACCCTCTCTTTCCTGGTGCGTCGTCTGGAGGTGAAATATGCGCGCAGCAACTGATCCCATTATCCAGGCGCAACCGGTGTCGAGAAGTTCTGCCGTCACTGGCACCCCCTTCACAGTGTGTCGTCTGGAGGTACAACATGTGCGCAGCAACTGATCCCATCATCCAGGCGAGCGGCGTGGAGAAATTCTATGGCAGCGAGGTGCATGCTCTGAAGAACGTCAGCACCCAGGTGGCCGAAGGGGAAGTGGTGGTGATCGTGGGCCCCAGCGGCTCTGGCAAATCCACCTTCCTGCGCACCCTCAACCAGCTGGAGACCATCAACGATGGCCAGATCGTGGTCGACGGAATCAGCCTGACCGAGCCTGGCGACGTCAACAAGCTGCGGGAAGAGGTGGGCATGGTGTTTCAGTCCTTCAACCTCTTTCCCCATCTGAGCGTGCTGGACAACATCTGCCTCGCGCCGCAAAAGGTACGCGGGCTGTCCCGCAAGGATGCCGAGGACAGAGCCAAAAACCTGCTGCTGAAAGTAGGGCTCTCGAACAAGGCCCGGAGTTACCCCTCCCAGCTCTCGGGCGGCCAGCAGCAGCGGGTGGCCATCGCCCGGGCGCTCGCCATGCAGCCGCGCATCATGCTGTTTGACGAGCCCACCAGTGCGCTGGACCCCGAAATGGTCGGCGAGGTGCTGGACGTGATGAAGGGGCTGGCCCGGGAAGGGATGACCATGGTGGTGGTGACCCACGAGATGGGTTTTGCCCGCGAGGTGGCCGACCGTGTGCTCTTCATGGAGAGCGGCGAACTGCTGGTGGACGAAAAACCGGGGGATTTCTTCGACAACCCTTCCTCTCCGCGGCTGCGCCAGTTCCTGAGCCAGGTGCTCTAACAAACCGGACAACCGGAGAAGAAAAAACAGAAAGAGGGGCCAGGCTGCCCCTCTTTGCCGTCCGGAACCTGGCCATTTTCCCGCTGAACCTATTTGCGCCGGTTACCAGTTCAGCGTGGAGACTTTCCCAGATATTTCTCGACGATGGCCCTGATCCCGTCCTGTTTCTTCAACTGGTAGAGCCCCTTGTCAAATTGCCCGGCAAAATCCTCCCTGAAGGGAAACGCCCCCTTGCGACTGTAGCCGAGAAACCCCTGCTCCCGACTGATCACGGGCCCCTGCTTGAGCCGCGACATATCGGCCACCGCCAGCTGGTTGTTCTGGATCATGTCGAGCAGCTCAAAGAGCAAAGAGAGGCGATCATTGACAGTACAATCCACCCGCCCCCGGACTATCTTGAGCAGGTTTTCCCGATTACCCTTCACCTCTTCCACCTCTATCTTGCGCTCTTTCACCAATTGCCAGAAGGGGGGGCTACCGATGGCAAACCCTGCGTTGATGCCAAAACGAAGGCCCTGGTAATCCCCGGGAAAACGGGCCTGCGGGGTATTGACCGCCACGCCCTCGCCACACATCACCACCAGTTCCTCATCGAGCATGGGTTGCGAATAGGGCCAGATCCAGGGCCGGCTGTCCGGCATGTAGTAGGGCGGGAAAATGGCGAAGGCCGCCCCCTGCTCTATCATGCTGAGACCCCGTCGCCAGGGGACTGGCTTGATCACCACCTCGTACTCCTCCATGGAAGCGGTAACCTGGCGCACTATGTCGGCATAGATGCCCCTGACTTCCTCTCCCTCCTGCCAGGAGTAGGGCGGATAACTGGCATCGGCCAGGATCTCGACCCGGGTCTTGGCCTGCGCCAACAGGCAGACCCCCATCAACAAACAGCACCACAGCCGCATCGTCTGCTACTCCAGAGGTAGAAAGCTCCACCAAGCATAGTCACTGCGCCGGACCGTCAGGGACGCCATCCCTCATTGCTGGCGAGTTGGCGCCGCTTGCCGATCTGGCCGTGCGGATAACGGGACAAATTGTTAATGAAAGATGACATCCATCCTTTATGCTGGAGAGCAATTGCTCTGGATGGGTGCCCGACATGGATGTGCAACTGCTCTTGCTCTACTTCTCCCCTGTCTTTGTGGCCTTTATCGGCTGGGAGATGCTCTATCTGCGACGCCATGGCGCCGCATTTCCCACCGCGACCTACCAGTGGCGGGATCTCCTCGCCAACGCCACCCTGGCGCTGATGCACCAGGGGGGCGATGCGCTGGCGGCCATCGCCATCGCCTACCTGTATGACGCCCTGTGGGGCTGGCGACTGCTGGACATCGAGCTCAACGCCTGGAGCCTCTTGCTGCTGTTTTTGCTGCAGGATTTCTGCTATTGGCTGTTCCACTTCGCCAGCCACCATGTGCGCTGGCTGTGGGCTTCCCACGTGGTGCACCACAGCTCGGAGCGGCTTAACCTCTCCACCGCCTTTCGCCAGAGCCTGATGTATCCGGTCTCCGGCATGTGGCTGTTCTGGATCCCCATGATCCTCATCGGCTTTCCGCCCGAGGCCGTGGTCGCCACCGTACTCTTGAGCCTGGGTTTTCAGTTCTTCGTCCACACCCAGGTGGTGGGCAAGCTTGGCCGCCTTGAGTGGGTCTTCAATACGCCCTCCCACCACAGGGTGCACCATGCCAGCAACGCCAAATACATAGACCGCAACTTCGCCGGTGTGCTCATCATCTGGGACAGGCTGTTTGGTACCTTCGTGGAGGAAGACCCCGCCGAGCCGTGCCGCTTTGGTATCACCAAGCCCATCCATAGTTTCAACCCGCTCACTCTCACCTTTCACGAGTGGCGCGACATGCTGCGGGACGCCCGTGGCCTGCCCTGGCGTGCCAGGCTCAAGGTGTTGTTTGGCAAGCCGGCGGGGCCGGCCTCTTCCGACCGTTGACGACAAAAAACAAGGCCACCCTAAGGTGGCCTTGTTGCAACATGACGTTCGGACTGCTCAACGCCCTGCCAGTATCCGCTTGGTCTGCTTGACCCAGTCGGAGACCCGCCCCTGCTGGGGCAACCCTTGCCAGATCTGCTCCCACTGGGCAGGACTGAGAGGGCGACCCAGGCGACGCTGCACCCCGGCGTAGAGGTAGTCGTGGGCCGTGGTGCGGGCCTGGGCCGAGGTGAGGAACTTGGCGACCGGATCGGTCAGACGCACATCCCGCATGCCGAGCAGCGGATAGTCGTTGTGCACCGCCGCCAGCATGGTCTCGCGCATGGCCGACTCGATATAGCCGCGGGCAAACAGGGCGGTCACCGACTCCAGAGAGCCCTGATCCGGGCCGTGATACTCCTCATCAAAGATGGGGCTCGGCTCGGCCATGGCGCTTTGCACCACGGCATCGGGATCCCGCTGTGGCACCACCACGGCAGCCTTGGAGGCGGCGGGCCTGGTGGCCACAGCTGCCTTTTGCGGCGCGCTCTGGCTACAGGCACCCAGTGTCAGGGCGAGCGCCACACAGGCCAGCGCACGGGAATGAGACTGCATCTTCATGACTCCTTGTGTCGATCCTTTTACGATTCCTGTGCGGGCTTCTCGGCTGCCGCCACTGGATCCAGCCGAGTGACCAGCAGCTGGTCAATCTTGTAGCTGTCGATGTCCACCACCTCGAACTTGTAACCGGCATATTTGACCGAGTCGGTCCGCTTGGGGATCTTGCGCAGCATGTACATGATGAAACCGGCGATGGTCTCGTAGTTCTGGTTTTCCGGAAACTCTTCGATATCGAAAGCGCGCATCACGTCGGAGATGGGGGTCACCCCGTCCACCAGCCAGGACTTCTCGTCACGCTGGACAATCTGCTCCTCCACCACATGGGTCGCCCACTCACCCATGACGGTGCTCATCAGATCGTTCATGGTGACGATCCCCACCACCAGGGCATACTCGTTCATCACTACGGCGAAGTCGCCACGATGGTTCTTGAAGTACTCCATCGCCTCGTAGAGGTTCAGGGTGTCGGGCAGAATGATGACACTCTGCACCAGGGAGCCGCTGTTGAGATCGATGTTCTGGCCACCGATGACGCGGATCAGCAGCTCCTTGGAATCGACGAAGCCCTTGACGCTGTCGAGGTTGTGGTCACACACCAGGAACTTGTTGTGGGGATGCTCGGCGATCTTGGCCTTGATGCTCTCCTCCCCCTCTTGCAGGGTGAAGTAGATAAGGCTCTCTCGCGCGGTCATGGCAGAGGTCACGCACAGGGATTGCAGCTCGAACACGTTCTCGATGAGCTGATGCTCCTCGCGCTGGATGACGCCGGCCTCGGCGCCCGCATCCATCACCGCATAGATGTCGTCAGAGGTGATCTCGTCACGGCGCACCGTCGAGATGCGCAGCATGCGGAACAGGGTATTGGCCAGCCCGTTGAACACCCACACCAGTGGCAACAGCACGGCGACGAAGAACATCATGGGGCGCACCACCACCACGGCGATCCGCTCGGGCATGGTCATGGCCAAACGCTTGGGCATCAGGTCAGCCAGCAGGATGAACATGCCGGTGACAAACACGAAGGAGATGCCCGAGCTAATCTCGCCAAGCCAGGGGCCCTGATAGAAGCCGGAGACGATCTCCTTGATGGCGGGGTTGAGTGAGGATTCCCCCAAAATACCGCCCAGAATGGCGACGGTATTGAGACCAATCTGCACCACGGTGAAAAAGTTGCCCGGCTGGGCCTGCAGTGCCAGCACCTTTTCGGCCTGGCGATTGCCTTCGTCCGCCATCACCTGCAACTTGATCTTGCGGGACGCGGCGAGAGAGATCTCGGAAAGGGAGAAGAACACGCTGCCGGCGACCAGCAGCATCAGAAAGAACAAACTATCGGCAAAACTCATGATTAACCTATTGCAACAGCCGCCTTAGCACAAGACGGCAAACTGGGCCCGGGAGACCGGACCGTGAGTCCATCCGGGACTCACAAGGGGGCTATTCTATCAGAAAACGACCAGCGATGCGCTTTATCTTACTCTGTCCTTCGATGCAATAAAAAAAGGCGCTTTCGCGCCTTTTTATTCATATCGGGTCAGCTTTTCCCCAAAAGAGTGCCCAGATCGTCCGTCTTGGTGTGACGCACGTCCTTGCCCTTGACGTAATAGACGATGTATTCGCAGATGTGCTGGCAGCGATCGCCGACCCGCTCGATAGCCCGCGCCGCCCACAGCACGTTCAGCACCTGGGGAATGGTGCGGGGATCTTCCATCATGTAGGTCATCAGTTCACGAATGATGGACTCGTACTCCCGATCCACCTTGTCGTCTTCCTTGTAAACCGCCAGCGCCGCATCCAGATCCATGCGGGCGAAGGCGTCGAGCACATCGTGCAGCATCTTGATGGTACGACGACCCATATTTTCGAGCGACACCAGCGGCGGCTGGGGCTTGTTGGCGTTGTCGGTCAGCATGCGGGCGATCTTGTCCGCCACATCGCCAATACGCTCCAGATCCGTGATGGTCTTGATGATGGCCATCACCAACCGCAAGTCGGAGGCGGTGGGCTGACGCTTGGCGATGATGCGGGTGCACTCCTCGTCGATGGCCACTTCCATCGCGTTCACCTTGTGGTCGTTGGCGACGATCTTGCGGGCCGCTTCCAGATCCTGATCGTGGATGGCGGCGATGGCGTCGGTGAGCTGCTGCTCCACCATGCCGCCCATCACCAGCACCTGGTTGCGCACTCCCTCCAGCTCGGCATTGAACTGACCGGAGATATGTTTGTTGAGGTTCATATTGTCCATACAAATAATCCTTGTTGATCCGATTATGCCCTAGCCGTTGCACTGACCGGTAATCTGTTTGTTGATGCTCATCTTGCTCATCCTCATGGCTCCGGTCAGGCCTTAGCCGTAACGGCCGGTGATGTAGTCTTCGGTCTTCTTCTTGGCCGGGGTGGTGAAGATGGTGTTGGTGTCCGAGTACTCGATGAGCTCGCCCATGTACATAAAGGCGGTCTGATCCGACACCCGCGCCGCCTGCTGCATGTTGTGGGTGACGATCACCACGGTGAACTGGCTCTTGAGCTCGTTGATCAGCTCCTCGATGGTGAGGGTGGATATGGGGTCGAGTGCCGAGGTGGGTTCATCGAGCAGCAGTACTTCCGGCTCAATCGCGATGGCCCGGGCAATCACCAGACGCTGCTGCTGACCACCGGAGAGGCCGAACGCGTTGTCATGCAGACGATCCTTCACCTCCTCCCACAGGGCCGCGCCGCGCAGGGAACGCTCGGCCGCGTCATCCAGGGTACGGCGATCGTTGATGCCCTGCAGGCGCAGGCCGTAGACCACGTTCTCGTAGATGGACTTGGGGAAGGGGTTCGGACGCTGGAACACCATGCCTACCTGACGGCGCAGGGCGGAGACATCGACGTTCTTGTCGTAGATGTTGTGACCGTGCAGCTGGATCTCGCCATCAATGCGGCAGCTTTCGACCAGATCGTTCATCCGGTTGATGCAGCGCAGCAGGGTAGACTTGCCGCAGCCGGACGGGCCGATGAAGGCGGTCACCTGCCCTTTCGGTATCTTCATGTTGACGTTGAACAGCGCCTGCTTGCTGCCGTAGTACAGGTTGAGATCCTTCACTTCCAGCGCTGTCTGGGCCGGACTCAGGTTGAGCAGATCCAGCGTGGTGTGCTGGCTCGACGGTGTCGTTACGTTGATCATCTGTTACCTCAAAAACGCTCTGGGGTGGCTGGCATCCGTTGTGCCAGCGACCGGGATCCTCGGGTGGCGACCACGGCCTCTTTTGTCAGAGTGCCATCGACCGCCAGGTCTGTTCTGGGTGGCCGGATTAATGTTCCAGCGACCGGAATTTCTCATGCAGGTGGTTGCGAATGCCTGTGATGTCCGTCAGGTTCATCATCAATGCTCCAAAGAACGGAACTTCTCCCGCAAGTGGTTGCGAATACCGATGGCCGTCAGGTTGAGGCCGACGATCACCGTCACCAGCAGGAACGAGGTGGCATACACCAGCGGTCGCGCCGCCTCGACGTTGGGACTCTGGAAGCCGACGTCGTAGATGTGGAAGCCCAGGTGCATGAACTTGCGCTCCACATGCAGGTACGGGAAGTTGCCATCCATCGGCAGGGTCGGCGCCAGTTTCACCACCCCCACCAGCATCAGGGGGGCCACTTCACCGGCTGCACGGGCAATCGCCAGGATGAGACCGGTCATGATGGCCGGACTTGCCATCGGCAGCACGATGCGCCACAGAGTCTCGGCCTGGGTGGCCCCCAGCGCCAGAGAGCCTTGGCGAATGGTGCTGGGGATCCGGGCCAGCCCCTCTTCAGTGGAGACGATCACCACCGGCAGGGTCAGGATGGCCAGGGTCAGTGCCGACCAGATGACGCCGGGAGAGCCGAAGGTCGGGCTCGGCAGCGCTTCCGGATAGAAGAGCGCATCGATGGAGCCGCCCAGGGTATAGACGAAGAAGCCCAAACCAAACACGCCGTAAACGATGGAGGGCACGCCCGCCAGGTTGATCACCGCGATGCGGATGATCTTGGTCAGGCTGTTCTTGCCCGCATACTCGTGCAGGTAGACCGCCGCCACCACGCCGAGCGGAGTCACGATGATCGCCATCAGGAACACCATGAAGACGGTGCCGAAGATGGCCGGGAAGACGCCGCCCTCGGTGTTCGCCTCACGGGGATCGTCGGAGATGAACTTGCCGATTTGATGGAACCAGTAACCGGTCTTGGCGAGCAGACTCATGTCGTTGGGCCACACCACGTCCAGCACCTTGGACATGGGCATGGTCACCAGCTCGCCACGCATGTCCTTGACCGTGATGCTGTCTCTGTCCGCCTGGGCACGCAGGGAGAAGAGCTCCTTCTCCAGCACCTGATAGCGATCGTTCAGGGCCTGGCGCTCACTCGCCAGCTGGGCTTTAAGCTGATCGGTCAGCTTGTCGTCCAGCTCGGCCTTGCGCTCTTTGAGGCGCAGCCGCTCCAGCTGATAGTTGATGCTGCCGATGTCCCCTTTTTGCAGGTCATTGGCCTGTTCAGAAAGCCCGTTGGCACGGGCCAGCACACGCTGCAGGGCCGGGTGCAGATCCGCAGTCAGCTCGCGGCCATCCTCCTTCACCCCGACGATGTAGCCGTAGAAGTTGCCGTTGGTGGCGCGCTCCACCATGGCGAGTTCGGCAGGTTGGGTCTGGGACTTGATGTCGGTCTCCAGCACCCAGCGAAAATCGAGGTCGACGAACTCGCGGTTGCCGGTCTTGACCAGATAGCGGGTCAGCAGCTCGCGCTCTTCTCCTTCCAGCGGCAGGCCGGCGGCCCGCAGCCGCTCCACCGGCACCAGCTCGCGATCGTTGATCTCGCCGATCAGCACGCTCTTGTTGCCATTGGCGTCTTCCAACTGCCACTCATAGATGGGGTGAGGCCAGAAGTAGACCAGACCGCGCCAGCCGATGAGCAGCAACAGACCCAGTACCGCGACCAGACTCAGGCTGACGGCGCCGCCGGTCATCCAGATCCAGGGGGCCCCTGATTTAAACCACTTACCCATTGTCATTCCTTGGTCCTTACAGAGAGCTGTATTTTTCACGCAACCGCTGACGGATGAACTCGGCCAGGGTGTTGAACAAGAAGGTGAACACGAACAGGACGAAGGCCGCGAGGAACAGCACCCGATAGTGGGAGCTGCCCACTTCCGACTCCGGCATCTCCACCGCGATGTTGGCGGCCAGGGTGCGCAGCCCCTGGAACATGGAGAAGTCCATGATGGGAGTATTGCCGGTGGCCATCAGCACTATCATGGTCTCGCCCACGGCGCGTCCAAGGCCCATCATCACCGCCGAGAAGATGCCCGGGCTCGCGGTCAGGATCACCACCCGGCTCAGGGTCTGCCACGGCGTGGCACCGAGGGCCAGTGAGCCCTGGGTCAGGTGCTTGGGCACCGAGAAGACGGCGTCTTCGGCGATGGAGAAGATGGTGGGGATGACCGCAAAGCCCATGGCGATACCGACCACCAGGGAGTTGCGCTGGTCAAACTTGATACCCATGTCATGGGTCAGCCAGATCCGGGAATCGCCGTGCATGAAGGCGTTCTCGATGAGCGGGCTCACCGCGAAGGCCCCCCAGCCGATGACAAGCAGCACAGGGATCAGCAGGATGGCGTGCCACCCCTCCGGCAACCAGGCCTTGCCGCGCTCCGGCAGGTAATTCCAGATCAAGGCGGTCAGCAGCATCCCCATCGGCAGCAGGATCAGCAGCAGCACCACGCCGGGCAGGGCCCCTTCTATGATGGGCGCGAGCCAGAGACCCGCCAGAAAGCCCAGGATAACGGTCGGCAGGGCCGCCATGATCTCGACCGTCGGCTTGACGTATTTGCGCAGCCCCGCCGACATGAAGTAGGCGGTGTAGATGGCGCCGGCGACGCCGAGCGGCACCGCAAACACCATGGCATAGAAGGAGGCCTTGAGGGTACCGAACACCAGCGGCACCAGGCTCAGCTTGGCTTCGAAGTCGTTGCTGGCGGAGGTGGACTGCCACACATACTGGGGCTCGGGGTAGCCTTCATACCACACCTGTTGCCACAGGGCGGACCAGGTTACCTCGGGGTGATCGTTCTCGACGGCAAACAGCTTGAGAGTCTCGCCCTGCTGCATCAGCAACAGATTGTGACGCGGCGAAATGGCCAGGGCAGAGAGCTCGCCCCCTTCCACCTTTTCGCTCAGCAGCTTGCTCTCGCCGGTAGCGTGGAAGAAGTTGATGTCGCCTTTCTTGTCGGCACTGATGAAGCCCTTGCGAAAATGTTCCGGCGTCAGCAGGTCGACGGCGCCGTCACTCTTGAAATCACGGATCTGGGTGAATTCACGTTTGCCATCTTTGGCCACTTCAAACCATTGGGAGATGACGCCGTTGTCGTTGCCCACCAGCAGGGAAGATGCGCCGGAGAGCAGATCAATTCGGGTCACGTTGGCATTGGGGGCATTGACCTCCATGACATCGCGCAGGGAGATCTCGCTCAGGTGGTGGATGTCATAGACGGAGAGACGGTTGCCCTCGCGCACGAACAGAATGCGCAGGTTGGGAGTCAGCAACATCTGATCCACATGGCGCGGCAGGGACGGAATGCTGTAGTTCTGGGTGGTCCACTCCACCTCGCCGGAGAGGAAGTTCTCCTCCCCGCTCATCACCATCAGCACGCCGCGGCCATCTTCGGTCACGGCAGCAGCAGCCATCTTGTCCTTGGTGGCCTCGAACACCATGCGCGAGAGCGCCTTGCCCTCGGGATCGATCACCATGGGTTCCTTGCCAAACGGATATTGCAGGCTGGGCTCGATGACGCGCACGTCCTTGGGATAGGAGACCTTGAAGTAGGGCTGCACCACCTGGGCCTTACCATCGGCAAAGCCATAGGCAATGAACTTCTGGCCCGGCGCCGGGGCGGCCACGGTCGTGACCTCTCCAGAGACCCGATCCTGGCCCAGTATCTGGCCAACCTTGACCTCTCCCTCAGCCTGGAGGGCGAAGAAGTCGACCTGCCCCTTGTCGCTGAAGCGGTAACCTATCTCGTTCTGCTCTTCGACGCCAAGCCAGGCGGTCTTGCCCTCTACGGGCAGCGAAAATGAGGCGGTCTGCTCCATGGAAGCGCCATTGAAGATGGGCTTCACCACGTAGAGCAGATAGAAGAAAATAAGCAGCAGGGCCACCAGTACCAAGGCTCCCCCCGTGGTGACCCCGTATTTGGCCAACTTATCCTTGATACGGCGCTTTCTGCTGCCCGCCATACCTAAGTTTATCGATTCCGATGACATGCAAGACCTCAATGTGAGCTAGGCTTGGCGGCATTATATGGCGGTTGCATGACAGTTTTGTTACATGGAAACCGCTTTTACAGCGGCAGTATGAAGGGATTTTACAGCATCGAAGATGGGTAAGATTTTGCCCACGTTGGCAAGGCTAACAGGCTGTTTGAAAAGGCATAATTGACAAGCGTCGCGTGGGAGGCTGGAGGCAACCTCCCCCTGCGGGTCAGCTGGATGAGCCGATGGATTGTTGCAATGCCTGCTTGGCGGCTTTCTTCTCGGCGCGGCGGCGCTTGAAAAAGGCCGACAACTGAGCCGAGCAGGCCTCTGCCAGCACCTCCCCTGTCAATTCCACCCTGTGGTTATGACGCGGGTCCTGCAGGATCTCGAACACAGAGCCAGCCGCTCCCGTCTTCAGATCCCGCGCTCCGTACACCACCCGCTTGACCCGGCTATGAATGAGGGCGCCGGCGCACATGCAGCAAGGCTCCAGGGTCACATAGAGGGTGGTATCCAGCAGGCGGTAGTTCTCAAGGCGCTGTCCGGCGGCGCGGATGGCCATCACTTCGGCATGAGCGCAGGCATCGTGTTCGCTGATGGAGCGGTTCCAGCCCTCCCCGACCACCTCATTACCCAGCACCAGCACGGCCCCGACCGGGATCTCGCCGATCCCTTCGGCTCTGGCCGCCAATGCCATGGCATGACGCATCCAGTGTTCGTCCTGCTCTGCCTGTGCCAGCTCTGCCTGTGTTTGCACTGCGGCGATTGCTGATGATTCCACCCATGCCTCTCTTGATTGATAGCTATATCTCTGCCCCGGCTCGCGATACCTTTCACAGTAGACGGCCATGACGGGGCGGCGATTATGCCAAATCCGGCCACAAGGCCCAAGTTGCATCTTGGTTGCACAAGAAAGAAGCAGTCGGCATCTCTATGATAAAAAAGGAGTTGCACCCATAGCGCCAGAACATTAGACTTCCTCCCCGTCAGCTCAGACTGACCTTGTCGGCGTGTAGCGCAGCCAGGTAGCGCACTGTCATGGGGTGTCAGGGGTCGGAGGTTCAAATCCTCTCACGCCGACCATCATTCCCCGAAATAGCCCAGTCAAACGACTGGGCTATTTTTTTGCCCGCATTTTCTATCGCCAGCCATCCCCACTTCGCAGGAACAAAAAACATACAGAACCGCTTGAATCTTTCATGTGAACTCATTAATATGCGCGACTTTCCGCCGGTAGCGAGACAAGGAGGTGGAAAATCGGTGAAGGGATCACACACCGGCTTGCGTTCAACCAAGGACCAAGCATGAAACAGACCACAGAGACCAGCCCCACCATCGCGCTTTTTACCGTCCCCCAAGACACCACCTGCCCCACTGCACATGAAGATGTGCAGGTCATTCAACTGGATGTGATCGATCTGGCAGAGCCGGAAGAGGAGTACTAATCCCTTCCGGGGACATCGCCATGCACTTCACGACAGGCCTTTATGGCCTTTTTTTCCCCGATTTGAGAGCGTGCACACAAAAAACGACAAATCACTGCATCGGTAGACAATCGCAGGATTATCCACCAATATGTCGCCCCCCTGCTCTCCTGACATTTTTCTCATCACCTGATACAAACCTACGTTATTGCCCTTCACTTTTCACCAGGATGGCAACCTGCGCCATTCATACCCATTAATGGTCATTTAGTTTAAAACAGACGTTCATTAGCAATAGCCAGAAAGGCCTGAGGCTGCATAGAGGCTTTCAAACTAAATTAATACAACTGTTTTTCAAAAGCTTGGAGTAAGGTCGGGATTTGTTTTTGCATTTGTAATTTTATTACGTAATAAATTACATGAGATACCTGTTTTCACCAGACCGAATTACCCATCACCCTGCGATGAAAAGCAGAAGCATAACCATCTGCGTAGAGCTTTTATACCAACCACATAAATCATTAAAAAACATAAAGTTAAACACCACCCAAAAACGAGTGTTTAAAAAAAGTTGTTGACGAAATCGGCAATATTTCGCACCGTATGAAACGTGTTATCCCGTTGTTACGGGAAGATTACAGGAACAGGGATCGACTTTAGTCGTAGTTAATAAGTTCAAAATGTAATTCTCAAAGGAGTGAATCTTATGTCGGCACCAGCCCAGACCCACTGCAGCGCACGCCTTCGCATCCAGGGCGCCATGCTTCCCGATTACGCGCAAATCCTGACGCCGGACGCAGTGGCCCTGGTATCCGAACTGGTGGAACGTTTTGCCCCCCAGCGGGACGAATTGCTGAAACAACGTGTGGCCCGTCAGGCTCGCATCGATGGCGGTGAGCTGCCGGACTTCCTGCCGGAGACTGCCCACATCCGCGAGGGTAACTGGACCATTCGTGGTATCCCTGCCGACCTGCAGGATCGCCGCGTGGAGATCACCGGCCCGGTCGAGCGCAAGATGGTGATCAACGCCCTCAACGCCAACGTCAAGGTCTTCATGGCTGACTTCGAAGACTCCCTGGCGCCGGCCTGGAACAAGGTGATCGAGGGTCAAATCAACCTGCGCGATGCGGTGAACGGCACCATTGCCTATACCAGCCCCGAGGGCAAGGCCTATACCCTCAATGCCGATCCGGCCGTGCTCATCTGCCGGGTGCGCGGTCTGCACCTGCCGGAAAAACATGTCACCTTCGATGGAGCTCCCATCCCTGGTGGCCTGTTCGACTTCGCCCTCTATTTCCTGCACAACTATCAGGCGCTGCTGGCTAAAGGGTCCGGTCCCTACTTCTACGTGCCCAAGTTGCAGAGCCACCTGGAAGGGCGCTGGTGGAGCGAGGTGTTCGCCTGGACCGAAGACAAGTTCGGCCTGCCCCGCGGCACCATCAAGGCCACCGTGCTGATCGAAACCCTGCCGGCGGTGTTCGAGATGGACGAGCTGCTCTATCAGATGAAGGATCACATCGTGGCCCTCAACTGCGGCCGCTGGGACTACATCTTCAGCTATATCAAGACCCTGAAGAACCACCCTGATCGCGTCCTGCCGGACCGCCAGGTGGTGACCATGGACAAACCGTTCCTCTCCGCCTACTCGCGTCTGCTGATCAAGACCTGTCACAAGCGCGGCGCGCTGGCGATGGGGGGCATGGCCGCCTTCATTCCGGCCAAGGATGCCGCCGTCAACGAGCAGGTCTTCGCCAAGGTACATGCCGACAAACAGCGTGAAGCCGACAACGGTCACGACGGTACCTGGGTGGCCCACCCGGGCCTGGCCGACACCGCCATGGAGGTGTTCAACACCGCCATTCCGGCCGGTGCACAGAACCAGATCGGCGTGCTGCGTGAAGAGGATGCCCCCATTACTGCCGCCGACCTGCTGGCCCCCTGCGAGGGCGAGCGTACCGAGGCAGGCATGCGCACCAACATCCGGGTTGCCCTGCAGTATCTGGAGGCCTGGATCAACGGTAACGGCTGCGTGCCCATCTACGGCTTGATGGAAGATGCCGCCACCGCCGAGATCTCCCGTACCTCCATCTGGCAATGGATCCGCCACGGCAAGAACCTCTCCAACGGCCAGGTGGTGACCAAGGATCTGTTCCGCCAGATGCTGGCCGAAGAGCAGGAGGTGATCAAACGCGAAGTGGGTGAGGCCCGCTGGCAGGCTGGTCGCTTTGCCGAGGCGAGCGAGCTGATGGAGCAGATCACCTGCGCTGATACCCTGATCGATTTTCTGACGCTGCCCGGTTACGAGCGGCTCTGAATCACGGGCCCCGGAGGGGCTCGCCAATAACAAGTCAATGGAAACGTGAAATCAATGAAAGAGGGAACTGATATGGCACTGACCCGTGAGCAACAGATCCAGGCTATCGAGAAAGACTGGGCCCAAAACCCCCGCTGGAAAGGGATCAAGCGCGGCTACAGCGCCGAGGACGTGGTGAACCTGCGCGGCAGCTTGCAGCCGCAGCACACCCTGGCCCAACGCGGCGCCGACAAACTGTGGGAACTGATCCACGGCGAGGCCAAAAAAGGTTACGTGAACTGCCTCGGCGCCCTGACCGGCGGCCAGGCGGTGCAGCAGGCCAAAGCCGGCATCGAGGCTATCTACCTCTCCGGCTGGCAGGTCGCAGCGGACAACAACCTCTCCTCCACCATGTATCCGGATCAGTCCCTCTATCCGGCCAACTCGGTGCCGTCGGTGGTGGAGCGCATCAACAACTCCTTCGCCCGTGCCGACCAGATCCAGTGGGCCAACAAGGTAGGGCCGCAGGATGAGGGCTTTATCGACTACTTCCTGCCCATAGTGGCAGATGCCGAAGCCGGTTTTGGTGGCGTGCTGAATGCCTTCGAACTGATGAAGGGAATGATCGAGGCTGGCGCCGCCGGCGTCCACTTCGAAGATCAGCTGGCTTCCGTGAAAAAATGCGGCCACATGGGCGGCAAGGTGCTGGTCCCGACCCAGGAAGCAGTGCAGAAACTGGTGGCAGCCCGTTTGGCAGCCGACGTCTGCGGCACCACCACCCTGGTGATCGCTCGTACCGACGCCAACGCGGCCGACCTGCTGACCACAGATGCAGATCCTTACGATGCCGACTTCCTGACCGGTGAGCGTACCGCCGAAGGCTTCTACAAAGTGCGTGCCGGCATCGATCAGGCGATTGCCCGCGGTCTGGCCTACGCCCCCTACGCCGACATGGTGTGGTGCGAAACCGCCAAGCCTGATCTGGACGAGGCGCGCAAGTTTGCCGAAGCGATAAAGGCCCAGTTCCCGGATCGCATCCTGGCCTACAACTGCTCACCGAGCTTCAACTGGAAGAAGAACCTGGACGATGCCACCATCGCCCGCTTCCAGCAGGAGCTCTCCGACATGGGTTACAAGTACCAGTTCATCACCCTGGCAGGGATCCACAACATGTGGTTCCACATGTACGAGCTGGCCTACCAGTACGCCCGTGGCGAAGGGATGAAGCACTATGTCGAGATGGTGCAGCAGCCCGAGTTTGCCGCCGCCGAGCGTGGCTACACCTTCGTAGCGCACCAGCAGGAAGTGGGTACCGGTTACTTTGACAAGGTGACCACCGTCATCCAGGGTGGCCAATCCTCGGTGACCGCTTTAACGGGTTCCACCGAAGAAGACCAGTTCCACTGATCATCTGACGGCAGCAATCAAAAACCCCGGCCTGATGCCGGGGTTTCTTTTTGTCCGCTGACAGGCGCACACCAAAGAGAGTCGCCAGATGTGACAGGGGGATCAGAGCTCGAGGATCTCTTTGACGAAGGGGATAGTCAGCTTGCGCTTGGCGCGAAAAGAGGCGTTGTCGAGCTGATTGAGGGTGGTGAGCAGGGTGCGCATGTCGCGGGAGAGGCGGTTTAGCAGGAAGCGGCCCACGTCGATGGGCAGTTTGAAGCCCCGCAGCTCGGCACGCAACTGCAGGGCACTGAGCTTGCCTTCGTCATCCAGCTCATCGAGATGGAAACTCACCCCCCAGTCGAGGCGGGAGGCGAGATCCGGCAGTTGCAGCCCCAGTTTGCGCGGCGCACTGCAGCCGGTCACGATGAGGGTCCCCTCACCCTTCTCCTTCCAACGATTGTAAAAATCGAACAGGGCGCGCTCCCACAGGGCATTGCCGGCGATGGCTTCCAGGCTGTCGAGACAGACCAGCGGCAGGCTCTCGAGAGCATCCAGCATGCTGGGATCCAGCTGTTCGAACTGATCGAGGGAGAGATAAGCAGCGGCTGCGTCGCGGGCGTTGACCTCGGCACAGGTCGCATGGAGCAGGTGGGAACGCCCCGACCCCTTGGCTCCCCAGAAATAGAGGAAAGGTGCCCCCTGACCAATGGCCGCATTTTTGAGGGCGGTGATCAGATGAGCATTGTTACCGGGATAAAAACTGACGAAGGTTTCATCGTCCGGTAGTTGTACGGCTAAAGACAGTTGGGCCGGTTGCTTCACTCGTTAGGCTTTGACTGTGACATTTGCTACCAAGTGTATCATCGCCGGGCCGGATAGAGAACCGCCCGGACAAGCCGGGCGGTATACAAAAGCCTTATAAAATCAGGGCTGCGACCATTGGTAACGCAATGCGCTGCCATTATCGTCAACCCGATGCAGGCGGCTCTCGAGCTGAAGCATGCGGGCCAGCTCGGCCTGATCACCCTGCAGGGTGAAATTGAAGGTGACCTGGTCCCCTTCCAGTTTGCCAATCTCCACCTTGCTCACGTTGGCCATCCCCTGCAGCATCTTCTGCACGGCGATCATGCTGTCCACATCGGAGAGCCCGCTCACCACCAGACTCTGGCTGGAGGCCGGCCCCGAGACGCGGGCACCATAGTTTTTCACCAACCAGCCGGCCAGGGTGTCGGCAAAGCCCTGTGCCACCTCGGCCTGGGAGCCAGCACCATTGCCCCGGGTCAGCTCGGCCACCTCACCACCGGCCTTGGGTCCGTAGAGACCCCAGTCGATGTTCCACTTCTCCCCTTCCGGCGTCAGCTTGCCCAGCACCACCATCTCGGCGCCATAGCGCTGACTCGCCTTGAGGATGGGATCGGCAAAGCGTCCCCACACATCGGTCGCACTGACCGCCATGTTGTCGTCCAGATCCATCAGCGGAATACTGACTGGCAGCCCCAGTGTCTGGGCCTGTTCACGCAGGGCCTTGGCCCAGCCATCGGCGGATTGATCCGCAAGCAGGCGGCGCTCCCCCTGATCCACTACCAGCCAGATCGCCACCTGAGGGCGAACCGGGCCCAGCAGGGCATACTGGCTGTCGGCCACCAGTCGGTTGACCTTGTCACTCTTGAATTCGGCCTTCAGATACTTGACCGAATCCAGATCCTGATAGCCGTAGCTTTTTACATAGTCGCCGGGAGCCGCCAACGCCTTGGCTACCGCAGGCTGGCTGAGGATGTCCCGCTTGCCGGTCACCTTGACCAGAACTTCTCCCAACGCCTGGGACTGGGCCGCCGTCATATCGCCGCTGGTGGGCGCCTTGCCCTGATAGAGATCGGTCACCTGGGCGGCAGAGGCCATGAAGGAGAGACCGCAACAAAGAGCGGTGATTGCGCGTTTGAACATGAATATCATCTCGAACTGGGAGCCTGTGGCTATGGTAGCGGCAAGGCGCGCCATGCAGCAAGGCTGCCAGAAACAACAGAGCCGGCAGAACGCCGGCTCGGAATGCCGCTCACCCGAACAGGGGCGGCTGATTGCATCGGCTTACTTGGTGCCGAAGATCTTGTCACCGGCATCGCCCAAACCCGGGACGATATAGCCCTTCTCGTTCAGCCCCTTGTCGATGGAGGCACAGAACAGCTCCACGTCCGGGTGAGCGGCTTCCAGCGCCTTGATCCCTTCCGGGGCGGCAACCAGCACCAGCACCTTGATGGAGTGGCAGCCTTTCTTTTTCAGCAGGTCGATGGTGGCAATCATGGAGCCGCCGGTGGCCAGCATGGGGTCGATAACCAGGGCCAGACGCTCGTCGATGTTGCTGACGATCTTCTCGAAGTAGGGAACCGGCTGCAGGGTCTCTTCATCGCGATAGATGCCGACCACGCTGACGCGAGCGCTCGGCATGTGCTCCAGCACTCCGTCCATCATGCCAAGACCGGCACGCAGGATGGGCACGACTGTGACCTTCTTGCCCTTGATCTGGTCAACTTCTACTGGCCCATTCCAGCCATCGATGGTAACCTTCTCCGTTTCGAAGTCAGAGGTCGCTTCGTAGGTCAGCAAACTGCCCACTTCTTTGGCCAGTTCACGGAAACGCTTGGTGCTGATATCGCCTTCACGCATCAGACCGATCTTGTGTTTGACCAGGGGATGTTTGACTTCAACGACTTTCATTATTATCTCCTCTAACTGCCGCAAAAAAATCGCGGAATCATACAACAAAAGCCGCCGCTTGTAGAGTTTTTCCGCGCAAAAATGCGCAAACGATTTCCTTTCTGGTTTTTCCCCCGCACTGCTAGAATACGCCCCGAATTTTACCCTCCACTTCTTCACATGACGGGGAATACTCGTGACAGACAAAACCTCACTGAGCTACAAGGATGCTGGCGTGGATATCGATGCCGGCAATGCACTGGTTGAACGTATCAAGGGCGTGTCCAAACGCACTCGTCGTCCTGAAGTCCTTGGTGGTCTTGGCGGCTTTGGGGCCTTGTGTCAAATCCCTGCGGGCTACAAGGAGCCGGTGCTGGTCTCCGGCACTGATGGGGTGGGCACCAAGCTGCGCCTGGCCATCGATCTGAAAAAACACGACACCGTGGGCATCGATCTGGTGGCCATGTGCGTCAACGATCTCATCGTGCAGGGTGCCGAGCCCCTCTTCTTCCTCGACTACTATGCCACCGGCAAGCTGGATGTGGACACCGCCGCCGCCGTGGTCACCGGCATCGGTGAAGGTTGCGAGCAGTCCGGCTGCGCCCTGGTGGGCGGCGAAACTGCCGAGATGCCGGGCATGTATGAGGGGGATGACTATGACATCGCCGGTTTCTGCGTCGGCGTGGTCGAGAAGAGTGAAATCATCGACGGCAGCAAGGTCGGCGAAGGGGATGCCCTGATCGCCCTGGCCGCCAGCGGCCCCCACTCCAACGGCTTCTCCCTCATTCGCAAGATCCTGGAAGTCTCCCAGGCCGACGTGCATCAGCCGCTGGGTGACACCACCCTGGCCAATGCCCTGCTGGAGCCGACCCGTATCTACGTGAAACCGGTGCTCAAGCTCATCAAGGAGTGCGAGATCCACGCCCTGTCCCATATCACCGGTGGCGGCTTCTGGGAAAACATCCCGCGCGTCCTGCCGGCCAGCACCAAGGCGGTGATCGACGAGCAGAGCTGGCAGTGGCCGGCGGTGTTCAGCTGGCTGCAAGAGGCCGGCAACGTTACCCGTCACGAGATGTATCGCACCTTCAACTGCGGCGTCGGCATGATCATCGCCCTGCCGGCAGATCAGCTTGAAAAAGCGCTGACCCTGCTCAAGGCCGAAGGCGAGAACGCCTGGCACATCGGCCATATCGCCAAGGCGGCCGATGGCGAGGAGCAGGTCATCATCCAATGATGCGGATCCTGGTCCTTATCTCCGGCAGCGGCAGCAACCTGCAGGCGATTCTCGACAGTTGCGCCGCTGGCAAGATTGCCGGGGAAGTGGTCGGCGTCATCAGCAACAAGGCCGATGCCTATGGCCTGGTGCGCGCCAGGGAAGCTGGTGTGGTCACCAGCATCCTCGCCCAGCAACAGTTTGCCGACCGGGCGGAGTATGACGCCGCCCTGCTGGCACTGATGGCGGACTATCAGCCCGATCTGGTGGTGCTGGCCGGGTTTATGCGGATCCTGAGTGCCGACCTGGTGCGCCACTTTGCCGGGCGGATGGTCAACATCCACCCCTCCCTGCTGCCCAAGTACCAGGGGCTGCATACCCACCAGCGCGCCATCGACGCCGGTGACGACGAGCACGGCGCCAGCGTCCACTTCGTCACCGAAGAACTCGACGGCGGCCCGGTGATCCTGCAGGCCCGCGTCCCCATTTTTGAGGGGGATGAGGCTGATGAAGTGGCAGCAAGGGTACAGGCCCAGGAGCACAGCATCTACCCGCTGGTGGTACAGTGGTTCTGTCAAGGCAGGTTGCGGATGCAGGAGGGCGCCGCCTTCCTGGATGGCACACGGCTCGGCCCGGCGGGACATGCCTGCGAGTAACCGCTAACTGCAGCAGTAAAACGCAACAAGGGAGGCTTTGGCCTCCCTTGTCATTTCTATCGACTACCACAATTGCTGCTGTCAGGTCCGATTACGCCGCGACGCGGCTAATCGAACCTACACCGGATTGTCGATATCGATAAAAGTGACATCCAGCCCGTGCACCGTCGCCAGCCACTCCCCCAGCGCCTTGATGCCGTAACGCTCGGTGGCGTGATGACCGGCGGCGTAGAAGTGCATCCCCATCTCGCGGGCGGTATGGATGGTCTGCTCGGACGCCTCGCCGGAGATGAAGGCATCAATGTCCTGCTCCGCCGCCAGATTGATGTAGCTCTGGCCACCGCCGGTGCACCAGGCCACGGAGCGAATAAGCTCGGGGCCGCTGTCACCGCAATGGAGTGGCTCCCGGCCAAGGCGCTCGGCGATGAGCCTGGCAAAATCGGCTCCGCTCATGGGCTCTTCCAGCTTGCCCACCATGGCGACGCTCTTGCTGTTCCAGGGCTCCAGCCCTCGGCGCACCTTGATGCCCAGCAACTGGGCCAACTGGGCGTTGTTGCCCACCTCGGGATGCACGTCCAGCGGCAGATGGTAGGCAAACAAATTGATGTTGTGGGTCAACAGGGTCTTGATGCGGCGCTGCTTCATGCCGGTGATCTGGGCCGGCTCGCCGCTCCAGAAGTAGCCGTGATGGACTAGGATGGCATCGGCGTTGGCGGCCACCGCCGCATCGATCAAGGCCTGGCTGGCGGTGACGCCGGTTACCACCTTGCGAATGCGCTCACGCCCCTCCACCTGCAGGCCATTGGGACAGTAATCCTTGATGGCGTGCGGTTCGAGCAGATGATTGAGTACGGTTTCGAGTTTTCGATGAGAGATCATAAGGGTCCCTTATTAAGGCTCGAGCCCCTGTTTTACCAATAAAAACAGGGCCCAGGCTCAAAGCGCCAAGGGCCCCATGATAATCGAGCTGGGCCGGCAAGACCATGACAGCCCTTACATTCAGGCAGGCAGGTCGATCCCCGCCTCCCGCATCTGCGCCAGCTTGTAGCGCAGGGTACGCGGGCTAATGCCGAGCCGGTCGGCCACCTCCTTGCGACTGCCGTTGCAGTCCTGCAGAGTGTCGAGAATGATCTGGTGCTCCTGCTGTTTGAGCTCGCTGCCGAGGCGATCCCCACCATAACTGCGATCGGGCATGGCGCCCATCTCCTGCTCGTCCACCTCTTCCAGGATGAGATGCGCTTCACCGATGACGCCGTCCGGGCTCAGGATGAGGGCACGCTGCACCACGTTGTCGAGCTCGCGCACATTGCCGGGCCAGGGGTGGGCCAACAGACACTCGCGTGCGTCGGCCTCCAGCTGTGGCGTTGGCAAGCCCTGCTGGCTGGCATGCAAGGCCAGCAGGTGTTCCGCCAGCGGTAGTATGTCGCCGGGGCGCTCGCACAGGGACAACCAGCGCAGCGGGAAGACGTTGAGGCGGTAGTAAAGGTCTTCACGGAACAGGCCGTCCTGCACCGCTTTTTTCAGATCCCGGTTGCTGGTGGCGATGACCCGCACATCGAGGGGGATCATCTTGCGACTGCCGAGCCGCTCCACCTCTTTCTCCTGCAGTACCCGCAGCAGCTTGGCCTGCAGCCCAAGATCCATCTCGGTGATCTCGTCAAGGAGCAAAGTGCCTCCCTGAGCCTGCTCGAACTTGCCCGGGCACCCCTGCACCGCGCCGGTGAAGGCCCCCTTCTCGTAACCGAACAGGGTCGCCTCCAGCATGTTTTCCGGAATGGCGGCACAGTTGATGGCGATGAAGGGTTGCTCAGCGCGGCTGGAGTTGTCGTGAATGTAGCGGGCCAGCACCTCCTTGCCGGTGCCGCTCGGACCGGTCACCATCACGGTCGCCTCGCTTCTGGCCACTCGGGTCGCCAGCTGGAACAGCTCGGCGGTCTTGGGATCCCCGTACACCACGGCGCGTTTTTCCACCTTCTGGGCCGGCACGTAACGGCTGACCTGATTGAGCAGCACCTCGGGCGAAAAGGGCTTGGCCAGGTAGTCGATGGCCCCCTCGCGCATGGCGCGCACCGCGCCGTCGATGTTGGCGTAGGCGGTCATCAGGAGCACCGGCAACTGCGGATATTGCTGGCGAATGGTGGCCAGCAGGGTCAGGCCATCCATGCCCCCCATCTGGATATCGGAGATCACCATGTCAAAGTTCTGGCGCGAGAGGGCAAGCAGGGCCCGCTCGCCGCTGTCCACCTCACGGCACTCGTAGCCGCCGAGCAGCAGGGTATCCACCAGCGCCTCGCGCAGGCCATTGTCATCTTCAACTACCAGGATCCTGGCCTGTGTCATGCTACACCTCCAAGCTGCACCGACTGCTGATGCAGGGGGAACGACAGAGTAAAACAGGTGCCTTCACCAGGCACGGAGGCCACGCTGACCTCCCCCTGGTGGGCACGTACGACGGATTGCACCACCGCCAGCCCAAGGCCTGTGCCCTGGGAGCGGGTGGTAAAGAAAGGTTCGAACACCTGGCCGAGCTGATGGCTCGGGATCCCCTTGCCATTGTCGATGACGCGCATCTCCACCCGGGTGCCGCTGCGCACCGCACTCACCAGGAGCGAATCGGCCCCCGCCTGCTGGGCGTTGGCGATCAGGTTGTTGATGGCTCCCGACAGCGCGTTACTGTTGGCCAGCAGGCAGAGATCGGGCTCCGGCGCCTGTATGTGCAGCTCGCATCCTTGCTGCAGGCAGAAGGCCTCGGCCCCCGCCTGCACCTCGGCCATCAACCCCTGCACCGAGATGGGGGTGACCACCTGATTGTCGCCGTTGCGGGCAAACAGCAGGATGTCGTTGATCTGCTTTTCCAGATCCTTGAGCCTGTCCATCAGCTTTTGCTGAAACTGGCTGCGGGATTCGGGCTTGAGGGTACGGTTGGCCAGGTTGGCGCCATAGAGCATGGCGGCAGAGAGTGGCGTGCGGATCTGGTGGGCCAGTGAGGCTGCCATGTTGCCAAGGGCCGACAACCGCTTCATGTGGTTGACGCGATCCTGCAGCTTGCGGGTCTCGGTGAGATCGTTGATGAACACCAGCTGGCCGGGTTGATCCGGCAGGGGCTGGGTCGAGAGCTGGACCCGGCGACCATCACGCAGGGAGATCTCGTGGCCGTCATCTTCCCGGGGCTCGAAGCAGCGAGCGATGACCTGACGCCAGAGTTCCCCTTCCAGTGGCTCCCCCAGCAGGGAGAGCGCGGCCGGATTGGCCCGGGTGATCACCCCGGCGCCATCGAGCAGCAACACCCCGGTGGGGAGTGCCGTGAAGATGGCGTAGAGCTGGCTCACTTCGTGGGACTGGAGTGGCATGTCCTGCTGCAAGATTGTCATAAAGCTGACCTCAAACTGGCAATTTGGTCAGTTCATTCAATTTTCATGCCACAAAATTAAATCAATTAAAACAAAGAATTAAAGACAGGCGTCAAGGCATTGACCCTTAGCCCTCCTTGCTCATCCCGTACTTTTTCATCTTCTCAACTAGGGTAGTACGACGCATGCCGAGCAGGTCGGCGGCGCGAGCCACCACCCCCTCCTGGGACTCCAGGGCCTGGCGGATCAGCTCCACCTCGAGGTCGGCCAGCATCTCCTTGAGATTGACTCCCTCCTCCGGCAATTGCATGGAGCGGGCCGAGCTGAAGGCGTGATCCAGCTCCGGCGGATCCTGGAATACGGCGGCCAGCGCATCGCGCTCGTCCATCTCGGTCAGCCGCTCGTCCCGTGGCTCGCAGGGCAGCAGGCGGTAACGGCTCGGCAAATCCGCCACATCGACGATCTGGTGCGGATAGAGGATGAGCAGCCGCTCCAGCAGGTTGGAGAGCTCGCGCACATTGCCGGGCCAGGGGTACTGCATCAGGGACTCCATGGCGCGCTGGGTCAGGCGAATGAAGCCCTGGTGTTGCTCCGCATGGCGGTTGAGCAGCTCCTGCAACAGCAGGGGAATGTCATCACAGCGATCCCGCAGCGGCGGCGTCTCGATGGGGAAGACGTTGAGGCGGTAATAGAGATCCTCGCGAAAATCCTGGGTGCGGATCATCGCCTCCAGATCCCGGTGAGTCGCGGCGATGACACGCACATCGGCCTGGATGGGCTTGCCGCCGCCGACCCTGTCGAACATCCGCTCCTGCAATACTCGCAGCAGCTTGACCTGCATCGGCATCGGCATGTCGCCGATCTCGTCAAGAAACAGGGTGCCCCCCTGAGCCAGCTCGAAGCGACCACGGCGAGCGGCGATGGCACCGGTGAAGGCCCCTTTCTCGTGGCCAAACAGCTCACTTTCAAGCAGTTCGGCGGGAATGGCGCCACAGTTGATGGGCACGAAGGGACCGGCACTGCGGGTTGATAGTTCGTGGATGGCCCTCGCCACCACCTCTTTACCGGTCCCGGATTCCCCCAGGATCAGCACGTTGGCATCGGTCTCGGCCACCTGACCGATGAGGCGGCGCACCTCCTGGATCCCCTTGCCCTTGCCCACCAGCAGGCGCAGCAGAGCCTGACCCTTGTCGTGGGTCTGCTGGCGAGGATGCAGGGAGACAAACGCCTGACAGAAATGCAGATGGCGAGTGAGGGATTCGTAAGTGATGGGGGCCTGCGCCACACCGATGAAATTGCTGTTGTCGAGATCGGCATCGATCAGGGAGAGAAACGGCGTGCGGGGGAAGGCCGCCAGCAGCTCGGGCAAGGGGCGCTCCGTCAGCTCACCCACCAATACCCCCTGCAGCGGGCCGGCGGATTCGATGGCAACGTCGAGGTCCCCTTCGGCCACATCCTGCCACGGGATCCCCATGAACGAGAGCACTGTTTCCAATTGCTGACGCCGTGCTTCATCGGCATCAACAATCAACACGCCCATCTCCACCATATCCACCTCTCGCGATTACATAGCTAACTTATTGTTTTATTTGATTATAAAACGCTCGTTGACGGTTCCTTTGCGGCACACAAAGTGCCAAAAATCCGACACATTGTCAAAAATTGTCGTAGTCAGGGTAAGTGTATCGACACAAAGAGGGGAGAAGATAAATTTTGCCAACGATTTTTTTGCGCAAGCAGAAACGGGGAAAACGGCCCGCCAGGCGGGCCATGTCGGCACTCCCGACAAGCTCAGTGACGGGAATGGTGAGGAGCTACGTAACGGCACTCGGGAAAACGACTGCAGGCGAGAAATAGCCGGCCGGCATGAGGGCCTTTTTTGGCTTCCCGCTCCACCAGCGGGGCATCGCAGCGAGGACAGTGGGGGGCGTCTTGCTCCTCATCATCCTCCGGATCGTCGAACAGCAGAGCGGCCAGCTCCTCTTCTGCTGGCTCGGACACGACGGTTGTCCTGGTGACAGCCAACTCGGGTTCGGTTGACGACAGCCCGGCCAGGGGGGCAGCCCGCTTGTGCTCTTTGCCTTCCACATCGACCCCATCGAGCAACAACGGGTTGAAGGTAGGTTCTCGCCGCTCCCCGGGCAGCAGCTCATCGGCCTGCGGTTCACGCCTCTTGGTCAACAGCGGCTGAAGCTGCTCGCGCAGATCTTCCACCAGATAGTGGCTGCCTGCGGGGATCTGCAGCAGGGGAAAACCGGCGCCATCACAGGCCGCCTTCAGGAAGCTGTCACGCACCTTGCGCTTCTGGTGGCGGGGGCCGCTTTCATCGAGCTCGATGGCGCAGACAAAAGAGAGATCGGCGGGATGGCACAGCAGGTAATCAAAATGCTTGCCCCCTATCTTGCCCGCGTACTGCTGCCATTTGCCCTTGCCAAGAGCGGCCTGTGGCGCCAGCACATCGGCCACCGGCACCTTGGCAAAGACCCTGGCCTGTTCCCCTGCCGCCTGTTCCAACACGGTGAGAAAGGCCCGTTCGGCGGGGTTTAGCAGGGTCTCCTGCAGCTCATAGGGCAGACGCTGCGGGCGCCGACCCCGACGCCAGACGATCGCCAGCACGAGCAGCGCCAGCAACAGCAAACCCGAAAGGATGAGGATATTCATGAAAACGCGATCCAGTTCACGACACGACAGGGCGCTCACTCTACCACAGCCGTCGTGGCACAAGGCAGCCGGCAATTGAGGTGGATAAACAAAACGCCCCGCTTTTTGTCCATTTGCCAGCGGACGGGGCTTCATATGGCCTGCCACAGCAGGCACAATGCTAGGGTCGGTTGAGATGGCGTTGCACTCGCGACGACATCCCGGCCGGACCAAAAACCATTCCAAGGAGAGCAGGATGCAAAAGCAATTGGTGGTCACCGTGATCGGTGCAGACAAACCCGGGATCGTCGAAAGCCTGGCGGCCGTCATCAGCCGCGAGCAGGGCAACTGGCTGGGCAGTGCCATGAGTGAATTAGCAGGCCAGTTTGCCGGCATCCTCCATGTATCGGTTCCCGAAGAGCACTATCGCAGCCTGTGCGAGGCGCTGGCCATGCTGCCTGGTCTCACCATCAGCTTCGCCGAAGGAACCCCCTCGGCAGAGCCAGTCAACCAGATGATGATGACGGTCACCGGCAACGATCGCCCCGGTATTGTCCACGAGGTAGCCAGCATCTTGCGCCAGCTCAACATCAACGTGGCCGATCTCACCACCGGCTGTGAACCGGCCCCCCATTCCGGCGCCCCGCTCTTCTATGCCCACGCGCTGGTCGCCCTGCCAGACGAGCTCGAAATGGAGACCCTGATCGGTGCACTGGAGTCCCTCTCCGACGATCTGGTGGTCGATATCGACGAGGGGGTTGGCGAGTAATATTTTTGTCATTGAACTGTCATATATTCACGCCATACCAGCCCCTAAAACGGATCGACACAGAGGCACAAGATGAGCACCGACAAGCTGTATGAAGAGAAAGAGCTGAGCTGGCTCTCATTCAATGAACGGGTGTTGCAAGAGGCGATGGACAAGACGGTCCCCCTCATCGAGCGGGTCCGCTTCCTCGGGATCTTCTCGTCCAACCAGGACGAGTTCTTCAAGGTGCGGGTATCTGACGTCAAGCGCCGCATCCTGATCAACGAGGTACACGGCGGCGATGACGAAGCCAAGGTGTTGCTGCGGGCCATCCAGCAGAAGGTGATGGCCCTTGGCGAGGCGTTCGACAACACCTACAAGGAGCTGCTGATCGCCCTGGCCCGCCACAACATCTTCCTGGTCAACGAGAACCAGCTCTCCGAGAACATCCAGAAATGGCTGCGTGTCTTTTTCCGGGAGAAGGTGTTGCGCCACATCATCCCGATCCTGCTCAACAAGGAGGTCAACCCGGTCAAGTTCCTGAAAGACGAGTACACCTATCTGGCCATCGAGATGAAGAAGAATGGCCAGGTGATCCAGTACGCCCTGGTGGAGGTACCCACCGACGATCTGCCCCGCTTCTTCCAGCTGCCGCCGGAGGGCACCCGGCGCAAGAAGCAGATCATCATCCTGGACAACGTCATCCGCTTCTGTCTCGACGAGATATTCAAGGGCTTCTTCGATTACGACGAGATTGCCGCCTATGCGGTCAAGCTGACCCGCGACGCCGAGTATGACCTCTCGGATCAGCTGGACTTGAGCCTGGTGGACAAGATGAGTGATGGCCTGAAGCAGCGCCTCACCGCCATGCCGGTACGCTTCGTCTACGAGCGTGAGATGCCGGCCGCCATGATAAGCTTCCTGAAGCTCAAGCTGCAGATCAGCTCCTACGACGCCATCATGCCCGGCGGGCGCTATCACAACTTCAAGGATTTCATCGGCTTCCCCAACGTGGGGCGGGACTATCTGGAAAACCCCAAGCTGCCGGCCCTGGAGTGCCGCGACTTCGACGGTTTCGTCAACGCCTTCGACGCCATCACCAGGCAGGACATACTGCTCTACTACCCGTACCACAAGTTCCACCACTTCACCGAGCTGGTGCGCCAGGCGGCGTTCGATCCGGCGGTCAGTGCCATTCGCATCAACATCTACCGGGTCGCCAAGAAATCGCGGATCATCCACTCCCTCATCGACGCAGCCAACAACGGCAAGAAGGTGACGGTAGTGGTGGAATTGCGCGCCCGTTTCGATGAGGCGGCCAACATCGACTGGGCCAATATCCTGACCAATGCGGGGGTCAAGGTGGTGTTCGGGGTGCCGAGCCTCAAGATCCACTCCAAGCTCTGCCTCATCACTCGCCACGAACATGGCGAAGCGGTGCGCTATGCCCACATCGGCACCGGCAACTTCAACGAGAAGACCGCCAAGATCTACACCGACTTCTCACTGCTGACCCGCCACCCGGACATCACCGCCGAGGTGGAGAGCGTGTTCGAGTACATCGAATACCCCTATCGGCGCTACAAGTTCAACCACCTGCTGGTCTCCCCCATCAACAGTCGCCGCCAGCTCTACCGGATGATCGACAACGAGCTCACCAACGCCAAGGCGGGCCAGCCCAGCGGCATCACTCTCAAGATCAACAACCTGGTGGACAGAGACCTCATCAACCGTCTCTATGCCGCGAGCCAGGCCGGGGTGCCCATCCAGATGATCATCCGCGGCATGTGCGCCCTGCGCCCGGGTGTGCCGGGCCTCAGTGACAACATCCGGGTCATCAGCATCATCGACCGCTTCCTTGAACACCCGAGGGTGATGGTGTTTCACAACAAGGGCAATCCCCAGCTCTACATCTCCAGCGCCGACTGGATGAGCCGCAACATTGACGGGCGGATCGAGGTGGGCACTCCCATCTATGACGAGCGGCTCAAGCAGCGCATCCTCGACATTCTCGAGCTGCAACTGAGCGACACCTGCAAGGCGCGGGTCATCGATGCCGACCAGAAGAACGAATACGTGAAGCGGGGCAACCGTCGCAAGATCCGCTCCCAGGTCGCGATTTACGACTACCTCAAACGTATCGAGGCCAACAATGGACAATAGTCTGTATGCCGCCGTGGATCTCGGCTCCAACAGTTTTCACATGGTGATCGCCCACCTCTCGGAGGGGCGCTTTCGCATCGTCGATCGCATCAAGGAGCGGGTGAGGCTGGCAGAAGGGATGGATGAGCAAAAGCGGATGAGCCCGGAGGCGATGGCCCGCGGCCTCGCCTGCCTGGCGCTGTTTGCCGAGCGGCTCACCAACATCAGGCCGGAGCATATCCGCATCGCCGGCACCTATACCCTGCGCCGCGCCAGCAACGCCCGTGAGTTTGTGAGCGAGGCGGCCAAGGTGCTGAACCACCCCATCGAGATCATCAGCGGTCAGGAGGAGGCGCGCCTCATCTATCAGGGGGTCGCCCATACCCAGCACATCGAGGGTCAGGTGCTGGTGGTGGACATCGGCGGCGGCAGCACCGAGCTCATCGTCGGCGAGGGGTTCGAACACAAGGCGCTCACCAGCCGCAAGATGGGCTGCGTCAGCTTTACCCAAAGCTTCTTTGCCGGCGGCAAGCTCACCGAGAAGGCCTTCACCAACGCCGTGCTGGAGGCCCAGCACCAGCTCGCTCCCATCATCAACCAGTACCGCAAGCTCGGCTGGCAGAGCTGCCTCGGCAGCTCGGGGTCGATCCGCACCGTGCGGGACGTGCTGCAGGGGGAAGGCTGGACCGACGGCGGTATCACCCTGGCGGGGCTGGAGCGACTCAAGGCCGAGATGATTGAACGCAAGCGGGTGGACAATCTCAAGCTGAGCGGCCTTTCGGAGGAGCGCCAGGAGGTGTTCGCCGCCGCGGTGGCCATCCTGCTCGGGCTCTTTACCTCACTGCCCATCGAGCGAATGGAGTACTCCGACGGCGCCCTGCGCGAAGGCTTGCTCTATGAATTCGAGGAACGGCTGCAGCACCACGACATTCGCGAGCGCACCGCCCAGGCTCTCGGGCTACATTACAAGATGGACAAGAGGCAGGCCGCCCGGGTCGAGCAGAGTGTCTTGGCCCTGTTCGATGCCTTGCAAGCGCCCTGGCAGATGCCGACCGAACCCTATCGCGCCATCCTCGGCTGGGCGGCGCGGCTGCACGAGATTGGCCTTGCCATCAACTACAGCGGCATTCACCGCCACTCCGCCTATATCCTGCAGCACACCGACCTGCCCGGCTTCAACCAGGACGATCAGGCCCTGCTGGCGGCCCTGGTACGCTTCCAGCGCAAGGGCCTCAAGCTCGCCGAGCTGCCCGCCCTGCCCAACCACGACGAGCAGACGGTGCTGCGCTGCATCCGCATCCTGCGCCTCGCCGTGGCGGCCCACCACAAGCGCCAGGATGACCTGCTGCCCGAGCTGCACGTGCAGGCAGCCGGCGATCAGCTGGTGGTCAACCTGCCCGCCAGCTGGTGCGAGGAGAACCGGCTCTTGATGCAAAACCTCGAGAAAGAGCAGCGCTACTGCCAGGAGCAGGGTTGGCCCCTGCTGTTTCACCTCACCTGACAAACCGGCTACTCACAGCAAAGCAACAAGGCAGCCACTGGCTGCCTTTTTGCTGACGGGCTTCTTGCTTACGCCCCCTGCAGTTGGGGCAACAAGAGCTTGGCAATTTCGAAGTAGATGATGAGACCGGTACCATCGACCAGGGTGGCGATGAAGGGCGCCGACACTACGGCCGGATCAATCCTAAAGCGACGCAGCACCATGGGGATCACCGAAGCGACAGTGGCGCTCCACAGCACGATGGCGATGATGGTCAGGGTCACCACCAGTCCAATCTCGGGCCCAACCCCCAGGCTCCAGGCCCGCGCCCAGGCGGCCAGCGCGATGGCCAGGGAAATCAGCACACCGGTGGATAGCTCCTTTCTCAGCACCGAGCCCAGATTGCGCAGGCTCACCTCCCCCACCGCCATGGCGCGCACGATCGTGGTGGTGATCTGGGTGCCACTGTTACCGCCGGTGCCGATGAGCAGCGGAATGAAGAAGGCCAGGGCGATGACCGCTTCCAGCTGCTCTTCAAACGCCCGCAATACGGTGCCGGTGTAGGCTTCGGCCACGAACAGGACCAGCAGCCAACCTACCCGCTTGCGCCACAGCTGCCAGGGGGTCGCCTGCAGATAGGAGGTATCGAGGGGCGATGATCCCCCCTGCATCTCGGCATCCTCGGTGGATTCGCGCTCCAGAATGTCGGCGGCATCGTCGAGGTGAAAGATCCCCACCAGGCGCCCTCTATCCTCCACCGGCAATACCTGGAGGTCACGGTCGATCAGCAGGCGCGCCGCCAGCTCCTGATCCGCCCGTGCATTGATCCGCACAGCTTCCCTGTCCATCAGGGTCGCGACGCTCGCTTGGGGATCTGCGATCAACAGCGCCTTGAGGGAGATGCTCCCCAGGAGTTTGCCCTCCCCGTTGACGACGTAGATTTGGCGAAACAGCCTGGCGTTGTCCCAGGCATCGTGGAGCAGTTGCCGGGCCCGGCCTGCAGAGTCGGCTTCCCGCACCGCCAGATACTCCTGGCGCATGTTGGCCCCTACCGATTCGGTGGGCCAATCCAGCAGGGCCTCGTACATCTCCCTGGCCTGCGCCGGAAAACGCTCGAGCAGCCGGGGGCGATCCTTGCGACCCAGTTTGCGCAATATGGTCACCATCTCCCGACGGGGAATAGCCTCCTGCAGCACGCTGACGATGCTGCCATGCAACCTCAGCAGCAGGTTGCTGGCACTCTCCGCCGGCAGCGACCCCAGCAGGGCGCCCCCTTGCGTGACCGGCAGGGTGTCAAAGACACAGTTGAGCTCTTCGGCCTTCAGGGTCAGCAGTTGATCGGCGCGCTGGACCGGATCCAGATTGTGCGCCAGCCAACCCTGCAGGGCCGCCAGATCGAGCAGTTGATGACGATTGAGAAGGGTGTGTGTTTTCTTCATCACAGATATCCTCATGTGATTTCAGGCAAGCCTGAACACATCCGGCAGGGCGCCGGATGCGACGACAAGAAAACAGCAATTTGATTGACGAGTAATAGGCAGGAAATGACGCCGTTCGGCGTGTCATCATCCCCACGTACCAGCTTTAGCACTGCATAACGTATCCGGCATGCCGGAAGCCACTTGGGTTGACACCTTAATCCGATGAAAACTGTCCTGATCTTGGGCGTCTCTGGACGTCGTGAGATCAGTGGCCTGTGTTTATACAGGAGCCTCGCCTAACGAGATGCTGCAAATAATACGCACAACCCCTGTTGTGCGAGCGGCATGATCAGCCAATCGGCCAGAGGGGTCAACCCAGGGCGCGGCAAAAATAGCCATACGCAACAGCTTGTTACAATTGTCGGCGGATTGGGTGTAAGGCGGGATAACAAAAGGCCCCGAAGGGCCTTTTGTTATTTCATGCATCAGCGGATGTAGTCGAACAGGGTCAAGCGGCTTATCTTGCTGAACGAGAGCTGGGAGGCGCTCAGGGCGGCGTCCTCCTTGGCCAGAGTCGAGATCACATCGTAGAGATCCGCTTCCGACACCTTGGCCCGCGCCTCGGTATTGAGGGTGCTGAGCCCCTCGTTGGAGTTCATCACCTGCTCCAGGCTGTTCATCCGGCTGCCGAGATCCCCCAGCCCACGATCCATGTTGAAGCGGGCGTTGTTCATGTGCACGCTCGCGTCGGCCACCGACAGCTGGAAGTTCTCCGGGGTGATGGAAGGATCGCGCAGGTCGTTGATGAAGTTCGACATGCCGTTCAGGATATTGTCGTTTTGCGGCGGATCCAGCACCAGCTCCTGGGCGGCACCACCGGCCGGCAGATCCAGGGTCAGCTCCATCCCGTTGAAGGGGATCTTGTTACCCGCCACATAATCCCCAGACTGCACCGGGTTGCCTCCAGCGTCCAGAATCTCGTAGGTATCCGGGGTACCCGCCGTAGTGGTGATGGTGTACTTGTTGCTGGCGAGGGAAGAGTCGTAGTTATTGCGGTAGAAGCTGTCGAAGTTGCCCTGATCGGCAATCTCCACCTTGAGGTTACCGGTAGTGGCGCTGGCGGTACGGCGGGTGGCCACGATCTGGAACAACCCCTGGCCCGAGTCGTTGGCCGCGATCTCGACGGTGGGCGAGACCTGGATATTGCGCTGGCCCGTGTCTCCCTGAAACACATAGTTTCCACTCGCATCCTTGATGAAGGGCTGGTTCTTGCTCTGGTTGCCCCCGAAGATGTACTCCCCCTGGGAGTTCTTGCTGTTCATCAGGTCGAAAATCTGCTGTTGCAGCCCTTCCAGCTCGCTGGCGATGGCCTTGCGGTCATCGAAGCTGACCGCCGAGTTGTTGGCCTTCTGGATCAGGGTCTGAGCGCTCATCATGGCGGTGTTGATGGAGCTCAGCACCGTCTCCTCGTGACCCAGGCTGTTCTCCAGCAGACTGCCGTTGACCCCGTACTGCTTGAACAGGTCGATCTCCTTGGTGAGGGCCATCTTCTGGCTCATGCCGGAGGGATCCTCCCCCGCCGTCTTGAACTTGTTGCCGGTCTGCAACTGCTCATAGGCGTTGGCGATCCGCTCGTTGGCGTTGTTCAGTGAGCTGAGGCTGCGGTTGTAAATCATGTTGGTGGTGATACGCATGAACTTACCTCACGGAAGAGAGCAGGGTGTCGAAGATGGTCTTGGCCGTGCTGACCACCTGGGCCGAGGCGGCATAGGATTGCTGGAAGCGGATCAGATTTGCCGCCTCCTCCTCCAGGTTGACCCCTGACACGCTTTCGTAGATGCCGGAACTCTGGATAAGCTTGGCCTCGTTGGCCTTGAGCTGGGTGCGCGCCTGGCTGGTGTTGTTCCCCACCCCCATCACCAAGCCGGAATAGGCTTCGTTGAAAGTCATCTTGTCGTTGCTGGTATTGCCGCTGCTGCTCTTGCGCACCAAATCCTTGTTCTGCAGCTCGGCCAGCGCCAGGCCGTTGCTGTTGTCGGCAAAGCCATCCTCGTTGTAGCTGATGGTGAAGGTATCCTTGGGCTCGACCGTTCCTGTGATGCTGAACTCATAGCCCGGCGTCTGCTTGGGATCGCTGTAGACAGGCGTGCCCGCCGGGAAGGGGTTGACGATGGCCCCCATCAGGTTCTGCCCCTTGCTGGAGGCGGGAGCCACCCCGATCAGGGTGGTACCGTCCTTTGCGTAGACTTCGTAGTTGCCGGCACTGTCGATCTTGATGACCTGGGGCGCGGCCGGATCCAGATTGTTCGCGCCGAAGCTCGAACCGGTCCCGGTGTTGAAAATGCCGTTCAGCTTGATCTCGGCACTGCCAAAGTTGTTGCTGTCCTTGTCCCCCTTGAGGGGCGACGCCAGGGCCAGATCTTCGGGCCGGGTGATCAGTTGTTCCACCCCGGCCGCGGCGTGTTTGGTCGGTTGCAGCAACAGCTTGTCACCGGCAGCAGGCGCCCCGGTGAGATCCACCGAGAGACCATGGCCCGGGATCTCGAAGGTCGTCGGCGGTGTTGTGCCCGTGGTGATGGAGGTACGGTTGCCGTCCTTGTCCAGGGAGAACACCTCGTATCCGGTCGCGCTGCTGAACTGGATCTCGTAATCGAAGGTGGTCACTTCCCCCCCCTTGCCGGGCACGAAGTTGACCGTGGCCCCCGCCGTACCGGCGTTGTCGCTGTAGGGCAACCCCTTGCTGCTGGGCAGGGAGAAGATGTCGCCGCCGATCTCGTTGTCCAGATCCATGCCGAGGTGGTTCTGGCGGTTCATGGCATCGGCCATGGCAATGGCCAACTGGCCCAGCTCACGCTGGGTCGGCTCCAGATCGCCGCGGGCGGCAAACAGACCGCCCAGGGCGCCACCAAAGATGGTGTGGTCGATATCTGCCTCATTCTTGCCCATGGTCAGCTTGAGCTCCAGGGAGCGGGAGTCCGGATCGCCGGCCACCGTCTGGAACTGGGCCACGCCGCCGTCGAGCACCAGCGAGTGGCCGGTGCTGAGGTTGACCAGCATGCTGCCATTGGCCTGGGGCACGGTGCGGATGTCCATCTTCTCGGAGAGCTTGCGAATGGCCTCGTCCCGCTGATCGAACAGCATCAGGTTCTCTTCGGGGGAGCCCTGGGTGCGCAGGATGGCCTGGTTGAGGTCATTGATGCTGTTGAGCAGGCTGTTGACCTGCTTGGTCTCGTCCTCGATACGCTTGTTGATGGTATCCATCTGGGTGTCGAACTGACCTGAGAGGGTATGGAAGCGGTTCACCAGGTTGCCGAGTTCGGTCATGGTGGTCTTGCGCCCGCCAATCTCGGCAGGAGACTCGTTGGCGGTGTGAAACGCCTTGAAATAGGAGGTAATGGCCGTGCCGACGCTGTTGCTGGTATCCCCGAGCAGGCCGTCGACGGTGGAGAGCTGTTCAAAGCGGGTGGCGGAGGCGTGATAGGCCGAGGTGTCCCGGCGCATCTCCCCCTGGGCGTAACTGTTGATGACCCGCTCGGTCACCATGTCCCCCGTGCCCAATCCGATGGAATTGGTATAAACCAGCGTCCGTTCGCGCACATAGCCCTGGCTGTTGAGGTTGACTATGTTGTTGCTGGTCGTCTGCAGCAGGCGTTGCTGTGCCAGCACGCCCGAGGTACCAATTCCAAGCAGATCGCTTGCCATATGTTACAGCTCCCTTTCGTTGTATTGGGCTATGGCATCGCTGCGCAATACCTGTTTCAGTTTCCTGGCATAGTGGGGATCCGTGGCATATCCCGCCTGCTGCAAGGCTTCAAAGTAGCGGTCCGGACTGTCCACCTTGGCCAGCGCCCCCTTGTAGCGGGTGCCCGAGGTGAGGAAATCCACGTAGTCGTTGAAGCTCTCTTCAAACGATTCGTAAGAACGGAAGGCCGCCTTCTGGCGCGAGGCCACTCCCTGTTCATACTCCAGCGTGCTGACCACGGTTTTTGGCCCCTGCCAGCGCGGATCGGCCTTTATGCCAAACAGGTTGTGGGTTATCTGGCCTTCGCCATCCCGGATCACCCGCTTGCCCCAGCCACTCTCGAGGGCGGCCTGGGCCACCAGCACCGCCGGGCTCAGGCCCAGCTTGTCGGCCGCCTTCTTGGCCAGCGGCATCAGGCGGTTGACGAACTCCTGCGGAGTGTCAAAACCCTGGCTGCCATCCTGCGCAGTCGCGCCAGCGCTGTGTCTGGGCCCCATCGGGGGCACGGTGCGGTGAGTCCGGCGCGGCGCGGCAAGGTCACGTTTCTCTTGCGCCATCTCCTTTTCAGCAAAATCTTTGCCAACTTTTGAGGCTTCAATCAAATCGTTGGCGGCAGCGGTGGGCGGCTGATAGGGCTTGTAGACCCGCTCGGTACGCTGGGGCATCTTGAGGATGCGGCCATCGCTGTGGGTGAAGGTCTCGGGCGAAAGCTGTTTGGCCACCATGTTGGCCAGCCCCAGGCCCCCCTTGCTGGACATGTCGGCGACCCGTTGCTCGTCGAGCATCCCCTCATAGAACTGGGTATAGCTGCTGCTCATGGGGTTGTCCTGGGTCAGCACCTGGTTGGCCTGGCGCATCCCCTTGAACAGCATCTGGGTAAAGATGGACTCGAACTGACGGGAGGCGGCTTGCAGCGCTTCTGCTTTCCCCTCCTTGCTCTCGCTCTGGCTCATCTGGCGCAGGCGATCCAGGTTCTGGATATCCTGTACGACCCCGAGATTCATGCCGCTGTTGCTGTCAAATTCTGCCATTTTTCATACCTCATTGCCGCCCACGGCAACCCCTTGCCGCTTGTTACAATATGACCAGTTGGCCCTCGATGGCACCCGCCTGCTGCAGCGCCTCGAGGATCGCCATCAAATCGCCGGGGGCCACCCCGACCTGATTCACTGCCCGCACCAGATCGTCGAGGGTCGCGCCGGTATCCAGCTTGAACATGCGTCCCTCGGCCTGCTGCACATTGATGGTGGAGTTGTTGGTGACCGCCGTCTGGCCGCCGGAGAGCGGATTGGGCTGGGACACCTGCTGGTTTTCCGCGATGGTGACCGTCAGGCCGCCATGGCTGACGGCGGCCGGCTTGAGGCGTACCTCGCTGCCGATGACGATGGTACCGGTGCGGGAGTTGACGATGATCTTGGCCGCCTCGTTGGCCGGATCCACCTCCAGGTTCTCGATGGTGGCGAGATAGGAGACACGCTGGCCCGGATCCCGCGGCGCATAGACCTGCACCGAGGTGGCATCGAGGGCCAGGGCCGTGTTGGGGCCGACCAGATCGTTGACCACATCCGCCAGACGGCGGGCGGTAGTGAAGTCCGGGCGATTGAGGTTGAAGGTGATGGTATCCCCCTGGCTGAAGGAGTTCGGTACCTCCCGCTCCACGGTGGCACCATTGGCGATGCGCCCCACGGTCGGGGTATTGATCACCACCTTGGAACCATCGGCCCCCTCGGCCCCCAGACCGCCAACCACCAGGCTGCCCTGGGCAACCGCATAAACCCGGCCATCCAACCCCTTGAGGAAGCTCTGCAGCAGGGTGCCACCACGCAGGCTCTTGGCCTCGCCGATGGCGGAAACGGTCACGTCTATGGTCTGCCCCGGCTTGGAGAAGGGGGGCAGATCGGCATGGATGGCCACCGGCGCCACGTCCTTGATCTTGGGCTTGATGTTGTCCGGTACCTTGATGCCGAAGTTGTTCAGCATGGTACGGAAGGTCTGCTCGGTGAAGGCGTTGTTCTTCTCGCCGGTACCGGGCAGACCCACCACCAGGCCATAACCGATCAACTGGTTGCTACGCACCCCTTCCACCGAGCTGATGTCCTTGATGCGGGCAGCGTGGGCCGCCCCCAGGGGCAACAGGCAGCTGAGCAGGACCACAAGACGCAGTGACTTCATAAAATCTCCTAGAGCGGCCACCAGGGACCATTGAAAAAGCTGGTGAGCCATCCCTGCTCCTGGCTATTGGCCAGATCACCGGTGCCGCCGTAATAGATGCGGGCATTCGCCACCTTCTGGGAGGAGACGCTGTTCTCCGAGGAGACATCCTCGGGACGAATGAGACCCGTGATGCGGATATATTCGTTGCCGTTGTTGAGCATGATCCACTTCTCGCCCCGCACCAGCAGGTTGCCATTGGGCAGTACCTTGGCCACGCTGACCGAGATGTTGCCTTGCAGACTGTTGCTCTGATCCGCCTTGGCCTGCCCCTTGAAGGCGCTGTTCTGGCCGATGTTGGCGGAGAGATCGTAGGGGCTGGCCGTCACCGGCACGCCACCCAGGGTGACGGTATCCAGGTTGAACTTGTTGTCCTTGCCACTCTGGGTGTTGGCCTTCTTGGACGCCGAGGTCGATTCGGCGAGCTCGATGGTGATGATGTCACCCACCTTGTGCGCCTTGATGTCCGAATAGATGCCATTGACCTGATCCGGTTGAAAAATAGCTCCGGTGGGTTTGACCGATACCGGCTCCGACTCCCCGTAGACGGGAGAAAACTCGGGGTCATCCGGTCTGGGTGTATAGGGCGTGGACGAGCAGCCCCCCAGCACCAGTAATCCCAGCATCCATACGGCTTTCATTCTGGACCTCCTAATTAGGTTCGCTGGATCAGGAAGGACGTCATGGAATCGACGGCGGAGAGCACCTTGGAGTTCATCTCGTAGACACGCTGTGCCTGGATGAGATTGACCAGCTCCTCGGTCACGTTGACGTTGGAGGTCTCCAGCATGCCCTGTTTGATCACCCCGATCCCGTCAGCCCCAGCGGTGCCCTGAATGGCCGCGCCGCTGGACTGGGTCTCGACAAACATGTTCTCCCCCATCGGCTGCAGGCCGGTAGGGTTGACGAAATCCGAGATATTGATCTGGCCCACCACCTGGGAAGCGCCATCGCCCTTGAGCTGGACCGAGACCTGGCCATCCTCCCCCACGGTGACGCTCTGGGCATCCTGCGGGATCTGGATTTCGGGCTGCAGAGGATAACCGTTGCCCGGGGTCACTATGGTCCCCTCATCGTTCAGGGTGAACTGGCCATTACGGGTATAGGCGGCGCTGCCATCGGGCAGCTGGATTTCGAAGTAGCCGCGGCCGCTGATCATCAGGTCCAGCGAGTTGTCGGTGGTCTGGACGTTGCCTTGGCTGTGGTTCTTCTGGGTCGCCACCACCTTGGCACCGGCCCCCAGCATCAGGCCTGAGGGGAGCTCGGTATCCGCCGAGGAGCGGCCACCTGGCTGGTTGATGTTTTGGTAGAGCAGATCCTCGAAGATGGCCCGCGACTTCTTGAAGCCGACGGTGCTGGCGTTCGCCAGGTTGTTCGAGGTGACCGAGATGTTGGTCTGCTGGGCATCCAACCCGGTCTTGCTGATCCAGAGTGCAGGATTCATGTAAAACTCCTTGATTAGCTGATACGCAGCAGCTGGGTTTGGGCCTCGTCATTTTCCTCGGCCGTCTTCATGATTTTGACCTGGGTTTCGAACTGACGTTGCAGCCGGATCAGGTTGGTCATCTCGTCAACCACATTGACGTTGCTCCCCTCAAGGGAGCCGGCAATCAGGCCGACATTGGCGGAGGCCGCCTCGTTCTGGCCATCCTTGCGGCGAAACAGGCCATCCTGCCCTTTCTCCACCGCATCGGCGGCCGGGTTGACCAGCTTGATCCGCTGGAAATCCTCCGGCAGGTTGGCGGCGGCCCCTTCGGGACGGCCACTGATGGTGCCATCCCGGTTGATTTCGATCTTTTCCATTGGCATCGGCAGCACGATGGGGCGGCCACCGTCATCCACGACGTTGAGCCCGGTCGAAGTCTGCAGATTGCCCGTGGCACTCACCTGGAGGTTACCCATGCGGGTAAAAGCCTCTCCCCCCTTGGGGTCCTGTACAGCAATCCAGCCCGGGCCATCCACGGCCACGTCCAGATCCCGCCCGGTCGTCATCAGCATGCCGTGCTGCAGGTTCTGGCCCGGCCGCTCCGTCATGGCAAATACCCGTGACGGCAAGCCCTCGCCAAACGCCTGCATGCTTCTGGCCTGCTCAAAATCAGACTTGAAGCCGATGGTGTTGGCGTTGGCCAAGTTGTTGCCACGAACAGCCAAACTGTTCATGTTCTCCTTGGCCCCGGACATGGCGATGTAAAGCAGGTGATCCATGGGATCCTCCGTCAAACAGATGACTCTGAGGGGATAACTGCAATTTGGATGCCAACAGCGTAAATTTGGCTCGGTGACGGGATGATTTGCGGATAGTCGAAGGCGGGACAGAAAAGCGCGAGGCGCCTAAAGGCGCCTCGCTATCAGAGAGATCAGCGGATCTGCAATATGGTCTGCTGCAGTGAGCTGTTGACTTCCAGCGAACGGGAGTTGGCCTGGAAGTTGCGCTGCGCCGTGATAAGGTCCACCAGCTCGTTGGTCAAGTCGACGTTGGACTGCTCCAGTGCCGACGACTTGATGCTACCGAAAGTACCCGAGTTGGGCGTACCGGGCAGAGCGGCGCCAGAGAGCAGGGATTCGCGCCAGGAGGTGTCCCCCACCTGGGTCAGCCCCTGGGAGTTGGCAAACTTGGCCATGGCCACCATGGCGACCTTGACCGTAGTTGCGTTGCTGTAGGTGGCGGAGACGATGCCATCCGGGGTGATTTCGACCTTGGTCAGGCGACCGACGGTGGAACCATCCTGTGTCAACTTGTTGACTTCGAACGGAGAGGCATACTGGGTGACGGTGCCCAGCTTGATCTCCACCTGCTGGGTCGGATCGGCGCCGTTGGTAATGATGCCGGCACCACCGGCCCCCAGCGCTTCGGTCGTGATGACGGCAGGGCTGGTCGGGGTGATCATCTTACCATCGGCCCCAAACTGGATCTTGGCCCCCTGTGGCGCCTGGTTCAGGCCGGTGGCCATGGTCGGGGCAGTCCCCCCCACGATATCGATGGGCTTGTCCCCTTCATACAGGTACATGCGCCAGGAGGTGGGATCGGCCGGCTTGGTCAGATCGGCCGGATCGGCCTCCTTGATAAAGTACTGGGTGATGGTATGGGGTTCACCCAGCGAGTCGTAAACCACCACGGAAGTCGAAGAGGAGTAGGTTTTCGAATCTTTCGGATCAAAGGTCGAGGCATCCGCGGCAGCATTACCCGCCGGCAGCGGGGTCGCGGTTGAAGGCAGGTTGAAGCTCGCCTCTATCTTGCTGGTCTGCACCGGCTCACCGGCCCGATCCGGGATCTGGATCGGCTTGGTCGCATTGATGCTCACCGCCTTGGGGGTGCCATCATCGTTGATCTCGTAGCCTTGCAGATAGTGGCCCTGGTTATTGACCATGTAGCTGTTTTCGTTGAGCTTGAAAGCCCCGGCACGAGTGTAGGTGCGATCCAGGTTGGTCAGCCCGTCCGAGGTCACGAAGAAACCGTTGCCCTGGATGGCCAGGTCCAGCGAGTTGTTGGTGAACTGCAGCGCCCCCTGGTGAAACTGCTGCGCCACCGCACCGGTCGCCACGCCGTTGCCGACCTGGGTCTTGGCGTTGACGAAGATGGAGTTGGCATAGACGTCAGCAAACTCGGCACGTGACTCCTTGAAGCCGGTAGTGTTGACGTTGGCGATGTTGTTAGCGGTGACGTTAAGGTCTTTCTGTGCCGCGTTGACACCACTTAAAGCGTTGTTAAATGACATGTTCAGCTCCTTAAATCACTGCTGAGGAATTAGGTGTAGTTGGTTGCGTGGGGGTTGTTTCAGGTTTGCTCTTGGTGCCGGAGATCTCCAGGATATCCGTCAGCAGGATGGACCCAAGCCCTTTGAGTTGTACCCGGGTGGGAGAAGCCGAGCTCCCCAGGGTCACACTCTCTACCTGGCCGTAAGTTAGTGCAGGTATGCTCTCCGATTTGCCACTGGCATCGGTACCACTGACTTTGAACTTGTATTTGCCGGCTGGAGCAGGCTTGCCATCCTTGTCGGTACCATCCCAGGTGAACGGCACGTTGCCCTGCTGCTCACCATTGATGACGAAGTCCTTGATGACCTGACCCTTTTCATCCTCAACCGTGATCTTGAGGTTGGAAAGCTTTTGCCCACCGACGGCCGCCACACCGGAAACCTGGCCATCTGTATCGAGATAACCAGTATCCGAGGGAATAAGGACGCTCTGCCCCACCAGAGACGACGCCTGCAGCGCCTGGCTGGAGGTCATCAGGTCGTTGAGGCTCCCCATCTGGGTCGACAGCTGGTTGATGGCATCCGACGTCGACATGGAGGTCATCTGCGAGAGCGTTTGGGCGTTATCCACCGGTTTGAACGGATCCTGATAAGAGAGCTGCATGGTGAGCAGTTTCAGGAATGACGCCTGATCCAGCTCTTTCTTCGGGGTCGTGCTCGAGCCCGATGTCTGGCTTGTCGTACTGACCCCGCCCAGCGTATTGGTGATATCAACCATGTGACAGCACTCCTATCAAGATTTGCCCAGGTTCAACGTCTGCTGCAGCATCTTCTTGGCCGAATCTGCAACCTGAACGTTGGTCTGGTAACTGCGCGAGGCGTTGATCATGTCAGCCATCTCTTCCACCATGTTGACGTTGGGCTTGAAGATGAAGCCGTCTTTGTCCGCCATGGGATGGTTGGGGTTGTACTCTTTGAGCAAAGGAGCCTTGCTCTCGACTATCCCCTTCACCTCAACGCCGACTGACCCCTGTTTATCCGACATGGCCTGGTCAAGCTGGGCGGCAAAAATTGGCCGCCTGGCATGGTAAGTTGCCTCCACACTCGAACTGACGCTGTCTGCGTTGGCCATATTGCTGGCCACAGTGTTGAGTCGTACCGATTGGGCACTCATGGCCGAGCCTGCTATGTCAAAGACCTTGAACAAACTCATCACTGATCTCCTTTCAGGGCCTTGAGCAGGCCGCTGATCTTGCCATTCATGAATTCGAGGGAGGTTTGATACTCAAGGCTATTTCGCAAAAACTCGCTGCGCTCCTGCTGCACATCCACCGTGTTGCCATCACCGGTATCAGGTTGCAGCGGGTTGCGGTACTGCACGGTTCCCGGCGCATCCATATTCAGGGCAAAGTGCTTTTCACTGGTGGTCGCCAATCCAAACCCCTGTTGATGCTGGGCTTCCTGCAACGCTTGAGCGAAATTGAGATCCCTGGCCTTGAAACCCGGGGTATCCGCGTTGGCAATGTTGCTGGACAGCACCTCTGCCCGTTTGGCACGCACGCTAAGGGTGTATTGGTGAACCCCGAATGCCTTGTCGAATGAAATAGCCATAGCACACCTCCTGCTTGGAGTATTTGTTAGCAAGAGCTATGCCAGAAAGGTTTCATATCAATAGAATGCCCAGACAGGCAATCCCCGGCTTGGCGGTGGGTCGTTCAAGGAGGCAGGCATACTGTCAGTCACGATCAAGCGCAGACAGGTACAGTCAGATAAAAAAATGAGGGAAGCTGTCGCTTCCCTCATTGATGATTCATATGATGCGAGAGGATCCCGCAAACCCTTGGATGGCGAGCCTCCAAGGCCTATTTGACCTTGTAGACAATCCCCGGATTGCAGCGGATCATCTCGAACCTGTCGGTCAGCCCGGCCAGCGACTCAGACGCCCCCAGCATCAGGTAACCACCCGGGTTAAGGCTGGTGGCAAACTGGTTAAGGATCTTCGACTTCACTTCCGGCGCAAAGTAGATGAGTACGTTGCGGCAGAAAATAATGTCAAATTTGCCGAGCAGGCTGTAGCTCTCCAGCAGGTTGAGCGGTCTGAAGGTGGTCAATTTTCTGACTCGCTCGACCACCCGCATCTTGTTGTCGCCACAGGGCTCGAAAAACATCTTCTTGCGCTCGGGAGAGAGGCCGCGAGCCAGCGCCAGGCTGTCATACACCCCTTCCTTGCACTGGTTAAGCATGGTGGTCGAAATATCGGTTCCCACGATCTGGACGCCGCCCGGCAGGGTGCCCGGCTTTTTCATCTGCTGCTCCAGCGCCGTCATGGCTATCGAGTAGGGTTCCTGTCCGGATGAAGAGGCCGCAGACCAGATTTTAACAGGGCGGCCACTCTTGCCCAGTTCGGGAAAGATCTTGTCGGTCAACAGCTGAAAGGGGTAGGTATCGCGAAACCAGAGGGTTTCGTTGGTGGTCATGGCATCCACTACCGCCATTTTCAGGTCACGCTCTCGCACACTCATTGCACGGGTAACCAGATCAGACAGACTCTCAATGCCAAACTGAGCCATCAAGGGTGAAAGACGGCTCTTCACCAGATACTGTTTGTTATCGCCCAGCACAATCCCGCTCTGTATCGCCAGAAAATTGCTGAACTGTTTGTATAAGTCGTCCGAAAGTGTCTTCATGCAGCTGTTCTTCTTTTATCAGAGTGCATTTTGTACGGCCTTGGCCAATTCATCGGGCTGAAACTTGGCAATAAAATTGTTCGCACCGACTTTCTGCACCATTGCCTGGTTGAATACTCCGCTGAGGGATGTATGCAGAATAACATGCAAATCCTTGAGGTTGGGATTATTCCGGATTTCAGCCGTGAAGGTATAACCATCCATTTCCGGCATCTCTATATCCGAAATGACCAGTGCAATCTGATCCTTGATCGGGCCATTTTTGGCCATCTCCAGCAACATGTTCAGTGCATCCCGACCATCTTTGGCCAGCACGCACTCCACCCCGATAGCCTGCAGCGCACGCTGCACCTGCTTGCGAGCAACAGAGGAGTCATCGGCCACCAGCACGGGACGACCCAGTGTCGGGTGTTCAACGCTCGCTTCCACCAACTCTTGGCTCACTTCAGTTGAGACAGGGGAGATCTCGTTCAGGATGCGCTCTACATCCAGTATCTCGACCAGCTCCCCATCCACCTCGGTGACGGCCGTCATGTAGTTGATACGACCCGCACCTTTGGGGGGGGGCAGAATGGACTCCCAGTTCATGTTGATGATGCGCTCGACCGAGTGCACCAAGAATCCCTGAATGGAACGGTTGTATTCAGAAATGATGATGAAACACTTGCTCAGATCTTCGATGGGACGTTTGCCCATCGCCATGCTCAGATCGATGACCGAAATGGTCTGGCCACGAATGTGGGCGACCCCGCGAATGCAGGAATTCAATTTGGGCATCACGGTCAGAGGGGGACACTGCAGCACTTCACGTACTTTGAATACGTTGATGCCAAATCTTTGACGACCATTGAGACGAAACAACAACAACTCCAGCCGGTTTTGTCCCACTAGCTGGGTGCGTTGGTTGACCGAGTCCAGAATACTGGCCATAAACACTCCCTAAAAACGCTTGGCACTGTTCATGCATGCGTAATGGATTGCGTCAGACTATCGATGTAGAAACGAACAAATCCTGAAGCAATCATAGTTAATTTGGTGATATGCGTGGATAACTTATCGACCAACGAGCGAAAATGATTAATCGACTTTTACTCATCAGCCTTTTTTTCGGCAGCATCTCCTCCAGCTACGCGTCGGACGTCACGGATTACCTGCAAGAAAGAGCGCAAGAATTCGTCTACGAGCAACTGGCTGTGCCGCTTGATGCCAGGGCGGAGGTCACTGCAGCGACCCTGGATGAACGTCTCCCGCTGACCCGTTGTGAAGACAGCCTGACCATCTCCCTCCCGGCAAAAATGGAAATTCGCCGTAATACAACAGTTTACATGAAGTGCGAGGAAGACAAACCCTGGGATGTCTATTTACCTGTGCGGGTGAGCATCCAAAAACCCTATGTCACCGTCGCCAACCCGGTCGCAAAGGGGGATCTGCTGACCGAAAGCCAGCTGGTACTGGCCTATCTGGATCAGACTCTGATCCGGGGCGACTACCTCAGTGACACCACTGCCCTTATAGGTGTGCGCAGCAAGCGAGAACTCAAGCCGGGACAACCCGTCCGGTTAAGTCAGGTCTGCGTGGTGTGCAAAGGGGATCAGGTCACCCTGACCGCAGAAAATAACCACTTTGAAATCAAAACAATGGCCCGAGCCTTGCAAGATGGCAGCTTCGGAGAGATCATCAGGCTCGTCAACATTCGCTCCGGTAAAACCGTGCAGGGAAAGGTCAGCGCAGTGGGTGCCGTCACGGTCACTTTCTAATATCCGGATCGTCGACAACTTTTTTCTAAAGTTCTGACCTGGCGTACCGATAAACAGGTAAGCAAACCTTAAAGCAGACGAAGGTAATCAAAATGGCCATCAACAATATCAACAACTTGGCGAACAATCGGTTGCAAAATACCGGTAACAGCCAAGGAACAGGCAGCAAATCGGTTGCCTCTTCCCCCGACAATAAGTCCACGGCGGTCAGACAGGATTCTGTCTCCCTGACCAACGAGGCCCAGCAATTGCAAAAGATGCAACAAAACCTCAATGCGGCCTCGACCGGCAATGAGAGCAAAGTCGAACGCCTGAAAAAGGCCGTTGCCAGTGGCGAGTACCAGGTCAACAATGAAGCGGTTGCCCGCAAGATGTTCAGCTTCGAAACCAACCTGGATAAAATGCTGGGATGATGGACCTGCCTTCGTTACTGCACACTCAGGATGACTACCTCACCCGAATGCAAGGCATTCTGGAAGAGGAGTTCAACCTGCTCAAACAGCATCAGGCACTGGCCCTGCCTGAGCTGAGCGAGCGCAAACAACAGCTGCTGAGCGCCATTGAGGCACTAGACAAGACCTTGGCAGCGTTGCCTGATCTGGCGCAGCAGCTGGCTGCCTATCCAGACCAGATGGTACAGCTGCGGGAAAAACTGGATGCCTGCCAGAGCCAGAATGACATAAATGGTCGCCTGCTCGAACTAAGCATCGTATCGAATCGCCGCCTCGCCGGCTTCTTGAGCCAACTGCGCGATCGCAACAGCCTCACCTATGACGCCAAGGGCAATACCCGCTCCGGGACCCGCTCCTACGGCATCAAGGCCTGATCTCCCCATCAGGCCTTTTGCATTTCTCCCGCTTGGCTAGAGCACCAGTCTCAGCAATTCCCTTCCGTCCGTACAGGCGTTGACCGTCAGTACGCCAGCGTCATAACGGCCATAACTGGCCGGCAAGTCGCCGCGCGGAAAACAGATAGACCCCGGATTCATCAAGATGCGCTCCCCCTGCCACTCCAGCACGGGCACATGGGTATGGCCGCTCAGAAACAGACTGCCCGCCGGCAAGGCTATGTCATCGGGATGATAAAGATGACCGTGGCTGACAAACCAGCGCCGCTCATCGACCAGCAACTGGTTGTAGGGGGCGGTAATGGGAAAACGCAGCAGCATCTGATCCACTTCCGAATCACAGTTACCTCTGACGGCCAGGATCTGCGGCGCCAGGCCGTTGAGCCGGTCGGCAACCGCGGCCGGGTTATACCCTTCCGGTACCGGATTGCGCGGCCCGTGGTTGAGCAGATCCCCCAGCAGCAGATAGTGATCCGGCTGCCAGGACTCGAGCTGGGTCAGCACCCGCTCCAGGGCGATGATACTGCCGTGGATGTCGGAAATAATGGCAAGTTTCATGAAATGCTCCTCACTGCGGGCTGAAATAGAGATCCTTGGTGGCAATCGCCCCCTTCAGATTCTGGCTCGGTAATCCGCGCAAAGCGGGATCGACCAGACGCATCTGATTGTAGTGGTAGACGGGAATGACGGGCACCTCGTCGACCAGCAACTGTTCGGCATGCTGATAGAGCGCGCGCCGGCTCGACGCATCCAGGGTGTTGGCCGCCTGCTCCAGCAAAAGATCAAAGTCGGGATTGCAGTAACCGCTCTCGTTGCGCACGTCCTGGCAGCGGAAGCTGTTGAGCATGGCGGAAGGCTCCACGTAATCACCGAACAGGAAGGAGCGCGCCACCATGAAGTCACCGCTGTCCTTCGCCACCTGATAGGCCGCCCACTCCATGTTGTTGAGTGTCACCTCCACCCCCAGCGGCTTCCACATGGCGGCGACCGCCAGAGCCAGCTTCTTGTGGTTCTCCGAGGTGTTATAGGTCAGGGTCAGTTTGAGGGGACGGGCGCGGCTGTAACCGGCCTCGGCCAGCAGCTCGGCGGCTTTGGCCAGTCGGGTCGGTTGATCCAGTGACGCCTGCGCCGGATGCAGGGCGTCATACCCCGGCATCTCGGGTAGCAGGGACCAGGCAGGCTGCTCGCCCTGGCCACTCACCTTGTCGGTCAACAGAGTGCGATCGATGGCCATGGAGAGCGCCCGGCGCACCCGCACATCCTGCAACTCAGGGCGGCGCAGGTTGAAGGTATAGAGATAAGTACCCAGCAGCGGCAGACCCCAGATCCGCTCGGGGGTGGCCTGCTTGATCTTCTGGTAATACTCGAGCGCCACCTTGTTGGTGAGCTGGATCTCCCCCGCTTCGTAGCGCAGCCGCTCCGCATGCTGGGAGGCGAGCGGCAGATAGGTCACTCGCTGGATGCGGGTATGGGCGTCATCCCAATAGTGGGGATTGCGCTGCGCCTCGAGCCGTTCGTTGGGCACCCAGCTCTCGAGCTTGTAGGCGCCGTTACTGACCAGCTTGCCGGGCTGGCTCCACTGCTTGCCAAAGCTGGCGATGGCCTTCTCGTTGACCGGCACGAAGGGGCGCTGGCTGATGAGCTGCAGGAAGTAGGGTACGGGACGTTCCAGCGTCACCTTGAGGATCTGATCGCTCTCGGCCTCCACCCCCAGCATATCGGGCTCAAGCGCCCCGGCGTAAATGGACTGGGCGTTGTTGATGCCGGTCGCCAGCAGAAGGCCCGCGGAAGGGGAACCTTGCGCCGGATCCAGCAACCGCCGCCAGGCGTAGACAAAATCCCGGGCCACCAGCGGCTCGCCGTTGGACCACTTGAGCTGAGGGCGCAGGAAGAAGCGCCACACCAGACCATCGTCACTGGTCTCCCAGCGCTGGGCCTGGGCGGGCACTATCCTGCCCTGGCCATCTTCATTGACCAGCCCCTCGAACAAATCCACCAGCACCACTTCGCCGGGAAAGCCGGAGCGCACCTGGGCAGGGTCGAGTGATTCGGGTTCGGCACTATTGCCCTTGACCAGGGTCTGCCTGTCGGAAAGCTGAGGCTGCTGCTCAACCGGGGTAGCGTGTGCCAGCGGTCCGCTCAACACACCAATCAGGAAGGGGGAGAGCCAGCGTCGTGTCAGCCCGGGGGAAAAACCATACCGCATTACAACAACCTCGAATAAACCACCTGCAGGGGGGAAGGCCGACGGCGCGCCTGATGAATGCCTGATGCCGCCCTTGTTATCCCCGAAAACGCCCCGTATTGTATCGGGCTTGCCCGAGAGATGGAGTCTTTCGGGTTAATTTTTTCAGGAGTTTTGTATGGGGTATGAATGGCTGGCCCTCGCTTCGGCCAGTTTGTGGGCAGTGGCCGCCCTGATTTCGGTCACACCGGCCCGCCATCTGGGAGCATTTGCCTACAGCCGCTGGCGCATGTTCCTGGTCACCTTGATGCTCGGTACCATGAGCCTCTTCACCGGTGGCTGGCAGACGCTGTCGACCTCCACCCTCCCCTTGCTGGCGCTCTCCGGGCTGGTCGGCATCTTCATCGGGGATACCGCCCTGTTCGCCTGCATGAACCGGCTGGGCCCCAGACGCAGCGGTCTGCTGTTCTCCTGCCATGCGCTCTTCTCCGCCCTGCTTGGCCTGTGGCTGTTCAACGAGCAGCTCACCGGCTGGCGACTGCTGGGGGCCTTGCTGGTATTTAGCGGGGTGATGCTGGCGATCCTGTTCGGGCGACGTTCGAGCAGCGCATGGGAGCAGATCCGCGGCAGCCTGGCCGTGGGCATTGGCCTTGGCCTGACTGCCGCCCTCTGCCAGAGCGTGGGGGCCATCATTGCCAAGCCGGTGATGATGAGTGGCGAGGTGGACGCCGTGAGTGCCTCCGGGATCAGGATGGGCAGCGCTCTGCTGGCCCACTGCGCCCTGCGGCTGGTGCGCCTGCCCCTGGCCATGCCCCTCAAACCCGTCACGCCGCGGATCCTCGGCATGATCGCCGTCAACGGCTTTCTGGCGATGGCCCTCGGGATGACCTTGATCCTGGTGGCATTGCGTGAAGGAGAGGTCGGCATGGTCGCCATTCTCTCCTCCACCACCCCTGTCATCCTGTTGCCGCTGCTCTGGTGGCACTCGGGGGAGCGCCCCTCTGCAGCTGCCTGGGGCGGCGCCCTGCTGGCCACCTTGGGCACGGCGCTGGTGCTGGGCGTCAGTACGCTCTGACGCCCGAGACTTGACGCGGCGGGATCAGAACCGGGCGATCTCGTCGGCAGTCAATTCACGGTATTCACCGGGAGCCAGGTCATCATCCAGTTGCAGGCCGCCAACTCGCTCCCGGTGCAGGCCGATCACCTTGTTGCCGATGGCGGCAAACATCCGCTTCACCTGATGGTACTTGCCTTCGTGGATGGTCAGACGTGCCTCGCACTCACCCAGAATCTCCAGCTGGGCAGGGCGGGTTTTCTCGGTCTCGCTGCGCAGCAACACCCCTTCGGCAAACAGCGCGACGGCATCCGGGCTCACCGGATCGGCCAACCAGACGTGATAGGTCTTGGCACACTCGTGGCGCGGCGAGGTGATGCGATGGGACCATTGACCATCGTCGGTCACCAGCACCAGGCCTGTGGTATCGAGATCGAGTCGGCCCACCACGTGCAGCTTGCCCATGGCGGGTTCATCCATCAGGAAGAACACGGTCGGATGATCCGGGTCGTCGTTGGAGCAGACATAGCCTTCCGGCTTGTGCAGCATGAAGTAGCGGTTGCGCCGATCCAGGGTCAGGGTGACACCGTCGAACTCAATCTGGCTCTCTTCATTGATGTGGAAGGCAGGCTGCTTGACCACAATCCCGTCCACCATCACCTCTCCCTGGCGGATCAATTTGCCCGCGAGCGAGCGGGTCAAATCGGAACAATCGCAAATAAATTTATCAAGCCGCATTCACAACCTCGGAGTCCAACAACGAAAGGGGCGTCATTATATCGGGCAGGGGCGACAACGCCACCGTTAAGGCGTGCGCAATTGTGACGAAGCCATTATCCGATGGTACACTGCAACGGTGCGGTTCATTGGCACGACCCCATAATAATAAAAGTCAGGAAGCACCATGAAGTCTCAAGCATCCTATCCCGTCATTCCCGTCAACAAACTCAAACCCGGCATGTATGTCATCGCCATCGCCAGTCAGACAGGCGGGATGGAGATTGCCCAGATGGGACTGGTGAGCAACCAGGCGCAAATCGACCATCTGATCCAACTGGGGGTACTGACGGTGCGTATCGATCTGGCCCGCAGCAAACTGGGCAGTGCCGACAGCGACGCCCTTGCTGCGCCGGATCCCGGCACCAGTACCACCCACGGCGAGCGCCATCTTCGCGGCAGCGGTGAAGGACGGGAGCTGAAGATCCGTCGCCTCTATCAGGAGGCCCGCGAACTGCAGGGCAAGTTCATCCGCCATCTCAAGGCTGGTGAACCCATCGACATCACGCCGCTGGCGGAAGTGGCCGAGGAGATGGTTGACACCATGTTCACTCACGGTGATGCCATGCTCTGCCTGGCTCGCATCCGGGCCAAGGATGCCTACCTGATGGAACACTCCATGAACGTGGCCATTTTGCTGGCCAACTTCGGCCGCTATCTGGGGCTGGAGCGCAGCGTTTTGAAGGAGTTGACCCTGGGGGGACTGCTGCACGACGTGGGCAAGATCATGACCCCGGACGAGGTGCTGCACAAACCGGGGAAATTAACCGACGAAGAGTTCGCCATCATGCGCCAGCACGTGGTGCACAGTTACGGCATCCTGAAAAATACCAAGGGCATCACGGCCACCATGCTGGAGGTGGCCGCCAATCACCATGAGCGACTCGATGGCAGCGGCTATCCCCGCAAGCTGAGGGGGGATCAACTCTCCCTCCATACCCGCATGAGCTGCATCGTCGATGTGTACGATGCCATTACCGCTGATCGGGTTTATAAAACCGGCATGCAGCCGACCCAGGCGTTTCGCATCCTGCTCAAGGGGATCAACCAGCACTTTGATGCCGAGCTGGTCACCAAATTCATCAAATGCATGGGTGTCTATCCGGTGGGTACCCTGGTCATGCTCTCGAACCAGCGGCTGGCCATCGTGATGCAGCGCAACGAACAGCAGCCGCTCAAGCCGGTGGTCAAGGTGATCTATCATGCCACCCAGCGCCATTACCTCGAGGTGCAGTGGCTGGATCTGGCCAAAAGCAACGTGCAGGAGAGCATCGAAAGCACGGTCGATCCGAAAGAGTACGGCATCAACCTCGCCAACTTCTTCTGACGTTCCCCCGGCTTGTCAGGACTGGCGCTGGCTGCCGAGCCAGTGCTGGATCAGAAACTCCTCATCCAGCGGCGAGAGATCAAAGCGCAAGCTGACCTCTTCAATCGCGGCGATATCGTATTCGTGATGCTCGCTGAGCCAGCGCACCGCCCGGCGCAGATCCTCGCCATGGGGGAGAAGCAGATGATCGCTCATGGGATACCTCCGACAAACCCGATGGTGGCCATCCAGATTGGCCACCTTCTTCCAGTCTAGTCGGCCGGCGACACGTCCCCTCCCCTGTCACTCCTTTTCGATTCAGCGGCCGAAGGCGCGCTGCCAATCCTGATCAAATTTGACCAGCGCCGCGTCCACTGCCGGCACATTGAGCAGTTGTTCCGCCACGTCGAGCGGCAGAGTGATGGACTGGCAACCCGCCAGCAGGCAGTCAAGGGCCTGACGCGGGGTGCGGAAGGAAGCCGCCAGCACCTTGCTCTTGGGGGCGTGCAGCGCCAGCAGTTGCTGCAGCTCCTGCACAGTGGCGATGCCATCGCCCCCCTGGGCATCCAGCCGGTTGACATAGGGCGCCACGTACTCGGCCCCGGCCACCGCCGCCAGCCAACCCTGCAACGGGGTATAGACGGCAGTCCCCAGGGTCGGCACCCCGTTGGCTGTCAGGGTCTTGATGGCCGCCACCCCCTCTTCGCAAACCGGGATCTTGACCACCAGATCCCGATCCAGCTCCCGCAGCGCAAACGCCTCGCGCACCATCTCGGTCTCGCTCTTGGCCATCACCTGAGCAAACAGCCGCCCCTTGGGCCCCAGCACCTCGCGCAGAGCGGGCAGCAACTCGGGCAGCGGCATACCACCAGCAGCGGTGATGGAAGGATTGGTGGTGACGCCAGCCAGCGGCAGGATCCGTGACCAACGGCGCACCGCGGCCACATCGGCGGTATCGAGATACAACTCCATCTCTGACTCCTTTAGGTTGGGGTGTTCAATCTGCCGTCATTCTAGCGATAAAACATCCACAAAACTCTTGATCAAAATCAAATCAACTTTCGAATGAAAGCAAATAAAATAAAAACAAAAGGAGGCGGTATGATTTTCGACCTGCAACGTTACTCGACTCACGATGGCCCCGGCATTCGCACCCTGGTGTTTCTCAAGGGGTGTTCCCTGGCCTGTCGCTGGTGTCAAAACCCGGAAAGCCGCTCTCCCAGACCGGACATCCTACTCGACCGGCGCCAATGCATCGAGGGATGCCAGCTCTGCAGCCAGGCCTGTCCGGCAATCTTGCGTGACACCCGGGGCATTCAGCTGGATCGTGCCGCCCTCGCTAAGCAGGACGTAGAGCGACTGCGCGATCTCTGCCCGAGCGAAGCGCTGCAGGTGTGCGGCCGGGAAGAGAGTCTGGAGAGCCTCATGGCTACCATCTTGCGGGATCGCCCCTTCTTCGAGCGCAGCGGCGGCGGGGTCACCCTCTCTGGTGGCGAGCCCTTCATGCAGCCCGACTTCGCAGCCGCCCTGCTGGCCCGCTGCAAACAGGAGGGATTGCATACCGCGGTGGAGACCTGCCTGCACGTGCCCTGGCACCAGATTGAGCCAAGCCTTCCCCACCTGGATCTGGTGCTGGCCGACCTCAAACACGTCGACCAGGCGCGTTTCTTCGAGTGGACCCTCGGCAAGGTGGCACGGGTGCAGGATAACCTCAAACGCCTCGCCGAAACCGGTATTCCCATGCAGATCCGGGTGCCACTTGTTCCCGGTTTCAACGCCGACGAGGCCAGCATCGCGGCCATCGTCGACACCGCCGCGAGCCTTGGCAGCGTGCAGGAGATCCACTTTCTCCCCTACCACACCTTGGGAATGGGCAAATATGCCCTGCTGGATCAGCCCTATCAGGCCCCCAGCCAACCCCTGGATGCCCCCGAATTGCTCGCCTTTGCCCATGATTGCGCCCGGCAACGGGGGCTGACCCCCATCACCCGGGGATAGGCACACCACCATGACGCAGACACAGACCCACCAGAGGATAAGATCATGACCCAGCTCGACCTCACCACCCTCACCCCGCGGATCCGCGCCCACAAAGAGAGCCTGATCCACATAGTCCAGCCACCGGTCTGCACCGAGCGGGTCCGCCACTACACACAAGCCTACCAGGCTTACCTTGCCCGCCCGCTACCGGTGCGCCGCGCCCTGGCGTTGGCCCACCACCTCCGGGAGCGCACCATCTGGATCAGGCACGACGAGCTCATAGTCGGCAACCAGGCAAGCCAGGTGCGGGCCGCGCCGCTCTTTCCCGAGTACACGGTCAGCTGGATTGAGAAGGAGATCGACGAGCTGGCAGACAGGCCCGGTGCCGGCTTTGCGGTGAGCGAAGAGGACAAGGAGGCTATCCACGCCCTCACCCCTTTCTGGCGTGGCCAGACGGTACAGGATCGCTGCTACGGCCTCTTTACCGATGAACAGAAGGGACTGCTGGAGAGCGGCATCATCAAGGCCGAGGGCAACATGACTTCGGGAGATGCCCACCTTGCGGTCAACTACGAGGAGCTGCTCACCCTGGGGCTTGATGGGTTCAAGGTCAAGGTGGCCGAGCGACGCGGCCGGCTGGATCTGGCTGACTGGGCGGATCTGCAGCGCGAGCAGTTTTTGCAGGCCGTCGCCATCACCTTCGATGCCGTCAGCCAGCACATCGAACGCTACGCCGCGCTGGCCCGCGACATGGCAGCACAGGAATCGCGCCCCGATCGCCGCAGTGAACTTGAGACCATCGCGCTCAACTGCGCCCACATCGCCCACCAGCCTCCGGAGACCTTCTGGCAGGCGCTGCAGCTCTGCTACTTCATCCAGCTCATCCTGCAGATCGAGTCCAACGGCCACTCGGTCTCCTTTGGCCGGATGGACCAGTACCTCTACCCCTGGTATCGCCGCGAAGTGGAGCTGTCAGAATCCCTGCCGCGCGAGCACGCCATCGAGCTGCTGCAGGGCTGCTGGCTGAAACTGCTGGAGGTGAACAAGATCCGTTCCGGCACCCACTCCAAGGCCTCCGCCGGCAGCCCGCTCTATCAGAACGTGACGATTGGCGGCCAGATCTGGCGGGATGGCCAGGCCCATGACGCGGTCAACGGCCTCTCCTACGCGATTCTGGAGTCCTGCGGCCAGTTGCGCTCCACCCAGCCCAACCTCTCGGTGCGCTACCATGCCGGCATGAGCGAGGATTTCCTCGATGCCTGCATCCAGGTGATCCGCTGCGGCTTTGGCATGCCCGCCTTCAACAACGACGAGGTGGTGATCCCCGAATTCATCAAGCTCGGCGTGAGCGTGGAGGATGCCCACAACTACGCCGCCATCGGCTGCATCGAGACCGCAGTGCCCGGCAAATGGGGCTATCGCTGCACCGGCATGAGCTTCATCAACTTCGCCCGCATCCTGCTGGCGGCGCTGGATGGCGGCCGCGATGCCACCACGGGCAAGATCTTCCTGCCCCAGTCGCAGTCGCTGCGGGAAGGATCATTCAGCAACTTTGACGAGGTGATGGCCCGCTGGGACGAGCAGGTACGCTATTTCACCCGCAAGTCCATCGAGATCGACTGCGTGGTCGACAGCGTGCTGGAAGCGCAAGCTCACGACATCCTCTGCAGCACCCTGGTGGACGACTGCATCGAGCGCGGCAAAACCATCAAGGAGGGAGGCGCCATCTATGACTGGGTCTCCGGCCTGCAAGTGGGGATCGCGAATCTGGGCAACAGCCTGGCGGCGCTGAAGAAACTGGTGTTCGAACAGGGCATGGTGGATCAACGCGAGCTGGCCAATGCGCTGGAACAGGACTTTGCGGGGCTCGCCGGCGAGCAGCTGCGCCAGCGCCTCACCAACGCGGCCCCCAAATACGGCAACGATCTGGACGAGGTGGATCTGCTGCTGGTACAGGCCTACCAGAGCTACATCGACGAACTCAAAGGGCTGCACAATACCCGCTTCGGCCGCGGCCCCATCGGCGGCACCTACTATGCCGGCACCTCTTCCATCTCGGCCAACGTCCCCTTTGGCGCAGCCACCATGGCCACCCCGGATGGCCGTCATGCCCGCACCCCGCTGGCGGAGGGGGCAAGCCCCGCGTCGGGTTCGGATCGTCTGGGGCCAACGGCGGTGTTCAACTCCATCGGCAAGCTGCCCACCCCGGCCATCCTTGGCGGCGTGCTGCTCAACCAGAAGCTGAGCCCGGCGAGCCTTGAGAACGCACGGGACAAGGCCAAGCTGATGAGCCTGCTGCGCACCTTCTTCGAGGTGCACAAGGGGTGGCACGTGCAGTACAACATCGTCTCGCGGGAGACCCTGCTGGCGGCCAAGGCCAACCCGGATCAATACCGGGATCTGGTGGTGCGGGTGGCCGGTTACTCGGCCTTCTTTACGGCCCTCTCTCCGGATGCCCAGGACGACATCATCGCCCGCACCGAACACAGCCTCTGACAACGGACGGGGGGCCCATGCCCTCCCGCTTTTTTCGCAGAGGAGCACGCCACCTTTACCATGCCCCTGGTCCGGGCCATCCCGGCTCCACGGACAGAGGGCAAGATGTTATGATTGCCCGCCTGGCTCATATGTCGCTGCTTCAAGGCACATCGATGAGGCCGGACCCATGTTAGCGGCAGGCGCCAAGCGCTCCTGCCATCACCGACTCTTGTATGCGAGCCCCCATGAACCCACGCCACCAACAGATCCTCACCCTGGTCCATCAGGCCCGCAAGATGAGCGTCGCCGAGCTGGCGCAACATACCGGCGTGTCGGAAGTCACGGTGCGCAACGATCTCACCGCTCTGGAAAAACAGGGTCTGCTCAAACGGGTGCATGGCTCGGCCATGGCGCTGGAAAGCGATGACCCGGACGCCCGGATGAACATCAACTATCTGCTCAAAGAGCGCCTCGCCGAGCGGGCCGCCCAGCTGGTGGAAGATGGCGAGACGGTCTTTATCGAGGGGGGCAGCGCCAACGCCCTGCTGGCCCGCCACCTGGCCCTGCACAAGCGGGTCACCATCATCACCATCAGCAGCTACATCGCCCACCTGCTCAAAGACACCCAGGCCCAGGTAGTGCTGCTCGGCGGCCTGTTCCAGCACCAGAGCGAGAGCGTGGTGGGGCCTTTGACCCGCCTTTGCATCGAGCAGGTGCACTTCTCCAAAGCCTTTATCGGGGTCGATGGCTTTCACCCCGAGGTAGGATTCACCAGCCGGGACATAATGCGGGCCGACGTGGTCAACAGCGTGCTGGCCAAGGGAGTAACCAATGTGGTCATCACCGACAGCAGCAAGTTTGGCGCCATTCACCCGAGCCCCCTCGGCAAACCCGGTGAGATCGGCGTGCTGGTCACCGACGATGCCCTGCCTGCCCCCATGCGGGCGGCGCTCTCAGCCCGCGGCCTCACCCTGCACTGCGTCACAGCCTGAGCCCGCTCATCAGGCCAACCCCGGCGTCCCGCGCAGCCGGATGACTTGACGCCCGCCACCCTGCCCGGAGTATGCTCAACCCCTTGCGCCGCCCGCAGGCAGACCACCTGTGGGCTGCGTCTCTCGCACAAGGACCCAAGATGCACATCAAGGATAAATGTCTGGCCGCCCTGGTCATCCTCTGCTGGGGACTCAACTTCGTGGTGATCAAGTGGGGGCTGGAGGGGATCCCGCCATTGCTGCTGGGGGCACTGCGCTTTATCGGCGTCGTCTTCCCCGCCATCTTGCTGGTGCCAAGACCCGCTCTGCCCTGGCGCTGGTTGCTGGCCTATGGCGGCACCATCAGTCTGGGCCAGTTTGCCTTCCTGTTTTGCGCCATGAAGTTCGGCATGCCGGCGGGCATGGCCTCCCTGGTGCTGCAATCCCAGGTGCTCTTCACCCTGTTGTTTGCCATGTTCTGGCTGGGGGAGCGCTGGCAACCCCACCACTGGGTTGCCCTGCCGCTGGCAGGTGCTGGGCTCTACCTTATCGCGACCCAGGGGGCGGGTAACCTGACCCTGCTCGGCTTTGCCCTGACCCTCTGTGCCGCGGCCTGCTGGGGCCTTGGCAACGTGATCAATCGCCAGATTGGTCTGCGCTATCAAGCCGCCCTGCCGAGCCTCATCGCCTGGGGTGGCTTGGTGCCCATAGTGCCGTTTCTCGCCCTCTCCTGGTTGTTCGAGGGGCCCGAACGCATCACGAGCAGCCTGCAACACATCAGCTGGCAGGGCGTACTCTGCGTGCTTTACCTCTCGCTGATCGCTACCTGGCTCGGCTACGGCCTGTGGGGGCGGCTGCTGATACGCTACCCGGTTGCCCAGGTGGCCCCCCTCTCCCTGCTGGTGCCCTGCGTCGGCATGGTGGCGGCGGCCCTGTTGCTGGACGAACACCCCACCCCCTTGCAGTGGCTGGGCTCGGCCCTGGTGCTGCTCGGCTTCGTGGTGCACCTGCTGGGGGGACGGCTGCGCTGGTTGAGGCCACAGCCAACCCCTTGATTGCTTCGCGTTATTTGCCTCTGACCATTGACCTGCTCGGGGAAAATTTCCATGATGGCCCAATCCCCATCGGGAGTGGTGTCACCCATGAGTGACCTGCAGGATGCAGCCAACAGGAGAGCAAGGATATGCCATCGACCATCGCCGCCGGGGGGCGAGCCTTCCCCTATCTGATCCGCGCCACCACCATCACCCTGACCCTGTGCTGGAGCCAGGTTGGCTGGAGCGCCGCCCTGCCGACCGATCTCACGTGGGAGAGCAACAACACGGATCCCGTCTATGGGGATCCGGTGGCCAAACGGGGCGGCACCTTCCACACTTTCATGACCAGTTTCCCGCTCACCCTGCGCGTCTACGGACCCGACTCCAATGGCGGCTTTGCCGGCTATGTCAGGGAGACCAACCTGCCTCTGCTCGGTACCCATCCGCTGACCGGCAATCCCATGCCGCTGCTGGCCAATGAGTGGGCCTTCGGACCCGACAACAAGACCCTCTATTTTCGCATCAACCCCAAGGCGCGCTGGTCGGACGGCAAGCCGGTCACCGCCGATGACTGGCTGTTCGCCCTCAAGATGCTGCGCAGCAAGGAGATCAACGACCCCTGGTACAACAACTACTACAGCACCCAGATAACCGACGTCACCAAATTTGATGATCATACCCTGGCCATCACCAGCGGCAGCGAGAAGAGCCGCCAAGATTTGCTGGACTCCCTGCCCTTCACCCCGGTACCGAGCCACGCCATCAAGCTCACCGCCAACTGGGTCAAGGAGTACAACTGGAAGGTCTTGCCGGTTACCGGCGCCTACCGGATCGGCGAGGTGAAAAAAGGCAAGTCCATCACCCTGGAGCGGGTCAAGGATTGGTGGGGAGATGAGGAGCGCTACTTTCAGCACCGCTTCAACCCGGACAGGATTGAGATCAAGGTACTGCGGGATCAGAACATCGCCTGGCAGCACTTTCTGCGCGGCGATCTCGACACCTTTGGCCTGACCATGCCCAACTGGTGGCACGACAAGACCAAAACGGCCGAGTTCGAGAAGGGCTATATCGAGCGGACCTGGTTCTATAACCAGACCCCGCAATCTCCCATGGGGCTCTACCTCAACACGGCGGATCCCTTGCTGCGAGATCTCAACGTGCGTCTCGGCATCCAGTACGCCCTCAACCTCGACAAGATGCTCACCACCCTGCTGCGAGGAGATTATCAGCGTCTCAACAGTTACGGATCGGGCCAGGGGGATTTTACCAATACCGAGATCAAGGCGCGCCCCTTCGACCCCAAACTCGCCCGAGAGTACTTTGCCAAGGCAGGCTTCAGCAAGGCGGGGCCAAACGGGATCTTGCAGGATAACAAGGGACAACCGCTGACCCTGACCATCACCTACACCACGGCGGAACATGCCCAGCGCCTGACCCTGCTGCGGGAAGAGGCGAAAAAGGCGGGGCTCAATCTCGAGCTCAACCTGATGGATGCCTCGGCCGGCTTCAAATCCATGCTGGAGAAGAAGCACCAGAGTGCCTGGATGGCCTGGAGCGGTGGCCGTTATCCTGCCTATTGGGAGTTTTTCCACAAGGTCAACGCCAACAAGCCCCAGACCAACAACATCATGAACATCGATGATGACGCCATCTCGGCCCTGGTGGAGCAGTACGACAAGGAGTTCGACTTCGCCAAAAAGGCGGCGCTGTCACGGCAGATCCAGCAGCGGCTCTATGAGCTGGCCAGCTTCGTACCCGCCTATCAGGTGCCCTATACCCGGGAAGGGGCCTGGCGCTGGATAAAACTGCCCAAGGTGCCCGCCACGCCCAAGAGCGAACTGCTCTACTGGCCCCTGGACGGGGGCAACAGTGGCTACAGTTACGGCGGTTTGCTGTGGATTGACGAGGCCCTGAAAACCGAGACGAAGGCGGCCATCAAGCGTGGCCAGACTTTCCCCCCGGTCGTGCGAATAGACAAAACCTACCTGCAGCCTTGACCGCCCCTCTCCACCCCAACAAAAGACCCCGCTCATTGGCGAGGTCTTGTTATTGCAACTGACCGGGTGCGGGGACAGGTCGCCGTCGCTTAGCCGCGCTTGGCCTGCTTCTGGGCGATGGCGTCGGCCACGTCGGCCGGCTCCAGCACGATACCTTCCTGATCCGGAGTCGGGAACACGGCGACACACAGCTCGTCCTGCTCCATGCCGTCGATCCAGCGCTCCAGCCACACCTTCAGGGTGATGGACTGTGGCTTGCAGTCGGCCCACTCGCCTTCGGCCCACGCCTTGGCATACTCGGGATGCGGCCATACCGGGATGCAGTCTTCATCGTCGGTGGTCAGCATCATGACGCCGTGCTCATCGGTCAGCACGTAGAGCTCTTCATGCTCGACCAGCTTGCTGATGAAGTGATCGTATCGGTAGTCGGCATTCAGTTGCAGCGCGGCATTGCGTTCGGTGTCGCTCAGTTCATAGCTCATCGGCCAAGTCTCTCTCTCGATAAAAGGGCGCCATGTTCACATCTTGTGGTCAGCTTGTCCAGCTCGCCGCCCCTGGCACCGAATGAGGGGTTGGGACGCCCACAAGAATAGGGCAGAAGCACGCCACATAGCGGCTCCTACCAGGATATTTCGTCAAAGTTCGGGGGTAACCAGTTCGATCTCAGCCACTTCGCTCAGCTTCTGGCGCAGCCAGTAGGCGGATTCGACCTCCACAAAGCAGAGTTGATCACGGCCACTGGCCGCCGCGGCCATCAGCTGCTCGAAACGCTGTTGCTGCTGCTGTTGCCAGGCCTGCGCCAGCTTGGTGCCATGGGCTTCATCCACCACCTCGCGGCGCAGTTCGAACAGGTTGTCGGTGATGGGACTGTTGATCTTGGCGGCGCTGTGCCAATACATCAGGAGGTTGTCCATCATCTCGGCATCATAGTTGGCCAGGGCATCGAGCTCTGCCGTCACCCCACTAGCGCCGGTGGCAAAGTCGCACCAGCCCGCATCGAGGGAGACCAGCTCACCAGCTGACGCCCCTTTGGCGTGTTTGCGCAGCTGGGCGACATCGTTCCCCTTGCGAGCGGGCAGCCATACCTCCCCCTGGCAGGAGTCCAGCAGGGATGTCAGCAATGACGTCTGATAGACGGGAAAACGGGCAGATAGTGAATGCAGCAGGGATACCAGAGTGATCTTGACCTTGACCATGGACGATACCTTGAACCGAGCGAACAGTCGCCGACGGACCGTCCGATATAAAAGGAGTGACCTATCCTATCATGTTTGTACGGCCCAAACCTTTCGATAAACCGAGCGCCAAGTACTTGATAACGACCAAAAAAACAGCATTCACCCCATACGCCCCCTGCAAAGCGCAATAATTTGAGCCAGCGCCCACTAAAGTGGCGACAGGGATGCTAGTTTGCTTACATCTTTAGCGTAAGGAGTGGATCCATGATTGGTATCGATCAGATTTCGGATGACGTGATAAACCAGTTGAAGATACTGGCTTGCTTTGATCCAGCCAACATGAGCCTGGGGATCAAGTTGCGCAGCGATATGTCCGAGGAGCTGTGCCAGGCGGCGGCTCGCCTGCATCAGCAGGGACTCATCAGCGCGGAAGATGGCGGCTATCTCACCCCGTTTGGCATGACCATGGTGGAGCATCTGCAGCACCTGCTAGTCGCACTCAAGCCTGTTTGACGGGTTGCGGTGCCCAGAGCGAAAAATTCAGCAATTTCCAATGCCGTCCCTGATGCAGGTGACAGGCAAACAGCAAAGGACCTTCGGGTCCTTTTACTGTGCCGTCCACCAGCCACTCCCCTTCCTTGCCAGGCAGAGGCCGGGCCTGTATCTCGTCAGGCTGGCGATCACTGCCCAGACGCACCGCCACAAATTGCCGGCAGACGCTGTGTGCCTGCATGGCAGCTTGCACCGGCACTTCCGGTGTCGACATTGAGGTAGCAAGGATCAGCAGTGGCAGCAGCATGATTCAACCCGCGTCCTGAGCCCTGACGGGCTCCAGATAAACAAAAAGCCGTGGTACCTGAGGCACCACGGCTTTCTTAAATTCTGTAAGATTACAGAGCAGTTACGTTCTCAGCCTGCGGGCCTTTCTGACCTTGGGTCACAGAGAACTGTACGCGCTGACCTTCAGCCAGGGTACGGAAACCGTTACCTTGAATGGCGCTGAAGTGAACGAAAACGTCCGGGCCGTTTTCTTGCTGGATGAAGCCAAAACCTTTGGTTTCGTTGAAAAACTTAACGGTACCGGTGATCATGTTAGACATATCTTTAAACCTGTATTCAAAATAATTACTTATGCTTTTCAGCGGGTAAAGCTCAAAAAACGGGATTAACTTATGAACAACAGGAAAAGATGTAAAACATCAAATTCATTGACATAACTATCGCCCTTTCAAGCTGAATAGGATTATACGTGGCTTTGTAGATTACGCAAACAAATTTGTGCCCTGCGGGAGCAGGGCACAATCGTTTACAGACTCGGCGCTTCCAGTGCTTGTACCAGGGTTTTTAGGAAGCGTGCCGCCTCACCACCGGTGCAGGCTCTGTGGTCAAACGTCATCGACAAAGGCAGTGCCCGAACCGGTCTGGCCTCCCCGTGAATGAAGACCACTTTTTCGAACAATTTCCCGGCCCCTATGATGGCCACCTGGGGCGGCGTCACTATGGGGCTGGCGTAGCGGCCCGCGATGGCGCCAAAGTTGGTCAGCGTGATGGTCGCCCCCTGCAGCATCTCGCGCGGCACAGCACGGGCCTTCACGTCGGCTATCATCCGATCCAGCCCTTGGCGGATGTCGGCCCCTTCCCTCTCGGCGACGTTCTCCATCACGGGCACATAGAGCCCATGTCTGGAATCCACCGCAATGGCCACATTGACCTCGTTGAACAGCCGCCTTGACAGGGTCTCGCCATCGAACCAGGCGTTCATGGAGGGCTCTGCACGACAGGCCACGCCGATGGCCTTGATGAGACGTACCGTCACGTCTTCATCGGCTCGCCAGTGACGCAAATCCACCTCGTCGGTGATGCTGACCGGCACCACCGTCTGATGGGAGATCTCCATCGCCTTGGCCATGGCCCGGCGCGATCCCTTGAGAAATTCGTTGCCACTGCCCTGCATCGCTTCGAAGGCCGCCTGCACATCCTGCTCGGTCACCATGCCGGCATTGCCGCTCCCCTTGAGTCGCTCGATATCCAGCCCCAATTTCTGGGCCAGCAGGCGCACCGCAGGCATGGCCCGCACCAGAGTGCCGCCGGGCGCAATGGCCCCCACCACGAAGTGATCCTCGATATGATGCAGATGGGCGCTCACCTTGCCCACCACTGTGCCGTCATCCTCGCCCCCTTCAAATTCCACCAGCGGGGCACCGATATGGAGGATATCCCCCTCCTCACCACACAGGCGGGCGATCACCCCCGCCACTGGCGAGGGCACGTCCACCAGCGCCTTGGCCGTTTCGACCGAGAGCAACACCTGATCGACCGCCACGGTATCGCCGACCTTCACCTTCCACTCAACAATCTCGGCCTCGGCCAGTCCTTCGCCCAGATCCGGTAATTTGAAAAATTTCATGACCAGTTCTCCATCAGCTGGTGAGCCGCATCCGCGATATCCTGCTCGGTGATGAGGTAATACTCTTCGTTGCGATAGTAGGGTACGGCCGCATCCACCCCGGTCAGGCGCTTTGGCGGTGCCTTGAGGGAGGTCAATGCCTGCTCGGTCGCTCGCGCCACGATCTCGGCGCCCACGCCAAAACTGCCACACGCCTCGTGCACCACCAGCAGGCGGCCGGTCTTGCGCACCGAAGCCAGGATAGTCTCCATGTCCAGCGGCTTGATGGTGGCCAAATCCAGTACCTCGCACTGGATATCCTGCTCGGCCAGCAGGTTCGCCGCCCGCATCACCTCCTGAATGCAGGCACCCCAGGCAACGATCGTGATATCTCGCCCGGGCCTCAGGGTAAAACAGACGTCCAGCGGCAGACCGATGCCATCATCCACCACGTCGGATTTCATGGAGCGATAGATGCGATCGGGTTCGAAGAACATCACGGGATCCGGATCGCGGATGGCCGATAGCAGCAAACCATAGGCGCGCCGCGGGCTGGAGGGGATAACCACCCGCAGCCCCGGAATATGGGCAAACAGCGCCTCGACGCTCTCGCTGTGGTGCTCGGGCGAGTGGATGCCGGCTCCATAGGGGGAACGATAAACGATGGGACAGGAGAGGCGGCCGCGCGTACGGTTGCGCATCCGGGCCGCCTGGCAGATGATCTGCTCCATGCCGGGGAAGATAAACCCCTGAAACTGGAACTCGGCCACCGGCTTGAGCCCCTGGGTCGCCATGCCGACCGCCACCCCGGCAATCAGCCCCTCGGCCAGCGGCGTATCTATCACCCGCTTGAAACCGAACTTGTCGCGAAGGCCCACGGTGGCGCGAAATACCCCGCCATTGACCCCCACATCCTCCCCCAGCACCACCACGTCGGGGTCATGTTCCATCTCGTAGTGAAGGGCCATATTGACCGCTTCCAGCAGACTCATCTCACTCATGGCCAGCCTCCCGCTTCATCCCCTTGGCAATGATCCGCTCGCGCTGGGGCAGCAGCTCGGCGGGCAGTTCGGCGTAGTGATAATCGAGCAGCGCCTCCGGTGGTTGGGGTTGCATCGCCTCGTAGCGTGCCACCGCCAGCTCCACCTCCTGGCTCACCTCGGCCAGCAATGCCTGCTCCTGCTGTTCATCCCACCACCCTTGGCTGTGCATGAACTGGCGCAGCCGTTTGACCGGTTCGCGGCCCCAGGCGGCCTCAACTTCAGCCCCGTCACGATAGCGGGTGGCATCATCGGCGGTGGTGTGATCCCCGAGGCGATAACTCACCGCCTCGATCAGGGTCGGCCCCTTGCCGGTGCGAGCCCGCTCGATGGCACTGCGAGCGGCATCGTAGACAGCGACCACATCGTTGCCATCGACCTGCAGGCTGCGCACTCCGGCCCCGATCCCTTTCTGGGCCAGGGTCGGGGCGCTCGACTGCAACTTGCGGGGCACCGAGATGGCCCACTGATTGTTGTTGATGATGATGACCATGGGCAGATGCCAGACGCCGGCGCAGTTGAGCCCCTCCAGAAAGTCCCCCTTGGAGGTGCCGCCATCGCCGATGGTGACCACGGCAACCCTGGGCTGGTTGCGCAGCTTGAACGCGGCGGCAATGCCGCAGGCATGGGTGATCTGGGTGGCGATAGGTACGCAGATGGGCAGATCCTCCGAGGGAGTGCCGTCAGCCTTGAGAAAATAGCTGCCCCGCTCGTCCCCTCCCCAATACTGCAGGTTCTTCTCCATGGGCACGCCCCGCACGTAGAGGGTGGGCATATCCCGGTAGTAGGGCACATAGACATCCTGCGGCTGCATGGCAAGACCAATGCCGACGCCGACCGCCTCCGCCCCGAGATGGGAGGGGAATGTACCGAGCTTGCCGGTTCGCTGCAGCGCGATCGCTTTCTTGTCATAGCTGCGCACCATCACCATGTTGCGGTAGAAGGTGTGCAGTATCGCCTTGTCCAGCCAGGTCGGCAGGTTAGCAACCTGGCCCCCTTCCGCATCGAGGTAACGAAGGAAAGGGATGTCGACATGGGTCATAACTGGCTCCTTGCCGTTGAGAACGCCACCGGGAGTGGTGACATTTCAAATGTAAATATCATGTTAATGAAAAAGCAAAGGGAATCAGCCAGGTAAGACCAGTAGAAACTTCTTTGAAATAGTAAATAAATTGAATTTTCGTCGAAAGAGGTGGCGTGATGCCGTAAATGGTGCAGGTTTTCTGGGGCTGATACAGAACGCCAATACACCCAAAAGGGAGTCAAACTCCTTGGTATCAATCCAGCCAGCGTGTCAGCTGGCTAGCCATTCTCGGAGGCAACAAGGGAACCCGGGCACGCAACCTGCTTCGCCAGGGTTCTGTCTGCAGGATCGGACAAGTCTGTATCTGCCGTTCGGCGCCTGCGACCCAGACCCGTTGATCGATAAGTGAATCGAGGGGGAGCTGGACCGGCCAGTGAGGAAAGATCTCGGCCGTAGTAAGCCCGTCCACCCCGCTGACTCCCTCCCCCATCGGAGCTGAAGTGAGCCAGGGATAAAGCACATGCAATCGCCCCGGATTGACCATCTCCAGCAACTGACCAAGGCTTGGCAGCGAGAAATGGGGATCGCCCGCCGCTTTGAGCAGATGGCGCGCTCCCGCCAGCACCACCACACCGCGCTCGGGCAACCCGGCGATACAGTCGGCCATCGCCTGATCCCGCCCCCTGTTGTGATATCGCCACGCCTCGGGAGTCAGCTCCTGCCATTCGAATGGCGGCTCGCACAGATGAACCCGCAACCGCAGTTGCGCAGGACGCGCCAGATTGCTCTGGCGCAAGGCAGCGAAGAGGGCTGGAAACTCGGGGGGCATCCAGGCGGTGAAAGCGCTGGAGTCCAGCCAGACCGGATAGAGGCTCTCCAGCGTGAGCGGCTCTCCCTGCCAGCAATCTGCTCCCGCCAGCCAGGTGTCGAGCAAACCCTGATGGCGGCGGTTGCCGCACTCAAGCACCAGATCCGTCATCACCCCCCAGAGCATCGGATCGCAAAGCCAGGCGTGCTGGCGCCTGATAAATGCGGGGTGCCAGTGCGGCTCCCCAAGCCCCACCAGCTTGCCTACCAGCAGCGCTTCCCTGATGGCAGCGACCGGGGTCACGACTGCACCTCCCGCTCTGCTGCCTGAAGGCGCTTGCAGACAAGCTCACCTATCTTCGCCAGCCAGTCAGGATGCACCATCTCCTGATGCAGACACGGGAAGTGCTGATAGTGGATCGTCCCTCGCGTCAGGGTCTCCCAGCCACGGCCATCCAGCCAGGGCTGACGGGAGCCCAACGCCTCGATAAAGATCACCTCTCCGTGATAGCTGTAGTCGACAGGTTGGCGGATCAGCCGGTTATTGTGGTCAATCAGCCCGATCATGGTGCTCACCACTTGCTCATCGAGCATGGCCAGCGCACTTCCTTCCTCCCCCAACCGGGCAACCACCTCTTCACGAGTGAGGGAACCCAGCGCCGCGTCCGACATGGCAATGCCTCCCATCCGCAACAGAGCATCGAGCATGTGCTGCTCGTCGGGCAGCGGCTGGGTGTGCCACTGGTGACAGGGATAGGCATCGAGCAGCAACACCATGGCCACCTCCTGCCCCTGCTCTTGCAGCATGGCCGCCATCCTGTGAACCAGCATGCCACCTATCGACCAGCCAAGCAGCCAGTAAGGCCCCTCGCTCTGATGGCGGCGCAGCTCGGTCACATAGTCAAGCGCCAGCTCATCGAATGTGGCGGGCAAAGGGGCATCCGGCTGGCAGAGGGCCCGGGCCTGCAGGGCATAGACCGCCATGCTGGTAGGCAGATGGGCCACCAGCGAGGCATAACACCAGCCAAGGCCACCGGCGGGATGGACACAGAAAAGGGTTGGACCGGATAGCCCCGCCTCCTCCCTGCGCCCCCTGAGTGGCAACAGCATTGGCATCCCTTCTCGCTCGCCGCCAAAATGCCGTGCCAACTGAGCAGGGCTAGGTGTTTCGAACAGGCTGGCCAGGGAAAGCGTCTGGCCGAGCGCCTCTTCAATGCGTACCACCAGTTGCGCTGCCAGCAGAGAGTGGCCGCCGAGTGCAAAGAAGTTATCCCCGGCGCCGACCCGCACCAGCCCCAGCACCTCGGCAAAGAGACGGCAGAGCCGCTCCTCCAGCAGGGTTCGCGGCAACTGCTGGCCAACTGCGGTAGCAAGATCTGGCAGCGGCAATGCCTTGCGATCCAGCTTGCCGTTGGGAGTGAGCGGCAGCTCGGCCAGCGTCACCAGCAGCCCCGGCACCATGTAGTCGGGTAGCGCGGCACTGAGCGCAGGCGTCAGCTCTGCCAGCGTCAACTCCCCCTCATCGGCGGCCACCACATAGGCCACCAGGCGGCGATCGCCTTGGGCAAACTCGGGGGCCAGCACCACTGCCTGCGCCACGCTGGGATGTTGCAGCAACACCAGCTCAATCTCCTCCAGCTCGATGCGCTGACCGCGGATCTTCACCTGAAAATCGAGGCGCCCCAGATACTCGATGGCGCCATCCTCGCGCCAGGCGGCCAGATCGCCGCTTCGATAGAGACGCCCCGCCCCGAAGGGGTTGGCAATAAAGCGCTCGGCGGTAAGCTCAGGCTGTCCGAAATAGCCTTCTGCCACCTGTACGCCCCCTATCCAGAGCTCTCCCGCTACACCGGGTGGCACTGGCTGCAGCCAGGGATCGAGAATATGGATACAGGTATTCCAGACCGGATAGCCGATGGGCACGCTGGTCACCTCCTCATCCGCACGGCAAGGGTACCAGGTGACATCCACCGCCGCCTCGGTCGGGCCATAGAGGTTGTGCAGGGGCGCGGCAAAAGCGCCATACCAGCGCTGCACCAGATCGGCCGGCAACGCCTCGCCGGAGCAGAAAACCTGGCGCAAGGTGCGGCAACGCTTAGGCTCGGCCTGACCGACGAAGATCTGCAACATGGAGGGAACGAAGTGCAAGGTGGTGATCCCCGCCTGTTCGATAAGCGCGGCAAGATAAGCGGGATCCTTGTGGCCGCCCGGTTTGGCGAGCACCAACCGCGCCCCCGTCATAACAGGCCAGAAGAACTCCCAGATGGAGACATCAAAACCGGCCGGCGTCTTTTGCAGCACTCGATCCGCTGGACCGATGGGATACATATGTTGCATCCAGAGCAGTCGGTTGACGATGGCAGCATGGCTCACCACCACCCCCTTGGGGCGGCCGGTCGAACCCGAGGTGTAGATGATGTAGGCGGCATCTTCCGGTTTGGGGGCCGACAAGGTGCAAGGAGCCACCGCCGCCAGCGTCTTCGCCACCTCCGGTGCATCAAGGCAGACGGCAGGTATATCGGGCGCCACCGACATGGCTAGGGCTCGGCAAGTCAATAACAGCGCAGGTTCGCTACTGGCCAGAATGTAGCCGATCCGCTCTGCCGGATAGTCTGGATCGACCGGCACATAGACGGCCCCCACCGCCATGATGGCCTGCTGGGCCAAGATGAGCTCGGGCGAGCGGGGGATCACCACCGCCACCCGGCAACCGGGACCTATCCCCCTCCCCACCAAATAGCTGGCCAGCTGGCGAGTGCGCTGGCGCAGCTCGGCCACTGACCAGCGCTCCTCACTACATTCAAGGGCGATGGCGGTGGGGTTGGCCGCGGCCAACCCCTCGCCTAGCAGGGTGCTCAGCGTGGTGGATGGTAACGGATGGCTGGTCTCGTTCCAGCGTGCCAATTCTGCCTGCTCACAAGCCAGCAGCAGCGGCAGACGCACGGCCTCAATGTCATCACCGGCATCACTCCAGGCCGCCAGATAGGCCACCAGACGGGCCAGATGGCGCTCACTCTCCTGACGGCTGAAGCGCCCCTGATGGGTCTCAAGGGTCAGGGTGACGTCGCCTGCTTCCTCGGCAAAGTAAAAGGCGCACTCTTCCACCGGCCCCGCCGCCAGTACCCGTACCTCCCCGCGTACCTCGCCAAAAGTCAGGGTGCGGGTAAAGGGCATCAGGTTGACCTGAGGGCCAAAGAGCGGCAGCCCGGGCTGACGCTGCTGCAAATGCTCCTGACGACAACCCTGATGGCGACGCAGGGCGGCAAATTGCCGCTCTACCTGCGCCAGCAGCTCGCCAACCCGGCTTGCCCCTGTCATCTCGATGTGAAGGGGCAGCACATTGACCTTCATACAGGGAGTATCGGCAGCCTGTGAGCCCAGCCGCCCCATCAGGGGGATCCCCAACACTACCTCGCCAGCACCGCTCATCCGGTGTACATAGCTGGCTACCGCCGCCAGCAAGAGGCTGTATGGATGGTAGGAAGAGCAGCCAGCTCGCGCCACCAGCGCCTGCCACAGTCGGCCAGCCAAACGCTGCTCGAGGCGATGGATGTATCCCGGCCCCTGCACCGGACGACGGGAGAGCGACGCCGGGCTCTCCACGCCAGCCAACTGCTGCACGAAGAAGTCGAGATCCCGCGCGGCACGGGGGGATGCCTGATAATCAGCCTCTTCAGCCAGCAGCTCGGTCTGGGTGGCATAACGGCATGGGGCTGGCAGACCCCCGCGGCAGAGCTCTTCGTACCAGAGCGCCACGCGTTGGCAGATCAGGCGCAGGCCAAAACCGTCGATGGCGATATGGTGCACCGCGATAAGCCAGGCCCACTGCCGGTCGGCAAGGCGGTAGAGGGAGGTGGCAAAGAGCGGGCCCTCGGCCAGATTGAAGGGGGTCGCCAACAGGGTTTCCATCTCTGCCAGCGCGGCTGCGAGCGGCTCGGCCTCACGGCGCAGATCCCGCTCTGCCATCTGCCAACAGGCGGGGTTGGCCTCCATGAAGGGGCCCTCCCCCGTTGCCACAAAGGCGCAGTGCAAACCGGGGATCTCATCGAGCGTCTGACGCACCGCCCGGATGAAGTGGTGAGGGGCGAGCGTCCCCTCCAGCAGCCAGTACTCTCCCGTGTTGCAAGCCGGACTCTCCGGGTACTTTTGCTGGGCAAACCAGATGCCCGCCTGCGCCGCGGTGAGTGGCCAGCGCGGCTTGTCCCCGCCCTGGTGCGGGGCACGCATCGCCATTGTCTGTTCCATGGGAATATCCTTGCGCAACATCGACCGGGTAGCGTTTTCGCCTCCCCGAGCGCTTGAAAAGCGAGGAAGCAGAGCCTCCTCAATGTAAGAAAAGGGCGATACCCGCGACATCTGAAGATGCGGGGCTAGACGCCCAGAGTGGCGCCGCCATCGACCACCAGATCCTGCAGAGTGACATGGCTGGCAGCATCGGAGGCGAGAAAGAGAACGCAGGCCGCCACGTCGGCCGGTGTGGCCAGCTTGCCAAGGGGGATCCCCAGCTTGAACTGTTCGGGGAGCCCGGCGATGGTTCTCCGCTCCCCCTCCCCGTCCTGCCACATGCCCCACAACATCGGCGTCTGGGTCGACCCCGGTGACACCAGATTGCAACGCACCCCGTAGGGGGCGAGCTCAAGCCCCGCCGTCAGAGTGAGGCTGGTCAATGCAGCCTTGGAAGCACCATAGACCCCCATCCCCGCTCGCGGCACCTTGGCTGCATTGGAGGAGACATTGACGATGGCACCGCCTCGTCGCGTGCGAAACCAGGGGGCCAGAGTCCGCATCAGGTAGAAGGGGGCAAAGGTGTTGACGGCAAAGGTGCGCGCCAGCAGGACGTCATCCACTTCGTCGAGCCTGCCGGTGGCCAGCACGCCGGCAACATTGACCAGCACATCGGGCCCCAGCCCCTCTTCGAGCAACTGCTCGCAGCAGCGGACGATGGCCTCGCTGTCGCTCACATCGATCACCACCCCCTTCACATTGCCGGGCAGCGCCTCGACCAACTGAAGATCGAGCACCACCACGCTCGCCCCCACCTCGGCAAAGGTGCGCGCCACGGCATGGCCTATTCCTTGCGCTGCGCCGGTCACCCAGACGATTTTGCCTTGCCATTCGCTCATGGGGTGCACTCCGGCTGTTCGGCGTGACGGGAGAGCAGCGACCACCAGTGAGCCAGCGTCGGTTGACGAGCAAGTTCGGCGAGTTCAACCTCCAGGCCACGCTGGCGCCACTCCTCCACCAATCCCATCACCGCCAGAGAATCGAGGCCGTAGTCGAGCAGGTTCTCATCCTCTGCCGGCAGCGTCTGCTGCATCTCTGCTGGCAAACGGGCCAATACCTGCGCCTGCAACAGCGCACGGCTAAGCGGAACGGGGTTTGCAGCCTCCAGCACCTCTGCCACCGTGAGCACCCGACCGGCATTGCGGCTGACATAAGAGAGAGCCAGCAGATGATCCTCGCGAGAGAAGTCGGCGATGGCGTCGGCCACCAGGAAGGGGCGTATGTCGCGCATAAAAGCATCGACCGCCGTCTGCATCACCCCGATGTGGCCGTAGATACCGCAGATCACCAGCTGATCCCGCCCCCATCCAGCCATCAGATCAGCAAGGGGGGAGCGGCAAAAAGCACTGTAGCGCCACTTGGTCAGCACAGTATCCTGCGGCTGTGGCGTCAGCGCCGCGACAATGGGCTGGCGTTCCGGCGAGCGGGTCAAACCCGGCCCCCACATGTCGCTTAGCAGGGCGCGATCAGCCGGACTCTGCTCGGCGGGCTGGGCGGTATAGACCACCGGCATGCCGAGAGCCCGGGCCTGGCGGCTCAGGAGCACGATATTGTCGACGACCTGGTTGATAAGCGGGTTGTCCGGCCCGTAGAAGTCGACAAAGTAACGCTGCATGTCGTGGATCAGCAGCACGGCGCGGCCCGGTTCGAAGGGCCAGTTGACCCGTGCGGCGGGCAGTTCTTCTGCGGTGGGTAGCGGGTAGGCATCAAGGGCTTGAATGGTCATGCACACTCCTTGGCAAGCTGCTCGCGCAGCTTCTGTTTGTCTATCTTGCCAACCGGGGTCTGGGGCAGTTCATCCACCAGCACCAGGCGATCTGGCAACTTGTAATCCGCCACCCCCTGCTCTCGCAGGAAACGACGCAAACGGGGCAAATTGAGGGACTCTCGGCTCATCAGAAAGGCACAACTGCGCTCCCCCAGCAGCGGATCGGGCATGGCCACCAGCGCCGATTGCCGCACGTCGGGATGAGTGAGCAGTAGCTCCTCTATCTCAAGGGCGTCGATCTTCTCCCCACCCCGGTTGATCTGATCCTTGTTGCGGCCGACCACCATCAAATGGCCGCCGGGCAAGCGGCAGACCAGATCGCCGGTGCAGTAGAAGCCATCCCGATCGAAGGCCCGCAGATTGTGGGCCTCGGCCTTGTAGTAACCACGGAAGGTGTAGGGTCCGCGCGTCCACAGCTCACCGCACTCGCCATCGGGCAAGGTGCGCCCGTTGCTGTCACGCACCTCCACCTCGTCTCCCGGGCTCATCGGACGTCCCTGGGTGTTGACGAGATGCCAGTGGTCATCCTCGGCGCGGGTGTAGTTGACCAGCCCCTCCGCCATGCCGAATACCTGCTGCAAGCGACAACCCAGACGGTTTTCTATCGACTCGGCATGCGCAGGACTCAGGCGCGCGCCCCCCACCTGCACCCACTCAAGGGACGTTTGCGGATAATGGCCTGCCGCCTCCAGCCAGAGCACAAGGGCGGGGGGTACCAGTGCGGCCCAGTTGACCCGGTAACGCTGTACCAGTGGCAGACAGGTTGCCGGTGAAGGCTCCGGCGCCATCACTACACAGCCGCCGGCATGAAAAACGCCGAGCGCTCCGGGAGAGCTCAGGGCAAAGTTATGAGGGGCAGGCAGGGCACAGAGATAAATGACCCGCTCGTCCCAGCCGCAGACCGCTACACTCTGGCGCACGCTGTAGCCGTAGTCGTCGTGAGTACGGGGGATCAGCTTGGGAGTGCCTGTGCTGCCACCGGAGAGCTGGAAAAAGGCAACCTGATCGGCCGGGGTCGGCACAGGGTGCGCCACTGCAACAAGTGCCGGATGATCTGCAACAGGAACGGGTTCCGGCCCACGCCATGCAAACCCTTGCGCTGACGCCTCCCCGTCTACAGGCTCGAAGAGCAGCGTCTGGCAGGATGGCTGTACCAGCGCTTCGAGGGCTGCCAGGCTGCCCGCCTCTCCCGCAAAACCCGGATGAACAGGGCTCAGTACCAGCAGCGAGGGATCAATCTGGCGAGCAAAGGCGACCAGCTCGCGCCGCTGATGGCTGAAGAGGGCATGTACCGCCACCACGCCACAGCGGATCAAGGCAAACCAGCAGATATAGAATTCGGCGCAGTTGGGCAACTGCACCAGCGCGGTATCGCCGTGACCGAGCCCGCGGGCGGCCAGCCGCACCGCCAATGCATCGACCTCACAACGCAGCTGGCCATAACTCAGGATACGCTCGCCGCAGATGAGGGCTGTGCGATCGGGATAACGTTCTGCAGACTCATCCAGTAGGGCGGTAAGCGGCTGACCGCGCCACCACCCTTGCGCCCGATAGTGGGCTGCGCGTTCTGCGGGCCAGGGAGTAAAGGGGACCAGCGGCTTCATGCAGCCACCTCCGGCTCACGGCTCTCGAGGCCAAAGGCACGCAGCATGGTGCCGAGTTTGGCGGCCGTCTCCTGCCACTCCGCCTCGGGCGAGGAACCTACCACCACCCCGGCGCCGGCATAGAGACGCAACGTCTTCCCGGCCAGCATGCCGCAGCGAATAGTGACCACCCACTCGCCATTGCCATCGGCATCCATCCACCCCACTGCGCCACTGTAGAAGTGACGATCATATCCTTCCAGCCGGGCGATGGCCTGGCGGGCTTCCTCCTGGGGAGTACCACATACTGCCGGGGTGGGATGGAGCGCCAGTGCCAACTCCAGCGCGGTAGATGGCTCGCGCAACCGTCCCTCGATCCGGGTCGAGAGGTGCCACATGGTGGACGTGGCGATCACCTGCGGCTCAACCGGCACCTCGAGTTCGCGACAGAAGGGAGAGAGCGCGGCCGCGACCGCATCGGCCACCAGCGCATGCTCATAGCGATCCTTGCGTGCCTGCAGCAGATCGGCGCAGGCTGCCTGTTGTTCGCAAAAAGCGTGGCGGGGACGGGAGCCTGCCAACGGGTTACTCACCACAGTCATGTCATTGCACGAGATCAGCAACTCCGGGCTGGCGCCCAGCAGAGTCTCCCCCTCGGGAAGCGGAACCTGAAACACATAGGCCCCGGGATTCTGGGCCAGCAGGCTGCCATAGGCTTGCGAAGGGGCAGTACGCTGCGCGCTCTGCACATCAATGGCTCGCGAAAGCACTATCTTCTCAAGCTGGCCTTCGCTGAATTGCTGCAGGGCCTCTCGCACTGCCCCCTGATAGTGAGCCGCATCGGTCACCTCACGCACCATGCCGTGCAACTGGCAGTGGCAGCTGGGCAACAGGCGCTCCCGTGCAATCCATTGCCACTGTTCCGGGATCACCAGATGCCAGGGGGCTCGGGGGTCGAAGGGGATGGCGCCAATCGCGACGGGATTGGTCATGCCCTGTCGGCGCAGCTGACGCAAATGGCTCAGCAACTGACCCGGTGCGATGCCAGTGAAGCTGTCGTGAATGCCCGAGGTGAGCAGTACCCGCTCACCACTGGCAAAACAGCAGGCTCTGTCCAGATCAGCCACAGTGGCGGGCCACTCTTCTTCCTGTACATAGTCACACATGAGGGTGCTACTCCTTGGAATGAATCTCTGCCTGATGCTGACAAGCCCGTCATTCGACTCGCTTGGCAACAAGGTGAGCGGCATCCTAGCAAGGAGCAAAACTGGGATCAATACAAATGATAATCAATATCATTAACTTCTTTTCTGTCAAAAAGGGGAGCGTATGAATCTTTGAAAGAAAGCTAAAAAAAGAGTTGCGAACGAGGCAAAAGCAATTTGATAATGATAATGCTTATCATTTGAATGTTATGGAAAATATAAATAATGAAATCCTCAGCCTCCCGTTTTGTCACCCCCACGCTACTGGCCACCACCATAGTGGCCTTGCTGACCCAGCAAGCCACAGCCGCCAATAGCACGCCCCAAGCCGACGAGGTGATCACCGTCACCACCACGGCACACAACACCCGCTCGGCACCAGCTTCCATCTCTGTCATCACCGCCGAACAGATTAAGGCGGCACCGGTAAACGATCTCTCGGATCTGCTGCGTCACGAGGTGGGTATCCAGGCCGAAACCGATACCAATGGTCGCAGCGATATCGGCATTCGCGGCATGTCGGGCAAGTACACGCTCGTACTGGTGGATGGCAAACGCCTCTCCTCCTCCAATGCCCTGTGGCGCGGCGGCAACTTCGACAACACTCCGGTTCCCCTTGGCATGATCGAGCGGGTCGAGGTGATCCGCGGCCCCATGTCAGCGCTCTACGGTTCCGACGCCATCGGCGGTGTCATCAACATCATCACCAAGCAGCCAGGCACGCAGTGGCAGGGGGCGGCGGATGCCGACTTCAAGGCCATAGAAGGCAAGGATGGCGGCGAGCAGCACAGAACCAACCTGGGCTTTACCGGCCCGCTCACCGACAACCTGCTGATCCGGATGAACGGCGAAGTCTATGATCGCCAGGCCTGGACACCCACAGAGGCAACCGACGGCATTCCCCTCATCGAAGCCAAACAGACGCGCAACTTCGCGTCCACCCTGAGCTGGCTGGTGGATGAGCAACAACGCTTCGAACTCGACTATCTCTACAACCAGGACGAACGGCCCCTCGACATTTTCCGCAAAACAGGCAACAAGGTGCACAGTCGCCAGCAGCAGAACGACCGCAATCTGTTTGGCCTGACTCACAAGGGAAACTGGAGCTGGGGTGACACCACCGTCATGGCCAATTACGAAAGCTCCCGGATCGACGACTTCAACACCAGCTACTCAGCCCCCCAGCAGCGCGAGCTGGAGGAGAACACCCTGACTCTCAAGGGTTACACCAATCTGATGCTGGCCAATCACTATCTGACCTTCGGCGGCGAATATCTCGACCGGGAGCTGGTGGATACGGTGAGCTACAAGGATATCGGCGGCAGGGAGAGTCACGCCCAGGAGGCGCTGTTTGCCCAGGACGAGATCGGCCTGACCGATAGCCTGACCTTGACCCTCGGGGGGCGTTACGATCACCACGAGATCTATGGCGGCCACTTCACGCCACGCGGTTATCTGGTCTATGAGCTGAGCGACCTGGTGACCGTCAAGGGCGGCGTCAGCCAGGCCTTCAAGGCGCCGGCTCCGCATCAATACTCCAAGGGTTACAGCATCGAGAGCTGCGGTGGCAGCTGCCTCATCTACGGCAGCGACAAGGTCAAACCCGAGACCAGCACCAACTACGAGCTGGGGATCATCGCAGGGGAAGGTATCTGGGAAACCAGCGCCACCCTCTTCTACTCCGACATAGAAGACATGCTGACCTTCAAGCAGATACCCAACTCCAAAGATCGTACCTGGTACAACCTGGATAAGGCCACGACCAAGGGACTGGAGCTGACCGGTCGCCTCGATCTGTTCGAGGATCTCAGCCTCAATGCCAACTACACCTACCTCAAGGCGGAAGGGGAACAAGGCCAGCCCCTGCCCGAGCGCCCGGAGCACAAGGCCAACGCCAGGCTCACCTGGCAAGCCACCGAGCGGGTGAATGCCTTCGTAGGCACGACCTACACGGGCACCCAGTTTGCGGAGCAGACCGTCAACAAGGCAACTGTGCTGCATAAGTTGCCCAGCTACCAGACGTTCGATCTTGGCACCGGCTTCAAGGTAACCAACAACTTTGATCTGCGAGTCGGCATCACCAACCTGACCGATGTCCGTCTGCAAGAGAAAGATGCCCTCTTCCAAAACGTGGAACCGGGCCGCAGCTATTACATCAGCGGCTCGGCCCGTTTCTGAACCGGCCCTCCACGCGGCACGGGAACCTTCCCGTGCCGCAATTTACGACAACAAGGGACAAGTCCCACTGGATAGCAATGAGCATGCAGATTTTCACTCTGTTCGAGGATCTTTCATGTTCCCCTCACTACTGAACGCATCGCCACTTGCCACTCTCCCCACTCCGGGCGAGTTGCTGGCGACGCTCCCCTGCCCCACCCGGCTTGCCCACCGGATCGGCTGCCACCGCCACCATGCCAGCCAGATCCTGCAAGGCATGGAGGATCGCCTGCTACTGGTGATTGGCCCCTGCTCCATTCACGATCCGATCGCCGCCCGCGACTATGGCGCTCGGCTGGTCGAGCTGCAGACACGCTACGGCGATCAACTGCTGCTGGTGATGCGCACTTATTTCGAAAAACCACGTACCACCCTCGGCTGGAAGGGATTTATCTTCGATCCCTGCCTCGATGGTAGTGACCGACTGGCGGAGGGATTGCACCAGGCGCGCGCTCTGCTGCTGGAGCTGGGAGAAGTGGGCCTTGCTTGCGCTACCGAGTTTCTCGATCTCACCAGCATGCTCTATCTGGGGGACCTTATCAGCTGGGGAGCCATCGGAGCGCGCACCACCGAATCCCAGTTCCACCGCCAGCTGGCATCTGCGCTCCCTTGCCCCATCGGTTTCAAGAATGGTACCGATGGCAATGTCCAGGTCGCCGTGGAGGCGATCCTTGCCAGTCGGGCAGCCCACCTCTACACCCAACCGGATGGTGAGGGGCGCATGACACTGGTTCGTAGCCACGGCAACAAGGATTGCCACCTGATCCTGCGTGGCGGCCGCCAACCTAACTATCAACATGATGCCGTGGAACAAGCCTGTTTACTGTTGCAACGACACCACCTTGCTCCCCGGCTGATGGTCGATTGCAGCCACGGCAACAGCCAGAAGCAACATCTTCGTCAACTGCGGGTGGCACAGGATCTGGCCAATCAGCTGGCAGTTGGTAACCAGGGGATCGTTGCCGTGATGGTGGAGAGTTTCCTGTGTGAAGGGCGTCAGGAGATCAAGGGTGGCCAGCCACTGTGCTACGGCCAGTCGATCACCGACGCCTGCATCGGCTGGGAACAGACCCTGGTACTGCTCGACACGCTGGCCGAAGGGGTGGAGGCAAGACGCCGGCGGCGGATTGCGCTGGCAAGTTGAGATAAAACGGCAGCATTCCAGATACAGTACCAGAGCGCAATATGGCCCCGACGGGGCCACATTTTTACTCTCTTTGGCGGGCGTCAGGCGACGGACTCGCGCTCCACCAGCCTGGCTTCAAACTTGAGTGCCAGACCGTCGGCCGGCTTGTGATCGAGCAGGCGAAGGGCCAGCTCGGCGGCACGGCTCCCCATCTCCTCAATGGGATAACGCACCGTAGTGAGCTTGGGATAGATGTAGCGGGCGTAAGGAATATCGTCGAACCCCACCACCGAGATCTGCTGCGGGATCTTGTAACCCCGCTCCAGCAGACAGGAGATGGCTCCCGCCACCATGGCATCGTTGAAGCCAAGCACGGCGGTAAATTCAACCCCGCGGGAGAGCAGCTCGTTCATCGCCACATAACCGCCGTTCTCATCGGCAAAGCCACGGCCGATCAAGGCCGGTTCCAGTGCGATACCGGCCTGGGCCAGGGTCTGGGTGTAGCCCGCCATGCGCTGTTGACCGTCGACGAACTCTTCATCGTCCGAGGTGATAAAGGCGATCTTGCGGTGGCCGGCCTCCAGCAGATGCTGGCACGCCGTGGTGATACCGGCCTGGTTGTCGAGCCAGACGCAGCGATCTTCGGCTCCCGGCACCTGGCGGTTGATAAAGACCACAGGGGTGGATCCTGCCGCCAGCTCGCTCAGCTCCTCATCGGGGAGCGCCTTGCTGTGCAGGATCAGGGCGTCACACTGGCGCTGCAGCAGTGCCTGGATGGCATGACGCTCGCGAGTGATGTCATGGTTGCCTGACATCACTATGGTGAACTTGTTGGCCCGATCGACCATGGCTTCGATGCCTCGCATCATCTGGGCGAAGAAGGGGCCGCCACAGAGATCGCCGACCAGCACGCCGATGCAGTTGGAGCGCTTGCTGACCAGGGCCTGGGCAAAGCTGTTGGGACGAAAATTGAGTTCCTTCATCGCAGCCAGCACGGCCTCGCGCTTTTCCGGCGCGACCTGTGCCGTGTTGTTGATCACCCGGGAGACGGTTGAGATGGACACATTTGCCAGCTGAGAAACGTCTTTAATCGTTGCCACTATCCATTCCTTTATTGTGGGGAACCTGTCGGTACCGACGGCCCAGTATATCCTGCTCGCGGATCCGATTCCCGGAGCCAGGTCACCTGACAGGTTTCCTTTGGTAACAAATTCTTGCGCCGTGATACCCGGCGCCGGGTAACAGGCAGGGGCCAGCGGCCCCCGCATTCAATAGCCGTGCTTGAGTTCGCGATCGGACATGAACCGCAGCGGCTGCTGAAACTTGTGCTGATAGATGAGATCGAACGACAACACGTTCTGCACATAGTTGCGCGTCTCCCGGTAGGGGATGCTTTCGACCCAGACATCCATCGGCTTGTCGGCACTCTGCTCACGCCAGCGCTTCACCCGGCCGGGGCCTGCGTTGTAAGCCGCCGCCGCCAGGATCCGGTTGCCGTCATAGACATCCAGCAGGCGTTTGAGATAGGCGCTGCCCAAACGGATATTCATGGCAGGATCAAACAGTTGCTGCTCACTGCGATAGGGTACCCCAATCTTGCCGGCAGTCTCTTTCGCGGTCGCCGGCATCAGCTGCATCAGGCCCCTCGCCCCCACCGGCGATTGTGCCCGCGGGTAGAGGGCGCTCTCCTGGCGGGAGATGGCGTAGAGCAGGCTCATGTTGACCGCCCGCTCGCGGGCCACCTGACTGAAGGTCTGCTTGTAGGGTTTGGGGAAGCGCAACTCGAGGGCATCCCAGGCCTCGGCACGGATGCTGGCGAGGATCGCCAGATCATGCCAGCCCCGATTGAGGGCGATGTGGCCAAATTCGATGCGCTGGGCCACCGGGTTGCGATCCATGTTGTGGATCCACTCCGAACGGGCAGCCGCCACCTCGTTCATGGCCAGGAGCTCCTGCACCCGAAGCAGGAAGGGCCAACGCCGGCTCGCGCTGCGCCAGTCCGGTACATGCGGCACCGTCTGGTTCTTCATCCGGTAGGGGGCGCCAGTGCGCTGGGCGGCCATAAACCCGTAGAAACCACGCAGATTGGCGGTCTCCAGGTAGAGGTCACGGGCCTGCTTCTGCTGCCCTTGTACCTCCAGCGAGCGGGCCATCCAGTAGCGCCAGCGATCCTCCTTCTGGCGTGCCATCGGTATCATTTTCACCCAGCCGGAGAGACCGCGCCAATCCTCTTCCCAGATGGCGAGCCTGGCTCGCAATTCGGTGATGTCCGGATCGGCCAGCAACCTGACCGTGTTGTCCAGCCACTGGCGCTCGCTCCTCGAACGATCCAGCAGCAGGCGGCGGGCGATAGCCCGCTCCACCGGCGTGATCTCGTCTTGGCTCAGGCCAAAGCGGCTGCGAAACAGGTCGAGCTGGCGCAGCACAGCCTCCGGCTGCTGGTTGGCATAGCGGGTCAGCCCCAGCGACAACAACTTTCTGGAGTAAGGGTTGTTGCTGAAGTAGGTGGGATTCATCGCCTTGGCCGGCTGCTCGAACAGGGTCACCATCTGGTTGCCATACCCCTGCAGGCCGGTACCGAGGGAGGCCCCCAGATGGCGGATCAGGTTGGGATTTGCCGCCTCGAAGGCCATCGTCATCCGCTGCCAGATCTTGTCCTGGGTTCGCAGACCAGCCCCCTGCCAGAGGGTGAACAGCGGATCACAGGCATCGGGACGGGATTGCCCGCTCATCCACATCTTGCCCGCCCCCTGCAACGCCTCCCTGGTCTTGCCGGTGTAATAGAGCGCCTGATAGTGCATGCAGAGCAGGTCGGTCGATTTGGGCTTGGCCGGGTAGAAGCGCAGGAACTGCGACCACTGCTGGCTCTGGGCCAGATAGGTCAGATAGGTACGCTCCAGCCGGTTGGACTGGGGGGTATCCCCATGCTGGCGGATGAAACGGGTCACATCCTGATAATCGGCCGCCCCGGGCCGAAAGGCGAGCTGGAAGTAATCGAGATAGGGCAGCAGAGGATAATGGGTCAAGCGAGCGCGAAGCTGCTGAAAACGGGCCTGATCGTTGGCCCGCACGGCATCATAGGCCTGGCGATACAGACTCTGATCCTGGGTCTGGGCCATGATCCCTGGCGCAAACAGTGTCGTTAAGAGAATTCCCCACACAGCTTTCACTGAACATCTCCATTGGGAAGCACGCCACCGCCCGCAGGCGGTGGATCCGGAAATGCCCATTCTACCCGCAGCCGGGCGGTGCGAAAGCGGGGATGACGACTATTTTTCCGCGCAGGCCAGGTGGACGTCGCGCTGGTACTCGGGTTTGGCCAGCCGTTGCACATATTTCTCCAGATAAGGCACTGGCAACGGCTTGGAGGCAAGGTAGCCCTGGTAGAAGCTGCACCCCTGCGCCTTGAGAAACTCAAGCTGCTGGCGCGACTCCACCCCTTCCGCCGTCACGTTGAACCCCATGTGACGCGCCATGGCGATCACCGCCTCGACAATGGCCATGTTGTCCCCATCCCGCGGAATGTCCTGGATGAAGGAGCGGTCGATCTTGAGCTCGTCGGCGGGCAGCCGCTTGAGATAGCTCAGGGACGAGTAGCCGGCACCAAAATCGTCGATGGCAAAGCTGATGCCAAGGGCCTTGAGCTCCGCCATCTTGCTAATGGTGTCCTCGGCATGGCCCAGCACCACCGACTCGGTGATCTCCAGGTTGAGGCAGGCCGGATCCATGCCGGTTTGTGCCAGCACATCGTGGATCCGCTCGACGAAATCGGTGGCGTGAAACTGCTTGGCGCTCACATTGACCGAGATCTGGGGAATGTGGATGCCACTCTCCTCCCACAACACGTACTGGACACACGCCTCATGCAACACCCAATTGCCGATGTCGACGATGAGATCCGTCTCCTCGGCAATGGGGATGAACTCGGCGGGCGAGACCAGGGCCCGGCCCGGCGGCTGCCAGCGGATCAGGGCTTCAATGCCGATGAGATCACCGCCATCCACCAGGTGCTGCGGCTGATAATAGAGGGTCAGCTCGTTCTTGTTCAGGGCGTTGCGCAGCTCGTTGTGGATGAGCAAGCGCCGATCCGCCTGATGCTGCATGGAGGCATCGAAGAAGCGCCGCGTCTTGCGGCCGGCAGACTTGGCCTGATACATGGCGGTATCCGCCTGTTTGAGCAGATCGTCGACCCCCTGTTCCCGATCCGGAAACAGGGTGATGCCGACGCTGGCGCCGATATGCAATACCTGCCCGCCATGGCTGTAAGGGGAGGCAATCTCGGTGATGAGGCGCTCGGCGATGATGTCGGCCTGCATCTCGGCCTGGGGCGGGCTGGCTGAGAGGGAAGGCAGCAGCAGCACGAACTCGTCGCCACCGAGGCGAGCGAGGCAGTCCCCCTGGCGCACCAGCCGTTTGAGACGTGTCGCCACCTCCTTGAGCAGCCAGTCACCGGTGGCGTGGCCGAGGGAGTCGTTGATAGTCTTGAAGTGATCGAGATCGATAAACAGCAGAGCCCCGATCAACCCATTGCGACTGGCCTCGTTGAAGGTCTGCACCAAGGTTTCGTGCAACTGGCGCCGATTCGGCAAACCGGTCAGCTCGTCGTAATAGGCCAGATCCTGGATCCGCAGCTCGGCCGCCTTGCGCTCCGAGATATCCTCGAAGCAGATGACGAAGTGGCTGATCTCCCCCTTCTCATCCTGCACCGGCGTCACGATTTCCCACTGGGGATAGACGTGGCCATCGGCATGGCGCCGCTGGGTCTCCCCCTGCCAGCGGCTCAGGGTATTGAGCTCGTAGCCCGGTTTTCCCATGGTGGGCCAGAGATCCTCTTCCAGATGCAGGCCCAGCACGGCCTGGCTGTCAAAACCGGTGATCTGGCTGAAGGCGTGATTGACCCGCAGCACCTTGAAACCGGGATCCGTGATGATGATCCCCTCGTGGGTTTCAAAGGCCACGGCGGAGAGCCGCATCTGGGCATCGGATTGCAGCCGCTCCAACTCGGCCACCATGCGTACCGAGAAGGTGTTGAGCACGGAGTCGAGGTTTGCGATGTCAGCGGGAGCGGAGTAGAGCAGGGCCAGATGCCCCAGCAGCTGGCCCCGGCTATCGCACAGCGGCTGGCCATAATAGCGCTGTCCGGGTCGGGAGGGGGTCTGGCATTCGCTCAGCTCATCCAGGTTCACCTGACAGCTGGTTCCCTGCCGATAGAGCTGTTGGCACGGGGTGCCCGCCAGGGGGTAATCCCGGATATCCAGCCCGTCGGCAGCCAGCACCTTGATCCTGTCCACCCCGCTCAGCTCACCCACCCAGACGGCATCCACCTTGAGGATGTGAGTCAGCTGGTTGACCAGGGTGTTGAAAAAATCGGTACCGGTACAGGCAGAAAGCGCCTGCGCCAGGCGGGTCAGCAATGAGGTCTGCAATGGCTGGGCGAGATTGAGTGATTCGGCCGCCGCGCTCATCCCGTCAAGGGGCGCCAACCAGCCGCAGCACAACTGCTGGCTGGGAACGTATTGCCCACTCCAGATCACGTGACTGAACAGGCCCCGTTCATCCTTGAGATGGCCGATGAACTGTTCCGGCAAGGTGGATTGATGCAGACGCGCCAAAAAATCGGCAAAGCCCGCTTCATCTTCCGGCTGCAGGCAACCTGCCCAGGGGTGTTTCCCCTCCCCCTGCCACTGCTGGTAGGCGCCCTGATCGGAGAGGCTCCACTGATCATGCTGCCGATCATAAAACCACATGATTTGAGTGGCTTGCTGCTTCATCTACAACTCCAACACAACAATCGCTCACGTTTGATGTCCAGGCAGAACGGGCACAACCACTCCCCACATCGACTCATGAGTTCAAAGACAATACAGAGAGGGGGCTAACATGCAGTATCGAGCGGGGAAAACCGGGCGAACCGGACAAGAAGTCGACACAAGGTGCTGCCAAGAAGGGACAGAAACGATCCTATTCCCGTCATACTGCCTGCCAGTTTCAAGGAGCTCAAGCTATTTTTGGCACGAAACCGGAAAAGCTCACAATTTACAAATCGCTAAATACATGGCAGGAGATTTTGTGACCAATATCACATTTTCAATGCCACCGATGAGTAATCTGAAGGTGAAGACACAAGCAAGACGACCCGAAGGGGGCCAATATGAAAATCGAAATTACCAGCAAAATCATCGACATCACCCCGGCTATCCGCGAGCGCATCGAATCCCGTTTTGACAAGCTCGAGCGTCTTCAGGTGCCTCTCATCACACCCCATGTGATTGTGTCCAAAGAGCGTCTGATGTTTATCGTCGAAGCCACTGCTGGCATCCCCAACGGCAAGCTGTTTGCCCAGTCAGAGCATGAGGATCTCTACGCCGCCATCAATGAACTGGGACAAAAACTGGAGCGTCAAATCAACCGCCACACCGAAAAGCCGATCGCCCGTCGCGCCAATGGCACACGCAAGGAGATGCCACAACCGGATGAAGCCGACGCATAACTCCCGGCAAGGTTAACTCAGTCACTCAACACAAAGGCGGGATATCCCGCCTTTTGTATGCCTGCTGCATACCCGCATTCGCTTACCGACATGGGCGACTCGAACCGCCCTTCGTGCAACCCGTCTCGCTCAACTGAGCCAGTGGAGCCGGGTATCGATTCCCTGCTGCAGGCGATCCAGCACAGGCAACAGCACCAGCGGATCTTCCTGACGAGGCTCATCCGCAAGTGCTCCCCGCAGCCGCTCGCGCCCGAGTGGCGTCAGGTTGTCGTAGACCGCCTCATCCAGCAGCGGTTGCTTTGCCACCAGTGGCTGTGGCTGCAATGCCAGCCACAGCCGCACATCCACCATGCTGCCCCCCTGCTGCAACCGCTCGTTGAGGGCACTGCTGTCGCGGGTCGCCTCTTCTGCCATCAAGGCTTCTGCCGGGCGCAACCCGAAATGGGCCCGCCAGTCCCGCTCATCCGGCGCGGCGGCCGGCTTGGCATCAAACCAGGGCTGCTCCTCCACCGAATCGGTGAGCAACGCCAGGTGCAGCCGAAAATCCGCCCGATCGCCATGCTGCAGATCCAGGTTGAGGCGTTGCCCCAACTGGCCCTCATCGACGAGCAGGTGATCACGGATTGAGCGGGATAGCATGGCATAACTCTTGAAAATGGCGATTTCACTTCTTATCGGCCATCAATCCGATTCTTTTAATGGAAAAATCCCGCTTGGGGGTTCACAAAAGCGGAAGATCTGTTAGTATGCGCCTCGCACTTGTGGAGGGGTTCCCGAGTGGCCAAAGGGATCAGACTGTAAATCTGACGGCTCTGCCTTCGAAGGTTCGAATCCTTCTCCCTCCACCATTTCAAGTGCCACAATCTGTTTGCAATACCCCGTGGAGGGGTTCCCGAGCGGCCAAAGGGATCAGACTGTAAATCTGACGGCTCTGCCTTCGAAGGTTCGAATCCTTCTCCCTCCACCATCATTCAGAAGACCCGGCCTTGCGCCGGGTTTTCGCTTTTCCGGCCCACCATATGTCAGGCTGATCTCCTCTTGCCCTCCATCAGAATAAAAAACGGGAGGCTAGCGCCTCCCGTTTCGTCAGTCACGGTCGCCCCCGTTAGAGGGTGAAGCGATAGAAGACATCCACCGCCTGGGCGACCCCGCTCATGGCCTGCAGATAGAGTCGCGGCAGCACCTCGTAGCGCAGCTTGAACTCGGCGATCGGGCTGAATACCCCCACCCCGTACTGGAACTGCAAACCGGGCAGCAGATAGGCGGAGAGAGTCACCTGGGTGTCGTCGCCACTGCCGGCGGTATCGAGGGAGACATCACTCATCCCCAGCGCCTCGCCGATGCTCGACACCACGCCGTTGGCCTGGCTGACCGCGCCGGCCACCAGCAGGCCGTTGAAGCCGCCATCCTCGCCGCCCGTCTGCAGCCCCTTGCCGCGCAACAGATAGGAGAGCTGTTCGGACTGGGCCATCTGGGGTTCGGAATAGACCTTGATCTCCGGCTTAGTGGCCGGCCCCGTCACCCGTACCCCGACCGTCACCTGATCCTCTATGGTATCCGGGTCACGATAGGCCTCGATATTGAGGAAGGGGCGATCGAGGGGACCGGAGAAGATGATCCGTCCCTCCTTGATGATGAGGTTCTGGCCATAGGCCTTGAAGCGGCCGTCGGTCAGCACCAGCTGGCCGTTGCCCGCCAGTGGCTTGCCCGGATCCTGATTGATATTGAGCCCGCCGGAGACATTGGTCTTGAGCCCCATCGCCTCCAGTTTCACGTCGTCACCAAGCCGGATCGCCACCTTCATCAGCAGTGGCAGGCTGGCCTGGGGGGGCGGTGGCGGCAGATCGTCGTACACCACGGTCACGTCATCGGAGACGGCAACCGCCGAGTCCGGCAGACTTTTGACCAGGATCCGCGCCCAGGGAATATCCACCTTGCCGGTGATGCGGGTCTCCTCCCCCAACGAGATGGCGATGTCCGGTGAAACCCGCACCCGGCCCATGCCCGGGTATTGCGCCTCCAGCTCATCCCCCTGGATGGTCAGGCTGCCACTCACCGGCATCTTGGCCCAGCTGAGCCAGCCGCCGAGGGCCAGCGGCCCCTTGCCCACCAGCATGGAGCCATCCAGCTCGGCGCGGTTGCCCTCGATCTTGAGGCGGGTCACCAGTTTGGAGAGGGTCACCATATCGGAGTGAGTCTGCACTTCGCCATCCAGCAGATTGAGCTGACCGAACAGCAGGGGGGATGCCAGGGTTCCCTCGAAGCGGGCATTGGCGGAGATCACCCCTTGCAGGGAGCGCACCTCGGGAATGAGGGGGGCAAAGGTGTCGAGCTTGAGATCGTCAAACTTGAGCTGGCCCCCGAGCTGGCCGCGACCGGCGGGCTCCCTGATCAGCAGGTCGGTATCGATATTGCCGATCTGCTGCGAGGCGAAGTCGAGGCGGATCGCCGCCTGCTGGCGCTCGAACTCCACGGCCAGCGCCAACTGCTGATAATCGGTCTTGATGTCGTCGGCCACGAAGGAACCCGGCGTGGTGCGCACCACCGCATGCAGGGTCGGTTGGCTGCCGCGCCAGCTGGCACGGCCATCGGCGGAGAGCACCGCCTGCCAGCGGAAGTTGTCCGGCAGCCAGGGGCGCAGCCGCTTGAGATCAAACCCGTTGAGGGCAAACTCCAGCGCCCCCTGCTCGGCCGATACCTGACTGCCCTTGATGCAGAGGTTGGCCCCTTGGGAGTCAAGACAGAGATCCCCCATCGCCAGGCGCTGGCGCGGCAGATCGAGATCCAGCGCCCAGGGGGTGGTCAGGCTCCAGCGCCGCAAGGGGGTCTTGAGCTTGAGCTCGGAGAGGGTTCCGCGCCAGTGATCCCCGCGCACGCCGCCACCCAGCTTGAGATTGGCGGCCACCGGATCGCCCTTCATCGTCAGGGTGAGCTGATGGCGCGCCAGATCCCCGTCGAGGGCCAGAGCCAACTGGCTTAGCTTGGTCTCCCCCTGGGTCAGGCTGGCCACGGTGAGCGCCAGCTCACCCGCAGGCTTGTCACCCACCAGGGCATTGCCCTTGATGGCGATCCCCTTGATGTTGGTGCCCGCATAATAGAGGCGATTGGCCAAAAGCTCTGTGGTCACCCGAGGCGCCTGCTGATTGCCCCCCAGGCGCACCTGTCCCTTGATGTCCCCCTTCAGACCGGGGTAGAGCCCCGCCAGATTGGGAGCATCGAGATCGGCCACCAGTTGCCACACCTGCTGGCTGATCTGCCCCTTGGCCTGCAACCGGTTGGGGCCGCTTTGCAGCGACAGCCCGGGAATGCGCCACTCCATCTTGTCATTGCCGCTCGCCTCCCCCTTGATGGCCAGCGGATACTGGTTGAGCTTGCCATCCACCCTGAGGGTGGGCAGGTTCAGCTCCCAGCTGCCCGCCTCGTCCATCACGAAACGGCTCTCTATCTCCCCGGCCAGCGTGCCCTTGAGATCCGGCACCAGCTCGGCCGGATTGATCCCCTTGAAGCGGGTGCTCCCTTGCCAGTGGACTCCCTTTTGCCAGGCCAGCTTGCCATCCAGGGTCAACTCCCCCTTGAGAGCCTCGAGCCGCAGGGCCAGTTTGCTCAGTTGTTCGAGATCCCCCTTGCCGTCCAGCACAATCTTGAACGGCGGCACATCCGTCCCCTTACCCGACGTCTTGAGGGCAAACTGATAGCCGGAGAGCTTGCCCTTGGCGGTCAGGCTCCCCTTGTCCAGCCGGTAATTCGGCTCATCCTTGGCCGGCTTGTGCAAGGGCCAGCCGAGGCTCTTCCAGTCGAGTGCCAGATCAAACGGCAGATCCGGGTCGAGGGCTGCCAGCGACCCCTTGAGGCTGGCGGCTACCGGCCCCTTGGCCTGCAATGCCAGATCCAGCTTGCCGACCGACCCGCTCAGGGCCAGGGTGGCCTGCTCCCCCTTGAGCTCGCCATCGAGCAAGCCCTTGCGCGCCTTGGCATCCAGGGTCAGATCCAGCGGATAATCATCGCCCAGGCGAATATTCCCCTTGAGGACCAGATCGGCCATGGCGTGGCGCAGCGAAAGCTCGCGCAGTTCGATGCGATCATCCTCGGCGCCGGCCGAGAGGTGCAGCTTGTCGACGGCTTCGATCAGATCGCCCTGCTGATAACGAAAACGGGTCAGACTCACCCCTTCCAGCTGGACGGGGAATGGCAGGGAAATGGCGGGCAGCTCGATGGGTGCAGCTTTATCAGCCTGAGTTGACTCGCTGTTGCTTGTCCCGCTCGCCTTATCCTGAGCCTGGCCCTGAGCCTTGTCCTGAGCCGTTTTCCCGGCCTTGGCACTCTCTTCGGCCGCCTCTTTGGCTGGCGGCGAGTCAGCCAGGGTGACGCTCAAGCCATCCAGCACGGGGCCGCGCACTATCAGCCCCTTGCGATCGAGGGTCGCGCCGATATCCAGCGATCCCAGGGTCACGGCCACACCGGGCACGGCCAGATCGAGATCGGCCACCTGCAGGGTGTCTATCTGGATTTTGAGGGGCAGTGGTTGCCAGACGAAAGGTTCGGAGGGCTCTGGCGGCGTGGATTCGGAGTCGGCAACCTTCACCACCGGATGGGTGACCACCAGAGATTTTATCCAGAGCTTGCCCTGCAGGAGCTTGCCAAGATCCCAGTCCAGCACGGCGCGATCGACCGAAACATCCACCAGCGCATCCTGCCAGCCGACCCCTTCCAGGGTCCAGCCATAACCGAGCTGACCCGCCACCAGCTCCCCCTTGAGGGAAGGGAGAGCGCCCTTGGCCTGTTGCCACAGCCACTTGTTGCCCTGATGGGTGAAGCCCAGCAGGCTGACGCCGATGAGCAGCAGAAAAACGAGGCCCATCAGCCAGAGAAAAAGACGCTTTACCCAGATCATAATTCAGGCCCCAAGGCAAAATGCAGCCGCACGGGCTTATCCTCTTCCGATACCCCGACCGCCAGATCGAGTCTGACCTGACCGATGGGGGTAACCCAGCGCACCCCGATCCCGGTACCGATTTTCCACGGCTCGCTGTAATCGACGGTGGCGGTACCGCCATCCACGAACAGGGCCCCCAGCCACTTCTCGCTGAAGCGGTAGTTGTACTCCAGGCTGGCCACGCTGGTATAACGGCCCCCGGTCAGCTTGCCATCCGGCCCGGTCGGGGAGATGGTTTCATAGTCAAACCCACGCACCGTCTGATCGCCACCGGTGAAGAAGCGCAGGGATGGCGGCACCAGGGAGAAACTGTCCCCTATGATGGCCCCCTGCTCGGCCCGCATCAGGAAGCGATGATCCTCGCCCAGAGTTCGCAGCCACTTGCTGCGGCCCCATATCCGCACGAAGCTGATGTCGGATCCCCAGGTGGGATCGGAAAACTCCAGGGTGAGCTGCTGGCGATCCCCCCAGTCCGGCACCAGGCCGCCCCGCACCCGCAGCCGCGACCAGGAGACGCCGGGGATCACCAGCAAGCTGTTCCCCTCGTCCATGCCCTGGGTATAGACCTCGTTCTCCAGACGGATGAAGACATCGCGATCCCAACTCTCCGGCCGCCGGGTCCAGCGGTGCACCCCTATGGTGGTGAGATCGGAGCGGGTGTCGTTGTTGTCCTTGTACTGATAGCCACTCTGGATGGAGTAGTAGTCCCGCAGCGGGTTGCCCACCGGGATCTGGTAGTCGAAGCTAAGCTCCGCCTCCGGCGCCGACACCTTGGCGGTGGCAAACAGGCGGTGGCCGTAACGGTTGACCCAGGGCTTCTCCCAGGTCGCGCTCATCCGCGGCCCCACGTCGGTGGCATAGCCCAGACCCGCTTCTATTTCGTGATCGACCCGGTTGGCCAGGGTCACCGAGATGGGCACCCGGTAATCGGTCGCCTCGCTGATCTGGGGCTTGATATCCACCTGACGGAACAGCTTGGTGGAGGAGATATCCTGGGACATCTCGGCCAGGCGGATGGCCAGATAGGGTTCGTCATCCTTGATGGTGATGAGCGGCTTGATCAGCTTGAGCGCTTCGGGGGTGGCGTCATACCGGATATCGCCAAAACGGTAGCGATGACCGGACTGGAACAGGATGAAGATCTCCGCCGTGCCCTTGTCGGGGAACACCTTGACCTGGCTCTTGCTCAGCTTGGCGTCGAAATAGCCGCGCGCCAGCCCCAGGCTGCCGAGATCGGCCTTGATGGATTCATATTTGGCATGGTTGAGGGGCTCCCCCTCTTTCAGGGGCAACTGATCCAGCAGCTCGCTGTAGCGCTCGTCACTGCTGGCATCCCCTTCCAGCAAGACGTCGAGACGGGAGACGATGACCGGCTCCCCCTTGTCGATGGTAACAATGACCCGGGATGGCTTCTTCTCGTCGCGGCTGAGGGTGATCTTGGGCTCGTAGTAGCCATACACCTGCAGCGCCTTTTGCACGCTCTCGATGATCTTGGGGCGGGCAGGGCGATACTGGCGCTCCTGATAGACGGGCAGGGCGTTGAGATAGGCTTCAACGTTGTCCTTGTTGTCCCCTTTCACTCCCTTGACCTGATAGGTAAGCTTGGCCGCCAGAACTGGCGTCGCCAGGAGCGACAGAAACAGGCCCAGCGCCAGGATCAGCAGGCCGCGGCGACAGGCGGAGCCGGACAGTGGACGCCCTGCCGGCAGGGATGGATTGCATCCGGTCAAAGGTCGATATTCCTGAAAGTTGGGTAACGAATATAAAGACGCACGCTGGCACAGCCCGCTGCAGCCACTCGCCCGCAAAGCGGGGGAACGCAGTCATGCACGGGGTCGGACCAAGAGCGCACCAACATATGGCGAACCCTATCCTAACATAGGCTTTTGCCAACGACAGAGCCGCCGGTCTGGCAAATTCGCCATAGATTTTAAGATGTTGGCCACAAAATGCGCAGCCAGGTGCCCCCTTTGGCCTCGCTCGCCGACCCAAAATAGCGCTAGCCATCTGAAACCGGATAAATCTCCATCACTCCCAGCCCACGTCGAACAGCGCGTCCGTGGGTGTGCCACGACAAGGCTTGTCGGAACCTGCCGGTCGATTGAGCAGCCAGCCTCTTAAACCCCACAATCCCGCGGCAAGGCCCGTGCCACGCGGGATTGAGACTGGCTCGTTCAGTGCAATCGAATTATCCCGCTGCCCTTGTCTGACACCCTCGCGCACACTCAAGCCATCAACCGAAGGAGATCCCATCATGCATGCCCGTAGCGAACAGATGGCTGACTACATTGCCGACCGGCTCGAATTCATCACCTTTCTCGCCTGTTGCAGCGCCCTGCTGGCTCTGCTGACCGGCATGAACGGCCAGCAGGCGCTGGCCTTTACCGCACTCAACCTGCCATTTGGTCTCGCCATCCTGCTGACCATGGCGTTGCTGGCGCCCCTGCCCGCTTACTGGCGCCTGCCCGGCATCACACTGTTGCTGGCGGCAGCTGCCTTGCTGACGATGCAGCTTGGTGGCGAATGGCTCAACCCTCTGGCCATCTGGAGCCTCTATGCCCTGTTGGGACTGGAAATCCTCTGGCAAGCTCGCCCCAGAGCGCAACTGGCCACCAGCAGCCCCCCCTGATGGCGGCAAGGCTCTGCCAAACGTTACCCGGACGGCTGACGCGGAGGGCAATTTGGGGTACCCTTGCGCCCCCGATTTGCCATCCACCCGTTAACCCGAGGAGCGCCCCATGAAAAAAGCCTGTGCCCAGCACATCCTGGTCAAGACAGAGAAACAGTGTCTGGAGATCAAGGAGAAGATCGAAAAGGGCGCCGACTTCGGCCAGATGGCCAAGCGTTTCTCCACCTGCCCCTCCGGCAAGCGCTTCGGCGATCTGGGGGAGTTCTCCAAAGGGGACATGGTCAAATCCTTCGACGATGCCGTCTTCAAGGGGGAGTTGCTCAAGGTATTGGGGCCGGTGCGTACCAAGTTCGGCTTTCACCTGATCAAGGTGCTCTACCGCAACTAATGCGCTCCCCTGTGGTGCTCCTCCTGCGGGCACCTTCCTTTTCTCCTCATGCCTCCATGGCCAAAAAATCGCCAAACAAGCTTCAATTTGCTAACGTTATCAGGCTATTAGGTTTATCCTTCTCGGCATTGCCCACTCAATCCATGGATCCCGCCCTATGCCCAGCACCATCTTGTGGCCACTGCTGGCCTGGTTCGTTCCTCTGGTAGGGGCCCTCGGTAGCCGTATCCATCTCTGGCCCTGGTGGCTGGGTTTTACCCTCTGTCTGGCCGGGGCGTTGCTCTCCCTCTTCCTGCTGGTACGTTTGCCCTGGAGCCGAAACAAGGCATCCAACCTGTGGGGGGCCATCCCGCTGCTGTTGCCCCTGCTGTTCCTGGTGCAGGCGTGGCGCATGCCACTGACCAACGATGTCAGCACGGATCCCTATCATCCCCCCGCCCTGAGCTGGGCCAGCGAACTCAGAACCCCGGCGGATCTGCCCGTCAATGCGCCTCCCCTGAAAGTTTTTGCCGGCAACCCCGGTCCTCTCTATACCCGTGCCTCCGGGGCCGAGGTGATCGACGAGGCCAACGCACTGATGACAGAGCTGGGCTGGCAGGTACGTCCGAGCCCCCACGGGCTCGATGCCGTTGTCACCACCCCCTGGTTCGGCTTTCAGGATGATGTGGCGCTGCGGGTCTTTGCCGGCCCCAAAGAGACCCGCATCGACATGCGCTCCGCCTCCCGTCAGGGGCGCAGTGACCTTGGCACCAACCGGGTACGGATCAACTGCTTTCTGGAGCGGCTCAACGAGCGGTTGGGTGGGGCCTACAAACCCAAGATGATGAAGAAGAACAAAGAAGAGGAGTAGCAATGCGCGTCGAGGTCAAACCGGATCAGGAGTATGCCTGGTTTATCCGCCCCTTTTTCTGGCTGCAAAAACGCAACTACGGCCAGGTGCTGATCCCGGGCAAGTGCTGGGGCCGCTCCCCCAGGCTGTTTGCCGCCGTGGCGACCCTCTATGGTGTCATCAACCGCAAACGCTCTCCCATCGATCCCGTGCTGCGCTCCCTGGTGACGGTGCGGGTCTCCCAGCTCAACTGGTGCCGTTTCTGCGTCGACATCAATGCCATGACCCTCATCAAGCGGGCCGGCTCCAGCGAGAAGGTGGAAGCCCTGGCCGAGTGGCGCGAAAGCCCCTTGTTCGACGAGCGGGAGCGGGCCGTGCTCGACTACACAGAGGCGATGACAGGGCTGGATGGTGTGAGCGACGAGCAGGCTGCCCGTCTCAAGCCGTGGTTCGATGACGATGCCATGGTGGAGCTGACCGGCCTTATCGCCTTCCAGAACATGTCGGCCAAGTTCAATGCGGCCCTCGACATCGCTCCCCAGGGTTTCTGCCAACTGCCGGTGCAGCCAGCGCGCCCGACCGATGCCTACGTCGACAAGGACGCCAAATGACGCGAGCCCGTCTGCTGCTTCTGCTGGTGATGGGGTGCCTCATCGGCGCCTTTTTCGCGCTTGATCTCGGCCACTATCTGAGCCTCTCCGAGTTGCAGGCTCGCCAGGAGAGCCTGGCGCTCTGGGTCGACCGCCATTTTGTCGCGGCCAGCCTGCTGTTTCTGGTGATCTATGTGCTCAGCACCGCCCTCTCCCTGCCGGGGGCCAGCCTGCTCACCCTGGCGGGCAGCGCGGTCTTCGGTATCGGTTGGGGGCTGCTGCTGGTCTCGTTTGCCAGCTCCCTGGGGGCCACCCTGGCGTTTCTCAGTGCCCGCTTCCTGCTGCGCGACTGGGTGAGCGCCCGCTTTGGCGACAAGCTGGCCACCTTCCAGGCGGGGATGGCAAAAGATGGCGCCTTCTATCTGCTGAGCCTGCGCCTCATCCCCATCTTCCCCTTCTTTCTGGTCAACCTGCTGATGGGGCTGACTCCCATCAGAGTCAGTACCTACTACTGGGTGAGCCAGCTTGGCATGCTGCCCGGCACCTTCGTCTTCGTGCTGGCAGGGAGCGAGCTGGCAACCCTTACCAGCACCGGCAATATTCTCTCCCCCGGCCTGATGGTGGCGCTGACCCTCTTGGGGCTGACGCCCTGGCTGATGAAAAAACTGGCGCAGACTCTGGCCCTGCGTCGCCTGCACGCCCCCTATCAAAAACCGATCCTGTATGACTACAACCTAGTGGTGATCGGCGCCGGGGCCGGCGGCCTGGTCACCAGCTATATCGCTGCAGCGGTGAAGGCCAAAGTGGCCCTGATCGAAAAGCACAGGATGGGGGGAGATTGCCTCAACACCGGCTGCGTCCCCTCCAAGGCGCTGATCCGCGCCGCCCGCTTTGCTGCCGAGCAGCGCAAGGCGGGCGAGCTCGGCTTTAGTCCGAGCCAGAGCGAGGCTGATTTTGCCGCCGTGATGGAACGGGTCGCCCAGGTGATCAGGGAGGTCGAGCCTCACGACTCTGTCGAGCGTTACCAGGGGCTGGGGGTGGAGTGTATCGAGGGAGCGGCTCGGCTGGTCTCCCCCTGGGAGGTCGACGTCAACGGCCAGCGCCTCACCACCCGCCACATAGTCATCGCCACCGGCGCCAGACCGCTGGTGCCCGATTTACCGGGACTTGATGAGGTGCCCTACCTCACCTCGGACACCCTGTGGCAGCTGCGCACCCCGCCGCGCCGCCTGCTGGTGCTCGGCGGCGGCCCCATCGGCTGCGAGCTGGCCCAGAGCTTCGCTCTGCTCGGCATCCCCGTCATCCTGGTGGAGCTGGCCGATCAGCTGTTGCCACGAGAGGAGCGGGAGGTGGCCGAGGCACTGCGCCACCAGATGGAGCGGGATGGCGTCACCCTTCTCACCGGCTGGCGCGCCGAGCGGGCGCAATACCAAGCCATAGAGGATGGGCTGCCCATCCGGCTGCACCTTCGCCGGGGGGACGAGACCCAGGTAATCGAAGGGGATCAGCTGCTGCTGGCGCTGGGCCGGGTCGCCAACGTGAGCGGCTTCGGGCTCGAAGAGCTGGGGGTAGAGCTGGCGCCGCGCGGCACTGTCGCGGTCGACGGCTTTCTGGCCACCAACTACCCCAGCATTCTGGCGGTGGGGGACGTGGCCGGCCCCTACCAGTTCACCCACTTTGCTGCCCATCAGGCCTGGTATGCCGCCGTCAATGCCCTGTTCGGCCAGTTCAAGCGCTTTCGCGCCGACTACCGGGTGATCCCGGCGGCTACCTACACCAGCCCCGAGATTGCCCGGGTGGGCCTCAATCGCAAGGAGGCCGAGGGGCAAGGCATTGCGTTCGAGGCGACCCGCTTCGAGCTGGCCGAGCTCGATCGCGCCATCGCCGACGGTGAGCGTGAGGGCTTTGTCGAGGTGCTGACCGTGCCGGGCAAGGACAAGATCCTGGGTGCCACCATAGTGGGCACTCACGCCGGCGAGCAGATTGCCGAATTCGTCCTCGCCATGCGCCACAAGCTGGGGCTTAGCAAGATCCTCGCCACCATCCACGCCTATCCCACCCTGATGGAGGGGAACAAATACGTGGCCGGCGAGTGGAAACGGGCCCACCAGCCCACCCGCATCCTGGCCCTGCTGGCCCGTTATCACAACTGGCGCCGCGGCGCCTGATCCCTTAGGTGACACTCATGTTCAAGACCCTGCCCCTGCTCAAAACCCTGGTCTGCGCCCTGCCCCTGCTGGCAAGCGGCTCCCTGCTTGCCGGCGAGAACCCGGCCCCCGATGCCCGCTGGCAGCAGACGCTGGACGAGGCCAAAGGCCAGACTGTTTACTTCAACGCCTGGGGCGGCAGCCCGGAGATCAACGGCTATCTGGTGTGGGCCGGGCAGGAGCTCGAGCGCCAGTACGGGGTCAAGCTGGTGCAGGTCAAGGTGGATGATATCGCCCCGAGCGTCAGCCAGCTGCTTGCCAATAAACAGGCGGGCAAGAACACCGGTGGTCCCATCGATCTGCTCTGGGTCAATGGCGAGAATTTCAAGGCGATGAAAGAACGGGAACTGCTGGGGGCCCCTTTCACCAGGGAGCTGCCCAACATGGCTCTGGTGGATACCAGTCTGCCAGTGAGTGAGGACTTCACCGTGCCGGTAGCGGGGCTCGAGGCCCCCTGGGGCATAGGCCAGCTCAACCTGATGGTCAACGGAGAGGAGGTCACCACGCCCCCCACCTCGGCTACAGCCCTGCTCGCCTGGGCCAAGGCCAACCCCGGCCGCTTCACCTATCCCAAGCCGCCCCAGTTCCACGGCTCGAGCTTTCTCAAGCAAATCCTGCTGGAGCTCACCCCGGATCCCGCCCCCCTCTATCGGGAGGCGACCGATGCCGAGTTTGACCGCCTGACTGTGCCCCTCTGGGCCTGGCTCGATGAGCTGCACCCGGCGCTCTGGCGCAAGGGCAAGCTGTTTCCTGCCAGCGCCGCCGAGACCCGCCAGCTGCTGGATGACGGCGAGCTGGCCATGGCCATCAGCTTCAACCCGGGAGAGGCCCAGAGCGCGGTGCAAAACGGTGCCCTGCCACCTGGCGTGGTCGCGGTGGCCATGGCAAAGGGGGCCCTGACCAACAGCCACTTTCTCGCCATCCCGTTCAACGCCAGCGCCCGTGCCGGCGCCAAGGTGGCGGCCAATTTCCTGCTAAGCCCGGCGGCCCAGGCTCGCAAGGCCGATCCCGCCTTCTGGGGCGATCCCAGCGTGCTGCGGGCCGACGCCCTGCCCGCCTCGGCCAGCCAGACGCCGGCGCTGCGCTTCAAGGCGGTGGCAGAGCCCCACCCCAGCTGGCAGCTCAGGCTTGAAGAAGCCTGGGCCGAACGCTACGGCCACTGATGCCATCAACCACCGACAACCGGCTGCCAGGCTGGCGTCCCCTCTTCACCTGCGCTTGCGCCCTCCTGCTGGCGGCGCCCGTGCTGGTGGGGGTGTGGCAACTGCTGGGCTGCGGGCTAAGCCAGTTAAACCTCCATCGCCTGCTGGCTCAGCCCGGACTCTGGCACTCGGCGGCCCTGAGCCTGTGGATTGGCGCGGCCTCGACCCTCGGCAGCCTGCTGCTGACCGCTCTGCTGCTGGCACAAAGCGGTCAGCAGGGTGACGAGCGCCCCTGTTTTCGCTGGCTGCGCCGCCTACTCTCCCCCCTGCTGGCCCTGCCCCACGTCGCCTTCGCCATCGGCTTTGCCTTTCTGCTCGCCCCCTCAGGCTGGCTGCTGCGCCTCGTCTCTCCCTCCCTGACCGGGTTCGAGTTTCCCCCCGATTGGCAGACCATCCGGGATCCCTGGGGGCTTGGCCTGATCCTGGCCCTCATCATGAAGGAGACGCCGTTTCTGCTGTTGATGACGCTGGCGGCGCTGGAGCCCGCCAAACTGGCGCGCCAGCAGTGGCTCGGGGCGAGCCTGGGCTTCAGCGCCCCGCAGATCTGGTGGCGTCTGCTGCTGCCCGCCCTCTGGCCCGCCCTGCGCCTGCCCCTCTATGCGGTCGCCGCCTACGGGGTGGCGGTGGTGGATCTCGCCCAGCTGCTGGGCCCGGATGCCCCCGCTCCGCTGGCGGTCAGGCTGTGGCTCTGGTATCAGGATCCGGATCTTGGCTGGCGCGGCGTCACCGCCAGCGGCGCCCTGCTGCTGCTGGCCATCAGCCTGTTGCTGCTGGCAGTGCTGCGCCTGCTGGAGTGGGCCCATCAGAGGTATGGCAAGCAGACCTGGCTCGACGGACAGCGCCGCACATCGCGCCCCCTGGCGGCCAGGCTGGCCGGCCTCTGTGTCGCCGTCCTGTTTGCCATTAACCTAGCTGTGCTGACGGCCCTGCTGCTCTGGTCGCTCGCGCGGCGCTGGTCCTTCCCGGATCTGTGGCCAAGCCAGTGGAGCGGCCAGCACTGGCTGGTGCTGCTGCCGGACCTGATGCCCCTGCTCATCGACAGCGCCCTGCTGGCCCTGGCAAGCGCGGCGCTGGCCCTGTTGCTAGTGGTCTTGAGTCTGGAGGCGCAGCAGGGGCGTCGCCCCTGGCCGCTCTGGCTCATCTGCCTACCGTTGCTGCTGCCCCAGGCCAGCCTGCTGTTTGGCATCCGGCTCGGACTCGACTGGTTGGGTGGCGGGATTGACTGGGGCTGGGTGCTCTGGAGCCAGCTGCTGTTCGTGTTTCCCTACGTCTATCTCTGTTTGCACGGCCCCTATCGCCAGTTCGATCCCCGTCTCACCCAGACGGCGCTCCTGCTCGGCGCCAGCCCTTGGCGCACCTGGTGGCGGGTGAAGGGACCCTTGCTGGCCCGTCCGCTGCTTTTCTCGTTCGCGGTGGGAGCGGCAGTGAGCCTCGCCCAATATCTGCCGACCCTGCTGTTTGGCGCAGGACGAGTGGTTACCATCACCACGGAGGCGGTGGCCATCGGCAGCGGCCTCAACCGGCGGCTGGCCGGGCTCTACGGCCTGTTGCAACTGCTAGTGCCACTGGCAATCTATCTGCTGGCGCTCTGGCTGCCAGGTCGCCTCAACCCGGCGCTCAAGGGCGCCCGATAAACACGGAACGTCTCAATGCTAAGCACCACGCCCCTTCACCTCTACCTTGGGCAAGCTCCCTTGCTGTCGTTACCCGCGCTCGCCATCGCCCCCGGCGAAGTGCTGACCCTGATGGGCCCCAGTGGCTGCGGCAAGAGCTCGCTGCTGGCGGCGCTGGCGGGCGTCCTGCCCCCCAAGGGGCCCCTTCGGCTGGAAGGGGACGTCCGGCTCAGCGAGCGACGGCTCACCCCCCTTCCCCCGCAGGCGAGGCGCATCGGCATGCTGTTTCAGGATGACCTGCTGTTTGCCCACCTGACGGTGGCCGAGAACTTGATGTTCGGCATGCCCGCCTCCCTCAAGGGAAGCGGAGCCCGGCGGGCGAAAGCGCTGGAGGCCCTGGCACAGGTGGCGCTGGCGGATCAGGCAGACAAGCTGCCGGGGTCGCTCTCCGGCGGCCAGAAGGCACGCGTCAGCCTGCTGCGGGCTCTGCTGGCCGAACCGCAAGCCCTGCTGCTGGACGAGCCCTTCTCCCGCCTCGACAAGCCGCTGCGGGCGGCATTTCGCGCTCTGGTGTTCGAGCAGATAAGGATGCTGGCGATCCCCGCCATCCTGGTCACTCACGATGAAGAGGATGCTCCCGGCACCATCCTCGACCTCACCCTTTCCATCCCTGTTTGCTGAGGATCCTGACCTTGTTCGATCGCTACCTCATCCCCGTCATTCGCAGCCCCCTCACCCGGCTGGCCAAGCCCTTGTGCCGCATGGGGATCAGCGCCAACCAGGTGAGTCTCACCGGCTTTGCCATCGGCATGCTGGCACTGCCGCTGCTGGCCTTTGACCTTTATCTCTGGGCACTGCTCGCCATCCTGCTCAATCGCATGCTGGACGGGCTGGATGGCGCCGTGGCACGGGAGACGGGGATCACCGACTGCGGCGGTTTTCTCGACATCACCCTCGACTTCATCTTCTACGCCGCCGTGGTGCTGGGGTTCGCCCTGAGCGACCCCGCCAACGCCCTGCCCGCCGCCACCCTGCTGTTTGCCTTCATGGGCACGGGCTCGAGCTTTCTCGCCTTCGCCATCATGGCGGGCAAGCGGGGGATCGATAACCCCGTCTATCACCACAAGTCGCTCTATTACCTCGGAGGGTTGACCGAGGGGAGCGAAACCATCGCCCTGTTCGTCTTGATGTGTCTGTGGCCCGCCGGTTTTGCGTCACTCGCCTACGGCTTTGCCCTGCTCTGTCTCATCACCACCCTGACCCGGCTCTGGAGCGGCTACCATACCCTGCGTCAGGGAACAAAATAAGCGCCAGCCACACTGCACTGGCACTTGCGCATGGATGGCAATGTTTTACCATGTCGGCACTCTTTTTCAGGCTCATGAGAACCCTATGCGTCGCCTTGTCTGTCTACTCACTCTCTCCGTATTCCCCTTGATCGGCGGCTGCAGCAGCACGCCTGAAGCCAAGCCCGTGGTCAAACCCCAGCCCAATAGCGCCTTTATCAACCAGACGCCGCCGAGCAAGCCCGTCTATTCACAGGGGATCAGCAAGGGGGATTTCGCCAATCGCCCCAACGTGGACAGGTTCGTACAGCGGATGGTCGACAAGCATGGTTTTGACAGTGCCCACCTCCATCAGGTGCTGGCCCAGGCCGAGCGTTATGACTGGATCATCCGCCTGATGGATGCCCAGGGGCCGAGCAGCAGCAAGCCCACAGGCCCGACCGGTGCCTGGAATCGCTACCGCGCCAAGTTCATCACCCCGGACAATGTGCAAAATGGCGTCGCGTTCTGGCGCGAGTACGAGAGCGAGCTCAACCGCGCTCAGCAACGCTATGGAGTACCGCCCGAGATCATCGTCGGCATCATCGGCGTGGAAACCCGCTGGGGTCGGGTGATGGGCAAGACCCGCATCCTGGATGCGCTGGCCACCCTGGCATTTGACTACCCGCGCCGGGCGGAATTTTTCACCGGCGAACTGGAATCCTTCCTGGTGATGACCCGGGATGAGGGGATGGACCCCACCGCGCCGACAGGTTCCTACGCAGGGGCCATGGGTTATGGCCAATTTATGCCGTCCAGCTTCCAGCGCTATGCGGTGGACTTCAACAACAATGGCCACACCAACCTCTGGGATCCGGTGGATGCCATCGGCAGCGTGGCCAACTACTTCAAGGCTCACGGCTGGGAGAAGGGGCAACCGGTGGCCGTGCGTGGTCAGGGCCAGATGCCCGGCTACGAACATGGTTTCCAGACCCGCTACCCCATCGCTTCCTTGCGTCGCGCCGGTCTCACCCCCACCAGCTCCCTCGGCAATCACAGCGAGGCGAGCCTGTTGCGTCTGGATGTCGGCACCGGCTACCAATACTGGTACGGACTGCCCAACTTCTACACCATCACCCGCTACAACCACAGCACCCACTACGCCATGGCGGTGTGGCAGCTGGGGCTGGCGGTCAAGAGCGCCCGCGGCGGATACTGATAGGCTCGGCAAAAAGACAACCCGGCAAGGAGTGCCATGCCGGGTTTATTCTCTACCTGAATACAAAGAGCAGCAGCGCCGGCAAGCCGGCGCTGTTTTTTTATATTTTCCCCGCCGCAGCCAGCTCGTCCAGCACGGCCACCAGGGTCGCAGGCTCGACCCGCTTGGTGTAATCCACGTTGACGAAGTGATAGAGCACGGTGCCATCCTGGCCAATCACATAAGTGGCCGGCACCGGCAGAGTGAAGCTGTCATCCCCGTTGCTCGCCGGAATGTCGATGCCAAAACTCTTATAGATGGGGCGCAGCTCCTCGGTAAGCGTGAATACCAGTCCCAGGGAGGCCGACACCCGGTTGCCTTCGTCGCTGAGCACGGTGATCGCCAGCCCGTTGGCGGTGAGGGTATCCTGAGCCGAGCTCGGTTTCTCCGGAGTCAGTCCGATGAGGTTGACGCCACGAGCCCGAAACTCCGGCAGCACGGCGTTGAGGGCCTGCATCTCCAGATTGCAGTAGGGGCACCAACCGCCGCGGTAGATGTTGAGCACGACCGGTCCCTGCGCGAGGTAGTGAGAGAGCGGACGGGTCACCCCGTGCTGATCCGGCAGCGCGAAATCGGGGATCTGCGCGCCAGTGGTGAGTGCCCCCTGTTCGAGGGTGGTTTCCCTGAGCTGCTCGGTCGCCTGATCCATCACCGCCAGAATATGAGCCGGGACCTTGCTCTGCTTGATCTCGTCGTAGGCTTTGATTTTTTGTTCCAGAGTCTGCATGATTGTCATCCTTTTTTGTAGTGGTCGCTACAATATCAATCAGAGGCCGGCAGTCGGTCAAGCTCATTTTGTAGCGATCACTAAAAAACAATCTCCTCACGGCAGGTGACACCATGGCAAGACCCGCATCATTTGACAGAGATAACATCCTGGACATCGCCCTCGACGCCTTCTGGGACACGGGATTCAGCAACACCGGCATAGCGGCGCTGGTCGAGAAGATGGGGCTCAAGCCCAGCAGCCTGTACGGGGCCTTCTCCTCCAAGGAGGGACTCTTCATCGAGGTGTTGCAGCGTTATTCTGCCAAGAGCCTGGAACAGATCCGCGCGCTGCTGGCGTCGGAGGATTCTCCCCTGGCGGGCGTGCGGGCGCTGCTCGATGCCGTGGCCCGGGATGCCATCGCCTGCGAGGCCCATCGCGGCTGCCTGCTGGTCAACACCTTGCTGGAAGTAGGGCGCCACCACGACACCATACAGGCGGCAGTCAGCACGCACCTCGCCGAGGTCGAGCAACTGGTGACGCAGGCGTTGCAACAGGCACAGGCGCAGGGGGAACTGGCGCCGGATAGAGACGTGGCGGCGACCGCCGCCCTGCTGATGACCATGCTGTGGGGTTTGCGCGTGCTGGGACGCACCCATCCGGACCCCGCCAAGGTTCAGATCGTGCTGGCACAGATGCAGGCCTGTCTGTAAGACACTGACCGCCTGCCACGGGCAGCAGTCATTGTCTGCACAGACAAAAAAGAGGAGCCGTCATGGCTCCTCTTTCTCGTTGCATGTCAGCCCGGGGAATTCAGGCTCCGGCGTTAGGCCTTGCCTAGACGCCAGCCTTGGCCAGGGCTGCGGAGACGATCTGCTGGGCTTCCTGCTGGATAAGGTCCAAGTGTTCCTCGCCCTTGAAACTTTCCATGTAGATCTTGTAGATGGACTCGGTGCCGGAGGGGCGCGCCGCGAACCAGCCGTTCTCGGTCACCACCTTGAGGCCACCGATGGCAGCGTCGTTGCCGGGTGCCTTGGTCAGCTTGGCGACGATGGGCTCACCGGCCAGGGTGGAGGCTTCGACCAGTGCCGGATCGAGCTTGGAGAGTACCGCTTTTTGCGCACTATTGGCCGGCGCGTCGATACGGCGGTAGCTGGAGCGGCCGAACCTGGCCTCCAGGGCATCGTAGTGCGCCTGGGGATCCTTGCCGGTGACTGCCAGAATTTCGGCAGCCAGCAGCGCCAGGATGAAGCCATCCTTGTCGGTGGTCCAGACGGTGCCATCTTTGCGCAGGAAGGAGGCACCCGCGCTCTCTTCGCCGCCAAAGCCGAACTCACCGCTGTAGAGACCATCCACGAACCACTTGAAGCCGACCGGCACCTCTTTCAGGGTGCGGCCAATCTCGCCGGCAACCCGGTCAATCATTGAGGAGGAGACCAGCGTCTTGCCGACGGCAGCATCCTTGGACCAGCCGGTTCTGTGGGTGAACAGATACTGGATGGCCACCGCCAGATAGTGGTTCGGGTTCATCAGGCCCGCCTTGGTGACGATGCCGTGACGGTCGTAATCGGGGTCGTTGCCAAGAGCGATGTCGAACTTGTCTTTGAGGGCAATCAGGCTCGCCATGGCGAACGGGCTGGAGCAGTCCATCCGGATCTTGCCGTCCTTGTCCAGGGTCATGAAGGAGAAGGTCGGATCGACGCGATAGTTGACCACTTCGATGTCGAGATCATAGGTCTTGGCGATGACGTCCCAGTAGGCGACGCCGGAGCCACCCAGGGGATCCACGCCAATCTTGATGCCGGCCTGCTTGATGGCTTCTAGGTCCAGCACGTTCTTCAGGTCATCCACATAGGGGGTGACATAGTCGTGTTCGACCACGAACGGGCTCTTGAGCGCCTCGGCGAACGGCATGCGCTTCACGCCGGCCAGACCCGCTTCCAGAATCGCGTTGGCACGGTCTTCCACCCACTTGGTGATCTCCCCTTCCGCGGGGCCGCCGTGGGACGGGTTGTATTTGAAGCCACCGTCTTCCGGCGGGTTGTGGGACGGGGTGATCACCACGCCGTCGGCGCGCGCGGCAGGCTTGCCAGCATTGTAGCGCAGGATGGCGTGAGAGATGACCGGGGTCGGGGTAAAGCCGAGGCCGGCCTGAATGCGGGTCTCGACGCCGTTGGCCGCCAGCACTTCCACCGCACTGGCAAAAGCGGATTCGGAGAGAGCATGAGTGTCCATGCCGACAAACAGCGGGCCCGTGATACCGGCCTGCTGGCGGTACTCCACCAGCGCCTGGGTCACCGCCAGGATGTGGGATTCGGTAAAGGCGCTGTGCAAGGCGCTGCCACGATGGCCGGAGGTACCGAACGCCACGCGTTGTTCGGGGCGGCTCATGTCCGGCTTGTTGAGGTAGTAGGCGCTGACCAGACGAGGGATGTTGGTCAGATCACTTAAACGGGCCGGCTGACCGGCGTGAGCATGCTGAGCCATGGCGTTGTCCTTGCGTAATGGCGGCCTTGGTGACCAAGGCCTGAGTCTGATGAACCGTTAAATTGCGCCGCACACCTGCGCGATCACCTCGTCGTCATACCCCATGCTGCTCATCAGCTGGGCCACCATGTTCTGCTTGCGGCTGGTGTTGGTATTGGTGATCACCCAGAACGGGGTCTGTGGCACCGGCTTGGGCTTGGTGGTGCTGCCACTGGCACGCAGAGCGTCGGGATCCCGCGAAAAATAGACACGCTTGCGCCCCTTGATTTCGGTAGCCTGAGTGAACCCGGCCGGATCATCCCGGTAGAGGGTACTGAGCACCTGCATGAAGCGGTTGATGGACTTCTCTTCTTTTTGCAGCTCACCGGAATCGAGCAGCGCCTGCACCCCCTGGTTGCTGCGCGCCGCAACGGGCTGCGGTGCCGTGACTGGCTCGGTCACGGGCGCCGTCACCTGGACAGGCTGTTCCAGCAGACGGCGCAGAATATCGGAGGCACTCTCGCCAATGTGCCGGGTCTGGCTGGCGATATAGAAGTAGAGATCGTCATCAAGCTCGATGGTTTTCATAGGGATGCGCTGGACTCGTCGAAATTCGGATGCGGCGATTATACATAGGCAGACCCGACAGCCCAAGCCAGGGGCTGGCAGATGTACATGAATCTCATCGAGAATACGGCATAATGGCGGGCCAAGTGTGTGATCGGCCGCACTGATAGCCAATTCGGATGGGATTTTTTAGAAAAAAAACCACACAAAATCTCTATCCAGGATATGAAAAGCTTTTCTTTCCAGTGCGTTAAGCCATGTCACCATTCGAACTCATGAGCGGGAAGGTGTTATTTTGCAACATAATCACGAATTGAACTTCAAAGAGCAGGGCCAGGGGCCGGCCGTCATACTTATCCACGGCCTGTTCGGCAGCCTCGATAACCTGGGATTGCTGGCTCGTGCCCTGAGTGAACACTATCGGGTCATCAGCGTCGATCTGCGCAACCACGGCGCCTCCTTCCACTCGGACAAGATGGACTACCCCGCCCAGGCCAACGATATCCTGGCGTTGATGGATCAACTGGCCATCCCTGAGGCGACGCTCATCGGCCACTCCATGGGCGGCAAGGTGGGGATGCAGGTTGCCAAACTGGCGCCAGCGCGGGTCACCAAGCTGGTCGTTGCCGACATGGCGCCGGTGGCCTATCCCCACTCCCGCCACCAGAATGTGTTTGCCGGCCTCAACGCCACGTTGGCCACGCCCCCACAAAGCCGCAGCGAAGCGGAAGCACTGCTGGCCCAGTACATAGAGATCCCGGGCGTTCGCCAGTTCCTGCTCAAATCCTTTGCCAAAACCGAGGCGGGCTGGGGCTGGCGTTTCAACGTGCCGGCCCTTGAGCAAAACTACGCCAACATCATGGGCTGGCCTGAGGATAATCGCCGCTTCGAGGGGCCCGTACTCTTCATCAAGGGGGGCGACTCGGACTATATGCAACCTCGGTACAGCGAGACGGCGCTTGCCCAGTTTCCGGCGGCAAAAGTGCGGGTCATTGCCGGAACCGGTCACTGGCTGCATGCGGAAAAGCCGGTTTTGTTCAACAAACTGGTTGTGGATTTCCTGTCGACAGGCGGTTAACAGTTTCAAATCCTTTGTGATATAGTGCGCCGGTCATAAGGAGTGTGCGCAATCCATGCTAAGTGAACATATCGACCTGATCGAAAGTTTGGGCCTGAAGTTATTCTTTGTGGCCATCTTCATATTGATTGGCCTTGCCATTCAGGACGTCCTCAAACGCGGCAACGTGCCCCGTTTCGGCCGTTTCATCGTCTGGTTGGTACTGTTTCTGGGTTGCGCAGGTTTTGTCGCCAAGGGGCTGATTGAACTGGGCTGGGAAGGCTCAGGTCTCGGCTAACTTTTTTTCGTCTGTGATGTATGGCCAAACAGCAAACTGATCGAACAACACTGGATCTGTTCGCAAATGAGAAGCGCCCCGGCAGGCCAAAGACCAACCCACTCCCCCGAGAGACCCAGCTCAAGATCAACAAGCGTAACCAGCTTAAACGCGATCGGGAAAATGGGCTGAAGCGGGTAGAGTTAAAGGTGGAGGCCGAGTTGCTGGAGCGCCTGAACCAACTTGCGTTACAACAGAACATCAGCCGAGCCGAGCTGATCCAATCTATCCTGAAACAACAGATTGAGTCCGCCTATCCGGTGGACATTGCAGTCTGAGCGTTAAGCATTAACACCAAACACGGGTAACTAAACACTATGGCAAGTGTAGGTCTGTTTTTCGGCAGCGATACCGGTAATACCGAAGCTGTCGCCAAGATGATCCAGAAAGAACTGGGCAAGCAACTGATTGAAGTCCGTGACATCGCCAAGAGCAGCAAGGCCGACATCGAGAGCTTCGATCTGCTGATGTTCGGTATCCCGACTTGGTACTACGGTGAAGCCCAGGCCGACTGGGATGACTTCTTCCCTGACTTGGGCGAAATCGACTTCAACAACAAGCTGGTCGCCATCTTCGGATGCGGCGATCAGGAAGACTATGCCGAATATTTCCTCGATGCCATGGGCACCCTGCGCGACATCGTCGAAGCCAAAGGCGCCATCATCATCGGCCACTGGCCGACTGCCGGTTACGAGTTTGAAGCCTCCAAGGCACTGGTGGACGACAAGCACTTCGTCGGTCTGGGTATCGACGAGGATCGCCAGCCGGAGCTGACTGCCGAGCGCGTCAAGGGTTGGTGCAAACAGCTGCATGAAGAGATGTGCCTGGCCGAGCTGGAGTGATCCCGCCCCTATATCTTCTCTGAACACAACAAGGGCCCCGACGGGGCCCTTGTTGTTTTTGTACAAGCGTCATTCTGCGCCATTTCTGTGTTCCGGCCGTGCCCGCACGTAGAGGGTGCGCTTGACCTGAGCGACCAGCTCGCCCCGGCTGTCCTGCACCGTTACTTCAAACTCGGGGAAGTGCTTGTTCCCCTCAGCCGTTGCCGCCACGATCGATGCCAGTTTGCCCTCGGTCAGGGTGAACTCGGCCACCAGCTTGCCCTTGCCGGGCTTGATGTAATTGATGCTGCCCGCCTTGTCCCACACGTAGTAACGATTCTTGAAGTGTCCCATCAGCATCAGTGGATAGATGGGGTCCGTCATGGCAAACATGCTGCCACCGAACTGGGTGCGGTTGGCGTTCTTGTTCCACCAGCGGGACTTGAGGGTCACCCTGCAATAACGAAAGTCATCGCTCAGGGTCTCTATCTTGATGCCGGCGCCCCAGAAAGGGGGCCAGGCATTGAGGGCGCGGCGCACTCGCGCTGCCTTGTCAAAAAGCCAATCCATGGATCTCATCCGACCAGATATACAGAAGTTACATTTTATCAACATACAGGCTGTCGACAAGCCGAACCTCACGATAGATTTTTTCGATACAAAGCGGGATCTCTCGCTAAACCCTTTGAATTAGCGGGTTTATTTTTGGGGATGCCGCCCTATAATGACAGGCCAAGCGAGTTCAAGGTTGCCATTCCCGCGGCAGTCCCTCAGAATAAACCCACCTCCGAGAATGCGAATAAGTAGAATATGGCAGACAACAACCAAGCGTTAAAAAAGGCCGGGCTCAAGATCACCTTGCCCCGAGTCAAAATTCTGGAAATCCTGCAACAGCCGGACTGCCAACACACCAGCGCCGAAGATCTCTATAAGCGACTTATCGATCTTGGCGAAGAGATCGGTCTTGCCACCGTCTACCGTGTTCTCAACCAGTTTGATGATGCCGGCATCGTCACCCGACACCACTTCGAGGGGGGCAAGTCGGTGTTCGAGCTGGCTACCCAGGAGCACCACGATCACCTGGTCTGCCTCGATTGCGGCAAGGTGATCGAGTTTTCCGACGAGGTGATCGAAGAACGTCAGCGCGACATCGCCAAGAAGCACAACATTCGTCTCACCAACCACAGCCTCTACCTCTATGGTCACTGTGCCGCAGGCGAGTGCAAGCACGACGACTGAGCCGCCAGACACACTGAATGACGGACAATAAAAAAGCCAGCATCAGCTGGCTTTTTTATTGTCGCGGGCGAAGCGAATTGCCAAACAGAGGGTAGGGTCACCCCTGCCCTGCTCGCTTAGCCTTCTACCTTGCCCCAGGAGTCGCGCAGGGCCACGGTGCGGTTGAACACCAGGTGCTCCGGGCTGGAGAGCTTGTTGTCGGCGCAGAAGTAGCCTTCGCGCTCAAACTGGTAAGCCTGCTCCGGCTGGGCGTTCTTGAGGGAAGCCTCGACGCGGGCACCCTGGACGATCACCAGGGAGTCCGGGTTGAGTGCGGCTTCGAAGTCCTCTTCGGCACCCGGATTTGGCACCTTGAACAGGCGGTCATAGAGACGCACTTCGGCAGGCAGGGAGTGAGTAGCGCTGACCCAGTGGATCACCCCTTTCACCTTGCGGCCATCGGCCGGATCCTTGCCCAGGGTGTCGGCGTCGTAGCTGCAGTAGATGCAGGTGACCTTGCCGTCGGCATCCTTCTCGACCCGTTCAGCCTTGATGACATAGGCGTTGCGCAGACGCACTTCCTTGCCCAGCACCAGACGCTTGAACTGCTTGTTGGCTTCCTCTTTGAAGTCAGCATCGTCGATGAAGATCTCGCGGGTGAAATTCAGCTCGCGGGTGCCCATCTCGGCCTTGCTCGGGTGAGCCGGCGCGGTCAGCACTTCGTCGGCCGCCAGGTTCTCGATGACGACTTTCACCGGGTTCAGCACGGCCATGGCGCGCGGGGCATTCTCGTTGAGATCTTCTCGGATGCAGGCTTCCAGCATGCTCATCTCGACGATGTTGTCCTGCTTGGTCACACCGATGCGCTTGCAAAACTCGCGGATGGAGGCCGGGGTATAGCCACGGCGGCGCAGACCGGAGACGGTCAGCATGCGCGGATCGTCCCAACCATCCACGTGCTTCTCGGTCACCAGCAGGTTCAGCTTGCGCTTGGACATGACGGTGTATTCGAGGTTCAGACGGGAGAACTCGTACTGGCGCGGGTGGCAGTCGATGGTGATGTTGTCCAGCACCCAGTCGTACAGGCGACGGTTGTCCTGGAACTCCAGGGTACAGATGGAGTGGGTGATCCCCTCCAGGGCGTCCGAGATGCAGTGGGTGAAGTCGTACATCGGATAGATGCACCACTTGTCACCGGTCTGGTGGTGGTGGGCAAACTTGATGCGATAGATGACGGGGTCACGCATCACCATGAAGGGAGAGGCCATGTCGATCTTGGCGCGCAGGCAGGCGGTGCCTTCGGCAAACTCGCCGTTCTTCATCTTCTCGAACAGCGCCAGGTTCTCTTCCACGGAGCGATCGCGGAACGGGCTGTTCTTGCCCGGGGCGGTCAGGGTGCCGCGGTATTCGCGCATCTGCTCGGGGGTCAGCTCGTCCACATAGGCCAGCCCTTTTTCGATAAGCTCAACGGCATAGCCGTGCAGCTTGTCGAAATAGTCGGAGGAGTAGCAGATCTCGCCATTCCACTGGAAGCCCAGCCACTGCACGTCCTGCTTGATGGACTCAACATACTCGATGTCTTCTTTGACCGGGTTGGTGTCATCGAAACGCAGGTTGCACTGGCCCTGGTAGTCACGGGCGATGCCGAAGTTCAGGCAGATGGACTTGGCGTGGCCGATGTGAAGATAACCGTTCGGCTCGGGCGGAAAACGGGTATGCACGCGGTCGTGCTTACCACTGGCCAGATCCTCATCAATGATCTGACGGATAAAGTTAGTTGGGCTGTTCGCCTGACTCATGGCTCACCTCAAAAAAGCGTCACTGGCGGAAGTTGTGCCGGCTGGCACCCTCATCCCCCCGCCGTCAAGCCGGATATGATCCCTCATTACGCGCCCTGCCTCAACCTGAATTTGGCCGTTCCATGCCATTGACGCGCCAAAAATAGCGCCCAGGGGAAGAACTCCAGCAAAAAGCACAAAAAAAGCCCCGCACGAGGCGGGGCAGAAGGTGATGAAAAACAGACAATACACACAACAAAGGCTCACACGCATAGTCAACCTTTCCCAAGACCGATAGCCACCGCTCTTGGGAAAGGCGGGTCTTGCGACCCACCTTGCGTTATGGATTGAGAGCTATCAGTTCAGCTCGGTCACACGGCTGGTACGCTTGCCATCGAAGCTGACAGTGCGCAGGTAGACCTTGCCGGTCACGCTCGGCTTGGCCGCGGCGTCGTAGGCAGTCCAGGTGGTGCCATCCAGGCTGTACTGGATGGGCAGGCCCGGCAGATCCACGTTCGCTTCCAGCACACCGTTCACCACCCTGGCGCCCGGTACGGAGAGGCGGTATTCGACACCGGCCTGGTCGAGCTTGGGCAGCACGCGCTGACCCAGCAGGTTGGCGAACTGGTTCCACTCTTTGTTCAGAGTGGCTTTGTTGACGTGCTTGGTCTCACCGGAGAACTCGCGGCCCTTCACGTAATCCAGTTCGAAGCCACCCTTGTGCCAGGCACGCTCGGCCACAGAGAAGACACGGGGGTAAACCATGTACTCATACTGGGCATCGGTGCGCACGGTTTCGCTCCACTGCTGACCGGAGATACCCTTGAACTTGACCGGCTCCTGGTCACCCTTGGCCACGAAGGCGTTGCCGTCGCGGTCAACCGAGGTCTCGGCGTTCTGCGGCAGGTTTTCCGGGGCGAAGGCGAACACCTTGCGGGTGTCGTTGAAACGGGTTGCCCAGTAGTAGCCACGCTCGGCCGGGTGCACCTCGTTCGGGAAGTCGAAGTAGAGGTAATCCGGGTTGGAGAGCACCACGTCATAACCGTTGTGAGCCCACTTCATCGCTTCGTTGAAGCCACCCCAGTAGAGGGTCTCCCAGAAGTTGACGCGGGTCTTGTCGGTGGCGAACACGCTGGCATCCTTGGCGTACTTCAGACCATCTTCCCACGCCTGCAGGGTGGAGAAGCCGTGGCCCTTGACCATCTCGCTCACTTCCTTGGCGAAGTAGACCGGCAGCTCGGCCACGTCCTTGATCTTGCCATCCTCGATCATCTTCTGGCACATGGGGGACTTGCCAAACGGCTTGTCCTGCTTGCTCCAGTCGGTATTGCCGCGCCAACCCACCAGCTCTTCCGGTTTGGTGACGTTCGGGTCTTGATAACCACCGCCCAGCATGATGTTCTTCGCCTCGTCACCACCGTAGTGCCAGGCGGTCAGCGGCTGGCCGGCGGCCTCGTGCATCTTGGCCACTTCATCCATCACCTTGGCCACGAAGGTGGCGGCACCCGGCTGGCAGGGGTTGATGAAGGACATCTTGTCGTAGAACTGCACCGAGGTGACGTTGGAGGTATCAGCCGGGTCGGTCAGGCGGAACTGGTTCGCCTCAGCCTCTTTGCCTTCTGCCATCAGACGCTTGTAGCGCGCCTCCATGGAGACCACGGCGGCACGGGCGTGGGCCGGCATGTTGATCTCGGGGATCACGGTCACGCCGCGAGCCTTGGCATAACGCACCAGCTCGACGTAGTCAGCCTTGCTGTAGAAACCGGTGCCCATGTTGTCGCTGGTGGGGCCGGAGCCGAGCTGCGGCAGCAGGCACTGGGTTTCGGAGAGATCGTGGCAACGCTTGCTGCCGACATCGGTCAACTCCGGCAGGCCCGGGATCTCGATACGCCAGCCTTCATCGTTGGTCAGACCCAGGTGCAGCACGTTGAGCTTGGTGGCGGACATCTGGTCAACCAGCTTCTTCATGGTGTCCAGGCTGCGGAAGTGACGGGCCACGTCGGTCTGCATGCCACGGTATTCGAAGCGCGGCGCATCCTCGACACTCATCGGGGAGACCAGCTTGTCATCGACGCCCAGCAGGGAGACCAAGGATTGCGCGCCCCAGAAGGCACCCGCAATGTCATGGCCCTGGATGACGGTGCCCTTCTGGCCGATGGTCATGTCGTAGCCTTCGGCCTGCTTGACCTTGCTGCCAAGTTTGATGGTCACTGGATAGCCGGTGTCGGAGAGGGTAACACCCAGCTTGGTCAGTTGAGCCTTCAGGGTCTCGGCGCGATCGGTCGGCAGATCCAGGGCATTGAGCTTGATGGTGGAGAAGTCGACCTGCGGACCGGCTTTCACTACCTGCTTCATCGGGGTCGGCAGGATCTGGTTGTCGATCTTGCCTGCCGGCAGCAGGGTGCTGGTCTGGTTGGCAGCAAAACGGGTCTCGCTGTTCATCAGGATGTTGTTGTCATCCTTGGTACGCTTCCAGCCATCGGCTGGCATCGGCTTCTCGTAGGTGGTGGCATCATTGATATTGCTCATGCTGGCCAGCACTTTCGGCTCGGCCCCTTCGCTGGCCACATACCAGTTCGGCATGATGTCAGATTCGAACAATACCCAGTACTCCACGACCAGCGGCACTTCCACGGTCGCATCCTTGGCAAACCCCTGGAATTTCTCGGTCGGCGTCAAACGATAAAGGTCGCCAGTGAGGTGGGTAATGGTGAACTGGTCGTTGTCCACCCGCTGGATGCGGCGGATGGAGGAGACATAGAGGCTCCAGTCCTTGGAGGTCACATCGGCACCGGTGTTGGTCAGGTGCAGCTTGGCCACACCGCAGCTTGCCCACTCGGAGCCCAGCGCCTGGCAATCGAGACCGGCACCGGCACCGTCGTTGGTGACCACTTCATACTTGACCACCAGGTTGCTGGCGAGGGAGTCGACCACGGCTTGCTTGGCGGCATCGGCTGCCTGCACCTGGGTGGCAAAAACGGTAGACATGGCAATGGCTAACAGAGAATGTTTCAAGTTCATAACTGCTGCTCTCATTTGAAGTAAAGGTTGGAATTTCTTGGCTTTTTTTATATTGGGCCCCTAAGCGGGGCCCTTAGTTATGTCAACAATGGACTTAGACTTGAGGCGAGCTTGGCGCCCGATTAACGCAGGGCCTTCATTTCACCAGCGATGATTTCGGCCAATGGGCCCAGAATCACCTGCAGGTTCTGCTCACCGAGCTTGACCACACCGGCCGCGCCCAGAGCTTTGAGCTTGCGCTCATCCACGATGCTGCGATCTTTCAGAGTCAGACGCAGACGGGTGATGCAGGCATCGATGGTGACCAGGTTGTCATGACCACCCAGCACTTCCAGGTATTGCTTGGCCAGTTCGGTACGGTCGGTAGTCTGAGCAACCGCCGGAGCGCTCTCCTCTTCCTCTTCACGACCCGGGGTCTTCAGATTCAGCTTGGCGATGACGGCGCGGAAGACCACGTAGTACAGACCGAAGAACACCAGACCCTGGGCAATCAGCATGTACCAGTTGGTTGCCAGCGGGTTGCGGCTGGAGAGCACCATATCCACCAGACCGGCACTGAAGCCGAAACCGGCCATCCAGTGCATGGAGGCGGCGATGAACACGGAGATACCGGTCAGCACGGCGTGGATGACATACAGCACCGGCGCCACGAACATGAAGGAGAACTCGAGCGGCTCGGTTACACCAGTGAAGAAGGAGGCGAAAGCGGCGGCGATCATGATGGACGCAACTTTCTCTTTGTTCTCTTTCTTGGCGGAGTGGTAGATGGCCAGCGCGGCACCCGGCAGACCGAACATCATGATGGGGAAGAAGCCAGCCTGGTACATACCGACCACGCCTTTCACCTGATCCAGGCTCTTGCCAGCGGCCAGAGCGGCGTCGATGGTAGCCTGACCACCCAGGAAGTTCGGGATGTCGTTGATACCGGCCACGTTGAACCAGAACACGGAGTTCAGTGCGTGGTGCAGACCGATCGGGATCAGCAGACGGTTGAAGAAGGCGTAGATACCGGCGCCAGTGGAGCCCAGGCTCACGATGGACTCACCGAAACCGACCAGACCGCCATAGATGGCAGGCCATACGGCCATCAGGATGAAGGATACGATGATCATCACCACTGAGGTCACGATCGGCACCAGACGACGGCCGGAGAAGAAGGAGAGTGCCTTGTGCAGCTCGACGCTGCTGAAGCGGTTATAGAGCTCAGCGGCGATGACACCACACAGGATACCCACGAACTGGTTGTTGATCTTGCCAAACGCGGCCGGAACTTCTTCCAGGGGGATGCTCTTGATCTGGGCAACCGCGCCCGGGCTCAGCAGGGTGGTCACTACCAGGAAACCGACCAGACCGGCCAGTGCGGCAGAACCGTCTTTATCTTTGGACATACCATAGGCGACACCGACCGCAAACAACACGGACATGTTGTCGATAATGGCGGCGCCCGCCTTGATCAGGAAGGCAGCCAGCGCGCTGTCACCACCCCAACCATTCGGGTCAATCCAGTAGCCAACCCCCATCAGGATCGCAGCGGCAGGCAACACCGCTACCGGCACCATCAGGGCACGGCCGATCTTTTGTAAATAACCGAGAATGTTCACGGTTCCTCTCCTTAGTTAATGTATTTCTAGAAATTAAGTGCTTATCACGTTTGACGCATAAGCCATCAAGGCTTGATTGGCAGTCTAGGGGTTTTATTTCGCTGCGCAAATTAATAAACCGATAATCGTGATCATTATCACCCAAACAAGATAAAGGTAGCGGATAGATGTGGCTTAGTTCGCAATCTTTATTTACGCTATAAAACAACTTGAATCCATCTTAGCCCATTGCCACCGTCCAAGCGGTCGCAAACCGACACCGAGGAATCCAACATGCGTCTGATCCCGTTGAAATCTGCCAGCCAAGTCGGCCTCTGGTCAGCCCGTTACATCGTTGACCGTATCAATGCGTTCAAGCCGACCGCTGATCGTCCCTTCGTGCTCGGTCTGCCCACCGGCGGCACCCCGCTCAACACCTACAAGCGCTTGATCGAACTGCACAAGGCCGGTGAAGTGAGCTTCGAGCACGTGGTCACCTTCAACATGGACGAGTACGTGGGCCTGCCGGAAGATCATCCGGAGAGCTACCACAGCTTCATGTACAACAACTTCTTCAACCACGTGGACATTCGCCCGGAAAACATCAACATCCTCAACGGCAACGCCGAGGATCTGGTCGCCGAATGCAAGCGTTACGAGGACAAAATCAAGTCCTACGGCAAGATCCACCTGTTCATGGGCGGTGTGGGCAATGACGGCCACATCGCGTTCAACGAGCCGGCCTCCTCCCTCTCCTCCCGCACCCGGGTCAAGACCCTGACCGAAGACACCCGTATCGCCAACTCCCGCTTCTTCGGCGGCGATACCGAACAGGTGCCCAAGCTGGCGCTGACCGTGGGTGTCGGTACCCTGATGGATGCCGAAGAGATCATGATCCTGGTGACCGGCCACAGCAAGGCGCTGGCCCTGCAGGCCGCCGTGGAAGGCAGCGTCAACCACATGTGGACCATCTCCACCCTGCAACTGCACCCGAAAGGCATGATGGTATGTGACGAGCCCTCCACCATGGAGCTCAAGGTCAAGACGGTGCGTTACTTCCAGCAGCTGGAAGCCGCCAACATCGGCCGCCTGTAAGGAGTGAACATGTACGCATTGACCAACTGCACCCTCTACACCGGCAGCTGTGTGCTGACCGGTTACGGGGTCGTCATCGAGGGCGACAAGATTGTCGCCATCTCCCATCTGGATGAGTTGCCCGAGGGGATCGAGCGATTCGATCTTGAGGGCGCCAACCTGACCGCCGGTTTCATCGACGTCCAGCTCAACGGCTGTGGCGGCGTGATGTTCAACACCGACATCAAGGTGGAGACCCTGGCCATCATGCAGGCGGCCAACCTCAAATCCGGTACCACCAGCTTCCTGCCGACCCTGATCACCAGTCCGGATGCAGACATGAAGCAGGCCGTCGCCGTCACTCGCGACTACATGGCGGCGCACCCCAACGAGGTGCTGGGGGTACATCTGGAAGGCCCTTACACCAATCTCAAGCGCAAGGGGATCCATCCTGCCGCCCAGATCCGCCAGCCGGCGGACGAGATGATCGACTTCTTCTGTGCTAACGCCGATGCCATCGCCAAGATCACCCTGGCCCCCGAGCGCAACGATCCGGCCCATATCCGCCGTCTGGTGGAAGCCGGCATCCTGGTCTCCGCCGGCCACACCGCCGCCAGTTACGATCAGGCGATGGCGGGCTTTGACAATGGCATCCGCTTTGCCACCCACCTCTACAACGCCATGACCCCGACCCTGAACGGCCGCGAGCCTGGCGTGGTCGGTGCCATCTACGATCGCAAGGATGTCTACACCGGTGTCATCGTCGATGGTCACCACGTGCACTACGCCAACGTGCGCCTGGCCCACAAGATCCTCGGCGAGCGACTGGTGCTGGTCACCGATGCCACCGCGGCGGCAGGCGCGCCGGAAGGCTTTGAGAAATTTGATTTTTGTGGCACGACCGTGTTTTTACGCGATGGTCAGTGCATTGACGAGAATGGTACACTCGGCGGCTCTTCCCTCACCATGATTGAAGGGGTGGAGAATCTGGTCAAACAGGTCGGATTACCGCTTGATGAAGCACTGAGAATGGCCAGCCTCTACCCGGCGCGCGCCATTGGATGGGACTCACGTCTCGGTAGTATCCAGGTCGGCAAGATTGCCAACCTCACTGTATTCGATCAGGACTTCACGGTCCGCGGGACCGTGGTTAACGGACACTACACACAACAGTGACATCATGACTGGCGGACAAATAGCAAACGTAGATCTTATCAAGCAGGTCAACAGTGCGGCCGTGTATCGGCTCATCGACCTGCAAGGGCCCATCTCCCGGGTCAAAATTGCCGAACTGAGTCACCTGGCCCCGGCCAGCGTGACCAAGATCACCCGGCAACTGATCGAGCATGGCCTGATCAAGGAGACCTCGCCGCAAGCCTCCACCGGCGGACGGCGTGCCATCTCCCTGACCACCATCAAGCATCGCTTTCAATTTGTCTCTGCCAAGCTGGGCCGTGGCTACCTGCACCTGAGTCTCTATGATCTCGATGGCAAGGAGCTCGACCAGCACATTACCCAGGTGGCCGAGATCGACCAGCAACCCGTGGTCGACATGCTGCTGCGGGAGATTGGCGCCTTTATCGATGCCAACAGCGAACGCAGCCGCAATCTCATCAGCATCGCGCTGACTATGCCGGGTTTGGTCAACCCCGAATCCGGCATGGTTATCTACACCCCCAAGTACCAGATCCGCAACCTGCCGCTGGCGAAGCTCCTGGAGAACCACTTCAACCTGCCCTGCTATGTGGGCAACGACACCCGCTCGCTGGCGCTGGCCGAGCACTTCTTTGGCGAGTCCCGCGACTGCATGGACTCGATCCTGGTGAGCGTGCACCAGGGGACGGGGTCGGGGATCATCACCAAGGGGCAGGTGTTCTTAGGCCAGAACCGCAACGTGGGCGAGATCGGCCACATCCAGGTCGAACCCCTCGGCAAGCGCTGCCACTGCGGCAACTTCGGCTGCCTCGAGACCATTGCCTCCAACGAAGCCATCGTCGACAAGGTGAAGGAGCTCATCAGCCGCGGCCACCAGAGCTCGCTGCAGGAGAAGCACATCACCATCCAGGAGGTGTGCAAGGCAGCGCAAGCGGGGGATGAACTGGCTCACAGCGTGATCGAGAACGTGGGGGAGCATCTGGGACGGGCGGTGGCCATCACGGTCAACCTGTTCAACCCGCAGAAGGTGCTGATCGCCGGCGAAATCACCGCCGCCGAAGAGATCCTGTTCCCGGCCATCCGCCGCTGTGTCGAACACCAGTCGCTGCCAAGCTTCCACCGTGGCCTGCCCATCGTGAAGGCGCGCTTCCAGAACCAGCCCACCATCGGCGGCTTTGCCCTGGTGAAACGGGCCCTGCTGGAAGGGGATCTGCTGCAGATCATCATGGAGCAGAAGTAGCCCTGGTGACGCAAGGTACATAATGACAAACGGCAACCCTCGGGCTGCCGTTTTGTTTTGCTTGTTTGCCTGGAGTTAGGCCCCTACCCCGCCCGGCACGGCTTGAACAGGTCCAGCGCTTCGTTGTAAACCTTGGTCTGTACATCCATGATCCCCAGCATCGAGTGGAACAGGTTATCGTGGGAGAAGCGCTTGCTGCCCGCCTCCTGCTGCAGACAATCCATGTTCAGCTGACGATCCGTCTGCAACTGGGGGGAGAACCAGGTCAGCAGCGGCACTCGGGTCTGATCATCCGGCGCGAACTTGTAGGGCGTACCGTGCAGATAGAGGCCCATGGCACCGAGGGATTCGCCGTGATCCGAGAGGTAGACCAGCCCCACGTTGTACTGACTCTCCAGGGATTTCAGCTTGTCGATGAGCCGAGCCACCACCTTGTCGGTGTAACGGATGGTGTTGTCATAGGTGTTCACCAGCTCCTCGTTGCTGCAATTCTCGATGTCGCTGCGCGGGCAGTCCGGCACGAAGGTGCGCTCGCTGGCGGGATAGCGGCGGAAATAGGTGGGTCCATGGCTGCCCATCAGGTGAAACGCCACCAGCTTGTTGCCCTTCATGGCGGCGATCTGCTGATCCAAGCCTTCCAGCAGCACCTCGTCATAGCAGGAGTCACCCTTGCAAAGGGCCGGATAATCCCTGGGGGCAATTTCTATGGTTGGCACATTGCGGCACACCCCTTTGCAGCCCCCGTCATTCTCTTTCCAGAGCACGGAGACACCGGCATGCTGCAGCACATCGAGCAGACCGTCACGGGAGCCGGCCAGCTGATCATCGTAGCCGCGGCGGGTCAGGTTGGAGAACATGCAGGGCACCGAGACCGCCGTCGCCGTGCCGCAGGATCGCACATCCCGAAACGACACTATCCCCTCCTCTTTTGCGGTAAAGCTGTTGGTCGCCTTGGCATAACCGTTGAGGGAGTAGTTCTGGCTGCGCGCCGTCTCCCCCACGACCAGGAACATCAGGGTCGGCTTGGTATCCTTGGCGATCAGCTTGGCATCGGTGCCGATCTGCTGGTAGGGGATCGGAGTCGCGAAGACCACATCACGGACATATTTGTAGAGCCCGTTAACATAGTTGGCGGGCACTATCTCCTTGCCAAGGGACTTGTTGTTGCGCCCGACCGAGGCGTAATCCTGGTAATAGAGGGTGGCTATGCTGCCCACCACCAGCAGGGAGAGCGCCAGCGAACCGGCGCGCAGCGCCAGTCCCTTGTACCAGGTGGCGGGATAGCGGATCTTCAGCGACCAGAGCCCCAGGGTCGGCAGTATGCCGGTCAGCAAGAACCAGAGAGCGACCGACCCGTTCAGATAGGAGGTGGCTTCCCTACTGTTGGTCTCCACTATGTTTTGCATCATGCCGGCATCGAAGACAACGCCATATTTGAGCATGGCGTAGCTGACGATGGAGCCGGTCAGGATCAGCAGGGTAAAGAAGGGTTTGAGGACAAAGCGGAAGGTAAAAGGAATAAAGACGGCATTGAGCGCCGCTACCAACACTAGGGGAATGGAGAGTACGAATCCGGTTTTGACATGCTCCAGACCGCTGAGCACCTTGTAGAAATGCAAAAAGATCGGCCAGTTCAGCACCAGCGCAAAAAACAGTACCAGCAGCAAATTCGCCTTCAGCACACCGAGCGCAATACGCATTAACAACTCCTAGCGAACGGGTCAGCCTATGATTGACCCGGATTAACTGACTAAAACCATGGCGTCAGACTAATCGGCGAAACTTAAGAGTGAATTAAGAGAGAAAGAGGTCACAACCTGGCCCTTCTCCAAGGGTGCTAAACGGATTTTTAGTTGTCTATCCATCGGATTTTGCTAGCTTGTTTGAGAGGCATTCAAGAAATGCAGGCATTCCAATGGCACTGATCCAGGTTTCGATAGAACAGTTGAAGGTAGGCCACTTCATCCATCTGCCAACCGGATGGACCAACCACCCTTTTATGTTTAATACCTTCAAGATCAAAGACCAGCAGCAACTCGACATCATTCGCCACCTCGATCTCCACCTTCTGATGGTTGACCCGGACAAGAGCGATCTCCCCGTCGAACCCTTGCTGCGCGGGGATGTACCGGATGCTGGCCCCGATCTTGACGAGCTGGATGCCACAGAAGAGCCGACAGATTCCGGCCCTCCCCCCTTCGATGAGAAAGCCTTTCGCCGCTCCATGCGCGCCGCCGACAAGGCCTTTGGCCAGTCGATGTCGGAGCTTCGCGACGCCCTGGGCGCCCTCAACCTCAAACCTGATGAAGGCTTGGCCAACGCCGCCCAGCTGGTGCGCAATACCGCCGCCCGCCTGAGCGAACATGAAGGCCCCCTCGGCCTGCATCTGATCCGCAGCCCCCATACCGATGTTCTGTTGCAGCACAGCCTCAACGTCGCCTTCATCGCCATGCTGATGGGACGCGAGCTGGGGATGAATCCGGTCGCACTGGAAGAGGCGGGGCTGGCGGGGCTTATCCACGACATCGGCGAGCTGAAGGTGCCGACCCAGATCACCTTGAAGCGGGGAGAATTGAACAAGGCCGAGCAGAACTTTCTCAACATGCATCCCCAATACGGGCTGGACATGCTGACCCAGCTCAACGCCTTCGAGCCGAAGATCCGCCAGGTGGCTCATCTGCATCACGAGCGGCTCGATGGCAGCGGTTATCCACTGGGGCTCAAGGGAGGGGATATACCACCGCTGGCCCGTCTCATCGGGCTGGTGGACTATTATGACGAACTGCTGCACCCCCGCAGCAGCGCCAGTGCCGCCGCCCCCAGCCAGGCCATCAGCCAGCTCTACAAGCTGTCCCAGAAAAAATTTGACCAGAATCTGGTCAAATTGCTGATCAAGGTCCTGGGGGTGTATCCACCGGGTTCTCTGGTCAAAATGTCCGACGACAGCATAGGGCTGGTGCTCTCCACCGAGCCCACCATGCCCCTCAAACCCAAGTTGCTCCCCTATATCAAGGCCCAGCGCCCGGAAGCCGTCACCATGATCGATCTGCGGGAAGACGAGCGCACCATCACGGGCTGTATCAGACAGGAGGATCTGGATGAGGGGCAGCGCCAGTTCTTCAATCTGACTCGCCGCTTCTGTTATTACTTCGCTTTTTGAGTTATCCCCAGAAGCTGGGGATAACTCATTGGACAAACCGGAATAATCACTCGAATACCCACCGGAAAGTTGCCATCCGGCCATGTATAAAAAACGCCCAGCCAGTGGCCGGGCGGAGCATGCTACCTCCATGTAGCCTATCCAGCGGATAGATTTATGCTCCATCCACCAATAGCAACCCCGGCTCGCTTACACAAATATCAATTTAACATGCTGATTTAATATGGTTTTATCCACATGTTCTGGCAAACTGGCGGCCCGCGTCGCAAAATTGGCCCCCTAGAACAAGATCCTGATCACACTTGTTCAGACACAGGCTGTTTTTTAATCTTTCCCTTGAGGAGCGTTTTTTATGCAGTTGGTTCTCTCCTTGCTGCAACAGATGAGCGTCAGCCTGGTGATCGCCTATCTCTTCTCAAAAAGCCCTCTGCTGCGCCCGCTGGCCAACTACTCCGTCAGGCTTCCACACAAAATACTGATATATATCATTTTTTCTGCTTTCTGCATCCTTGGCACTTACGTGGGGCTGGATATCGATGATGCCATCGCCAATACCCGGGCGGTCGGCGCCGTGCTGGGGGGCCTGCTGGGGGGACCGCTGGTGGGCTTTCTGGTGGGACTGACCGGGGGATTGCACCGCTATACCCTGGGGGGATTTACCGATCTGGCCTGCGCCATCTCCACCACTTGTGAAGGACTGCTGGGCGGTCTGGTGCACTGGCGCTTGATGCGATCCGGCCAGATGGGCGCGCTGTTTGAACCCAAGGTTGCCTTCTTCACCACCCTTTACGCCGAAATGCTGCAGATGGTGATCATCTTGCTGGTGGCCGCCCCCTTCGACAAGGCGCTGCTGCTGGTGCGCACCATCGCCACCCCGATGATCCTGGCCAACTCCTGCGGGGCGGCGCTCTTCATCAGCATGATCCGCGACCAGCAATTGATGTACGAGAAGTTCTCACGGGTCTTCTCCGCCAAGGCGCTTAACATCGCCAACCGCACCGTGGGGATCATGAGCCAGGGCTTCACCCCGGAGGCGAGCAGCAAAATCGCCAAAATTATTCAGGAAGAGACCGGGGTCGGCGCCGTCGCCATCACGGATACCGACAAAATCCTCGCCTTTATCGGGATCGGGGAGGATCACCACAAGCCGGGTACCCCCATCACCTCGGCCACCACCATGGAGGCCATCGCCCAGAACAAGGTGCTGTTTGCCGATGGCAACAGCCAGCCCTACCGCTGCAGCATTTCACCCCAGTGCCAGCTCGGCTCTGTGCTGGTGATCCCGCTGCAGGGGGACAAAGGGGTGATCGGCACCATCAAGCTCTACGAGCCGAAGAAGCGGCTGTTTCTCAAGATCAACCACACCCTGGGCGAGGGGATTGCCAACCTGCTGTCGCAGCAGCTGCTGGCCGGTCGGCTGGAGCAGCAACAGCGGCTGCTGGTGCAATCCGAGCTCAAGCTTATTCAGGCCCAGATCAACCCCCATTTCCTGTTCAACACCCTCAACACCATCAGTGCCATCACCCGGCGGGATCCGGACAAGGCGCGCGAGCTATTGCTGCACCTATCCCTGTTCTTTCGCAAGAACCTCAAGCGCCACAGCGGCCTCAGCACCCTGCAGGAGGAGCAAGAGCACTGTCAGTCCTATCTGGAGATTGAGCTCGCCCGCTTTGGCGATCGCCTGACGGTGATCAACGAAATCCCGGCCCATCTGGCCAACCTGCAGCTGCCGAGCTTTACCCTGCAGCCGCTGATTGAAAATGCCATCAAGCACGGCATCTCGACCCTGCTGGAGCAGGGGCGGATCCGCCTCTATACCGAGGAGCACGCCGACTGCGTGACCATCCACGTCGAGGACAACGCTGGCTCCTGGCAACCCCAGCCGGCCGGCGATGGCCTGGGCATGACCATAGTGGACAGGCGACTCAAGAGCGCCTTTGGCGAGCGCTACGGGGTGAGCGTTGCGTGCGAGCCGGAGCAGTGGACCCGGGTCTCCTGCACCATTCCAAAAGTGGCTCCCTGATGCAGGCCGTTATCTCTGTCCTGGCGTCAGCAGGAGATAGCGCCGGCCCTGTGCCCGACCCCATGCACCCATTCATGTTTGATAGGAGGAAATCATGATCCGCGCCCTGCTTGTCGATGACGAGCCTTACGCCCGTGAAGAGCTGGCCCAGCAATTGGCCGGCTATCCCGACATCGAGATCCTGGGCACGGCGGCCAACGCCATCGAGGCGCTGCCGCTTATCCAGCAGCTCAAGCCACAAGTGGTGTTTCTCGATATCCAGATGCCCAAGCTCAGCGGCATGGAGCTGGTGGCCATGCTCGATCCCCTGCCCCGCATCGTGTTTGTCACCGCCTTCGACGAGTACGCCATCCAGGCGTTCGAGGAGAACGCCTTCGACTACCTGCTCAAACCGGTGGAACCCGCCCGGCTGGCCAAGACCATCGCCCGCCTGCGCCAGGACATCAGCCCGCAACCGATTGAGAAGCTGGCCCCCGCCATTCACCACATTCCGGGTTATCTGCACAACCGGGTGCGCCTCTTGCCCATCAATCAGGTGGAGTATGCCTTCTCCGATCTCGGCGGCGTCCATGTGGCTTGCCAGGGTGAGTTGTTTCATACCCAGCTCACCCTCAAATCCCTGGAAGAGAAGAGCCCGCTGCTGCGTTGTCACCGCCAGTATCTGATCGCCCCCGAGGCGATCTTCGAAATCCAGCTGCTGGAAAACCAGCTGGCGGAAATAGTCACGCCGAGCGGCGCCCGGGTGCCGGTGAGCCGCCGCTACCTCAAGGAGTTGAAGGATAGGCTGGGTCTGGAGTAAGGCCGTTTGTGTGCGCCTGATCACAGGCACCAACCACTCGCAGCGCCATGGCGCCGCTCGTCCCGTTTCCACTGCCGGCAGCGCCCATCCCCGCTAGACTGCTCATGCACATCAAAGAATAACAATGCAGGAGCGTAACAATGGTCTGGTTCTTCCTATGCGTCGGCTTGCTCGTAGCCGGCTATTTCGTATACGGCAAATTCATCGAACGGATATTTGGCCCGAAACCCGAGCTGAAAACCCCCGCCATCACCATGGCGGACGGGGTTGACTATGTCCCCATGTCGGACAAGAAAGTCTATCTGGTCCAACTGCTCAACATCGCCGGCGTCGGCCCCATCTTCGGCCCCATCCTGGGTGCCTTGTATGGTCCGGTCGCCATGCTGTGGATCGTGTTTGGCTGCATCTTCGCCGGTGCGGTACACGACTACTTCTCCGGCATGCTGTCGGTGCGCGCCAAGGGCGCCTCGGTGCCGACCGTGGTCGGTGAGCACCTGGGCAACGCCGCCAAGCACTTCATGAACCTGTTCGCCGTAGTCCTGTTGATGCTGGTGGGCGTGGTGTTCGTGCTGAGCCCGGCAGGCCTGCTGGCTAACCTGACCTCCACCGATCTGGTCTACTGGATCATGGCCATCTTCGCCTACTACATCCTGGCGACCATAGTGCCCATCGACAAGATCATCGGCCGCTTCTACCCCATCTTCGGCGCACTGCTGGTATTCATGTCGGTCGGCCTCATCATCGGCCTGATCGTCTCCGGCAAGGGCTTCTACAACACAGGGATGGACTTCTCCAACCTGCACCCGACTGATCTGCCCCTGTGGCCGCTGCTCTTCATCACCATCGCTTGTGGTGCTGTGTCCGGCTTCCACGCCACCCAGTCCCCGCTGATGGCGCGCTGCATGCAGAACGAAAAATCCGGCCGCTTCATTTTCTACGGCGCCATGATCGGTGAAGGCATCATCGCCCTCATCTGGTGCACCCTGGGTCTCTCCTTCTACGACAGCACTGAAGCGCTCAACGCCACCCTGGCAAGCGGCGGTCCCTCTGCCGTGGTACACGAAGTCTCCACCAGCCTGCTCGGCACCGTTGGCGGCATCCTGGCCATCCTCGGCGTGGTGATCCTGCCCATCACCTCGGGTGACACCGCGTTTCGCAGCGCCCGCCTCATCGTGGCGGACTTCCTGAACCTGACCCAGAAGCCGATGGCCAAGCGTCTGCTGATCGCCATCCCCATGTTTGTCCTCGGTTTCATCATCTCCAAGGCCGAGTTCGGGGTGATCTGGCGCTACTTCGGCTGGGCCAACCAGACTACCGCCGTCATGATGCTGTGGGCCGCTGCCGCCTACCTCATCAAGGAGGGCAAGCTGCACTGGGTATGCACCATCCCGGCCATGTTCATGACTGCCGTGGTGTTCACCTACCTGGCCAACGCCCCCATCGGTTTTGGTCTGGAGATGGGTATCTCCACCATCATCGGTCTGGTCGCCACTGCCGTGATCACCGCCACCTTCCTGATCAAGTTCCGCCAGCCACTGGTGAGCCAGACCAGCGAGAGTTGACGCAAATAACACCTGAATCAAAAGGGGGCCCGTGCGGCCCCCTTTTTGATGAAAACAATATTAACGCCCTTCCTTGAAAACCCCATCCCAAATCAGGCTTTCCGCATTATCATGTCGGGCGATATCACGTTAACGATGTGATTATTAATTGCTTTAGTGGCAACAAAAACCAATTATCAATGGGTGCTCAAGCCGCCGGAGGTCTACATGTCCCTTGATTACTTTGCACTCGGTCTGCTCGTGTTTGTCGGGTTGGTCATCTTCTACGGCATCATCGTGATCCACGATATTCCCTACGAGATAGCCAAGCACCGCGACCACCCCCATCAGGACGCCATTCATGTCGCCGGTTGGGTCAGTCTCTTCACCCTCCATGTCCTCTGGCCCTTTCTCTGGATCTGGGCAACCCTCTACCGCCCCGATCGCGGCTGGGGCTTCAACAAGCGTCTGGCAAAGGATGAAGAGGAACTCGCCGCCCTCAGGGAGGAGCTGGCCGAGCTGAAAAACCGCCTCAACCATATCGAACAGAGCGAACAAAAGGGATAAGCCATGGACCTGCTACTGATCCTGACCTACACGGCCATCTGTGTGGCCATCTTCAAAATCTTCCGTATCCCGCTCAACAAGTGGACAGTACCGACGGCGGTACTCGGGGGCGTGTTGATCATCGGCACCCTGATCATGCTGATGAACTACAACCACCCCTACTCCGAAATGGCGCGCAACTACTATATCTCCACCCCTATAGTGCCGCTGGTGAAGGGGCGCGTCGTGGAGGTGCCCGTCAAACCGAACCAGCAGGTCAAACAGGGGGACGTGCTGTTCCGTATCGACGACACGCCGTTCAAGCAGCAGGTTGCCAGCCTGCAGGCCCGCCTGCAGTCAAACCAGGATCACATCAAGTCCATCGACGCACGCCTGCGCTCCGCCCGGCTGGATCGTGACCGCGCCCAGGAGTTGCTGCGCCGCGGCATCGGCAAGCAGCGGGATCTCGACGTGAGCCAGGCCAATGTCGACGATCTGGTCTCCCAGCTCGATCAGCAGCGCGCCCTGGTCAACGACGTACAGGCCCAGCTGGAGAAAGCCCGTTATGACCTCGAGCAGACGGTGGTGCTTGCCCCCTCCGATGGCTTCGTGCTGCAACTGGCGCTGCGTCCGGGCATGATTGCCACCCCCTACCTCTATCGCCCCGTCATGACCTTCGTACACCAGAGCGAGAACTACTACGTGGGCTGGTTCTGGCAAAACAGCATGCAGCGACTGGAAGTTGGCGACGAGGCCGAAGTGGTGATCGACGGCATTCCCGGCAAGATCTTCAAGGGCGAAGTCACTGTCGTGGTGCCCGCCATCGCCGCCGGTAACGTACAGGCCAACTCAGGTCTGCTGGACCAGAGCACCGCCCAGCGCCCGGGTCGCTTGCCGGTCACCATCAAGATCACCGACCCCGAGTGGTCCAAGTATCAGGTGATTGCCGGTGCCAGCGGCCAGGCGGCCATCTACACCCACCACTTCCACCATGTTTCCATCATGCGCAAAGTGCTGCTGCGGATGGCGAGCTGGCTCAACTACCTGTTCCCCTTCCACTAAGCTTCATTGCCATCTCCTGTCCAGAGGGCCGCGCTTGCCGGCCCTCTGTTTTTAAGCCAGACATTTAAAAACCGAATCCCTATAATGGCGCCATCTTGCAGCAGCCAGTCTCCCCATGTTCGTTCTCAGACCCTATCAAACCGACGCCGTCAACGCCGTCATCAGCCACTTTCGCAAACATCCGGATCCCGCCGTCATCGTGCTGCCCACCGGGGCTGGCAAGAGTCTGGTGATCGCCGAGCTGGCGCGAAAAGCTCGCGGCCGGGTGCTGGTGCTGGCCCACGTCAAGGAGCTGGTGGAGCAGAACCACGCCAAGTACGAGGCCTGGGGGCTCAAGGCCGACATCTTCGCCGCCGGACTGTCTCGCAAGGAGGCCAGCGCCCAGGTGGTGTTCGGCTCGGTGCAGTCGGTGGCGCGTAATCTGGCGGCCTTCGATGGCGCCTTCTCCCTGCTCATCATCGACGAGTGCCACCGGGTCTCGCTCGATGACGACAGCCAGTACCATCAGGTGATCGAACACCTCAAGGCCGCTAATCCGGCCCTCAAGATCCTCGGCCTCACCGCCACCCCCTATCGACTGGGTCTGGGCTGGATCTACCGGCGCCACTACCACGGCATGGTGAAGAGCCACGGGGATCGGCTGTTTGGCGACTGCGTGTTCGAGCTGCCCCTGCGTTTCATGGTGAAAAACGGCTACCTGACGCCGCCGCGCATGGTAGATGCCCCCATCGTTCACTACGACTTCAGCAAGCTGGTAGCGCGGGAAAACGGCCTGTTCAGCGAGGCGGATCTCAACGGCGAGCTCAAGCGTCAGGAGCGGGTCACCCCCCATATTCTGAGCCAGGTACTGGAGTATGCCGCCGAGCGCCAGGGGGTGATGATCTTCGCCGCCACCGTCGAACACGCCCGTGAAATTCACGGCCTGCTGGGTGCCAAAGGAGAGAAAGCAGCCCTGATCACCGGCGAAACCCCGGGGCCGGAACGCGATGCCCTTATCAGCGCGTTCAAGGCCCGCGAACTCAAGTTTCTGGTCAACGTGGCGGTGCTCACCACCGGCTTTGACGCCCCCCATGTCGACCTTATCGTGATGCTCAGACCCACCGAGTCGGTGTCGCTCTACCAGCAGATAGTGGGGCGCGGCCTGCGCCTGTCACCGGGCAAAACCGATTGCCTGGTGCTCGATTATGCCGGCAACAACTTCAACCTGTTTGCCCCCGAGGTGGGGGAACCCAGGCCCCACGCCGGCACCGAGCCGGTGCAGGTGCCCTGCCCCGCCTGCGGCTTTGCCAACACCTTCTGGGGCAAGACAGACGAAGAGGGCAAGGTCATAGAGCACTACGGCCGCCGCTGTCAGGGGTTGTTTGAAGATGACGAGGGCCACCGCGAGGAGTGTGACTACCGCTTTCGAGCCAAGATCTGCCCCGCCTGCGGCGCCGAAAACGACATCGCCGCCCGCCGCTGCCAGAGCTGCAATCAGCTGCTGGTGGATCCGGACGACAAGCTTAAAGAAGCGCTCAATCTCAAGGACTGCATGGTGATCCGCTGCGCCGGCCTCACTCTGGCCGCTGGCCGTGGCAAACAGGGGGAGCGGCTGGAGGTGACCTATCACGACGAGGATGGCCTTACCCTATGCGAATACTTCGCTTTTCACTCCGTCGGCGCACGGCGCTTGTTTCAACAGCGCTTTGTGCGTCATCATTGGCCCGCCCCGGGACTGGAGCCCGAATTTGCCACCCTGGAGAGCGTGCTGGCCGTATCCGGCCAGTTCCGTCACCCGGATTTCGTCATCGCGCGCAAGTCAGGACGTTTTTGGCAGGTGAAAGAGAAAATTTTTGATTATGACGGCCGGTATCGAACTGCCAACGCCCTCTATTGAGGACGAGCGCCGGTCGGCAGATGAACATCGTCGATTATCAGAGTCGGTACTCCACTGCCGACGCCCTTCATCAAGTTTGAGGATCCTATGCTGCGGCTGTTGATTGGTTTTTGCGCCCTCGTTTCCATGGCGGTTCACGCCACCCCGCTCACCCCGCCCAAGGGTGGCCAGTACGCCATCATAGTGCAGGGCAACAACGGCATTGAGTTTGCCCGCAACGCGGATGACATGATTGCCCCCGCTTCTACCATGAAGGTGCTGACCGCCCTGGCCGCCCGCCTGGAGCTGGGTGCCGACTTCCGCTTCGCCACCGATATCCAGGCCGAGCCCGGTGCCAAGCAGGGCAACGCCATCAACGGCGATATCTGGATCAACTTCGTCGGTGACCCCACCCTGTCGAAAATGGATCTGCTGGCCCTGTTCAAGCAGCTCGGCATCAACCGCATCAATGGCAATGTCTACGTCAATACCGGCGCCTACAACGGCTACGAGCGCGGCAATGGCTGGTCGTGGGGGGATCAGACCCTCTGCTTCGCAGCACCCGTCTCCTCCGTCATCATCGACAAGAACTGCGCCTACGCCACCATCACCGCCACCCAGATCGGCAAGCCGGCGGTGGGCAATGTCGCCAAAGGCGTCGCCATCGGTGTCGGTGCCGACAACGTGGAGGTGATGAGCTATGGCGACATGGCGCGCCAGTTCTGCGCCCTGGAGGTGGACATGGCCAAGGGCAACTTCTATGAGCTCAAGGGCTGTATCACCCCGAACAAGGAGCCCCAGGGGTTGCGCTTTGCCATCCACGACGTGGAGGCCTGGGGCTGGGACAACATCCGCTGGGCGATGGACCGGGCCGGCATCAAGCACGACGGTCTGCTGCGGATCACCCACAAGGCACCGGTCGGTGCCCAGACCCTGGCGACCCACTACTCGGTCTCCCTGCCCATCATGCTGGCCAAGATGCTGAAGAAATCGGACAACCTCTACGCCGACACCTTCCTGAAAACCGTTGGCCGCCACTACTACAACAAGCCGGGTAGCTATCGCAGCGGCACCATGGCGGTGCGCGCCATCCTCACCAAGCACGGCATTGACCTTGGCAACGCCACCCTGGCCGACGGCTCCGGCCTCTCTGCTCACAATCTCATCAGCGCCCGCCAGATGCTGTCGGTGCTGAACTTCATCCAGAAAAATGATGCCGAGCTCGACTTCATCAAGCTGCTGCCAAGCTCCCAGGTGGATGGCACCCTGGCTTGGCGACGCAGCGTCACTGCCCCCATGATGAAAAACAAGGTCCATGCCAAGACCGGCACCATCACAGGCACCTCCAACCTGGCGGGCTTCATCGACACCGCCGGTGGCCAGCGCAAGGCCTTCGTCATCTTCCAGCGCGGCCTGTCGCAGGATCCGACCACCCACGAGCGCTATCGTGCCAGCAAGGCGCCCTGGCCCTGGACCGTGTTCGAAAAAGGCGTGCTGGAGAGCATCTATCAGCAGCAACCCATCCAGATTGCCGCCCAGTAACAGACCCAGTAGCAGGGGGCAGCGGTAAGGCTGCCCCGATAAAACTCTGCCCCAGCTTGAAACGACGAGCGAAAGAGCCTCTCTCGGCTGCTCGCCACACAGGGTTGAGCCGATAGAGCCACTCGCAGCAGGGTATCGACAATTTCAGCTTTAAGTCAGCACGAGGCGAGGCTATGCTGGGCCCAGCCTCAATTAACGACCCCATAACGGAGAGATAAAATGTTTGCAGTGATTTTTGGTCGCCCGGGTTGCCCCTATTGTGTCCGCGCCAAGCAGATCGCCGAGCAGCTGGTCGAGCAGCGCGACGATTTCAAATTCCGCTACGTGGATATCCATGCAGAAGGCATCACCAAGGAAGATCTGGCCAAGAGCGCCGGCAAGCCGGTCAATACAGTGCCGCAGATCTTCCTGGACGAGCAGCACATCGGTGGCTGCACCGATTTCGAAGCCTACGCCAAAGAGCATCTGGGCCTCTACCAGTAATTCCTGCGGGTCATCCCGTGCTGGCAAGCCGCCAGCAGCGTATAAAAAATCTGGCGCCAATGGCGCCGGATTTTTTATGGGCAAAACTCGCACATCATCCCTTGTCAGGGGGTCAGCGACTGGGCCGCGAAGCGGGCAACGATGGGGTTGTGATCGGAGGAATCGGTCGCGGGCGAGCTCACCTCCACCAGGTCCAGATTGCGGTAGTAGAGGTGATCGAGCGGGCGGCCGAAGGCGGTGCGGCGCAAGTCGGGCACGGGCACGGCCTCCTGCAGGCCCAGCTCGTCCACCAGCTTGTTTAGCCAGAACTGGCGCTTGTCGCTCCAGGTGTTGAAATCCCCGGCCAGGATCACCGGCCCCTGATGGCGGCGCACCAGCGCGGTCAGATCGTTGAGCTGCTCGCGGAAGGTGGCCATCCCCAGCTCGAAGTTGACCGCATGGAGGTTGATCACCAGCACGCCATCAGGATCGCCCTGTAGCGGATAGAGGCTCACCAGCCCGGATTTGGGGATACGCAGCAGCGGCTCAGGAGAGCGCACGCCACAGACGAACGCCTGCGGGGTCTTGGCCACCGTCATCACGCCAAACGAAACAGAACCCTGGGTAAAGGCCTGCAACTGCTGCCACTGGAAATTCCCGGCGCGCAGCCAGTCGAGCATCTCGGGACGGGTCGCCGACTCTTGCAAGAGCACCAGATCCTGCCCCTTGGCGTACTGATCCATCCCCTCGCGCCAGTTCTTGCGCTGCCCCTTGTAGAGATTCCACACGGTAATGCCGAACTCGCGCGGCAGCGCCGTGGTCGCCAGCGCCACCAGTGGCGGGCGCTGGCAATCGAGATCCGGCACGATTCCTTGCGCGGTCACCAGATGGTTCTGATCCGGCACGTCGAAACAGCCCACCAACCCCAGGGTCAGCAGAGAGGTACCCAGAATGCGATAACTATTTTTCATTGGCTACTTTGCATTGTGCTGTGACCATCACAAACGTCATGAGTGCCGACTAAGCTGATAAGTTCCCGTTCCGCTCAACCAGGAGGAGATGCCCCCATGGCGAAAGAACTCAGGTACAACGTGACGTTTTATGATCAACAAGGAAATTGTCATCAAGTGGAACTTGCCACCGTCTACCAGATCAGACGGGACCCGCAGTGCGATCTCTGCCTGTTTGACACCCTGCAATACGTCGGGTCGGAAGAGATGCTGGAACGCATGATACGGCAAAAAACCGGGCTTGAGCAGGAAATATCCATCATCAATGCCCGGTTGCTCTGATCACTCGCTCACCGGAACCGGGCGGGATTTGCCGTTTTCGTCGATGGCGACGTAGGTAAAGACCCCCTCGGTCACGCAGTAACGCTGGGCGTCGTTTTCACGCAGCACCGGCTTGACCCACACCTCCAGCTTGAGCTTCATGGAGCTGCGGCCGATCTTCATGCAGCGGCCGTAGCAGCAGACCACGTCCCCTACTTTAACCGGGCTGTGAAAGGTCATGCCCTCGACGGATACGGTACAAATACGTCCCTTTGCCAGCTCCTTGGCCATGATGCCCCCACCTATATCCATCTGGGACATGATCCAGCCACCAAAGATGTCGCCATTGGGGTTGGTATCGGCTGGCATCGCCAGAGTTCTCAGCAACAGCTCCCCATCGGGGTGACGTTGTGTATCTACCATCATTACTGCCTCTCTCTCATGGATGGGCGGCATGATAGGGGGCGATCTGCCCCTTGGCAAACCTCAATTGCCACGGGCCGCCAGCTCGGCGAACCAGTGGGCCGGATCGGGCCAGCGATAGTTGAATCCCAGTTGCTCGCAGATGCGCAGCCCGTCGATGGGCAAAAACGCCCCGGCAGGCTCGAGAAACACCGGCGCGGGCAACCCCAACTGGCGCGCGGCAAAGGGATAGAACTGCTCGCGGCGCGGATGAACCGGCGCGCTCAGGTTGTAGGCATCCCCATCCTTGCCCCGTTCAAGCAGCAGCAGGCAGGCGGCCACCACATCGTCCAGATGGACCAGATTGACCGCCTGGGCGCCTCCTTCCAGGGTCTTGCCGGCCAAAAAGCGCCCCGGATGACGATCCGGGCCATAGAGGCCGGAGGGGCGCACTATCATCACGCACTCGAAACCGGCCGCCTGCACCGCCTGCTCCGCCGCCAGCATCCGCTCGCCGCGGGCATGACGCGGCTTGGGTTGCTCACCCTCCGCTTGGCCTGCGCCCCATACCGAGGTGGCGCTGACAAACAGCACTCGCCGGGTGCCGCTTGCTTTGGCAAGCTGACAGGCCTTTGCCACCGCATGCGGATAGTCATCGGTCTTGCTGGGCGGTACGCAGATAACCAACGATTCGCAGGGGATGGGCCACTGCTCTTTTTTATCAGCGGCGGGCATATGGGCAGAAATCGTCAGCGGATGGGCATGGATCCCCTCCCCCAGCAAACGGACCGCCTTCTCGGCGCTGCTGACCGTCACCGCCACCGGCTTGCCTGCCGCCAGCAGGGCCCGCGCCAGCGGCAGCCCGAGCCAACCCGCCCCCAGAATACCGATCGTCCCGGCGATATGTTGCTCTGTCATCGTCCCTTCTCCTGCTTGACGCTATTTGCCCCGCAGCTTACCTGCCACGGCATAAAAAGAAAGCGTCGCCCTGCAGACTTCGTACAACAAATACTCATTCCAAAATATCATTGTTCAATTTTTTCATCGAGTAGACCCTGAAGATATTCCTAGTAATTTCTTGTCAAGAAAATACATGAGGTAATTTTAAGTAAATGGTGGCCAAGCCTACAATACCTAAAATTAAGATAATAGAACTAATGATATAAGTGATAACAAACCCCAGCTCACCTCTTTTAACCCTACACCACTCCAACTTTAATATTCCACTAGCCGAGTTAATTATGGAGTCATTAATAATATTATGGTTAGGGCATTTATTATCATTCAATACAGACACTGCATCATCCAATGAATTCAGCAATTTCTTATTAAAATTATTTAGGTTTTTATTTGCATCATTCTTATTAATTCGCAAACTAATCATGACTTTATTTTGCAATAATAGACCATAAGTATCGTAGAACTGTTGATCTAATTCTTTTCTAGCAATCTCATTATCCTGAGTTCTGTTCCTGTCCCTTTTCTTTTGGATAAATACACACTTATTGAAATTACTTATAAAGCTAGAAACTTCTGTACGTAAACTGTTTATCCAATCTTGTCTAAAATCAGATATCTTTGTGTGTTTAGAGTTTAACTGCGAGAAAAATGCAAATGCAGCAGTAAGCCATGCAGCAACTAATGCTGCTGTTGCTACATATAAGGTATAAGAGTTTTGCATGCTCACCTCCAAGGTTCAGTCAAGTCAATTTATCATGCGAGAAGTATTTATATAAAATCCTGTTTTGTACCGTATATCCTGCCCAGCTTCGATTAAGATATCAACAATATTATTTTAAATAAAACCACCATCACATCAGCCATAATTTATGTCGTATTGATAGATACCTCCCCCTATCGACACTCCATATCTTCCAATACAAAAAAGCGGGCCATTGGCCCGCTTCGTTATACAGAATTACCCCCATCCTCACACCGGTGGATGGAACTGGCTGGCCTCGCGGGTGGCCATCTCCTCGTAGGTGGCCCACTTCTGCCACGCCACCTGCTGCGCTACCTGCATCAGCCGCTGCGCTTCCTCCGGATGACTCTGGGCCAGCACCCGATAACGGGTCTCCTCGGCCCGGTAGTCGGCAAGCGGAATGGAGGGGCGCAGGCTGTCGAGGCTAAAGGGGTTCTGCCCCGCACTGCGCAATACCGGGTTGTAGCGCATCAGCGGCCAGTGCCCGGAGGCCACGGCGCGTTTTTGCTGGGTCAGCCCCTGCTCCATATCGATGCCGTGAGCGATGCAGTGGCTATAGGCGATGATAAGGGACGGGCCCGGATAGGCCTCGGCCTCGCGCAAGGCCTGCAGCGCCTGCTGCGGGTTGGCGCCAAAGGCGATGCGGGCAACATAGACGTTGCCGTAGGAGATGGCCTGCAATGCCACATCCTTTTTGGCCAGCGTCTTGCCCCCCGCCGCGAACTTGGCGACGGCACCGAGCGGCGTCGATTTCGACATCTGGCCGCCGGTGTTGGAGTAGACCTCGGTATCCATCACCAGCACATTCACATCCCGCCCGGAGGCGAGCACATGATCGAGCCCCGCCGAGCCGATGTCATAGGCCCAGCCATCGCCGCCGATGATCCAGACCGAGCGGCGCACCAGCTGATCGATAAGCGAGAGCAGCTCCTGAGCCCGGCTTGATCGCACCTCCTCCAGTCGTTCGCGCACTTGCGCCACCCGGCTCCGCTGGGCGCGGATCTCCGACTCCAGCCGCTGCGGGGCATTGATGAGAGTATCGACCAGTGCCTCACCGAGATCTCCCTTCATGGCCTGCAGCGCCGCCACCGCCTGGGCGTGGTGCTGATCGGCGGTGAGACGGAAGCCAAAGCCAAACTCGGCGTTGTCCTCGAACAGGGAGTTGGACCAGGCCGGCCCCTTGCCTTCGCCGTTCTTGGCCCAGGGGGTAGTCGGCAGGTTGCCGCCATAGATGGAGGAGCAGCCGGTGGCGTTGGCCACCAGCATGCGATCGCCAAATAGCTGGGTCAGCAGCTTGAGGTAAGGGGTCTCGCCACAGCCCGCGCAGGCGCCGGAGAACTCGAACAGGGGCTCGAGGAACTGGGCGCCGCGCACCGTGGAAAAATCCACCCGCTCGCGGGCAGGCCAAGGCAGGCTTTCGAACCAGTGCAGCGCCTGCTTCTGGCCAGCCAGATGCGGCGCCTTGTCCATCATGACGATGGCGCGCTCGCCTTCGTGCTCTTCATCAGCCCCGGCCCGCACCGGGCAGGCCTGCACGCACTGGCCGCAACCGGTGCAATCCTCCGGATAGAGCTGCAAGGTGTAGCGGCTGTCGGGAAAGCCCCTGGCGGTCACCGGCACCGACTGGGCCGCCTCGGGGGCGCTCGCCAGCCAGTCCTGGTGATAGAACTTGGCCCGCAGCGCCGCATGGGGGCAGACGAAGACGCAGTTGCCGCACTGGATGCAGATATCCGAATGCCAGATCGGGATCTCGCGGGCGATGTCCCGCTTCTCGAAGCGGCTGGTGGCGGTGGGGTAAGTGCCATCCACCGGCAGCATGGAGACGGGGATCAAATCGCCGCGCCCCGCCAGCATCTCGCCTGTGACCCGCTGGACAAACTCGCTGCCGCCGGGGGCCAGGGGCAGCGGATAGTCGCCTGCCTCGTCCTCCCCGTCCGGGATGCTCACCCGGTAGAGGTGGGCCAGGGTATCGTCCACCGCCGCGAAGTTGCGCGCCACCACCTCGGGCCCTTTGCGGGCATAGCTCTTCTCTATGCTCTCCTTGATAAGCGCAATCGCCTCATCCCGCGGCAAGATGCCGGCCAGGGCGAAGAAGCAGGTTTGCATCACGGTGTTGATGCGATTGCCCATGCCGTTTTGCTCGGCCACTCTATCCCCGTCGATGCAGTAGAGCTGGATATTGAGGGCGCGAATACGGGCCCGCAGCCGCTCGGGCAGCTGATCCCACACCGCATCGGCCTCAAAAGGCGCGTTAAGCAGCAAGGTTGCCCCTTCTGCAGCGTGTTCGAGCAAGTCCACCGACTCCACAAAGCCCCACTGGTGGCAGCCGATAAAGCTCGCCTGCTCGATAAGCCAGGGGGCGTCGATGGGCTCGGGGCCAAAGCGCAGGTGGGAGACGGTGCGCGAGCCCGACTTCTTGGAGTCGTAGACGAAGTAGCCCTGGGCGTGGAAGCCCTCCAGCTCGCCGATGATCTTGATGCTGTTCTTGTTGGCGCCGACTGTGCCGTCGGCGCCGAGGCCGAAGAAGAGCGCCCGCACCCGGCTGGCAGGCTCCAGATCGCCGATGGGGTGCCAGGCCAGACTGAGGCCGGAGACGTCATCCACTATCCCTACGGTAAAGCGCGGGCGCGGTGCATCGGAGGCCAGTTCCTCAAACACGGCGGCGCACATGGCGGGGGTGAACTCTTTGGAAGAGAGGCCATAGCGACCGCCGCTCAGCCAGGGCAACCGCTTGATAAGGCCGCGCTGCAAGCCGTCAATCAGTGCACTTTGCACATCCAGCAGCAGGGGCTCGCCGCCAGCTCCCGGCTCCTTGGTGCGATCCAGCACGGCGATGCGGCGCACGCTCTCGGGTAAGGCATCGAGCAGTGCCTGCACCGGGAAGGGGCGATAGAGGCGCACCACCAGCACCCCGGTCTTGCGATCCTGCCGGTTGAGCCAATCCACCGTGGTGCGAGCGGTGGCCGCCCCCGAACCCATCAGTACGATGACGTCGGTGGCATCGGGGGCGCCGTGATACTCCACCAGCTGGTAGTGGCGGCCGGTCAGCTTGCCAAGGCTCTCCATGCACTGCTGCACCCGCGCCGGTACCGCTTCGTAGAAGGGGTTGACGCTCTCGCGGGACTGGAAATAGGTATCCGGGTTCTGGGCGGTGCCACGCATCACCGGATGATCCGGGTTGAGCGCACGGGCACGGTGGGCGCGCACCCAGTCGTTGTCGATAAGAGCGCGAATTTCATCCCGATGCAGGGCGGTGATCTTGTTCACCTCGTGGGAGGTGCGAAAACCGTCGAAGAAGTGGATAAAGGGCACCCGGCACTGCAGGGTGACGCTATGGGCAATCAGCGCCAGATCCTGCGCCTCCTGCACCGAACCGGAGGCAAGCATGGCAAAGCCGGTGCTGCGCGCCGCCATCACGTCTTGATGGTCACCAAAAATCGAGAGCCCCTGCGCCGCCAGCGAACGGGCCGCCACATGGAACACCGCTGAGGTCAGTTCGCCTGCGATCTTGTACATGTTGGGCAGCATCAGCATCAGCCCCTGGCTCGCGGTGAAGGTGGTGGCGAGCGCCCCCGCCTGCAGGGCGCCATGCACGGTACCGGCCGCCCCCCCTTCGCTTTGCATCTCCACCACGGTGGGGATGTTGCCCCAGAGGTTGGTCTGCCCCTCCGCCGCCCAGGCATCGGCCAGCTCGGCCATGGTCGAGCTCGGGGTGATGGGGTAGATGGCACACACTTCGCTCAGCTGGTACGCCACCCAGGCCGCGGCCTCGTTGCCGTCGACCATGATCAGTTCGTGTTTCATAGGGACTCCTGTGGTTGGCGCAGCTCAATGGCGTGGCAGGGACACTGGTCGTAGCAGGCGCCGCAGCCGGTGCAACGCTCGGCATCCACCCGATAACCGTGGCCCGGCCCCAGCTTGGCGATGGCCTGCTCGGGGCAGCTGCCGTAGCAACCGTCGCACTCGAAGCAGTTGCCGCAGGAGTAGCAGCGCGCCGCCTCGTAGCGGGCCGCCGTCTCGTCCAGCCCGCCAATGATCTCGCCAAAGTCGTCCCGCGCCCAGGTCGGTTTCACCGGCTGGCTGCTGGCGGGCGCATGGGTCTGGAACCAGAGCTGCAACTGCTCCGGCCCCACCAGCGGATAGGAGAGCATCTTCTGGTAGTGGCGCCCCCGCAGCCAGGCATCCATGTGGCGCGCCGCCTTCTTGCCGTGACCGGTGGCGATGGTGACGGTGCGCTCGGAGGGCACCATGTCGCCGCCGGCAAAGAGACCCGGCACGTCGGTCATCAGGTTTTCGCCAACCTGAACCACCCCCTCCTTGTTGACCCGCACGCCCGGAATGCTCTCCAGCACGGAAAGATCCACCTCCTGACCCAGCGCCAGAATGAGGGAGTCCGCCTCCAGGGTCTCGAACTGGCCGGTGGGCACCGGCTTGCCCTCAGCATCCAGCGCCATCACCTCCACCTCTATGTTGGTGTTGTCGAGCTGGCGAATGCTGCGCAGCCAGTTGATCTTGATCCCCTCCTCCTCGGCCTCGTCGGCCTCGAAGGCGTGGGCCGGCATATGATCCCGGTCGCGGCGATAGATGATCATCGCCTCCTCGACCCCAAGCCGGCGGGCGGTGCGGGCCGCATCCATGGCGGTGTTGCCGCCACCGTAGATGGCTACCCGCCGCCCCAGTTTGGGAAGCGGCAGCCCCTGCTCTTCGGCCAGGCTTGCCTGCTCGAGAAAGCTCACCGCATCGAGGATCTTGCCCGCCTCCCGGGCCGGAATATCGACCCGCTTGGCCAGATGGGCGCCGATGGCCATAAAGACGGCGTCAAAGCCCCCCTCGTCGCGCTCACGCAGCACATCCTCCACCTTGTGGTTGAGGGTTAGCGTCACCCCGGCGGCCAGGATGCGGGCCACCTCCCGATCCAGCACGTCGCGGGGCAATCGATAGGCGGGAATGCCAAAGCGCAGCATGCCGCCGGCGAGCGGGCCCGCCTCGCGGATCTCCACCTGATGACCGAGCCGGTTGAGGTGCCAGGCGCAAGAAAGCCCGGAGGGGCCCGCCCCTATGATCAGCACCTTCTTGCCGCTGGCGGGCGCGGGGGGCGCAGGCTGCCAGCCCCGGGCCAGCGCCTCGTCACCAAGAAAGCGTTCGATGGCGTGAATGGAGACGGCTTCATCCACCCGGGCGCGGTTGCAGGCGCTCTCGCAGGGGTGATAACAGACCCGGCCGTGGACGGCAGGCAGAGGATTTTCTTCGATGAGGGTCTGCCAGGCCGCTTCAAAGCGCCCGGCCTGGGCCAGGGAGAGCCAGGCTTGAATGTTTTCACCGGCCGGGCAGGCGTGATTGCAGGGTGGCAGGGCCGGCCGCCAAACGGGTAGCCGGGTACGCACCGGGCCTGTTCCCGTTTTCAGGGAGAGATCCGGCAATGGGGTCATATCCAGTTGTTTGCTCATACATTGCTTTCTTCTTGTTGTGGGACAGGCCCCATCCGAATGCGCTTGATACCGTGTAGCCTGGGCAGACGGTGGCCGGAAGGGGAAGAAGCGAAAGCGTCAGAAACTGGAAGCTGACCCGATAGTGGACTGTTTTTTGTACGCCTTGGCCGATCGGGATCAAAAAAATGTTGCATTTTATGGGCAATCGCGTCCGAATTGTGACCCATGTAGCACCCATGCAAACGGGTCGTCATCGTGAACGCGCCAGCGGCCTGTCATCGCCACCCCCAAAATCCGCAACCTGCCGCAATTGCCGCTCACGCCATAAACCGTTATGTTGCCCTCTTCCCGGGCAACGCAGCCACGTCACAAGGAGCCGGACATGCCAACCCTCGACAGCATTCATCTCTATCCCGTCAAATCGACCGCAGGCATGGCGCTGACCCGCGCCCGGGTCACCGAGGAGGGTCTGCTGGGGGATCGCCGCTACATGGTGGTAAAGCCCGATAGCACCTTCATCACCGCCCGCACCCACCCCCAGCTGCAACAAGTGCAGGCCACCCCCATTGATGGCGGCCTGCTGCTGCGCTATCCGGGGTTCGAGCCGCTCAGCCTGCTGGAGACCGAGTTCAGCCTGACTCCGCAGGCCACCGGCGTCTGGAAGGACAACTTCAATGCCCTGCATACCCACCCTCTGGCCGATGCATGGCTAAGCCGGGTGGCAGGGGAAAGGGTGCAGCTGCTCTGGCTCGGCGAAGAGTCCAGCCGCTTTCGGGAGAAGACAGGCACCCGGGTCAGCTTTGCCGACGGCTACCCCCTGCTGCTTATCAGCCAGGGTTCGCTTGAGGATCTCAACCTGAGATCCGATGCCCTGCACCAGATGAGCCAGTTTCGCACCAACCTGGTGGCAAGCGGCACTCGCCCCTTCGAGGAGGACAGCTGGAAGCGGATCCGCATCGGCGAGGTGGAATTTCTGGTGGCCAAGCCGTGCAGCCGCTGCATCATGACCACGGTTGAGGCGGGCACGGATCGCTTCAATGCCCTGAAAGAGCCGCTGGCCACCCTCACCCGCTATCGCCGGGGCGAGGATGGAGAGGTCTATTTCGGCCAGAATCTGGTGGCCCTGAACGAAGGGTGGATCGAGGCGGGCAGCGAGATAGAGGTGCTGGAGACCGTCCGCGCCCCCGTCTATCCCAACGCGGCCCCGAAAAAGCGCGAGCTGGTGTGCGTGGCCCGCGAGCCCCTGGCCCGGGATCTGGAGACCTTCTGGTTCGAGGCGGCCGACGGCGAGCCCTTGCCGGATTATCTGCCGGGCCAGCACCTGCCCATCAGCCTGGACATCAAAAACGAGCGCATTCAACGCCGCTATACCCTGAGCGCCAGCCCGGATCAGCCGGAGCGTTACAGCATCAGCGTCAAGAAGGTGGCCGATGGCCGCATCTCCCACTGGCTGCACCAGCAGTTGCAGGTGGGTGACCGTCTGCTGGCAAGCGACCCGGCCGGGGAATTTCACCTGGGGGCAGGACGGTCCTTGCTGTTGCTTTCGGCAGGTTCGGGGGTGACCCCCATGCTCTCCATCGCCCGTACCTTAGGCTTGCGCGCAGAGCTCGGGGATGTTCACTTTATGCACCTGTGCCGCAGCGAGGCGGACATTCCGGCCGCCCACGAGTTGCACGCCATGGCGCGCCAGGGGATGACCCTCACCCTGATCCTGAGCCAGCCCGATGAGCACTGGCAGGGGCTCAAGGGACGGCTTGCCGATGAACACCTCAAACAGGTGAAAGATCTGGCAGGACGCGAAGTGTTTGTCTGCGGTCCCCACGGCTTTATGGCCGATGCCACGGCTCGCCTGCTGGGGTTGGGCGTTGCCGCCGAACGCATCCAGCAGGAGAGCTTTGGTGGCGCCATTCTCTCGGTCGCTCGTCCCCATCAGGCGGTGCAGCTGCGCATCGGCGAGCGCGCCTTTGCCGGCAACAATCAGGGGACCGTGCTGGATCAGGCCCATAAGCAGGGAGTGGAGCTGCCCTGGAGCTGCCGCGCAGGGATCTGCGGCAGCTGCAAGCAGACCCTGCTCGAAGGCGAGGTGGAGCACCCGGATGCCCCCGCCATCACGGCCGCCGAGCGGGCCGAAGGCAAGATCCTCACCTGCTGCGCCGTGCCGCTCACCGATCTGGTGATCGGCCCCCGTTAATCAAAAGGCCGGGAGCCAGGCTCCCGGCTCCCTTGTTCCGCCTGGATTCCCTCTTTATCTCCCTGCTTCACCATCTCTCTCCCGGCGTCACATCGCTTTTCTTGGCCTGCACCCTGTTCCGTCCAACCAGCCACCTATACTCACAACAAAAATAAAACCCCATCAAGACAGCGGGTTCTGCCGTCTGCCCAAGGGGGTATCTTTGGCGCGAATAAGGAACGCTCAAACCATGGAACAAAACAGACCCGCCTTTCAGCTCAACCTGCTGCTGTCGGTTGTCACCCTGATCCTGCTGTCACTGGTATTTTTTGCCTACAGCTGGTCGGAAAGCAGGCTCGAACACAACTATCAGCAACGCTACCAATCCTATCTGCTGGCCGACGAGCTGAGGCAATCCTCCGACGATCTGACCCGGCTGGCCCGCACCTATGTGATCACCAAGGATCCCGCCTACGAACAGCAGTACATGCGGATCCTGGCCATTCGCAACGGGGAGCAGAACCGGCCGCAAGGCTACAACCGCATCTATTGGGATTTTGTCGCCGCCACGGGCCAGAACCCGCGACCCGACAGCGGCCTGCGCCGCAGCCTCATCGATCTGATGAAGGACACCGGCTTTACCGAAGAGGAGATGGCCAAACTCAACGAGGCCAAGAACAACTCCGATGCCCTGGTCAACACCGAGGTGGCCGCCTTCAAGCTGGTGCAGCAACAGGATGGGGATCTGGCCGCCAACCAGCAACAGGCGATCGCCATGATGCATGACAAGGCCTATCACCAGAACAAGGGGCGCATCATGTCTCCCATCGACGACTTCTACGTCTTGATGGAGACCCGTACCCAACAGGCGGTGGATGACGCGGCAAGCCTCGCGACCATGCTGCGCTACCTCTTCATCGCCCTGGGTCTGGTGTTGATGTTCTTCCTGTGGCGAACCTACAAGGCGCTGCTCGATCTGGTCGGCACCTCGGTCGATCAGCTCAGAAGCGAGTTGAACAACCTGGCACAGGGGGATTTCTCCCGCCCGATCAAGGTACCGAACGGGGCCAAAGATAGCCTGATCGCGCTGCTGGCCGGCATGCAGACCACCCTCAAGGGGATCATTGCCCAGGTCTCCCACTCCAGCGGCGAGCTGTCGGAGTCGGCCGACAGCATTGCCCAGATTGCCGAGCAGACGGCCCACTTCGCCACTTCCCAGCAGAGCAGCACCCAGACCATGGCGGCCGCCATTGAAGAGCTGGTGGTGAGCATCAGCCACCTCTCCGACAACGCCACCCATGCCGACGAGCTGAGCAAGGTCTCCGCCGATACCCTGGAGCAGGGGGCCGGCGTCATCAAACAGACCCTGGACAGCATAGAGAACATCTCGAGCACGGTGGGGGATGCCGCCAGCAGCCTTGCCGACCTCAACAACCATACCCAGCAGATCTCCGACATCATCGAGGTGATCCGCGGCATCGCCGACCAGACCAACCTGCTGGCCCTGAACGCCGCCATCGAGGCGGCCCGGGCCGGGGAGCAAGGGCGCGGCTTTGCCGTGGTGGCCGACGAGGTGCGCAACCTCGCCAGCCGCTCGGCGGCCTCGACCCAGCAGATCACCGGCATGATAGGCAAGATCCAGAGCGGGGCGGACACCTCCATCCGCAGCATGGAGCTCACGGTCAACAACGTCTCGCGCGGGGTGAGTCTGGCCAACCAGACCGGCGAGGCCATCGCCAGCATCCAGAGCCACGCCGCCAACCTGACCGGCCTGATGGGGGAGATCAGCCACACCCTGCGCGAGCAATCCACCGCCGCCAACGAGGTGGTCTCCACCGTGGGCAATATCACCTCCCTCTCCGAACAGTCGGGCGAGGCGGCGCGCCACGTCTCCCAGGAGGCGGCCAAGCTCAAGCAGCTGTCACGGCTGCTGCGCCAGGAGATGGCCCACTTCAAGCTCTGAGCCTGAGGCCTAAAAGCAAAACGGCTGCCCGAGGGCAGCCGTTTTTCATGGCAGGGTCGCTTAACCGCGCAGGGCGGCGATGCGCTGCTCGATGGGCGGGTGGCTCATGAACAGCTCGCTCATGGAGCGCTTGCCGTTGATGCCGAAGGCCATCATGGCGCCTTCCATCTGCGGCTCGGCACCGCGGGAGAGGCGCTCGAGGGCGGCGATCATCTTGTCACGGCCGGCCAGTTTGGCGGCGCCGGCATCGGCGCGGAACTCACGCTGACGGCTGAACCACATGACAATCATGGAGGCCAGCACGCCGAACACCATTTCCAGCACGAACACAGTGATCATGTAGGCAAAACCGCCGGTGCTGCTGCTCTCTTCCTCGTTGTTGGAGCTGAAGAAGTTGCTGATGACGCCGGCCACGATGCGGGCGAAGAACATCACAAAGGTGTTCACCACCCCCTGGATCAGGGTCAGGGTCACCATGTCGCCGTTGGCCACGTGGCTCACCTCGTGGGCCAGCACGGCTTCCGCCTCATCGCGGCTCATGCTGTAGAGCAGGCCGGACGAAACAGCGACGAGCGAGTCGTCACGACGGGCGCCAGTGGCGAACGCGTTCATCTCGGGGGAGTCGTAGATACCCACTTCCGGCATCTTGATGCCGGCTTCACGGGCCTGACGAGCTACAGTGCTCACCAGCCAGTGTTCGGTCTCGTTGCGGGGCTGTTCGATGACCTGGACGCCATAGCTGCGCTTGGCCATCCACTTGGACATCAGCAAGGAGATGAAGGAGCCCCCAAAACCGAACACGGCACAGAATACCAACAGACCGGAAATACTGGACTTGTTGATCCCCAGAACCGAGAACAGGATGTTGAGTACCACCCCCAGCACCAGCATGACGGCCAGGTTGGTCACCAGGAATAGCATTATTCGCTTCATATAGACTCCTTGTGAAAATAAGGGACACGGGTGGGGAAAACGGATCTCTCCTGCCCATGTTAATGCCCACATTCTAGGAAAATTCGATGAATGTTCGCTGAATGTGTCGTCACAGCAGTGGGGAGATATCCAGCCGTCCCTGCAAATTCGCTTCAAGTGGATTGTTTACAAAGGGGATTTCACCCAAAAACGGAGCAGGTATCAAGCCTCTCAAGGTGTCCAGATTTTCCTGATAATGGCTCATGGCGCCATGCAGCCGGTTGATAACCCAGCCCGCCACCGGCAGGTTGTCGTTGCGAATGGCGGCAAAGGTGAGCAGCGCATGGTTGAGACAGCCCAGCTTGGCCCCCACCACCATGATCACCGCCATGTTCTCCTGCTTCACCCAGTCCGACATCAGATGCTGGCGATCCAGCGGCAGATACCAGCCTCCCGCCCCTTCCACCACGGTCAGCTCGGCCCCGGCCTGCTCAATCTTGCGCAGCCCCTCGCTGATCCCCTGCATGTCGATGGGCTGGCGTACTTCGCTGGCGGCGATATGGGGGGCGATGGGGGGCTCATAGGCAAACGGATTGACCAGATCGTAAGGCAGCACAAGGCTCGCCGCCTCCTGCAAGAGCACGGCGTCGAGGTTGCGAAGCCCCTCAGGAGTACGGGCACAGCCCGCTGACACCGGTTTGTAACCCGCGCAGCGGATCCCCTGGGCGCTGAACTCCCTAAGCAGGGTGCGGGCCACCAGGGTCTTGCCCACGTCGGTATCCGTGCCGGTAATAAAAAATGATTTCATCTTCTTCTCTCCCTGGCGTGACAGCGAGCTCACTGCGCCTGCCACGCCGCAATTCCAACATCCGCTTCGCGTCAGAGCGGTTTGTCGATCCGGCCAAGACAGACCCGATAGCTGGCGACCAGCTGGCCATCCGGCTGACGAAAGGCCTCGTAGGCCTGGCCAAGACGCTGTAAGCGGGCGCGGCCGCTCAGACCCACGCCGCTGTTGGCCCGGTTGTCATTGACCTCGTTGGCACCGATGCCCTTGAGATCACGCAGCAGCTGCGTCACGTCAAGATAGGCAAGATCCCAGGTCTGGCACTGCAAGCGGGGAGCGGTGACCCCGGCCGCCGCCAGCGCCTGCTCCAATTGTGGCAGGCTGAGGAAGCGATTGACATGGGCACGGCCGTCCACCTGTTGCCAGGCGGTGCGCAGTTGCCAGAGCGACTCGTCCAGCAGGGTGGAGAAAAAGAGCTGGCCACCGGGTCTGAGCACCCGCATCAGCTCGCCAAAGGCCTGGGCCGGCCGCTCGCACCACTGCAGGGCCAAGCTGGAGAAGACCCAATCAAACGCCTCGTCGGCAAAGGGCAACTGCTCGGCATCGCCACACACCAGGCGGGCGCCGCTGCCGCGCTCTACGGCCCGGGCCAGCATGCCGGGGGCGAGATCCAGCCCCACCAGGCTCTGACAGCGATCGGCGAGTGCGGGCAGAAAATATCCGGTGCCGCAGCCGAGATCCAGCCCGGCGCGGGCCACATCGCAGCCAACCAGACTGGTCGGCCCCTGCGGCATCAACCCCAGCAGCGCCTGCCCCACCTCCTGCTGAAAGCGGGCGTGGGCATCGTAGTGTCGGGCGGCGGCGCCGAAGCGGCGGGCGAGGCGGGCCTTGTCGACCGACTGAAAACGCTCATGCATCCCGGGTGCCTCCCGCGCTGTAGACAAAGGGGCAAGAACCAAGAGCATCAAGCAGCCGATCGATATCCTCATCCCTGTGAGCGGCGCTCAAGGTGATGCGAAGACGCGCCGTATCGACCGGCACAGTGGGCGGACGGATGGCACCGACCCAGACGCCGCGCCCCCGCAGCCGCTCGGCTAGTCGCAAGGCAGCACCGCTCTCCCCCACCAGCAACGGCTGGATCGGGGTATCGCTCGCGCCAAGCTGCCAGCCCAATGCCTGTGCCCCTTGCCGAAAGCGGGCGATAAGGCGAGCAAGCCGGGCACGGGACTCCTCGGCCCCGCGCACCAGCTCGATGCTCTGGCTCACGGCGCACGCCTGGGCAGCCGGCATATGGGTGCTGTAGACATAGTGGCGGGCGAAGTTCACCAGATACTCCACCAGCTCACGGCTGCCGCCGACAAACGCGCCGGCTACACCCAGCGCCTTGCCGAAGGTCCCCATCTGGATGTGCACTCGGGCAGGATCCACCCCCTGCGCCGCCAGAGTGCCACGCCCCTCGGTTCCCAGCACGCCGAGGCCGTGGGCGTCGTCAATCATCAGCCAGTTGCCGCTTCGGGCGGCCAGGGCTGCGAGCTCGCGCCAAGGACCCTGATCCCCGTCCATGCTGAACACCCCTTCCGAGACGATGAGCCCGCGGTTTGGCTCAAGTTGACGTTCAAGGGCCGCCATATCGTTGTGGCCAAAGCGCTTCATCTTGCAGGGAAGCTGGCTGCCCATCTCCTGCAGGGAGGCGTGGTTTAGCCTGTCTTGCCACAGCAGGTGATCCTTGCCGAGCAAGGCTTTCAGCACCGCCTGATTGGCGGAAAAGCCGCAGTTGAAGAGCAGTACCGCCTCCAGCCCGAGCCAGTCAGCCAGCGTCTCTTCCAGCTGCTGATGGGCGCGGCTGTAGCCGGTCACTAGCGGCGAGGCGCCCGCGCCCACGCCATAGCGTTCGATGCCCTCTTTGAAGGCGGCCTTGATGGCGGGGTGATCGGCAAGCCCCAGATAGTCGTTGGCGGAGAAGTTGAGGTACTCTCGCCCCGCCACCTTGAGTCGCCCGCCGCTCGCCCCGTCGGTGGCAACGCGGCTGCGCAGCAGAGCGGCCTGCTCACGCGCTGCCAGCGCCTCTCCCAGCGCAAAGGGGCCCTTTACCACGGGGGCGTTCATGAGCGAGCGCCGCTGGCACTGGGGGTCTTCGTTTTGGTGGCGTCATAGAAGAGCTCCCTTGGCTCGCTCTGGCGACTCACCTCGGCCAGCAGTTCTTCTTCTTGCACCTGATCCGGCTTCTGGGCCCGCTGGGCGGGGCGGATGCCGAGCCGCTTGAACAGCTGCATGTCGCTGTTTTCGTCCGGATTCGGGGTGGTCAGCAGCTTGCAGCCATAAAAAATCGAATTTGCCCCCGCCATAAAGCACATGGCCTGCATCTGCTCGTTCATCTTCTCCCGTCCGGCTGAGAGGCGCACATGGGAGGCAGGCATCATGATGCGCGCCACGGCGATGGTGCGGATAAATTCGAACGGATCGAGGTTTTCCTGGTTCTCCAGCGGCGTCCCCTTCACCTTGACCAGCATGTTGATGGGTACACTCTCCGGGTGGCGCGGCAGGTTGGCGAGCGCCATCAAGAGGCCCGCCCGATCCTTGGCCTGCTCCCCCATGCCGACGATGCCGCCGGAGCAGACTTTCATGCCGGCGCTGCGCACGTGCTCCAGGGTATCGAGCCGGTCCTGATAGGTGCGGGTGGTGATGATGTCGCCGTAAAACTCCGGCGAGGTGTCGAGGTTGTGGTTGTAGTAATCAAGGCCGGCAGCCCCGAGGCGCGCCGCCTGATCGGCGGTGAGCATGCCCAAGGTCATGCAGGTCTCCATGCCGAGCCCGCGCACCTCCTCGATCATCCGGATGATGTAGGGCATGTCTTTTTCTTTGGGGTTGCGCCAGGCCGCCCCCATGCAAAAACGCGACGACCCGTTGGCCTTGGCCTCGCGGGCCCGCTCCAGCACCTTCTCCACCTCCATCAACCGCTCGGCCTCAAGCCCGGTGTGATAGCGGGCGCTCTGGGGGCAGTACTTGCAATCCTCCGGACAGGCGCCGGTCTTGATGGAGAGCAGGGTGCTCACCTGTACCTCGTTCGGATCGAAATGGGCACGGTGCACCGTCTGGGCCCGGAACAGCAGGTCGTTGAACGGCAGGGCAAACAGGGCCTGAACCTCGGCGAGGGTCCAGTCGTGACGAAGGGCGTGGCCGCCCCGGGTGAGAGCATTCATACATGGCTTCCGGTTGTTATTGGTGGGATCCTGCGCCGCCTCCCTGGAGTGCGTGCAAAACTCGCCACCTGGCCCGGGCAAACAGGGATGCGGGCAGAGCCAAGTGGCTGAAATTGTTGGCTAGTGTAGAGAGCGAGCGTAGACTGTCAACACCAACCAGATCAAACCAATTGACAACAGAACAACAAATGACCAATCAAGAATTCGATTTGCACCATGTGTGGCACCCCTATACCTCTCTCACCCACCCCCTGCCCTGCTATGAAGTGGCCAGCGCTAGGGGAGTGACTCTCACCCTCAGCGACGGCCGCGAACTGGTGGATGGCATGAGCTCCTGGTGGGCCTGCGTGCACGGCTATCAGGTGCCGGAGCTCGATGCGGCCGCCACCGCCCAGCTCGGCAAGATGTCCCACGTGATGTTTGGCGGCCTGACCCATACCCCGGCAGTGGAGCTCTGCCGCAAGCTGGTGGCGATCACTCCAAAGGGGCTGGATCGGGTGTTTCTGGCGGACTCCGGCTCGGTGGCAGTGGAGGTGGCGCTCAAGATGGCCCAGCAGTACTGGCACGCCAAGGGCTCGCCCAGAGCCAAATTCATTGCTCTGCGCGGCGGCTATCACGGTGACACCTTCGGCGCCATGAGCGTGTGCGATCCCGATGGCGGCATGCACGAGCTCTACAAGGGGTTCTTGCCCGAGCACCATTTCGTGGCAGCACCGAGCTGTCGCTTTCACGCCGAGTGGGACGAGAGTTGCGTGGTGGAGCTGGCGACGCTTATGGCAGACACCCATGAGGAAATCGCCGCCATCGTGCTCGAACCCATAGTGCAGGGGGCGGGCGGCATGCGCTTCTATCACCCCCGTTACCTGCAGTGGGTGCGCGCCCTGTGCGACGAGTTCGGCGTGCTCTTGATTGCCGACGAGATTGCCACCGGCTTTGGCCGTACCGGCCAACTGTTTGCCTGCGACTGGGCCGGCATCAGCCCCGACATCATGTGTCTGGGCAAGGCGCTCACCGGGGGCTACCTGACCCTGTCGGCGACCCTGACCACCGAACATGTCGCCCGCACCATCTGCGACGGGAAAGCGGGGGTCTTTATGCACGGCCCCACCTTTATGGGCAATCCATTAGCGTGTGCGGTCGCCAATGCCTCCATCGAGCTGCTGCTGACCTCGCCTTGGCAGGAGCGAGTGCGCGCCATCGAGCACCAACTGCGCACCGAATTGGTCGAGCTGACCCTGCACCCGGCGGTGGCGGACGTGCGGGTACTCGGCGCCATCGGCGTGGTGGAGATGAAGGAGCGGGTGGACGTGGCACGCATCCAGCGCAAGTTTGTGTCACTTGGGGCCTGGATCCGCCCCTTTGGCAAGCTCATCTACTTGATGCCGCCATTTGTCATCACTCCTGAAGAGCTCGGCGTGCTGACCCGCGCGATTCATGAGGCCATCCATCAGGGTGAGTATTGAGGCTGACGGACGAGCATCGCCATTTGTTGCATTGCAATGGCAACTTAATCTGGGTCCATTAGCCAGAATGTGAGCAAAACACCAGACCTGAGGCGCACGGGAGGGTAGACTGTAGCGGTTTTACCATACAGATCGACTCTCCATGCGCCTCTCCATTGCTGCCAAAATCAACTTCTTCCTGCTGTTCATCTTCTCCATGGTGCTGGTCTTTTCTGCGGCCTATCAGGCGGTACGGGAGCGCGACCTCATCCTGACCCTGATCAAGGAGCAGAGCCGCGAGCAGACCGAAGCCTATTTCGACGGCCTCAACATGCTGATGCTGACCGGCAAGATGGATGCCCGCGATACCCTGCGCACCAAGTTTCTGGAGCACGCCCATGTGGAAGATGCCCGCATCGTGCGCGGCGAGGGGGTGAGCAAGCAGTATGGTCCCGGCTTCGAGAGCGAGCACCCCAAAGACAGGTTCGATGAGCTGGCGCTGGCAGGTAAAGGCAGTCTGGAGGTGGTACACGACGGCATGCACAGCCGGCTGGTGGTGACTCAACCGCTGCTGGCCAGAAAGGATTTTCGCGGCACCGACTGCACCAGTTGCCACCAGGTGGCGGAAAACAGCGTGCTGGGGGCAGTGCGCTTTGACTACTCCCTCGACTCCCTCTTTACCCGGGTCGAGCAGAACATCCTCACCTCGGCGCTGAGCCTCACCGTCATCTTCGGCCTGGGGCTCTTGCTCACCCTCTGGGTCATTCGCACCTGGATCGTTCGCCCCCTCAACCAGCTGACCCGCTCCATGGAGGAGGCCACTGATCTGCACGACTTCGGCCACCGCCTGGAGGGGGACGACGGTGACGAGATTGGCCGGGTGGCGCTCGCCTACAACCAGATGCTCGACAGCGTGGAGCGCCAGCTGGGCAAGCGCCCCAAGAAGCCGGACGAAGAAAACGACCGGGCGGCGGGCTAACCGACGTAATAAAAAAGCAGGCTGGCCAGCAAAATCAGCAGCAGGATGGCCAGATTGATATGGCGGGCATCGTCCCGACGCCGGCTGCGCTTGCGCTCCAGCAGCAAGACTCCCAGGGTGAGGGCGCAACATCCCCACAATCCGTACACCAGCCAGGGGGTCAACGCCGGCTCCCAGTAGTTTCGCACTTCAATGCCGCCATAAACCAGAAAGCCGTAGGCTATCTCGGGGCGAGCATAGTGATAGAGGGAGAGCAGCACGATAAAGCCGCCCCAGCAGAGCAGCACCAGCCCTCGCAATACCCTGGTCAGCCAATCCGGTCCACGTCGTCGCTCTTTCACCCGCCTCTCCTGCGTTGATGACTCTCGTCTCGTGCAAAACATGCTGTAAACCCCAGCAGAGTCCGACATTTTTGCTTGTTTATCAAACCTGCACGGGTAAGATTAACGGCTTAGTCTGCCATGATGGGCCCTTGAATGCCCGGGCCAGACCCATAGCGCTGCAAGAACAAGCTGGAGACAATATTTCGATGACGCACGCATCCGTAGTAGATGTGCTGACCGGTAAACATGCGGTTGGCACCACCCTGACTGTACGAGGGTGGATCCGGACTCGCCGTGATTCCAAGGCGGGGATCTCATTTTTGGCCATTTCCGATGGCTCCTGTTTCCATCCGGTACAGGCCGTCGTCCCCAATACCCTGGCCAATTACGAGAATGAAGTGCTGCGTCTGACCACCGCCTGCTCCGTGGAAGTGACCGGCGTCGTTGCCGAATCCCAGGGCAGCGGCCAGGCGTTCGAGCTGCAGGCCACCGACGTCAAGGTAGTCGGCTGGGTCGAAGACCCGGACACCTACCCCATGGCCGCCAAGCGCCACAGTATCGAGTACCTGCGCGAGCAAGCCCACCTGCGTCCGCGCACCAACATCGTTGGCGCCGTGACCCGGGTGCGTAACAGCCTGGCACAAGCCATCCACCGCTTCTTCCACGAGCAGGGCTTCATCTGGGTTGCCACGCCGCTCATCACCGCCTCCGACACCGAAGGTGCCGGCGAGATGTTCCGCGTCTCCACCCTGGATCTGGAAAACCTGCCGCGTACCGACGCTGGCAAGGTGGACTACAACGAAGATTTCTTCGGCAAAGAGGCCTTCCTGACCGTATCCGGCCAGCTGAACGCCGAAACCTATGCCTGCGCCCTCTCCAAGGTCTACACCTTCGGGCCGACCTTCCGCGCCGAAAACTCCAACACCAGCCGTCACCTGGCCGAGTTCTGGATGGTCGAGCCGGAAGTGGCGTTCAACGATCTGGAAGATAACGCCGCCCTGGCCGAAGCCATGCTGAAGTATGTCTTCAACGCCGTGCTGACCGAGCGCCGCGACGATCTGGAGTTCTTCGCCCAGCACGTTGACAAGGACGCCATTGGCCGTCTGGAGCGCTTCGTTGCCTCCGACTTCGCCCAGATCGACTACACCGACGCCATCGAAGTGCTGAAAAACTGCGGCAAGAAGTTCGAGTTCCCGGTCTCCTGGGGTATCGATCTCTCCTCCGAGCACGAGCGCTATCTGGCCGAGGAGCACTTCAAGTCTCCGGTGGTGGTGAAGAACTACCCGAAAGACATCAAAGCCTTCTACATGCGTCTCAACGACGACGGCAAGACAGTTGCCGCCATGGACGTACTGGCCCCGGGCATCGGCGAGATCATCGGTGGCTCCCAGCGTGAAGAGCGTCTGGACGTGCTGGATGCCCGCCTGGCCGAGATGGGTCTGAACAAGGAAGACTACTGGTGGTATCGCGACCTGCGCCGCTACGGTACCGTGCCGCACTCCGGCTTTGGTCTGGGCTTCGAGCGTCTGGTGGTCTATGTGACCGGCATGGGCAACGTGCGCGACGTGATCCCCTTCCCGCGTACCCCGCGCACCGCAGAGTTCTGATTACAGGCCTTTGCCGACAAAGCCGACCCCGGGGTCGGCTTTTTGCTATCTGCTTCTCCCCTACCCGGCCGCTGACCCCATCCTGTCCTTGGGTTTTGCAAGGTCGCACGGTATTTATCCACTTTCCGCCAGACCACAAGTGTCATACGTACCTGCTCCGGCACGGCAAAATGACAATTAAGTTAATACGTGGTTTTTAAGGCGTTAAATCAGAAAACGTCGACTTATTGAAGTATCTCAATTTTTTGCCCTTTTCCGGCGGGCAAAATACCGACTAACCCTTTAGGGCTAAATAAAAAACGGGCTATTCAGATCCATGAGCCCGACACAACTCAGGCATGGATTCAATTACACGAGGTAATGGAATGATCTTGATGGAATTTTTGGTAGTACTCGGCTGTTTGCTGCTGGGTACTCGCTTTGGGGGCATGGGACTCGGTCTCATCAGTGGTATCGGTCTGTTCCTGCTGACCTTCGTGTTCGGTCTGGTGCCGGGCGAGCCGCCGGTACAGGTGATGCTGACCATTCTGGCGGTGATCGGTTGTGCCGCCACCCTGCAGACCGCCGGCGGTCTCAACCTGATGATGCAGGTGGCAGAGCGCCTGCTGCGCCGCCACCCGCAATACATCACCATACTGGCCCCGCTCACCACCTGGACCCTCACCTTCCTGTGCGGTACCGGCCACGTGGTCTACACCATGTTCCCCATCATCGCCGACATCGCGCTGCAGAAGAACATCCGCCCCGAGCGTCCGATGGCGGTGGCTTCCGTTGCCTCCCAGATGGCCATCTGCGCCTCGCCTGTCTCGGTGGCCGTGGTCTCCATGGTCTCCATCCTGGCGGCGGCCCACGGCATCGGTCAGGCCTACGGTCTGCTGGACATCCTGATGGTCGCCATTCCCTCCTCCCTGACCGGCGTCATCGTCGCCGCCCTCTGGAGCCTGCGTCGCGGCAAGGATCTGGACAAGGACGAGGAGTTCCAGGCCAAGATCCAGGATCCGGAACAGCGCGCCTTCATCTATGGTGGCGGTGAAACCCTGCTCAACACCAAGTTCCCGAAACAGGCCTACTGGTCGACCTGGATCTTCTTCGCCGCCATCGCCGCCGTGGTGATGCTGGGTGCCTATGAGGGTCTGCGACCCGTCTTCACCATCAAGGAGAAGACAGGTCCCCTCTCCATGAACCTGGTGATCCAGATGATGATGCTGATCGCCGGCGCCTTCATCCTGATGGTCTGCAAGGTCAAGCCGGGCGAGATCTCCAACGGTGCCGTGTTCAAGGCCGGCATGGTCGCCATCTTCTCCGTATTCGGGGTTGCCTGGATGAGCGAAACCTTCTTCCAGGCCCACATGCCGCTGCTCAAGGAGACCCTGGCCCACGTGGTTCAGGCCCAGCCCTGGACCTACGCCCTGGTGCTGTTCCTCATCTCCAAGCTGGTGAATAGCCAGGCCGCGGCCCTCACCGCCATCGCCCCCATGGGTCTGGCGCTGGGTGTCGAGCCCAAGCTTCTGATCGCCTTCCTGCCGGCGAGCTACGGCTACTTCGTGCTGCCGACCTATCCGAGCGATCTGGCCTGTATCGGTTTCGACCGCTCCGGCACCACCCGCATCGGCAAGTTCATCATCAACCACAGCTTCATCATCCCGGGTCTTATCGGGGTGATCACCTCCTGTACCCTGGGCTATATCCTGACCAGCATACTGCTGTAACCGGACACTCCCATCCCGCAAGCCCCCGTCATCGGGGGCTTGTCATTTTGGGCCCGTGCGGCTTTGCCAAGCAGTCGACGCCCTAGTAGCATGCTTCCTCTCTTTTTTCACAAAAATGGAACCCCATGTCTCGCGTCATCCTGCTCTGGAGCGGCGGCAAAGATGCTATGCAGGCCCTCTGCCATGCTCGTGAACAGGGCCATCAGGTGGTGGCACTGGTGACCTTTGCGCCGCCCGAACCCCGCTTTCTCGCCCATCCACTGCATCAGATTCGCCGCCAGGCGGCCGCCCTCGATCTCCCCCACCGGCTGGTCACCATCGAGGCACCGTTCGAGCTAGGCTATGAAGATGCGCTGGCCCAGCTACGCCGGGAGTGGGCCATCGATGGGGTCGTCACCGGCGATATCGACAGCGTGGGGGGCGCCAGCAACTGGATCCGCGAGCGCTGCCGCCCGCTCGGGATAACGGTTCATACCCCGCTCTGGCAACAATCCCGCGACGGCTTGCTGGCGGATCTGCTGACCCGCGGGATAGTGGCACACCTCTCCTGCGTCGATACCCGCTTCCTGACACCCGACTGGGTCGGCCGGGGGCTCGATGGCGAAACCATCGCCGAGTTGCAGCAACTGGCGGCAAGCCAAGGCTTCGATGCCTGCGGCGAGCAGGGGGAGTTTCACACCATGGTGACCGATGGCCCCGGGTTCAGCGCCCCCGTGCAACTCGCTCGCTGGCAGGTGGAGCAGGAGGGAAACCTCGCCTATCTGGCCGAAGAGGAGGCGTGAGCCACGCCCTTCTGGCCAATCGCAGGGATAAAAAACGGGAGGCATCCGCCTCCCGTTTTCATGGTCCTTGCGCAGGGCTATTTGGCCAGCTTGCCCAGCACCCGCTGCAGCAGGCGAATGCGCGGCGCTATGCTATCGAGCAGCAAAAACTCGGCCTCGGAGTGAAAACCGCCGCCCATGGGGCCAAAGCCATCCAGCGACGGCACTCCGGCCGCGGCGGTAAAGTTGGCATCCGATCCGCCGCCCGCCTCCAGCCAGTTGAAGGGGATCCCCTCCTCTTTGGCCGCCGCCTCCACCAGTGCCATTAGCGCCTGGGTGTCGCCACTTGGGCGCATTGCCGGCTTGAAGGTCTGGCGATCCACCTCGACCCGGCAACCCGGCAGGAAGGGGTTCTTGGCCATAAAGCCGAGCCTGTCGTGCACGGCGGCCGCCTCTTCATTGCTCCAGAAACGCAGGTCGACGATGGCCTCGGCATAGTCCGGCACCACATTGACCCCGGTGCCCCCCTGTACCACCCCCACGTTCATGGTAGTGCCCGTCTCCATGTTGACCTGCTGGTTGATGGCAAGTACCCAGTTGGCGAGCTCGGTGATGGCCGAGATCCCTTCCGCCAGCGCAGAGCCCGCATGGGAGGCTTTGCCATGGAAGGTGATCCGGTACTTGGCATTGCCCTTGCGGGCGCTGATGAGATCCCCGTTCGGGCGGGCCGCCTCGGCCACCAGCACGCAGGCGCTCTGGCGGGCCTTCTCCACCAGCCACGCTTTCGACCAGGGGGAACCAATCTCCTCATCGCAGTTGCAGCAGACCAGCACCCTGAGCTTGGCCAATACAGCCGGGTCCATCCCCTTGAGGGCATACCAGAGGGAGAGCAGGCCGCTCTTCATGTCCGATACCCCGGGGCCAAAGGCCTGATTGTCCTCGATTTTCAGCGGCCGCTTGGCCGCCGTCCCCTCGGGGAAGACGGTATCCATGTGGCCAATCAGCATCACATCGTAGTGATCGGCGCCCGGCGCATTGGTGATCTCGAGACAGGGGCCACATTCGGCGGCGAACTGGTGACGGCGCACCTGCCAGCCGATGGACTCGAATTTCTCGGTCATGATGTCGGCGACCCTGGCTACTCCGGCCGGGGTGCGGGTGCCGCAATCCAGGTTGATGAGGGGGGCCAGATCCGCCAGATAGGTCTCGAGGGAAAAGGGTGTTTTTACATCGGTCATCATCTTCTCCATGCAACGGCCCCCATGAGGGGGCCATCGTCGGCAACAGAGTGAAAGAGGCGGGCAGCCTGGCTGCCCGCCTCGCCAATACTGTCAAAAAACCATTACATAAACAGCAGGTAGTTGAGTGTCAGGGCGGTGATCAGCGCCCCCGCCATGGGCACACTGGTGCGCTTCACCACCACGAAGGGCGACACTTTGGCGATACCGGCACAGGCAATCACCACGGCCGCAATGGGGGAGATGCTGCGCCCGATACTGGAGGCCAGCTGCATCGGCAGCAACATGGTCACCGCCGGCACGCCAAACTTGGCCGCCACCGCGGGAGCCAGGGTAGAGAAGCTCAGGAAGGCCGCGTTGCCGGAGCCCATGATGACGGCCGCCACCATGATGAGGCCCACCATGACGAGGGTCATCAGACCGCTGCCGATGCCGGCGTCGCTGGCCGAATGCAGCAAGGTGTCGATGGCACCGATGGCCTTGAGGGACTCGGCAAACAGCTCGGCGCAGACGATAAGCGCCACCACAGGGCCGAACACCTTGCCCATGCCGTCGAGGAAGCTCGACAGGCCGGCGAAGGAGGTACGCACCGAGCGTGAACGCAACAGCTCGCACAGCATGCCGATGAAGACCGACAGCAGCATGGCCACTTCCACGCTCATCTTGATGTCGCTCACCAGCAGCTTGGAGAAGGTCATCATCAGCACGAAGGGGATGATGGGCAGCAGGGCATACCAGGTCGGCGCCTTGACCTCGTCCGTTCCCTTCTCGTCCAGCTCGGCGTGCTCGCCGCGATGCAAGGCCGGATCCCAGCCATCTTTGCGATCGCAGTGACGCTGCCAGAAGAAGTGCAGCACCATGGTCACCAGCAGCATGGGGGCCACCAGCCAGATCTGGTAGTCGACGAAGTAGCTGGTGGGATCCATGCCAGACTGGCCGGCCGAGAAGATGGCGTTGGTCTGGGTCGGGCCAATCTCGAACGCCTGGGAGGTGGCGATGACGCCGCAGGCGGAAGCAGGGCTGATGCCGAGGTTGCGCATCACGGGGTACATGGTGACCATCAGCAAGAGGCCAAGGCCGGTCGCCGAGGTGACGAACAGGGAGACGAACACCGCCACCAGGTAGCAGATGGCCAGCATCAGGTAGCTGGACTGAATGCCCGCCACCGGTTTGACCGCCACCCGCACCAGCGCCTGGGAGGCACCGATATGGGACATGTAGGTGGCAAAGCCGGCCACCGCCATGATGGTGAGACCCAGCCCGGCCGCGCGGTAGGAGAAGATCCCCTTGAACACCTCGAACAGGTCGAACAGGGCGAAGCCTGTGCTCTTGTCGGCAGGCAGTATGGGGTGCAGTCCCAACCAGTAGGCCAGGGTGAAAATGGCCATGCCCGCCAGCGCCAGCACGGCTTGCGGGTTGTAATCCTTGATGATGCCGTAAACCACGGCCACCAGGACGAACAGGACGAATAGAAGTTCCAACACAGACTCCTGACAGATTTATCGAAAAGCGAAATCTAGTGTGCCCTCTGCCAGCAGCCTTTGATCCCCATCAATAAAGGTGAACTCGCCGCCATTTAGCAGCATAATATGTCGATCAGTTAACAAAATTTCGATATTTAAACTGATTCATGCATATTGCCTGAGATTATTCACGAATCGTGCGACATAACTGGTCTCTTTTTTGCGTTGGATCAACATCAGAGAGCCCTGAAGCCGCCAAGATGCGCATCGACACCTAGCGACCATTTCGCACCGGAGAGAGTTATGACAAGCCAAGCCACCGCAGAGACTTCAAGCTGCGACTACAAGCTGTGGGACATCCTCATCGAGTCTGCAAGGGAACGCACCACCATTCGCTACTCCAAACTGGCCAGACAGGCTGGGCTGGAACAGTGCCAGGACGAGCTGCGCACCCTGCTGCAGCGTATTCGCATGTACTGCACCGAAAACAATCTGCCGATCCTCTCCGCCATCGTGGTGGACGATGTGGGCAAATATACCGGCCTCTCCTCCAGTCTGCCGGACGCCCCCTGGGAACGTGCCCGGGTCTTTGATCACGAGTGGACCACGCTGCACTGATCCTGCCGCTCCTTCCCTCCTCCCAAACGCGCCTGAAGGCGCGTTTTGGCTATCAGCCCCCTGTTTGCCCGCCATTTTCCGGTCTGCAACGACCAACTGGCATGCCCCGGTGATTGCCTTGGGATCGCCACAATGCCAGAATCGTGCCTCTCCTTGATTTCCCGTATCGATCTCAAGTTTCCGATTTCAGGGCCCGTGCCCGCAGACAAGGACTCCCCATGGCCACCACCCTCTATGGCATCAAAAACTGCGACACCATCAAGAAAGCCCGCAAGTGGCTGGATGAGGCTGGTGTCGACTACCGCTTTCACGACCACAGGGCCGATGGCCTGGATCCGGCCGCGCTGGATGGCTGGCTCACCAAGCTCGGCTGGGAAGCCCTGCTCAACACCCGTGGCACCACCTTCCGCGCCCTGCCGGAAGAGGAGAAGCAGGGGCTCGACAACGACAAGGCCCGTGCCCTGCTGCTGGCGCACCCGGCGATGATCAAGCGCCCGCTGCTGGACCGCGACGGCGAACTGACCCTGGGGTTCAAGGCTGACAACTACCAATCCCTCTTCTCTCGTTAACCTCTGCATTTAAGGAACACCGATGTCGGATGTCATCGCACTGGCCAAGGATCTGATCCGCCGCCCCTCCGTTACCCCGCTGGATGAAGGGTGCCAGACCCTGATGAGCGAGCGCCTCGCTCGTCTTGGTTTTGTCATCGAACCCATGGTGTTCGAGGACACCACCAACCTGTGGGCACGACGTGGCAGCGAAGGGCCGCTATTCTGTTTTGCCGGTCACACCGACGTGGTGCCGGCCGGGCCGCTCGATAAATGGCACACCCCGCCGTTCGAGCCGACCATTCAAGATGGTGTGCTGTACGGGCGCGGCGCCGCCGACATGAAGGGGTCACTGGCCGCCATGGTGGTGGCCACCGAGCGCTTCGTGGCCGAACATCCGGATCATCAGGGGTCGATTGCCTTTCTCATCACCTCAGATGAAGAGGGGCCCTTTATCAACGGCACCACCCGGGTAATCGACACCCTGGAGGCACGTCAGGAGAAGATCACCTGGTGCATCGTCGGCGAGCCCTCCTCCACCAATCAGGTGGGCGACGTGGTGAAAAATGGCCGACGCGGCTCCATCACCGGCGATCTGCTGGTGCGCGGGGTGCAGGGCCACGTGGCCTACCCCCATCTGGCGGACAACCCGATCCACAAGGCGGCGCCGGCGCTGGCGGAACTTGCCGCCACCGTGTGGGATGAGGGCAACGCCTACTTCCCCCCCACCAGCTTCCAGATCGCCAACATCCAGGCTGGCACCGGCGCCTCCAACGTCATTCCGGGAGAGCTGCACGTCCAGTTCAACTTCCGCTTCAGCACCGAACTCACCGACACGGATATCCGCGAGCGGGTCGAGGCGCTGCTGGACCGACACGGCCTCGACTACCAGCTCACGTGGACCCTCTCCGGCCAGCCCTTCCTCACCGACACCGGCGCTCTGCTTGAGGCGACCGTGGGCGCCATCGAGCAGGTCAACGGCCAGCAGCCGGCTCTGCTCACCACGGGGGGAACGTCTGATGGGCGCTTTATCGCCCCCACCGGGGCGGAAGTCATTGAGCTGGGTCCGGTCAACGCCACCATCCACAAGGTGAACGAGTGCGTGAAGGCCGAAGATCTGGATCTCCTGGCGGACATGTATCAAGGGGTACTGACGCGGTTGCTGGCGTGAACCCGGACCAGCAACGCTTTTCTCTTCCAAGACCCATCGGAGGGACTGTGATATGACCCAGGATCAACTGCTGGGGCTCGACGAGAGCCATCTTATCCTGATGGGGCGCGGGCCCCATCGCCTGACCGCCGCCACTGCGGCGGCCTTCAACGACATGCAGGTGGCGGCGGCCCACGACGGCTTCAACCTGCAGGCGGCCTCCAGCTGGCGCAGCTTCGAGCGCCAGCTCGCCATCTGGAACGGCAAGTGGCGCGGCGAGCGGCCGCTGCTGGATGCCACCAGCCAGCCCATCGATGCCCTGCAACTGAGCGACGAGGAGCGGCTGCACGCCATCCTGCGCTGGAGCGCCCTGCCGGGCACCAGCCGCCATCACTGGGGCACGGATCTCGATATCTACGACCCGGACTGCTTGCCCACGGGCACCAAGCTGGCGCTGGAGCCCTGGGAGTACGAAGAGGGGGGCTGGTTTGCCGACCTGAGCGAATGGCTCGGCGAGCGGATGAACGATTTTGGCTTCTTCCTGCCGTATGACAAGCCGGTCGGGGCTGACCAGGGCGTTGCCTATGAACCCTGGCATCTGAGTTTTGCCCCCGAATCGCGGGAACTGCGCCTCGAACCGGATGCGCTGGCACTTTGCCTGCAACAGGCGGATATTGAAGGCAAGGAGACCATACTGGCCCATCTCGACGAGATCCTGGCCCGCTATGTGACTATCGAGAGTGACGAGAGGACGACATTATGAATTTATGGCTCTGGATAGGTTTGCCACTGCTCTTCCTGCTCGGGCTGTTTCTCAATGCCATCAAGGACATGAAACAGCTGGAAAAGCAGTTGCCCAAGTACAAGGACAAGATCCGCGAAGTGAAGGATGACGAGGACGACTGACTTCGCGAATAAACCCGGCCCGATGGATGGCGGCATCCCGGGCCACAACCACGCTTCACAGGCGGCCAGCAGAGGCTGGCCGCCGCTTTTTATCCGCCTCAGTCGGCGACCTCTACCCGGTTGCGCCCCGCCCCCTTGGCGCGATAGAGCGCCATGTCGGCGCGCTGCAACGTCTTGAGCAGCGGCTCATCAGGCCGGCGGCTTGCCACCCCGAACGAGGCGGTGACTGCCATCCCAAGCGGCCAGTTGCGACTCTCGACCATCGCCAGACGCAGGCGATCGGCCAGGGCCTGGCCCCAGGCCAATGAGCGCCCGGGCAGCAGCAATACGAACTCCTCCCCGCCCCAGCGACAGAGCATGTCCCCATCCTCCAGTTGCAGCAGCAACTCGCTCACCAGGCACTTGAGCACCTCGTCACCCACCGGATGACCGTGGCTGTCGTTAATCTGCTTGAAGTGGTCGATATCGATAAACACCAGGGTCATCTCGCCGCCGTGGTGCACCAGCCTGGACTCCCCCTCATAGCGACTCAATGCCCCGGTCAGGGGGTCATATCGCACCTGGTTGCTGGCCATCCGGTACTCCAGCTCGAGATCCCGGTTGCGCGCCATGGTCTGCCTGGCTTGCCTGCTTAACTTCGCCAGGCGTCGTCGCATCCCGAGATAATCCATCAGCAGCAGGGAGATCACCGACAGGCTCCAGCCGATGAAGAGGGCCCGATAAAAGAGGGTGGGCGACATCCAGGGCCCCTCGAAGATCAGCGTCTCCACCTTGAGTTGATAGTGGCCCGGCGCCGCCCCGGAGCCGGTCGCCAGTTCGATGGCGAAGACCCGGCTCAGATCCTGGCCCTGCTGCATCAGGGGAATGTCGTAGTCGGTCAGCCACCAGGTGGTGGGGGTAAAGAGCTTGAGGGGGATCTCGACCCGCCCCGGGTACTGTTTGGGGTCGAACAGGATGGCGTTGACCTTGTGGGAGACGGGATCCCCGGCCCGGGAGTAGTCGGGGTGGTAGTTGCGCAGATAGATACGCCAGGCGGCGTCACTCGGCCCCTCTCCTTCCAGCTGCAGGATCAGGTTATCGAAATCGGAGAGATCGATCCCCTGTTCGGGGGCGGTGAGGGTGATCGCCAGCTCGCAATAGGGCCAGCGGTATTTGCTCCCCAGCTCGCACGTCATCCCGGTGCCTTGCGCCGCCAGGGTTGCTACCGAGTCGCCCCCCGTGGGGCGATCGTCGATGGTAGCGACCTCCCAGTTGTCACTCGGCACTATCACCAGATGGCGTCTGGGGCCCCACTCAAACAGTGCGACCAGGAGCAGCGAGGTCACCATCAAGAGGGCAAGGAGCCACCATAACCGTCTGAGTTGTAACATTATTATTCCGATCCAAGCGTCAATTGCATCATGGCCGGAATATACCTCAGTTCGCTGAGAAAACGGTTTTTTATTAACATTTCAAGCAGTAGTCATCTCGAAAACCGGACGGGGGGCACATATCGGGCGGACGACGCGAATTGAGAGGGGAAAGAAATAGGACAAAAAACCGCTTCCGGGATGGCAGGATGTCGGCGGGGGCGGGGGAAGGGATTCATAGGTGTACCGACAGACTGCGTCCGGCCAGAGGCGGAGAAGTGTAATGAATTGCAAATTCGAGACACAAAATCGCCACATTGTCACATTTGCTGCATATAATGTGCCTACTTTACACCAGCCAGGAAGGAGTTCGCCCTTGGATGCCGTCACCATCAACAGTTTCTTCTTCATCGGTGCCCTGTTGGTGGGAGCCAGCGTCCTGCTGAGTGCTCTCTCTTCCCGCCTTGGCATTCCCATCCTGGTGATCTTTCTCGCAGTCGGCATGCTGGCGGGGGAAGATGGACCCGGTGGCATCCAGTTTGCCGACTACTCGGTCGCCTATCTGGTGGGCAACCTGGCGCTGGCCATCATATTGCTCGACGGCGGCATGCGCACCCGGGTCTCGTCCTTTCGGGTGGCACTCTGGCCTGCCCTGTCGCTTGCCACCGTGGGCGTCGCCATCACCACGGGCCTGACGGGTCTGGCCGCCGCCTGGCTGTTTGACCTCAATCTGCTGCAAGGGATGCTGATCGGCGCCATCGTCGGTTCCACCGATGCGGCGGCAGTCTTCTCCCTGCTTGGCGGGCGCAGCCTCAACGAGCGGGTCAGCGCGACCCTGGAGATAGAGTCGGGCAGCAACGATCCCATGGCGGTGTTTCTCACCGTCACCCTGATCGAGGTGCTGGCCACCGCCCAACAGGGGCTGGATGCCGGTTTCCTGCTGCTGCAACTGCTCCAGCAATTTGGCATGGGGGCCGGCATAGGCCTGGCCGGCGGCTGGCTGCTATGGAAGCTCATCAACAACGCCAAACTGGCTCCCGGCCTCTATCCCCTGCTCACCGTCAGCGGTGGCCTCTTGATCTTCGCTCTCACCACGGCGGTGGGGGGCAGCGGCATCCTCGCCATCTACCTCACCGGTCTGCTGCTCGGCAACCTCGCCCTGCGCAGTCGCAGCAGCACGCTGTCGGTGCTGGACGGCCTGACCTGGCTCAGCCAGATCGGCATGTTCCTGGTGCTGGGGTTGCTCGCCTCCCCCCACAAGCTGCTGCCCATCGCCCTGCCGGCCCTGGCGCTGGCGATGTGGATGATCCTGTTTGCCCGCCCCGTATCGGTCTGGATTGGTCTGCTGCCGTTCAAGAACTTTGCCCCCCGCGAGCGCTGGTTCATCTCCTGGGTGGGGCTGCGCGGCGCCGTGCCCATCATTCTGGCGGTCTTCCCCATGATGGCGGGGCTGCCCAATGCCCAGCTCTATTTCAATGTGGCCTTCTTCGTGGTGCTGGTCTCCCTCATCCTGCAGGGCAGCTCCCTGCCGCTGGCCTCCAGGCTGGCACGAGTCGAGGTGCCGGCGCCCCCGTCCCCCATCAACCGCTCCGGCCTCGAGATCGATCTCGACAGCCAGTGGGAGACCTTCGTCTACCGGCTGGGAGCCGAGAAATGGTGCATCGGCTCGCCGCTGAGGGATCTCAAGATGCCCGCCGGCACCCGGGTCAGCGCCCTGTTTCGCGGCCGCGAATTGCTGCACCCCTCGGGCAGTACCTGCCTGCTGGCCGATGACATCCTCTGCGTCATCGGCCACGAGCACGATCTCCCCGCCCTCGGCCAGCTGTTCAGCCAGGCGCCGGAGCAGGATCTGGGCCCGCGCTTCTTCGGTGACTTCCTGCTGGAAGCCTCCGCCCGCCTCATTGATCTTGCCCCCCTCTACGGGCTGGATGTGAGCGAGGTGGCGGATCAGACGCTGGGGGATTTTATTGCCTCCCTGTTGGGCGATAATCTGGTGGTCGGTGACAACATCGAATGGCAGGGCCTGATCTGGACCGTGGCCGAAATGGACGAGAGCGTGCCGAGCAAAATCGGGGTGCGTTTCCAGGAAGAAGATCCGGTGTAACCCCGGGTCCCGACCTCCAAACGAGAAGGGAGAGAAGTTATGCCATATCAAAACATGCTGTCCGGCCCCCAGGCCCCCTTCCCCAATCTGGGGGTGATCGAAGGCTTCTTTGGCAAGGGATGGAGCTGGCAGGCACGTGCCCGTTACGCCCAGTGGCTGCCTCGTCACGGCTATGGTTTCTATATCTATGCCCCGAAAGAGGATGGCTATCTGCGCAAGCACTGGGCCCAGCCCTGGCCAGAACAACAGCTGGCAGATCTGGCCCGCCTCGCCCGGCAGTGCCGTGACAACGGCCTCGCCTTCGGGGTAGGCCTGAGCCCCATGGGAGCCCACCACGATTACGAGCGAAAGCGCCCGGCGCTGCTCGAGAAGGTGCGCCTCATCGAAGAGACACTCCAGCCCGACATTCTGGCTGTGCTGTTTGACGACATGAAGGGGGATACCCCGGATCTCGCCCATCATCAGCTCACCATCGCCCACGACATCGCGGCTCACAGCAAGGCGAGCCGGCTCATCTTCTGCCCCAGCTACTACTCGACTGATCCCGTGTTGGAGAAGGTGTTTGGCGCCATGCCTCCCCGCTATCTGGAAGATATTGGTGAGCAGCTCGACCGCCGCTTCGAGATCTTCTGGACCGGCCCCAGGGTCTGCTCGAGCGAATACCCGGCGGCGCACCTTAAGCAGGTGACCGAGCTGCTCGGGCGCAAGCCCTTCCTGTGGGACAACTACCCGGTCAACGATGGCAGCAAGGCGAGCAACTTTCTGCATCTGCGCGCCTTCGAAAACCGCCCCGCGGAGCTTGCGGATCTGGTCAGCGGTCATGCGGTCAATCCCATGAAGCAGGCAGCCCTCTCGGCCCTGCCGCTCGCCACCTTGCCCATGAGCTATCGGCTCGGCAAGCAGTACGACCCGGACAAGGCGCTGCACGCCTCTCTCAACGCCACCTGCGGTCCGCAGATCTCGGCGATGATCGACGCCGACTTGCCGCTTTTCCAAGATATAGGCCTGGCCCAGCTCACCCCGGAACAAATAAGCCACCTCAAGGCGCGCTACCTGCCGTTTCGCGACCAGGCCTGCGTCGACGAGATCGTGGGCTGGCTGGAGGGGAAATATGTGTTCGATCCGGACTGCCTGACCGATTGACGTCCCTATGATGGCAGGGAGTAACGAGGAGGAGAGCCCATGGAGGCGTCTGTGATCTACCAGAACCTGGCGGTGCTCGCCGCCTTTTTACTGCTCTACAGCCTGATTGCCGGACGCTTCGAATCCAAGCTCATCAACGGTCCCCTGCTGTTTCTGCTGGTGGGCGGCGTGCTGGGCTCTGGCGGTCTGGGCCTGCTCTCCCTCGATATCGACAGCGAAGGGCTCAAACTGCTGGCCGAGCTGGCCCTGGTCATAGTGCTGTTCAACGACGCTGCCAACACCAACTGGCAGGTGCTGCTGGCCAACCGCCAGCTCCCCGTCCGGTTGCTGCTCATCGGCCTGCCCCTGACCCTGCTGACGGGTACCCTGTTCGGCCGCCTGCTGTTTCCCGAACTGCCACTGCTGGAGGTGGCGATCCTCGCTACCATACTGGCTCCGACCGATGCGGCGCTCGGCAAGGCGGTGGTGAGCAATCCGGCGGTACCGGCAGCGGTGCGGGAGGGGCTCAATCAGGAGAGCGGCCTCAACGATGGCATCTGTGTGCCAGTGCTCCTGCTGCTGCTCGCCCTGATCGCCCCCACCGAACAACATGCGGGCACCGCCACCCTGGCCGTGACCCTGTTATTGGAAGAGATAGGCATAGGGGTGCTGGTGGCCTTCGTGCTCAGCACCCTGACCATCCGATTGCTCAAACTCTCCTATCTCAATGGCTGGCAGTTGCCGCTGTGGCGCCAGCTCACCATGCCGGGGCTGGCCCTGCTCTGTTTTGCCCTGGCCCAGACGCTAGGTGGCAGCGGCTTTATCGCCGCCTTTGTCGGGGGGCTGCTGATCGGCCATCGCTTGGGGGAGCACAAGCACGCCTACTTGGACAGCTGTGAAGGGTACGGTGATCTGCTCTCGGTGGTTATCTGGATGGTATTTGGCGCCATCATGATGCCGCTGCTGCCCATCCTGCTGCAGTGGCAGTACTGGCTCTATGGTGCCGCCAGCCTCACCATGCTGCGCATGGTGCCGGTCTGGCTGAGCCTGCTGGGCACGGGTCAATCCCTGGAACTCAAGCTCTTTATCGGCTGGTTCGGGCCAAGGGGGCTGGCCAGCATCGTCTTCGCCGTCATGGTGCTGCAGCATCAGCCGGCCCTGACGGGCCAGTTGCCCGTCATCGCCACCGTGCTCTGCACCATTATCTTGAGCGTCATTCTGCACGGGGTGAGCGCCAATCCCTGGGTCAGACGCTTCACCCGCAAGGCCTGACGCCCCCCACAAAAATGCCCCCCTCTTTTGCCAAAGAGGGGGGCATTTTTCATGCACTTTTTGTCAACCCAGCGCCAGCCAGACGCCGACCCCCAACATCAGGGTGCCGGCGATGCGGTTCATCAGGGTGACGTTGCCACTCCTGGCGAGGAAGTGGCGCAGGGTGCGGCCACCGCTGGCGTAGAGCAGCAGGCAGGAGAACTCGATGAGCAGAATAAGGGCCACCAGCGCCGAGATCTGCGGCGCCATCGGCTTGCTTGCCGAGATAAAGGGAGGCAGCAGGGAGATCATGAAGGCCCACCCCTTGGGATTGGCGATGGCGGTCACGAAGCCCTGCATGGCCAGTCCCATGGCGCTGGTCTGCTGGCCCGCCGAGAGATCCGCCGGAATGGCCATCTTGCCCCTGGCCTGCCACATCTGGATGCCGAGCCACATCAGATAGGCGCCCCCCACGTATTTGAACGCGGCGAAGATCCCCGGGTAGTTGAGCATGATGGCCGCCACCCCGATCACCGACAGTACCGAGACCAGCCCCACCCCGATAAGCTCCCCCCACATCATGTGCAGGGCCCGGCGCACTCCCAGGCTCATGCCCAGGGTCATCGCCAGGGTCATGCACATGCCGGGGGTCACGGAGACAAAGAAAAAAGTGGGAATAAACAACGCCAGAATGGCCGGATCAATCCAGCTGGACACACAACACCTCCATGGAACGCATAGAACAGGGACAAAACGGGAACTGACAGACCCAATCCAATCAGATTGGTCGAACTTATACCAAGTTGGCCAGACAGTGTCGTCTATCTCGCTCTTTTACCACAAGAAAAAACTGTAACTACCTCCAACGTCGGCAACAAAGTCTGTGACAACCCTTGTCGCGTCTGTGTAAGATGCCGAACTTTGCCATTCTTCCGATTAGAGCCTTTTATGTCATTGAATAATCTATCAATTCGCCTTCAAGTTCTCGTTCCATTACTCCTTGCCAGTCTGCTGATGGTCATCACCGCCGGATTCAGCAAACAGGAAGTCGACAACGCCATTCGGGAGATAAATGACACAACCGCCAGCGTGATCCGCCACAAGGATGACATTGCCACCCTGATCCATGCCGCCTACCGGATGCGCACCAATGCCATCTACGGCCTCTACGACGCCAAGCAGTTCGCCGAGCTGCCCGCCAGCCTCAACGCAGCCGAGCAAGAGATCCGGGGCATTCTCGCCCGTCTGGTGATAGAGGGGGCCGAGCAGGATAACCGCCAGGTAATGGCGGCGCTGCAAGCCTATCTGGATCATCTGCGCGGCAAGATGATGCCGCTGCTGGCACTGCAACATCAGGGCAATGCGGATCCGGTTGCCTTTGAGGCGGCCCGCCTCCATTTCCGCCAGCTGGGCGAGCAACTGAACAAGGAGATCGATGGCATGTCCGCCCACATCAACCAGCTGATCCAGGGCGAACTGGTCCGGGAGCAGGAACACTATGATGAGGCTCTATTTCATGCCCTGCTGCTGACGGTCGCCGCCCTGATCGCGGCCCTGGCCTGCGGCTGGTGGCTGTCAGGTCATATCGTGCAACCTATCAGCCAGCTGCAGGGGGTGATGCGCGCCATGGCCCAGGGCCGCTTCAACGTCCGTGCCAATGAAGAGGGCAACAACGAAGTGACACACCTGGCGCGGGACATCAACCTCACCCTGAGCCAGCTCGGCAACACCATCCAGACCCTGACCGGCATCAGCCAGAATGTGGCCTCCGCCGCCACCGAGCTCGCCGCCGTGATGACCCAGGCCGAGGCGAACGCCCAGCAGCAACGTGGCGAGATCGAACAGGTTGCTTCGGCGGTCACCGAACTCTCCAGCACCGCCGACAACGTCAACCACAACGCCGCCGTGGCCGACGATCTGGCCCGCGATGCCAACAGCCGGGTCGAGCAGGGGCTCACCCTCTTTGGCGAGAGCGTAGCCGCCAACGATCGCATGGCGGGCAGTCTGGAGAGCGCCGCCGCCGTAGTGGCCCGGCTCAAGTCCCAGTCCGAGCAGATCGGCAAGGTGATTGAAGTCATTCAGGGCATCTCGGAGCAGACCAACCTGCTGGCCCTCAACGCCGCCATCGAGGCCGCCCGCGCCGGTGAAACCGGTCGCGGCTTCGCGGTGGTAGCCGACGAGGTACGGATGCTGGCGGCTCGCACCCAGGAGTCCACCAAGGAGATCCAGGGCATCATAGAGCAATTGCAGAGCCAGTCCCTCTCTGCCAACCAGGGGGTGCAGGAGACCCTGACCATCCTTGAGCACAACCAGCGTCTCGCGGCCGAGGTACAGAGCCTGCTTGGCGGGATCACCGGCGCGGTGCAGCAAATCAATGACGCCAACGCCCAGGTGGCCACCGCCGCCGAGGAGCAGTCCTGCGTCACCGCGGACATCAGCCGCAACATCTCCAACATTCACGAGATAGTGAGCCAGAGCTCTGCCGGGATCAGCCAGAGCGCCAGCGCCAGCCAGGAGCTCTCCCAGCTGGCCGAGCAGCAGCGCAGGCAGCTCGCCCAGTTCCAACTGTAATAGCCATCCGTTTTCAAAGGCCCGCAAGGGCCTTTTTTGTTGCTAAGGTGAAGGGTTTGTTTCTGTTTTAAACGCCATTTTTTGGCTTGTGGTGCCATAAGGGGCTAGGCCGCTCCGCCAAATGTGAGTATGGTAGAGGCACGTTACTCCCCCTCACGCGAGCACATCCATGAGCCTGAAATTCAAGAAACCCGCCTTTATTCTGCTGGGCCTGATCGCCCTGCTCTCTGCCACCTGGCTCGACTACTACCTGCCGGAGCACACCATCGCCACCATCACTGGGGTCGAGGTGAAACGTACCGACAAGGATGGCCCCATCAGCAAGAAGAACCCGGCCGATGGCCCCACCACCGACGTCTACTACATCTACACCGAGCGTCCCGGTGAGCAGATCCGGGTGTTCCGCAACGAAGATACCGAGTGGGGCTGGCCCTTCTACTTCAAGTTCAACGCCGCCGACGTCCAGGCCAAGGCCAAATCCATGGAGTTCGAAAAGCGCCTGGCCATCATTACTTCCTACGGCTGGCGCGTGAACATGTTCTCCATGTTCCCCAACGTCACCAAGATTGAGAGCACAGAGCCCGACGCCTCCACCTGGAGCTTCTTCCGCTGGTTCTGGTTCTGTGTCTGGGCCCTGGTGATGGGCAAGGCTGCGCTGGCCACCTGGCGCTACTTCGATCGCCTCGAGGACGAGATATGACTGAATCGAGCAAGACCCGCACCAGCTTCTACCGCCGCCTCTACGTAGCCTGGCTGATAAGCCAGGGCACGGATACGGTCCCCGCCATCATGGCGGCCACCGGCATGCCGCGGCGCACCGCCCAGGACACCCTGGCGGCACTGGCGGATCTCGATATCTGCTGCGGCTTCGAGCAAACCGAGGGGGCCCGCCATCTGCAGGGGCACTACCGCATCAGCGACTGGGGCCCCATCAATCCCGAGTGGATTGCCGTGAGGTTGCCGGTCATCAAGGAGACCCTGAGCTATCCCTGAGCTTGGGTTAAAAGATCACAAGAGGGGCCAGCCGGATGGGCTGGCCCCTCTTTTTTTGTACGCCGGATTTGTGCGCCGAATTGCCCCTATTCTGGCAGGGTCGCATCCCCCTGCTCCCCTTCCGACTCGCCACGGGTGCAGTCGATGATGGTGCGTTTGGGGTTGTTGGGGTCGCGCAGCAGCAGGGGAGCCTTGCCCTCGTCGTGCAGGGTTTCGTCGGCAAACTCGCTGCCATAGGCGTTGTGGGTCAGCCGCCGCGCGTTGGCGATGGGGGTATCGATAAAGAGGGCGTGCACCTCGAAGGTGGAAGCCGGCACGATAAAACCGACCACCGGCAAGCCGTGCAACTCTTCATGCAGCTTGTACCAGGCAAAGCCGTCGCTCACCTTGTAGGGGACGTACTTCCCGAGCTGCGCATTGGCCGCCTGCCCGGTCTCGCCATCGACATAGAGCTCGGCGAGATCGCAGGTGGCCAGTCCCTGCCACATCCGCTCGAACGGCGACGCACAGCCGCTCAGTTGCAACCCGGCCAACAGTGCCAACCCTGTCTTCCACATTCCCTGTCCCTTCTGTTGAGAGTGAGTCTGTGCTCAGTCAAAGGCGCGCAGCCGCGTGACCAGCAAGTCGATAAAGCCCGGGCGATCCAGCCCCAGCAACACCAGCGCATTGGCCGGCTTGCCGGTGAGACAGTAGCGATCCACCACCGTCATGCCGCTAGTATGTGCCCCCTGCGTCTCGATATCGACCCGGCATTCGATGCCCTGAAACAGCTCGGGGGCCAGTAGCCAGGCGATGGTGCAGGGATCATGCAGCGGGGCACCGGCAAATCCCCACTTGGGATCCCGGTGGTAGATCATGAAAAAGTCGAGCAGACCGGCCACGCACTGGGCCACCGGATTGGCGATGGCGCGCACCCGCTCGATATCCTCGTCCATCACCTGCGCCTCGTGGGTCACATCGAGGCCGCACATGGTGATGGGGATCCCTGAGTTGAACACCATATCGGCCGCTTCTGGGTCCACATAAATGTTGAATTCCGCCGCCGGGATCCAGTTGCCCGGTCCGGCCGCGCCCCCCATCAGCACAATGCGGGCTATTTTGGACTTGAGCTCGGGGTGGGCCGCCAGCAGCAGGGCTATGTTGGTGAGCGGTCCGGTCGGCACCAGGGTCACGGGCTTGGGACTCTCGCGCAGGCATTTGACCATCAATTCGAGTGCCGTCATCGCCTGTGGGGCAAAGGCGGGATCCGGCAATTTCGGGCCATCCAGGCCCGACTCCCCGTGTACGTTGTCGGCGATGATGAGCTCGCGGGCCAGGGGTTTGGGCGCCCCCGCCGCCACCGGAATGTCGTGGCGGCCCAGCAAGGTGAGGATGCGCAGGGCGTTGTTGAGGGTCTTGTCAGGCGTCTGGTTGCCAGCGCTGGTGGTCACTGCCAGCACCTTCAGCTCGGGGCTGGCCAATGCCAGAATGAGGGCGATGGCATCATCGTGGCCGGGATCACAATCGAGAATAACGGGCAACGCCATGGACAGACTCCTTACAACATGACAGGGAGCCATACCTTAACAAGCGGCGGCCGGATTAACTCGGGAGGGAGTCACAAAATGGCGCCCTCCCGACTAATCAAGCAGTTAGCATCGCGATCTACCGTGTGCCCACCCCGATTCGCCGCGCGCCGCCCGTTCGGGTATGATTCCCTCCCCCCTTTTCCAGCCCGCGTCCCTTATGTCCGTTATCGTCGATACCTTTATCGCCCCGCCCTGCGAGGCTGCCATCGAGATCCTGTTTGCAGACGAGCACCTGCTGCTCATCAACAAGCCGAGCGGCCTGCTGAGCCTCTCGGGCAAGAACCCGCAAAACCTCGACTCGGTCCACCATCGGCTGGTGCAGGCGTATCCCGGCTGTACTCTGGTGCACCGCCTCGACTTTGGCACTTCGGGCATCATGGTGGTGGCCAGAAACAAGGCTATCAATGCCGCCCTCTGCCACCAGTTCAGCCAGCGTGCCGTGAGCAAGGCCTATCACGCCCTGCTGTGCGGCCATCTGGCGGCAGACGAGGGGGTGATCGAAGCGCCCATCGCCAAGGATCCGGCGCTCTTTCCCCTGATGAAGATCTGCGATAACAGCGGCAAACCGGCCCGCTCCCGCTTTCAGGTAGTGGAACGCCTGATGCGCCAGGGGGAGCAGGGCGCCATTCCCCTGACCCGGGTCAGGCTGGTGCCGGAGACGGGGCGCACCCACCAGCTGCGCATTCACAGCCAGTGGCTGGGCCACCCTATCCTCGGCTGCGATCTCTATGGCGGCATGGAACGACCCGGCACACAAACGGCGCCAAGGCTGATGCTGCACGCCAGCGAACTCGATTTTGTCCATCCGGTAAGCGGTGAGCCCATGGCGGCAAGGTGTGTCTGCCCCTTCTGACAAGCGAGTGGATGAGAAAGTAGACGGTGAGCGGACGGAAGAACAGGGAAACGAGAGAAACGGTGGATAAAGATAGGGGCCGCGCTTTCGCAACGGCCCCCACCCCCCACTCGGTACTCTTCGTTACAAAGAGGGCGATCAGATCAGCTTGCGGGCAGCGCCCAGCACGATCTTGATGGCATCAGATTCGGTCTTCGCCATGGTTTCGGCGTTCGGGATCTCCTGCTGGGTGCGGTTCACTATGATACCGGCCACCATGCCCGCGCGCAGGCCCTGGCTGGCACACATGGTCAGCAGGGTGGCGGACTCCATTTCGAAGTTCAGCACGCCCATGGATTGCCACTCCTTCATGGAGCCCTGGAAGCGTTGTACCACGCGACCGGAGAAGGTGTCGTAACGCTCCTGACCCGGGTAGAAGGTGTCGGAGGAAGCGGTCACGCCCACGTGCAGCTTGGAGCCAAGCTCCTTGGCGGTCTCGACCAGTGCAGTGGTGCACTCGAAGTCGGCGACGGCCGGGAATTCCATCGGGGCGAAGTGCAGGCTGGCACCGTCGAGACGCACGGAGCCGGTGGTGACGATCACATCGCCCACGTTCAGGTGCGGTTGGATGGCGCCGGTGGTGCCGATGCGCAGGAAGGTGCGGATCCCCAGTTGGGCCAGCTCTTCCACGGCGATGGAGGTGGACGGGCCACCGATGCCGGTGGAGCAGACGATGACGGCCTTGCCGTCCATCTCGCCGCGCCAAGTGGTGAATTCACGGTGGCTGGCCAGCAGCACAGGGTTGTCCATCAGCTCGGCGATGCGCTTCACGCGCTCGGGATCACCGGGGACGATCGCCAGGGTGGCGCCTTGCAGATCAGCCTTTTTCAAACCCAAGTGAAAAACATCAGACATAGTGGACTCCTGGTTGCCCCCTGCCAAACATGGTCCGGGCGCACGATAAGATGATTCTTAATAATAGGTTTCAAGCCTGCTCCCCTGTTCGGGGAAGGGCCAACTATGGGCGAAAGCGTCTGCCAATTCCTTGAAGCGCCTCACACTTCCATGCATTGACAGTCGCAAATTGCGCGCAAAACGTTTGCTAACTTGATGAATTAATTGGAAAACGTTTTTCGTGTCGCCATTTGTCTCTCCCCCTTGTCAATCCCTGTCGTACCCCGTTTTGCCAGTACGTGATCGAGTCCATAAAGTTGTAAAACAGATACCATTGACCCCTTTCCATCCCCTCTCTGGGTGCTATGTTGAAGCCCGCATACCACTTAATGGCTAACGACAGGAATTCCATCATGGCAACATTCAAGTTCTATATCCCCGCGATCAACCTGATGGGTGCAGGCTGTCTGCAAGAGGCGGCGGCCGACATCAAGGGTTACGGCTACCGCAAGGCACTGATCGTCACCGACAAGATCCTCAACCAAATCGGCGTAGTGACCAAGCTCACCGCCCTGCTGGCACAAAACGGCATCGACAGCGTGGTATTTGACGAGACCAAGCCCAACCCCACCACCAGCAACGTGGAAGCGGGTCTGGCGATGATCAAGGCCAATTGCTGCGACTGCGTCATCTCTCTGGGTGGCGGCTCCCCCCATGACTGCGCCAAGGGTATCGCCCTGGTGGCGGCCAACGGCGGCAACATCAAGGACTACGAAGGGGTGGATCGCTCCGCCAAGCCGCAACTGCCGCTGATCGCCATCAACACCACGGCCGGCACCGCCTCCGAAATGACCCGTTTTTGCATCATCACCGACGAGGCCCGTCACGTGAAGATGGCCATCATCGACAAGCACGTCACCCCGCTGATGTCGGTCAACGACCCCGAGCTGATGCTGGCCAAGCCCGCTGGCCTCACCGCCGCCACCGGCATGGATGCCCTGACCCACGCCATCGAGGCGTATGTCTCCACCATCGCTACCCCGGTGACCGATGCCAGCGCCGTCATGGCAATCCAGCTGATTGCCAAACACCTGCGCACCGCCGTCAACCAGGGCGATGATCTGCACGCCCGCGAGCAGATGGCCTATGCCCAGTTCCTGGCCGGCATGGCGTTCAACAACGCAAGCCTTGGCTACGTGCACGCCATGGCCCACCAGCTCGGCGGCTTCTACGACCTGCCACACGGGGTCTGTAACGCCGTGCTGCTGCCCCATGTTCAGGCCTACAACGCCCAGGTGAGCGCCGCCCGTCTGAAGGATGTGGCCGGTTTCATGGGTGTGGATGTCAGCGCCATGAGCGACGAGCAGGGCGCTGCCGCCGCCATCGAGGCCATCAAGGCCCTGGCCCGCGATGTCAAGATCCCGGCCGGCCTCGAACAGCTCGGCGTCAAGGTCGATGACTTCGACACCCTGGCCAGCAACGCCCTGAAAGATGCCTGCGGCTTCACCAACCCGAAACAGGCGAGCCACGAGGAGATCGTCGCCATCTTCCGTGCGGCCATGTAACCGGGTCATGGTTGCACCATCTCAGCAAGGGTCGCAATGCGGCCCTTTTTATTGGCTGATGGATCAATGGCTTTTTACTTCCGTGGAGGGAGTCGGTATGATTTGCCGAGCCAAAAAAGACTGTATGGATGATCTGAACTCGATATGCGGATGAAACACCTGATTGCCGCGGCCCTGACCGCCCTCACCCTCTCCGGTTGCAGCCTGGTCTATCGTATCGATATTCCCCAGGGCAACTATGTGGAACAAAAACAGGTCGACAAACTGCGCCAGGGCATGACCCGCGAGCAGGTCAGCTATGTACTGGGGACCCCCATGCTGCGCGACGGCTTCGATCCCAACACCTGGTACTATCTCTATGAATTCCAGCCGGGGCGCGGCGAGAAAGAGCGCAAGGAGCTCACTCTGACCTTCGCCAATGACAGACTCACCACGGTGACGGGGGACTTCCCGCTGCCCGCAGCCTTCAATACCCCGCTCTGATATATCGCAAAACCGGCCTCGCGCCGGTTTTGTTTTAGTGAAGGCATGATGCCAGGGAGAACGCCATGAGCCGTATTCTGATAGCCGGGGCCAGCGGATTGATCGGCCGCGAGCTGGTAAAGCAGATGCCCGTCGAGCATGAGCTGACCCTGCTCTGTCGCAAACCGGGAGAGGCCCCCCACCACTGGTTGCCGGTGGACTTCGACAAGCTGGCCGAAGTGGCCCTGCCCCAGCCGGTGGATCTCGCCTTCTGCGCCCTGGGCACGACTCGCAAGGCGGCAGGCTCTGCCGAGGCGTTTCGCCGGGTCGATCTCGACTATGTGTTGGCATTTGCCGATCTGGCCCGTCGCCACGGCTGTCAGCGTCTTGTGGTAGTCTCGAGCCTGGGGGCCAATCCCGACTCCCCGGCCCTCTATCCGCGCACCAAGGGGCAGATGGAGCAGGCCCTGCTGGCCCTGCCCTGGCAGCGGCTCGCCATCGTGCGCCCCGCCATGCTGCTCGGCCATCGCTCCCCTCCCCGCCTCTCGGAGCAGTGCTTTCAGGCTATCTACCCGCTGTTTCGCCCGCTGCTGCGGGGCAAACTGACCCGCTGGCGTGCCATCGAGGCCCATCAGGTGGCTCACGCCATGCTCATGCTCGCCCGCCAACCAGCAGGGATCGAGATCGTCGAAAACGAGCGGCTGCTGGCCCTCTGATCCCGGCTCTACGACAATGTAAAAGGGCAAGCCATTGGCTTGCCCTTTTTACTTGGCGCGTTACTTGGCGCGTTTTCGACGCAGCCCGCTGTCAGCTTGTGTGACTGGCAATAACGCCCCCTGCTTAGCCGCGAAGGTGTTCGATAAAGGCGTCGATCTGCTCGCGGCCGCAGGCCGGGTTCATAAACACCGCCTTTTCCCCGGCAATGTAGGAGTAACGCCCACGCGCGTCGTAGTCGGAGCGGGCCACCGCCTCGACCCAGTTGGTGTAGAGCCCCACCTTGCCGCGCCCCTTGAAGATCTGGCGATGCCAGTCGGTGTTGCGCGCCAGCCGCGCCTTGTAGGCGGGATCGGGGCTGCGAGCCAGCTCAAAGGCGAACTCGGCCTCCGGATCCTGCACCCACTCGGGGTTGTAGATCTTGAAGCCCACGCTCGGTCCCTGGTTCTCCTGGGCCACCAGCTTGACGTTGCCAAGCTGGCTCAGACGGAAGCGGAAGTAGTTGGCATTTTGCAGGCAGTGGGCCAGCACGGTGCGATACCCCTCGACCCCCAGGTAGTTGAGGGCCGCGTAGGCGCCAAACAGACCGCTCGCCCCGCGGGAGCACTCTATGGTGGACTGCAGGTGGGTGTGGCCCTGGATGTCGCGCTCGAAATAGGAGAAGTTCTCCGGATCGTTCTCCATCGCCTTGAGATCGTCCTGCTCCTTGATCATCACCAGGCTCGAGGTGTAGGGCACATAGCCCCACTTCTGGAAGTCGACGGTGAAGGAGTCGGCATATTTCAGCTCGGCAAAACGCGCCACGTTGCGCTCGATACCGGCCAGGGTGGCGGCGTTAATGGCCAGCGGGTTGGCGGCAAAATCGTAATCGAGGAAGAAGATCATCGACCAGCCGATGGCGGCGTCCACGTGGATGTGGGGCTTGACCGCCACCTCGAAGCGCTCGCACAGGCGATCCCGCAGGTCCACCACGGGTTTGACCTGATCCACCCCGAAGGTGTCGGTGGTGCCCATGGTGAGCATGATGGTGGGCACCACGTGCTTCAAGGCAAAACAGGCGGTCAGGGTGCGCTCGAGATCGACCAGATCGATGTCGTTGTTCTCGCCGACCTGAATGCGGATGGTCTTGTTCTCGATGTCCACCCCGAGCAGGGAGAGGTTGGTGATGTTGGAGTAGTGGCCGCCCTGAGAGTTGATGATGCGGTAGTCCTGATAGTGGCCGAGCCCCTTGTGCTTGGCCTCGGGCAGGCTCTTGCGAATGCCGAGCAGGTAGCCGTAGAGGTTACAGAAGGTCCCCCCCTGGGTGAAGATGCCGGTGGCCCGCTCGGGGTCGTAACCCGCCAGCAGCGCAATCTGGCGCACCACCTTCTTCTCCAGCTCCTCGGCCACCCCGGCGTATTCGGAGTAGACCAGGTTGGGATTGGCCAAAATGCCCATCTGGGCACCGTAGATGGCGGGATCCGCCGACATGGTGATGACGTTCTCGACGCTCGAGGGGTTCTCCCAGTCTTTGGACAGTGCACCGGCAAACAGCAGTTCGGCCATGGGCTCGCCCGGGGTACGCATGGCCGCCGGCACCGGCATGGTCTCGCACAGATCGGCGAGGCGGGCGCGGCCGTCCGGCCAGGCATTCAGGCGGGCATCGGGGGCCAGACCGCGACGACGAAATTCATTGAGGGTGGCAAAACCGGGTTCGCGGAACACAGGCCAGAGATCGGGATCGCGTGAGAAAAAATTGGCTTTGACGGTGGCAAAACGGGCAGCAAAATCGGGGTGAACGGCGTTGACGCCTTCATCTTTCAGATAAACCAGGTCACTCATTTTTATACCATTAGTACTGCAAGTGTGCGGTTCTTATACCGCTCGGATCACACCATCAACAGCGACAATATCTAATGGGCTCCCCTACTTTTTGTCATGAATGAGTGATGACGGGGGCTGGCAGAAAGGGGCCTTTTGAGCACCCCTTCACGTTTTGTTACCTGGCTCACACTTTGGCTGGCAAGTCGATCAACGCAGCGCCGTCCGCAACCAGGTGACAAACTCGGCCAACTCATCGTGCCGGGACGGGTAGGCCGCAAGCCAGGGTTGCAGGCACGCCTCCAGCGCCTCGGGTTGATAGGGGCAGCCGATCAGACGCTCGCCAAGCAGCTCGAACGGGGCAGGATCCAGGATGTCGCCAAAGAGCCGGGCACGACTGATGGCCCCCTTCTCCACATCGAAATGCAGCTCTACCCCACCCCAGCCAAAGCGTTCCTCCAGCAGATGGGTAAACGCCGGGGCGTGACCAAAGTTCCACTCCCAACTGCGCTGGCGGGCGAAGGTTTCGGCAAAACCCGGCAAGTCTGGCATCCGCTCGGGGGAGATGTGCTCGGGCTGAACCTGCTCACCATAATGGCTGAAAAACGCCTCGCACAGGGCCTGACTCACCTGTTGATGGTCGATACCGGGGAGCAGCTCGCTTAGGTTGGCGACCCGGCTGCGCACCGAGGTGATCCCCTTGGCCGCCAGCTTCTTGGGATCGGGATTGAGGTAGTTGGCAAGCTGGCCGAGATCGGCATCGAGCAGCAGGGTGCCATGGTGAAAACCGCGATCCAGGGTCTCCCGGTAGGCCGAGCCCGACACCTTGCGATCCCCATCCGGGGTGGCCACCAGCAAGTCGTTGCGGCCGGAGGCGAAGGCCTCGACCCCGAGCCGTGCCAGGGCATCCAGCACGATGGCGGTAGAGATGCTCTTGTCATAGCCGGGCTTGCCCGCCATGAAGGTGAAGCAGCTGTTGCCAAGGTCGTGGAACACGGCGCCACCACCGCTGCTGCGCCTGGCCAGGGTCACCCCGTCCTCCTCCATCCGGCGGGTGTTGCACTCCTTCCAGGGGTTCTGGGCGCGGCCGATCACCACGGTATTGGCGTTGCGCCACAGGAAGAGCACCCGCTGGTGCGGGTCCATCTGGCGGAAGATGCACTCCTCCACCGCCAGGTTGAAGTGGGGATCGTGGGAATCGGAGATAAGCAGACGCAGAGTAGCCATGCCGTTGCCTCGTAACGAAAAAGAGAGGGCCATGATACCACCCGGCCCCTCTCCTTTGCCCCCCTATCCCGTCCCGGCTTGTTGTGTCGTTACGGGCTCATTTCACTCCATTTTTTCTACACTCGGTCAACATGCCAGACACAGGCAAACAACACTCAAATGACTATCTCGCCCCGTTCGCTCATTTATTGACGGATTACTTGAAAAAAAGCGTCATTCAGTACAAAGTCAGCGCAAAATCAGGGTCAAACGCACCAGTCTTGAACAACAAGAGGCCTGCAACCGGGTTGTTATGGGGTTCGTTTGTAGCCATAATAACGATACTCCAACTCCAATCGTGATGAACGACACAAAAACGACATATTGGCAGTCTCATTTTGCTCCTAAAGGTGCGCCTGCCCCCTATCCCCCCCCAATGGAATTGATTACTCTGGCGATAGCAGCCGCTATCGAGGGGACCCCTGTATGACTCGAGCCCACGCCCTCCTTTTCCCTGCCTGGCATCGATGTTCCCGGTTTGTCCGCCTGCTGTTCGGATCCACCACTCTTCTCCTGTTTTCCCCTCAACTGTTCGCCACCGAACAGCTCACACTGCAGCTCAACGGACATCACCAGTTCCAGTTCGCCGGTTACTATGCCGCCCAGTTCAAGGGTTTCTATCGGGATGCCGGTTTGCAGGTCGAACTGCGCGAAGGAGAGCCCGGCATGGACACCACAGACTCAGTGCTCTCGGGCCAGGCCGGTTACGGTATTGGCAACAGCGATCTCTTGCTGGCCCGCGTCGCCGGCAAACCGGTCGTCGCCCTGGCGGCCATGATGCAGCACTCCCCCTTGGCCATCCTGACCCTGCCGGACAGCAATATCCTGCACCTCTCCGATCTGGCACAAAAACGCGTGAGCCCGGATCCCTCGTCCAAGGAACTGATCGCCTATCTGCACACCCGCTATCCGGATGCCGCACCCACCCTGGTGCCCTACCAAAGGGGGAGCTCTGCCCTGCTGCAAGGGGAAGCTGACGCCATCGCCACTTACGGCACAGACGATGCCTACCAGCTGCAACGCCAGGGGCTCCCCTATCGCCTCCTGCGCCCCATCGACAGCGAGATCGACTTCTACGGCAATATCCTGTTTACCTCTGAGCGCGAACTCCAGATGCACCCGGATCGGGTGCTGGCCTTTCATCAGGCCAGCCTTAAGGGATGGCGCTACGCCATGGAACATCAGGAAGAGGTGATCAACTGGCTGCTCAGCCGCCATCCCAGCGGCTCAGGTCGCGAGCAACTTGCCTTCGAGGCCGACGAAACCGAGCGGCTGCTCCAGCCCAATCTGGTGGAGATAGGCTACATGTACGAGGGACGCTGGCAGCAGATTGCCCACACCTATCTCAATCTCGGCCTTATCGCCAACCAGCCTGATCTGGGCCGTTTCCTCTATAACCCGGACAAGGCCCAGGACAACCGGCAACTGCGCAAACTGGAGCAGCGCATCTCCCTTGCCCTGCTGATCGGCTTCTCCCTGCTGACCCTGGTCAGCGTCTTCTGCTACCTCTACCTGAGGCTGCGCCGGGAGAGCCGTGAGCGCCAGCAACTCACCCAGCGACTGGCGCAGCGCGAGCGTCACTACCGCTTCGTTGCGGAGCACAGCGCCGACGTGATCTGGACCATGGAGGTGAGCTCCCGCCGCTTCAACTACCTGAGCCCGGCCATCAGCCAGCTCTGTGGCTGGAACCGGGAAGAGGCCATGAGCCTCTCCCTGCCACAGGTGATGCCGGAGGCATCGATCAAGCGCCTGGACGAGGAGCTGGATCTGGCGCTGGCGGCCTGGCAGCGTGGGGATCATGCCCAGACCCGGCGCGTCATCCGCCTCGAACTTCACCACAAAGATGGGCAGAGCCTGACGACCGAAACGGTCACCACCCTGCATGGCAACGAGGCAGGCGAGCCCGATGCCATCATAGGGGTCACCCGGGACATCACCGAGCAGGCCGCCGTCGCCCAGACCATGGAGCGTCTGGCTTTCTACGACCCCCTCACCAACCTGCCCAACCGCCGCCTGCTGCACAAACGGCTCAATCAGGCGCTGGCGGAGCATCAGGCCCAGCCATTGGCCCTGCTCTTTATCGATCTGGATCACTTCAAGCCGATCAACGACACCCTGGGCCACGAGGTGGGGGATGCGCTGCTGATCATGGTGGCCGAGCGGATGAGCCGGCTTATCGGCAAGGGGGGAATAGTGGCCCGCCTTGGCGGGGACGAGTTCGTGATCATGCTGCCGGGCATGGGGGCCGAGGCGCTGCCGCGGGCGGAGCAACTCCAGCGCGATCTGCTCGCCCCCTACTATCTGAGCTGCGGCCGGGAGCTGCGGATCTCGAACAGCATAGGGATCGCCCTCTATCCCGAGCATGGCCGCACGGCCAGGGAGCTGATGCACCACGCCGATCTGGCCATGTACCAGACCAAGCACGGCGGGCGCGGCCAGGTGAGCCTCTATGCGCCGGATTTGGCGCTCGATCAGGGAGCCCTGCAGTGGAATGCGAGCCACCAGTGCGGGCATCCCCGCATCGATGCCGAACACCACCAGCTGTTCGTGCTGGCCAACCGGCTGCTGAGGCGAATGAAAACCCGCGAGCAGGAGCCGGAGGCATTCAGGCAGGCCCTGCAGGCGCTGTTTGATGCCACCCGCCGCCACTTCGCCTTTGAAGAGACACTGCTCGAGGCCATCGATTTTCATGACAAGGCCCAGCACAAGGAGGAGCACAGACGCCTGCTGGCCCAGGCCCAGACGTTGGCGGATGCATCGATGGAGGAGCTGGACAACCACGCCTTCCTCAATTTCATCCTGCAGGAGCTGGTGGTCGGCCACATGAACAAGACGGATCGCAGCTACTTCGCCCAGGTCAAGGCGCACCTCTACCTGCACGGCGATACCCTGGTCTTCGCCACCCCGTAATGCCGAGCGGTGCAAGAGAGACGAAGGGAGGTCATGGGACCTCCCTTCGTCTCTCGGTTTGCGGATTGATCAGGTTTCCTGATGACGACCTGACAGCAGGCTGTAGTAGAGCAGCGGGATCACCACTAGGGTGAGCAGGGTGGAGACCAGAATGCCAAAGATCAGGCTGATGGCCAGGCCGTTGAAGATGGGGTCATCGAGGATGAACAGGGCACCGATCATGGCCGCCAGCGCCGTCAGCAGGATGGGCTTGGCCCGCACCTGAGCGGCGCCGATCACCGCCTGCTCGAACGCCATACCGGCGCTGCGCTGCTGCTCGATGAAATCCACCAGCAGTATGCTGTTGCGCACGATGATCCCGGCTAGGGCTATCATGCCGATCATCGAGGTGGCGGTGAACTGGGCCCCCAGCAGGGCGTGGCCCGGCATCACTCCGATCAGGGTGAGCGGGATGGGCGCCATGATGATGAGCGGCACCAGATAGGAGCGGAACTGGGCCACCACCAGCAGATAGATGAGGATCATCCCCACTCCGTAGGCAATGCCCATATCGCGGAAGGTCTCGTAGGTTATCTTCCACTCCCCGTCCCACAACAGTGCCACTTCCCCCAATTTATCCGGCTGCTGCACATAGTACTGGGGCAAGTCGATACCCTCCCCGGCGGCAAACATGCCGTAGAGCGGGCTGTCGGTGTGGCCCCCCATGTCGGCCACCACCATCACCATGGGCCGCATGTTCTTGTGCATGATATAGCTGGGGGCCACCTCGTCGCGGCGACTCACCAGCTCGGAAACCCGAATGAGCTGCCCGCTCTGGCTGCGTACCTTGAGCGCCAGGATACCGACCAGATCCCGCTTGTCACCGGCCGCCAGCTCGAGGCGAATGGGCACCGGGTACTTGGCCCCCTGACCGTGCAGCCAGCTGGCATCCTGATAGCCCACGCCGCCGTTGAGGGTGGCCACCAGATCGCCAAGTTCGACCCCGAAGCGCGCCGCCTTGCTGCGATCGATCACCAGCCGCCATTTGGGCTGAGGGTCGGTCAGATAGATGTCCACATCCACCAGATCCGCCGTCGCCACGAAACGGGCCTGCACGTCGCGCGCCGCCGCTTCACGCAGCTTCGGCGTGGGGCCATACACTTCCGCTACGATGGGTGACCAGACCGGCGGGCCGGGGGGCACTTCCACTACCTTGAGATTGCCGCCGGCTGCGGCGGCGATGGCCTGCAAGGGGGCGCGCACCGACCGGGCAAGCTGGTGGCTGCTGCGATGGCGCTCGTGCTTGTCTACCAGATTGACCTGGATATCCCCCACATTGGCACCGCTGCGGATGAAGTAGTGGCGCACCAGTCCGTTGAAGTTGATGGGGGCGGCGCTGCCTGCATAGACCTGATAATCCTTCACCTCGGGCACCCTGGCGAGCTCCCGTCCCACCGCCAGCAGGGTGCGCTCGGTCTGCTCCAAGGTCGCCCCCTCCGGCATGTCGAGCACCAGCTGGAATTCCGACTTGTTGTCGAAGGGAAGCATCTTGAGCACCACCCACTGCACCATGGGCATGGCGGCGGCTCCCGCCACCAGCAGCAGGATGACCAGCCAGAGCTTGTGTCTCGCGCTCCTGGCGCCGTCACCGATCAGGAAGGGGGTCATCAGTCGGTGAAAGAGGCCGGCCCTGGCCTCGCCGTGGGCGACATGCCCCTCGCTCTTGAGCAGATGGCCCGCCAGCCAGGGGGAGAAGATAAAAGCCACCAGCAGCGAGATAAGCATCCCCATGCTGGCATTGATGGGGATGGGGCTCATGTAGGGGCCCATCAGACCGCTGACAAAGGCCATGGGCAGCAGGGCCGCGATGACGGTAAGGGTGGCGAGAATGGTCGGCCCCCCTACCTCGTCCACCGCGCCCGGAATAAGTGCTTTGAGGGAGCCCTTGCCAAGACCGCGATGGCGGTGGATGTTCTCCACCACCACGATGGCGTCATCCACCAGGATGCCGATGGAGAAGATCAGCGCAAACAGCGACACCCGGTTGAGGGTAAAGCCCCAGGCCCAGCTGGCAAACAGGGTCAGCGCCAGGGTGATAACGATGGCGATGCCCACCACCAGCGCCTCGCGCCAGCCCATGCTCACCAGCACCAGCAGCACCACCGCGGTGGTGGCGAAGATGAGCTTGCCGATGAGGGTGTTGGATTTGGTCTCGGCGGTGACGCCGTAGTCACGGGTCACCGTCACCTCGACGCCAGCCGGGATGAGCCGGTTCTTGAGGCTCTCGACCCGGGCCTCCACCCTCTTGGCCACCTCCACCGCGTTCTGCCCCGGCTGTTTACCGATGGCCAGGGTCACCGCCGGATAGCTGCGATCCCCCTGCCCCATCCAGCTGCGCTGGGTCGGGGTCTCCTCCCCAAGCGACACCTGGGCCACATCGCCGAGGTAGACAGGTTTGCCTTCATGGAGCCCCACCACCAGCTCGCGGGCCTCCTGCTCGCTTCGCAGGAACTGGCCCACCTGCACCTTGATCTCCCGGTTGTCCTGCACGATGGCCTGCTCGCTACCCACCTGGTTGGCGGCGGCAAGACGCTGGTTGAGTTCCCCCCAGCTGATGCCATGGGCGCTGAGGGCCGCCGGATCCGGCATCACCCGCAGCACGGCGCGCTGCGCGCCCAGGCTGTAGATGTCGCGGGTGCCGGGCAGGCGCTTGAGCTCGGTCTCCAGCTCGTGGGCAACCCGGGTCAGCTCGGCGGCGACCAGCTGCTTACTCCAGAGCGTCAAGCTGACGATGGGCACATCGTCGATCCCCCTGGGTTTCACCAGCGGCTGACCGACGCCAAGCCCCTGGGGCAGCCAGTCCCGGTTGGAATCGAGCTGGTTGTTGAGATCGACGATGGCCTGCTCGCGGCTCACCCCCACCTTGAACACCACCACCAGCAGGGCGCCGTCCGAGCGGGAGAAGGAGTAGAGGGTGTCTATCCCCTTTATCTGGGAAATAACCTGTTCGGCAGGGGTGGTGACGAGGGATTCGACCTCGGCGGGGCTAGCGCCCGGAAAGGGAATATAGACATCGGCGAAGGTGACATCGATCTGCGGCTCCTCCTCCTTGGGAGTCACCAGCACCGCAAACAACCCGAGCAAGAGCCCCACCAGTGCCAGCAGCGGCGTGATGGCCGAGCCCTGAAACAGCGCCGCCAGTCGCCCGGCCGGTCCCAGCTTGTGATCACTCATGGGCGACCTCCTGCTGGCGCGCCCAGGCATCTGCCGCCACCCGATCACCCCCTTGCAGGCCGGCCAGGATCTCGCACAGTCCCTGCCAGCAATCGCCGACCCGCACCGGCGTCAGGGCCCAGCCATCTCCCTGCCTGAGGTAGACACCATTGAACTCCCCCTGGCGCAGCAGGGCCTTGGCCGGGAGCTGCAGCACCTGGCGCTCACCTCGCTTGAGCTGCACCTTGAGCCACATGCCGGGCAGTACCCTGGCGGTTTTTGGCGGCAGATCGAGGCGCAGGCGAAAGGCGTGGCTCTGGTTGTCGGCGTAGTTGAAGCGGGTCAACTTGAGGGGCGTAACGGCCTTGCCATCCGGTAGCAATACCTGCACATCCACAGGCTGACCGGCCAGAGCGAGGGCGGACTGGGGCAGCTCCAGTTCCACTCGCAAGGCATCGAGGGAGAAGCCCGAGAGCAGCGGGGTGCCGGGGGCCACCGTCTCCCCCAGCTCCACCAGCCGTTTGGTGACGACCCCGGCGTAGGGCGCCAGGATGCGGGTATAGCCGTAGGCCTCGCGGGCCTGGGTGAGGGCCGCCTCGGCGGCATTCACCTCGGCGCGGGCGGCGCGATCGCTGGCCTGGGCCGTGTCGAGCTGGGCGCGGGTGATCACTCCCTTGGCGATGAGGGCCTGGAAGCGGGCGAGCTGGCGCTCGGCCTCCACCTGCTGGGCCTGGGCCCGGGCCAGACGCGCCTGCGCACCGGTGACGGCGGCAAACTGCTCCTTGCCGCTGATCTCGAGCAGAGGCTGCCCGGCCTGCACCTCATCGTTCACATCCACCAGCATGCGGGAGACACGGCCGCTGGTCTGGGCCGCCACCGTGCCCTGATTGATGGCGCTGACAGTGCCATCCAGCGTCAGCCAGTCGCTGATCTGGCGAGGAGAGACGGTCAGCACCTCGACGTTACCAGCCTCGGCGGCCCCAGCCAGGGGAGATGTCATGGCCAGCAGTACGGCCCCCAGCAAACGGATGTTGCCCATGATAATCCTCCTTCCCTGGATGGTGATTCGCGCTATGTCATCAGGCAATGCGAGGCTGGCTCGCCCTCACCCATACCTTGTCTACCAGCAAGATCCCGGCCACCATGGCCGCAATGAACAACAATATCATGGGCTGGCCGCTGGAAATGAGACTCAAGGCTGGCCCGGGACAAATCCCCACCAACCCCCAGCCGATACCAAACAGAGCCGAGCCACCGATGAGACGACGATCCAGCACCGGCTTGGGCACCACGGCGATGGGATTGCCCAGCAGGCTCAGACGCCGCGGCTTGACCAGCAGCAGATAACCCGGAGTAAACACCAGCAGGGCGCCCCCCATCACGAATCCCAGGCTGGGATCCCAATTGCCCGCCAGGTCGAGAAACCCTGTGACCCGGGCCGGATCCACCATGCCGGAGATGGCCAGCCCCATACCAAACAGCAAACCGGCGAGCAAACTTGTCAGCAAATTCATGGCAATCAGCCTCTTAGAAGAAATGGTGAGTCAAAAACACGGTCACTATGCCGGTCGTCATAAAAGTGAGGGTGGCCACGATGGAGCGGCGGGACAGGCGACCCATGCCGCAGATGCCGTGACCACTGGTGCAGCCATTGCCAAGGCGGGAACCGACGCCAACCAACAGACCCGCCAGCAGCACCAGCGGCCAGCCAGGCAGGGCCGTGAAGTCGGGCATCTTGGCCCACCCCAGGGTCAGAGCCAGCCAAGCTCCCGCCCCCAGTCCCAGCAAGAAGAGCCAGCGCCAGGCCTGCTTTTGTTGCAGAGCACCCGCCAGAATGCCGCTGATCCCGGCGACCCGGCCGTTGCACAACAACAGGATCAGAGCGGCCAATCCGGCCAGCATGCCCCCGCCCAAGGAGAGCAGCCATTGCGTTTCCATCATCAAGATTCCTTATTTTCAGAGTGACAAAAATGGGCTTGCAGCGCCCCGAGCACATCGACCGCCGCTTCGCTCGCCAGCGAGTAGAAGATCTGCTGGGAGACCTTGCGGGACTGGATCAGCCCGTGACGCTTCAATACCGACAATTGCTGGGAAAAGGCCGACTGCCCCAGCTGGCTGTGGGCCAGCAGTTCGCCGACCCCTTTCTCCCCTTCCACCAGTTGACAGAGCACTATCAACCGCTCCGGATGAGCCAGGGCCTTGAGTAACGCAGCCGCCGCGCTCGCGTGACGGGTCATCTCATCGAACTGTGTCATAAGCAGTAAATTAGTAGTTGCTTATATTTGGTTTTATTCTATAAATAAAAACTAAATTAGCAACATCTAATTTAATATTCAGCCAACACCAAGGAAAGGAGCAACACATGACGGTAGACAATGGCGTGAGGATAGTCGCAGGCTGCATGCTGCTGCTGTCGCTGGCACTGACCCACTGGGTTCACCCGGGCTTTGTCTGGTTGAGCGTCTTCGTCGGGGTCAACCTGATCCAGAGCGCGTTCACCGGGTTCTGCCCGGCGGCCATGATCCTCAAGCGAATAGGGTTTAAATAGCGTGGATCCGAGGTGCCGCATGAAGAGGCAGGCATGGCCCTGGCAACGCCCAATTGTTGCAAGATGTTGCCAAAAGAGCCTGAAGGTTTACCCGGCCTGGTTAGTTGGCTATGATCCCTGCCTCTTATCAATAGCGGAGACCATCAGTGGGCAACTCATCAAGTGACAGTTGTAGACCGACCCTCGTCGTCGGTACCCGGGTCGCGAGCTAGCCGCAGGTCTTCCTCTGCCGCTTGCTCGCAGCCCTGCGAGAAGCGGAAATCCACTCCTCTTTCTCTTTTTACACTTGACGTCAGGTGACTTGGCCAAGGCCGGGACACCTTGCCTGCATAGTTTCTGCTTCCCACAAGGAGGCTGCTATGCGTTTTGTTTCAACATCGTCTGTCACCGTCCGGACCCATCCCCTACTGAGCTGGTTGGGCCGTGGTTTGCTGCCGTTCTGGCTGCGCCGCAGGCAACATCGCCACCACTACCGGCTGCAGATCCGCTGCCAGGATCGCGCCGATATGGAGCAGGTGCTCGACATGGTCAATCACACCCTGCAACCATCGGGCCTGCATCCCTTTCAGTCTCTGCGACCGGGGCGCGGCGGTAGCCGGGAGCTGGTACTGAGCCTCGACTGCACCCCGCCCCAGCGTCGTTATCTGGTGCAGTTCGTGCACCAGGTCGGGGTTCAGCATCCGGTTCGCTGGGAGCTGCGTCCCCGTCGCGACCCCGAGACCGTGCTCAGTTGACCTGACATCCGGGGCCGGCCCTGCCGGCCCCTTTCCATCCATTCCAACGACCCGCTTGCATCCTCCATGGGCGGGTCATGTCTTCGTGCGCCCTTTTCATGTCGACATGGTCGCTGGCGCACGAGACGGCCAGCTGCTGGCAACGGGATCGCTCAACAGAGCCACTTGCCTGCAGCAAGGCCATTCGCAACCGGAAGGAGCAAACCATGAAAATGTGGCAACAACTCGATGTGATCGCCCTGGGCGACACCCTGGCCAGCCTGCTGCTGGCCTTCGTGCTCGGCAGCCTGGTGGGGCTGGAGCGCCAGTATCGCCAGCGTACCGCCGGCCTTCGCACCAACGTGCTGGTCGCCGTAGGCGCGGCCCTGTTCGTCAATCTGGCCCAGCGCATCCACGACCTGCATGGCGGTACTTATGGCGTGGTTCATGTGGTGGCCTATATCGTCTCCGGCATCGGCTTTCTCGGCGCCGGCGTCATCATGCGCGAATCGGGCAATATCCGAGGTATCAACACGGCAGCCACCCTGTGGGGCGTTGCAGCCGTCGGGGCGGCCTGCGGTGCCGGCCTCGCCATGGAGGCGGTGCTCGGCGCCCTGTTCGTACTGGCCGCCAACACCCTGCTGCGCCCCTTGGTCAACCAGATCAACCGCCGCCCGGTAGACAATCTCGATACCGAGGTGACCTGCAAGGTGACGGCGCTCACCTCCCGCGAGCACCAGAAAGAGGTGCTGCACTGGCTGGAAGAGATGCTGGAGCGGGCCGACTACCCCTTGAGCGAGCTGGATATAGCGCCGTTCGGCGAGCGGGATCTGGAGATCTCGGCGGTGCTGCTCGCCACCTCCATCGACGGCGACGAGCTCGATGCCCTGATGCAAAAGCTGAGTATTCACCCTCATATCAAGCAGGTGTTCTGGCATGCCAGCACCGCGGATTGACACAGATACATTGGGCTTTGGCGAAGAACAGGCAAAAAAAGAGCCGGCACAGGGCCGGCTCTTTATATCTGGGTCGCGAACATCAGCTGGTCAGATCGTCGAAGAAGCGTTTCACCCCTTCGAAGAAGCCTTCCGATTTCGGCTTGTGGGTCTTGGCGGCGGCACCGCTGAACGACTCGTCCAGCTGACGCAGCAGCTCCTTCTGCTGCTCGGTCAGCTTGACCGGGGTCTCCACCACCACCTTGCACATCAGATCCCCGACCTGGCCGGAGCGCACGGATTTGACGCCCTTGCCACGCATGCGGAACATCTTGCCGGTCTGGGTCTCCGGGGTCACCTTGAGCTTGACCCGGCCGTCCAGGGTCGGCACTTCAATCTCGCCGCCCAAGGCTGCCGCAGTGAAGCTGATGGGTACTTCGCAGTAGAGGTTGTTGCCGTCACGCACGAAGATCTCGTGCTCCTTGACGTGCACCTGCACATACAGATCGCCAGCCGGTGCGCCGGCTTCCCCCGCTTCCCCTTCGCCGGAGAGACGGATGCGATCGCCAGTATCGACGCCAGCCGGGATCTTGACCGACAGGGTCTTGGTCTTCTGGTAGCGCCCTTCGCCATGGCACTTGCGGCACGGATCCTTGATGATCTTGCCGCGACCGTGACAGTGCGGGCAGGGCTGCTGCACTGCAAAGAAACCCTGACGCATCTGTACCTGGCCGGAGCCGTGGCAGGTCGGGCAGGTCTGGGCAGAGCTCCCGGTGTGGGCACCGGAGCCGTTACACACCTCACAGTGGACCAGGGTCGGTACCTTGATCTCCTTGGAGACACCGCGCACCGCCTCTTCCAGGGTCAGTTCCATGGTATAGCGCAGATCGGCACCACGGGCCGGGCCGCGACGACCACCGCCACGGCTGCCACCGAAGATGTCACCGAACACATCGCCAAAGATGTCGCCGAAATCGGCGCCGCCGCCAAAGCCACCGTGGCCGCCGCCACCCTGGCTCGGATCGACACCGGCATGACCATACTGATCGTAACGGGCACGCAGGTTGGCATCGGTCAGGACCTCGTAGGCCTCCTTGACCTCTTTGAATTTCTCTTCGGCATTGGCATCGCCCTGATTACGATCAGGGTGATACTTCATGGCCAGACGCTTGTACGCCTTCTTGATCTCGCGCTCGTCGGCATCTTTCGATACCCCCAGCACTTCATAGAAATCGCGCTTCGACATACTCATCCTGTTAGCAGTTATGCAGACGGGCGTTGGTCACCCAACGCCCGTGAATTCATAGACTTAAGCCGATGGGCGAAGCGGACCTCGCCCATCTGGGTAGGGCTTACTTCTTGTCGTCTTTCACTTCTTCGAACTCGGCGTCGACCACGTCGTCGTCAGCCTTGGTAGAAGAGGAGGACTGACCGGCATCAGCACCGGCGGTGCCTTGTGCCTGAGCCTGCTGCTGGGCAATTTCCATCAGCTTCTGGGACGCTTCCAGCAGAGCCTGCTGTTTGGCTTCGATGGCAGCCTTGTCGTCACCCTTGAGGGCAGCTTCCAGCTCGCTGACCGCGGCTTCGATCTTGGTCTTGTCGTCGGCAGGCAGGGCATCACCGGCTTCGGTGATCTGCTTGCGCACGGAGTGGACCAGACCGTCAGCCTGGTTGCGAGTCTGCACCAGCTCTTCGAACTTCTTGTCTTCGGCCGCGTTGGCTTCGGCCTCGCGTACCATGCGTTCGATCTCTTCATCAGACAGACCGGAAGAGGCCTGGATGGTGATCTTCTGCTCCTTGTTGGTCTCCTTGTCTTTCGCGGAGACGTGCAGGATACCGTTGGCATCGATGTCGAAGGTCACTTCGATCTGCGGCAGACCACGCGGTGCCGGACGGATGCCTTCCAGGTTGAACTGGCCCAGGGACTTGTTGTCGCTGGCGCGCTTGCGCTCACCCTGCAGCACGTGAATGGTCACGGCAGACTGGTTGTCTTCGGCAGTAGAGAACACCTGGGACTTCTTGGTCGGGATGGTGGTGTTCTTTTCGATCAGCGCAGTCATCACGCTACCCATGGTCTCAATACCCAGAGACAGCGGGGTCACGTCCAGCAGCAGTACGTCGGTCTTGTCACCGGACAGTACGGCACCCTGGATGGCAGCACCCATGGCCACGGCTTCGTCAGGGTTGACGTCTTTGCGCGGCTCTTTACCGAAGAACTCGGCAACGGTCTTCTGAACCAGCGGCATACGGGTCTGACCGCCCACCAGGATGACGTCGTCGATCTCGCCTACTGCCAGACCGGCGTCTTTCAGGGCGACACGAACCGGCTCCAGGGAATCTTTCACCATGTCTTCTACCAGGGATTCCAGCTTGGCGCGGGTCACCTTGATGTTCATGTGCTTCGGACCGGTGGCGTCTGCGGTGATGTACGGCAGGTTCACGTCGGTCTGCTGGGCAGAAGAGAGCTCGATCTTGGCTTTCTCGGCGGCATCTTTCAGACGCTGCAGAGCCAGCTGGTCGTTACGCAGATCGATACCCTGCTCGCGCTTGAATTCGTCAACCAGGTAGTTGATGACGCGGTTGTCGAAGTCTTCACCACCCAGGTGGGTGTTACCGTTGGTAGCCAGTACTTCGAAGGTGGTTTCGCCTTCCACTTCGTCGATCTCGATGATGGAGATATCGAAGGTACCGCCACCCAAGTCATATACGGCAACCTTGCGCTCGCCCTTGACCTTGTTCACGCCGTAGGCAAACGCAGCCGCAGTCGGCTCGTTGATGATGCGCTTGACGTCCAGACCCGCGATGCGACCGGCATCCTTGGTGGCCTGACGCTGGGCGTCGTTGAAGTAGGCCGGAACAGTGATAACGGCTTCGGTCACCGGCTCGCCCAGGTAGTCCTCGGCGGTCTTCTTCATTTTCTTCAGCACTTCGGCAGAGATCTGCGGCGGTGCCATCTTCTTGCCTTTCACCTCGACCCAGGCGTCACCGTTGTCGGCCTTGGCGATGGCGTACGGCATGATTTTCAGGTCACGCTGCACTTCGTCATCTTCGAAACGGCGACCGATCAGACGCTTGATGGCGAACAGGGTGTTTTTCGGGTTGGTGATGGCCTGACGCTTGGCCGGCTGACCAACCAGGATCTCGCCATCATCGGCATAGGCAATGATGGACGGAGTAGTACGATCACCTTCTGCGTTTTCGATCACGCGAGCAGTGTCGCCATCCAAAATAGCGACGCAGGAGTTGGTAGTACCCAGGTCAATACCGATGATTTTACCCATTTGAGAAATCTCCAAATACTTTGAATAAACCGGCGAGAGACTCGCCTCAATGCGTTAACGGCTAGGTGGGGGCTGCCAATTCGGCTTTCAAGCTCCCGGCATCAAATTTTTTTGTGCCGCCGTGGCCTTGTTCCCTATATGGGGTCGCCAGATGCCGCTTCAAGCCCCTCTCCCTAAAAAACCGTACTCTTTATCCGCTGTGAACGCCTTGCTCGTTGCCAGGGGAGGCTTGCCGATACCCTTGGCGACCAGCAACAGCATCGCGACAAACAAAAAGCCCGCCAAGCGGCGGGCTTGGTGAGGATACGATGATCAGTCAGCAGACTTGGACACCATCACCATGGCCGGACGGATGACGCGACCGTTCAGCTCGTAGCCTTTTTGCATCACGGCGATGACGGTGTTGGGTGCCACGTCGGCACTCGGCACCATGCTCATCGCCTGGTGGGCGTTCGGGTCAAACGGCTGGTTGGTCGGATCCAGCGCCACCAGACCGAACTTGGCCACGCCGCTCTGCATGGACTTGAGGGTCAGCTCGACACCTTCGATCATCGGCTTAAGGGCGTCGTTTTCCTTGTCGGCGAGCTCGATGGCGCGCTCCAGGTTGTCCAGCACCGGCAGCAGTTCACCAGCAAACTTCTCGAGGGCAAACTTGTGTGCCTTCTCGACATCCTGGGCCGCGCGGCGACGCAGGTTTTCCATCTCGGCGACGGCACGAATAGCACGCTCGCGCTCTTCGGCAGAGGCCTGCTGGGCCGCGTCCAGCTGCGCTTCCAGTTCGGCAATACGTGCCTGCTCGGCTGTCACTTCACTGTCTACATCGGTCGGCTCGACTGGCTGGGCTTCAACTTGCTCCATCGCTTCAACCTTTTGCTCTTCGTGGTTCATGACATCTCCAATTGCGGGGTTACTTATGAGGGTCTGACCTCTGGCTGAGCGACCAGACGGCAACAGACCGACTATGTTGGCGCTATTATGGGGATGGATCCCCGGCTTTCAAGGGAAAAAGGTCATTCATGGCGCCGGATGTGCGCCTTTCCTTGCGACCCCGTTCACGCTTTCGCCATCTGGTTCAAGGAGATAGAGACCCTCCATCCCATGCGTACGGCTCACAAGCGGGACAAACCACTGTATACTGGCCCGCAATACCCCAGTGGATCAGACAGACTATGGATTCTCCGTTCAAAACCATCGCCCTGATTGGCAAACCCCATCATGAAGGAGCCAACCAGACGCTGACCGGCCTGCATCAGTACCTGACGACCCGCGGTTTCCGGGTGCTGGTCGAGAGCCGGGTCGCCCAGACCCTCTCGATCCTCGAAGAGGACGTGATGGATCTGGTACAGCTGGGCCAGCAGGCGGATCTCGCCATCGTGGTCGGCGGTGACGGCAACATGCTGGGGGCGGCCCGGGTCTTGTCTCGCTTCGATGTGGCGGTGATCGGGGTGAACCGGGGTAACCTCGGCTTTCTGACCGACCTCTCCCCCCAGGATTACCTGCTGCCCCTCGAGCAGGTGCTCTCCGGTCACTACAAGAGCGAGCACCGCTTCCTGCTGGAGGCGTCCGTCTATCGCCACGGCGAGCGCAAGTCGAGCAACCTGGCAGTGAACGAGGCGGTGCTGCACCCAGGCAAGATTGCCCACATGATCGAGTTCGAGGTCTATATCGACGGCAGCTTCATGTACAGCCAGCGCTCGGATGGCATCATAGTGGCCACTCCAACCGGCTCCACCGCCTATTCACTCTCGGCCGGTGGCGCCATTCTCACCCCCAAGCTCAACGCCATCACGCTGGTGCCGATGTTTCCTCATACCCTGAGCAGCCGTCCCATCGTACTGGATGCCGACAGCGAAGTGCGCCTGCTGGTCTCGCCCGACAATCAGGATGACGCCATGCAGGTGAGCTGCGACGGCCAGGTCACCCTGGCGGTGCACCCGGGGGACGAGATCCTCATCAAGAAGAGCCACCACCAGCTGCATCTGGTACATCCCCTCGATTACAGCTACTTCCACGTACTGCGCAACAAGCTCGGCTGGGGCAGCAAGCTGTTTTAAGGGGCAAGGTCATGAGCTGACTGGCTGAGCGCCACTTCACTGCGCAGCCAGTCGCTAAAGGCACGAAAGCGCGGTCGCTCGCGGTTCTCCAATGGAGAGATCAGCTCATAATTGCGCCCGGCAGCCACCGCCGGGCCTCCTACCGCCACCAGCACGCCCTGCTCCAGCAAGTTGCGCACCAGAACCTCCCTCCCCATAGCGACCCCCATGCCACCTTGCGCCGCCTGCAGGGCCATCTGGTAGTGATTGAAACCGTAGTGACACTGATCGTAGGGCAATGTCATACCAGAACCATCGCACCAGAGGCGCCACTCCGAGAAGAGCTGCTGCACATCGGTCGATTCCGAGGCATGGATAAAACAGGCCTCAGTCAACCGTGCCGGTTCCTGCAGCAACCCCAGCCGCTCGGCATAGGCAGGGGAGCAGACGGGTACCAGACGCTCCTCCATCAACAGCTCCCGGTGCAGATCACTGCAGCGGATCGCACCGTAGTAGATGGCGAGATCCACCCGCTCCTCGTTGAAATCCACCGCCCCGGCCCGAACCCGCATCATCACGTTCAGCCCGGGCCAGCGCTGCTGGAAACGGGGTAGCCTTGGCATCAGCCAGTTGAGCCCCAGCGTCGGAGCAACACCGACATGGAGCGTCCCTCGCAGATCCTGAGCCCGGATATCTTCAATCTCTTCGTTGATCTGGCGCAGAGAATGGCTCAGGGTCGCCAGCAGTCGTGCCCCCTCTTCAGTCAACTCCAACTTGCGGGTCAGGCGAATAAACAGACGAAAACCCAACAACCCTTCTAGATGGCGAATGCGGTGGCTGATGGCCCCCTGCGTGAGGTTCATCTCCTCGGCGGCACGAGTGAAACTGAGGTAACGGGCCGTGCTCTCGAAGGTGTGCAGCAGGGCCAGGGTATTCTGTTGTACCAGCATGGATAACCTCGTAATGACGCTTGTTGCGACGCAGGTCATCAGTATGACATTTCTCCTTATGCATTAAACAGGCTAATCCATACCACCCCTTATTTCGTTTGTCCGCCCGCCAGGCTCCCCCTTTAATAGGGTCCATCCCTATCCCTGTTCATGAGGTGGACAATGAAAAACGGACTCAAGATTGTGATCATCGGTGCAGGCTCTAGCTACACCCCGGAGCTGATCGAAGGGTTGCTCCAGCGTCAGTACGAGTTACCGCTGCACGAACTCTGGCTAGTCGACATCGACGATGGTCGCGAGAAAATGGAGATCATCGCAGCCCTCACCCGCCGCATGCTGGCCAAGGCTGGGCTGGCGGTACGGGTTGAAACCCGGCTGGATCGGGAAGAGGCACTGTACGGGGCCGACTACGTCTGCTCCCAGTTTCGCGCCGGCTGCCTGGAAGCGCGCATCAGCGATGAGCGGATTTCGTTGAAATACGGCCTGATCGGCCAGGAAACCAACGGACTGGGCGGCTTTGCCAACGCCTGCCGGACTATCCCCATCGCTCTGCAGATCGCCGCCGACATGGAACGCCTCTGCCCTGATGCCTGGCTGCTCAACTTCACCAACCCGTCGGGCATGGTGACCGAAGCCATATTGCGCCACAGCAAGATAAAGGCGGTTGGGCTGTGCAACGTGCCAGTGATCATGCAAAAAGGGGTCGCCACTCTGCTGGAGAGTCATGACGAGCAGGAGTTCATCATGCAGGTGGCCGGACTCAACCATTTCATCTTCGTGCGCCAGATTCAGCATCAGGGCGAGAACAAACTCGGCGAGGTGATTGCCCGGATCGCACAAGGACACGATCCGCTGGTACCGCGCAATATCCCCCCCTTTGCCTGGCCCAAGGATCTGCTGGCCAATCTGGGCATGATCCCCTGTGCCTATCTGCGCTACTACTACATGAGCGACGATATCCTCAAACAGGAGCTCGGGGAGGCCAGCGGCGAAGGCACCCGGGGTGAGGTGGTCAAGACCATCGAACAGCAGCTGTTCGAGCTCTATCGCAACCCGGATCTCACCGAGAAGCCCAAAGCGCTGGAAGGACGCGGCGGCCAGTATTACTCGGAGGCCGCGTGTGAGCTGATGAGTGCCATCCACAACGACAAGCGTATCATCATGCACGTCAACATCCGCAACAACGGCGCTATCAGCGGTCTGCCGGACGAGAGTGCCGTGGAAGTGAGCTCTCTCATCACCAAGTCGGGTCCGCTTCCGCTTAATGTGGCCCCCTTCCCGCAAGACACCTTGCGCCTGCTGCAGTTGATGAAGGAGTTCGAGCAGCTCACCATCGAGGCCGCCATCACCGGCAATCGCCATACGGCTTGGCGTGCCTTGGTACTGAATCCCCTCATTACCAGCGGCCACCGACTGGAACAGGCACTGGACGAGGTGATCGCCGCCCACCCAGATTTGATGTCAGCCTTCCACTAATCTTCACCTTTCTGCAATCCCGCAGGCCACCCGTCTGGTGGCCTGCCCTGTTAAAAATGGCAGCGCCTCTTTACTGTATATAAGACCAGTATATACTGGATACATAAACAGTAATGTTGACCCATACAGGATGAGACCATGCTGACCCAGCTGACCGTCAACAACTTCGCCATCGTCAAGTTTCTCGAACTCGATTTGCAACCGGGCATGACCTGCATCACAGGCGAGACCGGCGCCGGCAAATCCATCGCCATCGACGCCCTCGGCCTGTGCCTTGGCGAGCGGGCCGAGGCCAGCATGGTGCGCCCGGGGAGCGACAAAAGCGAAGTCAGTGCCCGCTTCCAGCTCGATGGCAACCCGGCCGCCCGCGCCTGGCTTGCCACCAACGAGCTGGAAAACGAAGGGGAGTGCATAGTGCGCCGGGTCATCTCCGCCGAGGGACGCTCGCGCAGCTACATCAACGGGGTGCCCGTGCCCCTCACCCAGCTCAAGAACCTCGGCCAGCGGCTGGTCAACGTGCACGGCCAGCATGCCCACCAGCTGCTGCTCAAGCCGGACTACCAGCTCGCCCTGCTGGATGGCTACGCCGGCCATCACCTGCTGCTCGACGAGGTACGCCAGCACTACCAGCAATGGCGCCAGCTGCAAAACGAGCTCAACCGATTGAAAGCCGAGCAGCAGCAGCGGGAGGCCCGCCGCCAGCTCATCGAATACCAGGTGCAGGAGCTCGATGAATTTGCCCTGCAACCGGGGGAGTTTGAAGAGATAGAGGAAGAGCACCAGCGCCTGGCCAACGGCACCGAGCTGATGCAGGAGTGCGGCTTCTGCCTGGATCTGCTCTATGACAACGATGACACCACCATCGCCGGCCTGCTGCAGGTCGCCGTCGACAAGGCCGAGGGACTGGTTGGTATGGACAGCCGCCTCAATCCGGTGCTGGAGATGCTGAACAATGCTCTCATCCAGGTGCAGGAGAGCCATAGCGAGCTGCGCAGCTATCTGGATCGGCTGGAGCTGGATCCCGAGCGCTTCAACGAGCTGGAGACCCGCCTCTCAAGAGCGATCAACCTGGCCCGCAAGCATCATGTCAAACCGGCGGAGCTGGCGCTGCACCATCAGGAGCTGGCCTGCGATCTCGCCCGCCTCAACTCCGATGAGGAGCGCCTCGAAGGAATGGAAGATGAACTGGCCGCCGCCCGCCAGGCGTTTCTGCAGTCGGCCGAGGCCCTGAGTCAGAGCCGTCAGCGCTATGCGCAGGAGCTGGCCGCCCAGGTCACCACCAGCATTCACGAGTTGGCGATGCCAGATGGCCGTTTCGCCATCGAGGTGCGCCCCGATGCCCAGAGCAGTCTCTCGCCTCTGGGGATCGATCGGGTGGAGTTCATGGTCACTACCAACCCGGGCCAGCCGATCCAGCCCCTTGGCAAGGTGGCCTCCGGCGGCGAGCTGTCGCGCATCAGCCTCGCCATCGTGGTGATCAGCGCCCGCAAGGTCTCCACTCCCACCCTGATCTTCGATGAGGTTGACGTGGGGATCAGCGGCCCGACCGCCGCCGTGGTAGGGCGCCTGTTGCGCCAGCTCGGCGAGTCGACCCAGGTGATGGTGGTCACGCACCTGCCCCAGGTAGCGGGCAATGGCCACCAGCACATGGTGGTGAGCAAGCATACCGATGGCAAAACCACCGAAACCCAGATGTGTGCCCTCGATCAGTCGGCCCGCCTCAATGAACTGGCCCGCCTGCTGGGAGGCGATCAGATCACCGACATTACCCTGGCCAATGCGCGCGAGTTGTTGCGGGCCTGATCTCCTACACGACTCATCCTCCTCCCTGCACCATGACGACCCGCACCAAGGGGGTGTCATGGTGCCTGTTCACAACGACCCTGAGTCGCCGGATCACCGACCCAGATCAATGAAAGTGCGAGTAAGGCCAAGCAGGCAGCAACATCCAAGGGGGTTCAGGTTGCCTTCATTTCCGGGATTTCGCATAGTACCCGCCCCCTTTTTGGGTATCCCATTGTGAGGCTTTGTCTATGATCCACGTTTTTGGTCACAAGAATCCTGATAGCGACAGTATCTGCAGCGCCCTGGTCATCGCCGACTGGCTCAATGCCCAGGGGCGTCAAGCCACCCCATGGCGCCTGGGCGACCTGCGCACCGAAACCCGTTTCATCCTGGAGCAAGCCGGCGTTGCCGAACCCGAACTGCTGACCCGGGATCTTGCCGGTGAAGATGTCTGGCTGGTGGATTTCAGTGATCTGGAACAGGGCCCCGCGACCCTGGCACAGGCCAACGTACTGGGCCTGGTGGATCACCATCGCCTCGGCACCCTGATCACCCAATCGCCGCTGGATGCCTGGATCCGCGCCGTGGGCTGCACCTGCACCATCGCCTTCGAGCTGCTGAGCCAACAGGGTCAAGTGACCCGCAGCCAGGCTTGCCTGATGCTGGGTGCCATCATGAGTGACACCCTCTGCCTCACCTCCCCCACCACCACAGAGCAGGACAAGATCGCCTGCGAGCGTCTGGCCGAGCTGGCCGAGGTCTCTCTGGCCGAATTTGGCCAACAACTGCTGATAGCCAAGACCGATTTGAGCGGCTTGACTCCGGCCCAGTTGCTGCAACAGGACGAGAAAGCGTTCCAGGCCGAAGGTTGCAGCTTCATCATGAGCCAGATCGAGGTGGGCAGTGAGCAGCAGCTGGCCGAACATCTCCCGGCATTGCAGCAAGAGATGGCCGCGCGCGTGGCAAGCGAAGGGCTCGACTTCTTCGTATTGATGGTGACTGATCTTACCGCTGCCGCCAGCCGCATTCACTTTACCGCCCATCCCAAGGTCCCCACCGAATCTTGCTTCCATCCGGGCTTCGTCAGCCGCAAGAAGCAGGGCCTGCCCTGGGTCATGGAGCTGCTGGCCAAGGCCTGAGCCACAGCCTGAACTCTCCCGAGCCCTGCCTGATGGCGGGGCTTTTTTCTCTCAATCCCCGTCTATCAGCTTCCCCTTCCCAATTACTTCGCTTACTGACAGATAAGCGCATAATTTTGCTTACATATTTGTGGCTGTTCATTGGCAAGGCTTTGCTGCAGGATACTCGCGGCACTTCTCTTATTCCGTTTTCAGTCAGGTGATCCATGACCCCAAGTCCCAAGCGCACAGCCCTGGCGCTCTCTACCCTGTTCGTCGCGGCCCTCATCGGCTGGCTGGCCTGGCCAAGCCAACCAGCCACCGAGATGCTCACCGCCAAAGTCACCCGGGAAGACATTAGCCAAACCGTACTGGCTAGCGGCGTGTTGCAAGCCATCGAGCAGGTGGATGTGGGAGCACAGGTTTCCGGTCAGGTGACCCGCCTGGCCGTCGAGGATGGCGCTCAGGTCAACAAGGGGGATCTGCTGGCCGAGATTGACCCTCTCATCGCCCAGAACAATCTGAAAACGGCCGAAGCCGAGCTCGCCAGCAACCTCGCCCAACTCAAGATCAAGCAAGCCCAGCTCAAACAGTACGAGCTGGCCTGGCGCCGTCAGGTAGAGATGTTCAGGCAGGAGGCCAGCTCTCGCGCCGATCTGGAGAGTGCCGAAGCTCAACTCGCCGTCACGCGCGCCGAGTTGCAAAACAGCCAGGCCAATATCGACAGTGCCCGTATCAAGGTGGAACGGGCCCAGACCGAGCTGGGTTACACCAAGATCCTGGCCCCCATGGATGGCACCGTCATTAGCATAGTCACCCGTCAGGGTCAGACCCTGGCCGCCAGCCAGACGGTACCAACCCTGCTGAAACTGGCCAATCTCGACACCATGACGGTCAAGGCCCAGATCTCGGAAGCCGACGTTACCAAGGTGAAAGCGGGCATGCCGGTCTATTTCACCCTGATAGGCGATCCGGACACCCGTTATCAGGGCACCCTGCGAGCCGTGGAGCTGGCCCCCACCAATATCAACGAACAGGTCACCACCACCAGTACCACCAGCAATGCTGCCGTCTACTACTACGCCCTGTTTGATGTGCCCAATCCGGATCATGCTCTGCGCGTGGCCATGACCACCCAGGTGACCATAGTGCTCGGCGAGCGCAAGCAGGTACTCACTCTGCCGCAGACCGCGCTCGGAAAGCAGGTGGCTAACGACGAATATGAAGTAACCCTCGTCAGGGACGGCGCTCCCGGTGAGACTCGCCGCATCAAGACCGGGATGAAGGACGAGATCCGCATCGAGGTGGTAAGCGGGCTGACGGAGCAGGACGAAGTGCAGCTCAACCACGGCGCGCCCGTAGCGGAAAAAGAAGAAGGCATGATGTTATGAGCGAGCCGCTGAACCAGCCGCCCCTGATCCAGCTAAAAGGGGTCGAGCGCCGTTACCAGAGCGGCGAGCAGGAAGTCACCGTGCTCCATCCCCTCGACTTGACCATTCAGGCTGGCGAGATGATCGCCATCGTCGGGGCCTCCGGCTCCGGCAAGTCGACCCTGATGAATCTGCTTGGCTGTCTCGATCGGCCCAGCAGCGGCCAGTACCTGTTTCGTGGCCAGGACACGGCGACCCTGGATGCCCTGGCACTGGCGCGCCTGCGCTGCCATCACTTCGGTTTTATCTTTCAGCGCTATCACCTGCTGCCTCATCTGGACGCCGCCGCCAACGTGGAGATCCCCGCCGTCTATGCCGGCACCGAACGTCAGGCTCGTCAGGCCAGGTCGAAGCAGCTGCTGGAGCGACTGGGTCTTGACGAGCGTCGCCACCATACCCCGGGACAGCTCTCCGGCGGCCAGCAACAGCGAGTCAGTATCGCCCGGGCGCTGGCCAATGGTGGCGAGGTGATCCTGGCCGATGAACCAACCGGTGCGCTGGACAGCCAGAGCGGCAAGGAGGTGATGGCCATCCTCAAGGAGCTTCATGCCCTGGGCCACACCATCATACTGGTCACCCACGACATGGGGGTCGCCAACCATGCGGATCGCATCATCACCCTCAAGGATGGCTGCATTCAGCAGGACAGTGGTCAGCGCGAACAGGCTTCCCCATCGACCATCCCCCTCCCCGTTGCCAGTCAGGGAGGAGCCAGCCTTGACTGGGATCGCTATCGGGAAGCTGGCCGGATGGCCCTGCATGCCATGCTGGCCCACCGGATGCGCACCTTTCTCACCATGCTGGGCATCATCATCGGCATCGCGGCGGTCGTCAGCGTGGTGGCCCTCGGCCAGGGAGCCCGCACCAAGGTGATCGAGCAGATCAATGCGATGGGAACCAACACCATAGAGATCTTCCCGGGCAAGGGGTGGGGAGATGAAAAGATGGCCAGCATCCAGACCCTCAACCAGGGGGATCTCGATGCCTTGCTGGGACAACCCTATCTGGCAGGTGCCAGCCCGGAGATCATCAGCTCGGGACAACTTCGCTATCGCAACAAGACCAGCAGCGGCAATGTAACCGGGGTCGGCAACGACTACTTCAAGGTCAAGGGCATGACATTGGTAAGTGGTCGCTTACTGGAATGGCGAGACATACAACAGCGTTCGGCCGTGGCCGTGGTAGACCAGAAGAGCATTCCCAGCCTGCTCGGCAAGGATGATCCCATTGGCAAGGTGGTGCTGGTCGGCACCCTGCCGGTACGCATCATTGGGGTCGTTTCCCAGGAGACCGGCTTTGGCCCCAGCAGCCAGTCGGTCAATGTCTGGCTCCCCTATAGCGCCGTGATGAGCCGCCTCATCTCCCAGCGCCACTTCAGCCAAATCACCATACGGGTCAAGGATGGCATCCAGCCGGCGCTGGCCGAACAGGCGGTGATCGAGCTGATCACCAAGCGCCACGGAGTGAAAGATTTCTTCACCTTCAGCAGCGACAGCATCATCAAGTCGGTGGAGAAAACCACGGCCACCATGACCCTGATGGTCTCGGCCATCGCCGTGATCTCGCTGATCGTCGGCGGTGTGGGGGTGATGAACATCATGCTGGTCTCCGTGGTGGAACGCACCCGCGAGATCGGCATTCGCATGGCCGTGGGGGCACGTCAATCGGACATCTTGCAGCAGTTCCTGATCGAAGCCGTGATGGTCAGCCTGCTGGGGGGCATCTTCGGCGTCGCGCTCGCGCTCGGCATTGGTGTGGTCTTCTCCCTGCTGGTCGACACCATACAGATGCAGTTTTCGCTCTTCTCCATCCTGATGGCCTTCGGCTGCTCGTCACTCATCGGGATCCTGTTCGGTTATCTGCCGGCGCGCAATGCGGCGCGGCTCGACCCCGTGGTCGCACTGGCGAGGGAATAACAATGTACAAATTATCCTGGTTGGCTCTGTGCGTGGCCCTCGGCGGCTGCAGCCAGCACAGCAGCTATCAAAGACCCGAGCTGGCTATCGCGCCCCAGTGGCAACAGGCGTATGACACCCAACAGGTAGCGCAATCAGGGGCCTGGTGGCAGGGATTCCATGACCCTCAGCTCGACCGCCTGGTCGAGACCGTGCTGGCCGCCAATCCGGATATGCACGTCGCCGCACTCAAGCTCAAAAACGCACAGCTTGGCGCAGAGCAGGCCTATACCAACCTCACCCCCTCGGTCACTGGCAGCCTTGATGCCAGCGCTAACAAGAACCTGAAGACGGGGAGTTCCAGCAGCACACTGGGGCCCGCTCTCGGCCTCAGTTATGAGGTAGACCTGTGGGGCAAGCTGGCATCGGTGCGGGATCAGGCAAGCTGGGAGGCAGCCGCCAGCGAACAGGATCTGGCCAGTACCCGTCTGATGCTGATTGGCAAGACGCTGGAGCAATATTGGCAGCAGGGTTATCTCGGCTCGGCCATCACCCTTGGCGAGCAGCAACTGGCCAACCTGGTGCGCACCGAACGGTTGACCGAGGCCAAATACCGCGCCGGCGCCATAACCCGGCTCGATCTGGCCCAGACTCGTCAACAGGTTGCAGGCAAGCACGCCGAGCTGGCGTCGCTGAAAACCCAGCAAGAGCAGGCCAGCAACGCCCTGAGGCTACTCCTGGGGCGTAACAGCGGCCCCTTGGCGTATGCCCCCACCAGTCTTGCGCTTCAGCCCATCCCCGAACTGGCTGTCGGCATTCCCGCCGATCTGCTGGCCCGTCGCCCGGATGTGAAGGCGGCGGAGCTGCGACTGCGCAAGACCCTCGCCAAGGGGGATGAGATCCGCGCCAGCTTCTACCCGTCGCTGACCCTGACCGGCAACGCCAGCACGGCGTCGGACAGGCTGGCTCAGGTGCTGCAAAATCCGGTCGGGACACTGGGGGCAAGCCTGGCTCTTCCCTTCCTTGAGTACAACCGCACCCGGCTCGCCATCGACAGCTCAGCGCTTGATTACCAGATCGCCGAGACCGAGTTTCGCAAGCAGCTCTATACGGCGCTGGTCGAAGTCGAAGACAATCTGGCGGCCCGCCATCATGGCCAGCAACGACTCGCCTATCTCCAGGAACAGCTGGGTTATGCCAACGAGTCTGAACGGCTGGCCCGAGCGCGCTTCGAGGCGGGCGCCACCGGTGTGCAGACCTGGCTGGATGAGCAGAATCGCTTGTGGGAGGCAGAACAGAGCCTGCTCGCCCAACAAAAAGAGCTACTCAACGTGATGACCAGAATTTACCAGGCCATTGGGGGCACAGACGCCCCACTCGCCCAATAAACATAAGGCCCCGCGTTGTTGCCAGATCGGGGCCTTATTATTGCCACTCCCCCGCACATTACTCATTATCCTTGGCGAGTGTGCCGGTTCTTCAACATCCCATCCTTTTTTCTTCTACCAAACCCCATCAAAAAAGTCAGAGATAACGTGCAATAGCACGCAAGCGCTAATGGCTACGAATGTACAGCCTCTTTTGTCTCCTGCAAAACTACATGGTTCGCCGATACCGGAACGCATCATAAAATTAATCACGACACAGATATTTATCCTGGGGAGGGAAAGCCGAAAGAAAAGGAATGGAGAGGAGTCAAGAGAGAATCAAATAACGAATAGAGACATCGGTTAACATTAATAACGCACAAAAATAATGCCGCTCAAAGGCGGCATTATCAGATTGCTTGGCGCAACAAATTAGAGCAGAAACTCGCTCAGATCTTTGCCCAGTGCAACTTCAGCTGCAATGGCTTTAGGCATACGGCCCTGGCCAGTCCAGGTTTTTTCCTGGCCATCTTCTACATACTTGTATTTGGCCGGACGCGGAGCACGCTTGCTCTTGGTGGTACCAGTAGCAGCCGGAGCAGCCGCAGTAGCCAGCAATTCACGGGGATCAATACCTGCTTGCTGCAGCATTTCGGTGAATTCATTCAGTTTGCGCTGGCGCTCTTCCTGCTCGGCACGCTCCTGCTCAACAGAGTCGGCGCGCTCTTGATAAACCAGATCAAACTTCTCTTTAGCTTCCAGCAGCTGCTCAAATGGCAGCTCACGAATAGCGGCACGCAGACTGCGAATGTTCAGCAGAACTTTCAGAAACTCGTTCATTATTTCCTCACAAAAAATCGATCACAGGGATAACAGTTTCAGAATAGCATGGACAATTCATAACGACATACAGTTTTTCTGTATTAGAGTCCATTTTTACCATAGTCTATCGACAGCAACCACGATTGATAACAAAACCATAGAAAGAAAAAGTTCGGCGTCAATCAGAAATGACCATCGGATTCATCGCAAAGCACACTATTACATACCCCATTAATACTCCATTCAGCATAGCCACAGGGGCGCTGAAGCAATGTCACAACAGATGCCAGGCAATCATTCGCCCTAGATAACACAGCTCCTTTTTAACATCACCAGCATATTAAACACCTGTGTTTTACTTATCTCTGATTTGCATGCCGCTATTGCGAGGCTGAGCCTCAATATATAGCAACCAAATGAAACCCTGGCAATAACCGATTAAAATCAATCCGTTGAATACTCACCCACTCCTTTTGGGGTAACCTTTGCGATTAATGGCAGGCATCAAGCATCATTACCCGACACAGCCAGCCCGACCAGAAGAATATGGCAGCCGTCCCTCAAGCACGACAACAAAAAAAGCCTGCTCTTGACAGAAGCAGGCTTTGGTAGCTCAACAATTACTTTATTTAGCCCTGGCGTCACTTTCAGCAGGCTGATCAACGCCGGTGATCACCGACTTGGCCGCTGATTTTGTGAGCAGAGGATCATCAGGATAGAGTTGCAGAGCTTCCCGACGCATGGTGTTTGCTTCATCCGTACGCCCGAGGGCATTAAGGGCAACCACCATGTTGGCGTAAATATTGGCCCGTGGTGTATGTCGTACAAAAGCCTGCCCCCACTCCAGATAGGCCTCCAGTTCAGCCTTGTTATTGGTTTGCAGACCCACCATCAACCGCACCGAATTGACGTCAAATTCGACCCGAGTCAACCACGCCATGGGATTGACGATATCCAGCAGCAGAGTCGGTTCCTTATAGCCCCCTCTTTCATACTTGGTCACCACCCAGGCGGTATGCAGAGCTGTTAGCATAAAGGGAACAATCAATAAAGGGATGGTAATCGCCACAAAACGCAGCAAGAACCAGGGCCGATAAGCCCACTCCCACCAAGTTGTTTGGCTTCTGGTTGCTATATTCACCTCTTCCACTTCAACATCAATTAAATAGACAAGCGTCAATAGCAACCACCACAATACGATGGCATGGTAAAAGGGGTATTCAGTCTGGGAATGAAGCAAAATAGGAGTCACCAGAGCCAGCATGGCCATGGCATTTTTCCCCGGTGCACACGAAAGACGCCATAACAACGCTCCGCCCATTATCAGCATACCGAGCATCGGAGCGAGTCCTCCCTCCACAGCCCAATACAAGAATTCATTGTGGGGATGATCCAGGTTGTACTCAATTTGTACCATGGCCGGATTCACTGCTTTATCGGCCATATAATGATGGAGAAAAACGGACTCGAAGCTACCGTAGCCCCATCCTGTCCAAAGTTGTTCACTCACCAGCTTCAATGCGTAGGGCCAGTAAATAGAGCGCATTCCGCCAGACTGGTAGATCTCCAACCCACGCTTTACGCCTGCCATCAAATACTGGGATAAAAGGCCTAAAATAATGCCCAAGAACACAAGGCCCAATATGAGTCTAATTTTTCGTTGTTGCCTAAGTTGTGGCAGCAACATAAGCAGCGCCAACAATCCACCCAACTGGCCTACTCGAGATTGCAACACCACCAACAGCAATACAGTTGAGAATATGACACCATAACGCAAACCCATCAGTACTCGTGAGTCATCACTTCGTAACTCCAACCAGATCGCCAGAGCCATCCCCGTTGCCATAAAAATGGCCATCACATTAGGTTGCTGGAAAATACCGTAGGGACGATTTACCTTGGTGTCATACCCAATCCAGTTTCCGGGAGTCAGCAGATAAAACTGAACAAGCCCTAGCAGCGCCTCTATCGCTATCGCAATCAATATGAGATAGAGCAAGCTATCACGCTGCTGGCGCGTCAATCTCCACTGGTAAAAGCCAAATAGAAACAGCAGGCCAGCAAATAATCCCAGTAAACGGGGAATGGCATAATCTTTCAGCTCAAATCCCGGGTAAACCATGGGCAACAGCAGCAGCAAGGCCCCAAACCATAGTGCAGCCTGCAATGGAGAAAAAGTGATATGTTGACGCAGAGTCACCTGCCACAACCCCATGCCAATCATCAGGCTGGCAAAAACCCATCCCCATGCATTAAAGGGCAGATAGAGTCCAGCACCACCGGGGTTGTGCATAAAAAAGTGCATGCCCAACAACCAATAGAGCATGCTTAAAATCACCATAATTCGCGTTAACGTCACAACCCAGCTCCTTAGGCCCCCAACATTGTCAAGGCACCGAAGAGATAGATAAAAAGAAAGGGGGCAAACAGCCCCCCTCCATTCAATCAACCACTAACATTACGCCACTTCTGGCCGACGAAAAGCATGATGTACCAGCACGATAGCAACACCCAGCATGCCACCAAGCAGAGTGGCCAATACAACAATTAATGGACGCTTGGGTTTATCACGAGTAAACGGTTCTTCTGGTGAATCGATCATGTTAAACGATACAAATTCGGCATCTTGAAGTTTCAACGCTTTTAAACTACTTAATTGCAGACGAATCAGTCCTAATTCCGGGTTAAGCAGTTCAGGATCTTTAATCTCATTCAATATGCTTAGCTTTTCAGCTAAACCTTTCGCACCTAGCTGAATGTTGAAAATCTCTTGACTATCAATCCTCTCAAGAGGCGTATCCACACCAGCAGCCTTACTGATACGCAGACTATAGCCAACCCGCTGGAGTTCCTCCTGTCTTCTAAGCAACGTATCAGCCTTGACACTATCGTATTGTGTGGTCAGAGCCTTTATTTTGTTTTGCCATATAGATTTCAATTCTGCATTTTTGCTTTTAAGTTGTTGCTGCTGGACAAAGTCGATGTACTTCACCAATCGCTGTTGAGCCAGTTCAGGAGTTTCAGCAGCAAAACTCAACGTCATATCTTGACTTGCTTTATCTATAGCCCTAGCAGATATGGATTCAGCTAACTTACTCATTAGTGCACGTTCACTACGCTTATCGGAAACCTCAGATTTCTCTATCTCTGCTGCGTAGACACCTTCTTGCGTCAGAAAGGCCCGCTTATTATTCATACTATTAAAAGCTGAAATAAAGCTCTGGTAAATGGCGGGTTTCTCAAGCGAAGAAAATGCAGCAGTCGATGGAGGCGCTCCGTTGCTGTTGCTGTTGCTGTTGCTGTTGCTGTTGCTGGACATTATTGCCTGTATTTTATCTACAGCCAATTGTAGGGCCTCAACTTGAGAAACTGACGGCTCCGAAATAAGGGCCTGACTGGTCCATACCTGACGCGCAGTCATGGCGTAAACAATACCTGCAACAGCAAATAGAAGAGTGACCAGCAGGATAAATACCTTCTGTCGCCATAACACCGACATCAACTCGCGCAGATCGATCTCGTCTGAGGCTTGTACTTGTCCCCACTGATTGGGAATGACCGGCGTTTTTTCGCTCATATATCTCTCTTGGTTATGAATAATAAAATATGAAAACATGGTGTGTGCTTAAACGCACCCAACAAAATTCGGGCCTGGTGGTCTTTATCAGATAAAGAGAGTGACCACTGAGGCCAATCTATTATCAGCGGGGGTTATCCCAACGGATGCATACCTTATCACCCTGCTGATAATAGCCGGTACACTTATAAAAGACATCTGCACTATCACTGAGTACATAAAAACCATGAGCAAACCCAAGAGGGATCCACATCAATTCGCCCAAATCTGCATCCAAGATATGGTCTACCCGATGGTTATACGTTGATTACGTAAGACGTTCATCCGTCACCACGAAACAAACATACTGCTTAATATATTGGCTGATGACTCTCTGAATTCAGAAAGTCAATATCCTCGACCACACTCAGACAGGGTTCATACGGCAAAGTGTTTTTTGCCTGCCATACCAGATCGCAGATCCCGTCGGTAGGATTAAAACCGGTCGGCATACTTAACATCAGGCTACGGATCTGCTCATGATCGAAGCGGAAACACGCGCTATCGAGCTCGGCTAAAAACGCCCGCAGTTGTGGCCATGGCAACATCGACTCTGAGGCTTTCATGATCCGGGGATGGGCAGTGCCCTCAATCTGCTCACCAATTAGCAGCTCTTCAAACAGCTTCTCACCGGGGCGCAAGCCGGTGATCTTAACCTCGATATCACCAGTGGGGTATTTGTCACTCTTGAGCTTCAGGCCACTCAAACGGATCATCCGGTGCGCCAAATCAATGATTTTGACCGGCTCCCCCATGTCCAACACAAACACATCCCCCCCCTGCCCCATGGCACCAGCCTGGATCACCAGCTGTGACGCTTCAGGAATGGTCATGAAATAACGAATGATGTCTGGGTGGGTCAAAGTCAAAGGACCACCATCCCGGATCTGTTTACGAAACAGTGGCACAACAGAACCAGACGAGCCCAGAACGTTACCAAAACGCACCATGCAAAAACGGGTTTGCTGCTGCGCAGCAGCCAACGATTGCAGCACCAGTTCGGCTAATCGCTTTGTGGTACCCATGGTATTAGTGGGACGCACCGCCTTATCAGTCGAAATCAACACAAAGGTTTCAACCTTGGCCCTGATAGCCGCCTGTGCACAATAAAGAGTGCCAAAAACATTATTGCGCACCCCCTCCACCACGTTGTATTCAACCAAGGGGACATGCTTGTAAGCAGCTGCATGGTAAACAGTCTGGATTTGGAAGGTACTCATAACCGCTTGCAAGCGATGTTGCCGCTGCACCGACCCCAGCAGTGGCACTATCTCAACCTGCAACCCTTCTTGCCGGCTGATTTCTTGCAGCTCTTTATCAATGGCATATAGGCCATATTCAGAAAGCTCAAACAACACTAGTTGCGCAGGGTTGCAACGGATTATCTGGCGACACAATTCAGAGCCGATGGAGCCACCCGCTCCCGTCACCATCACCCGTTTGCCAGATATATTGGCATTGATCAGTTCAGGGATTGGGGCAACCGCATCACGCCCCAACAAATCCTCAATACTGACCTCTTTGAGCTCATCGATATGAGCACTCCCCTCAACCAGATCTGCCATACCAGGGATAGAGAGAACTTCACATGGGCACTGTTCCAGTCGATTGATCACCGCTTGCCTGACACTACGCGAAGCACTTGGCATGGCCAACAAAATCTTTTTAATATCAAAGCGCTCAATCAATGCCTCGATAGAGTCAGTACTGTAAACGTTAACCCCCTGAATCACGGTCTTAACCAATGCGGAATCATCGTCAACAAACGCCACTGGCAGGTACTCCTGACCTTGATTCAACGCAAGTTGCAACTGCCGCCCGGAAGAACCTGCACCATAAATAAGTACCGCCACTCGTTGTTGTCCACTGCGTTGAACCAGCGCCCGGAAAAACAGCCGCACACCACCGATTAGCAACACCGAAAAAGCAAAATAGATAACAGATACCGTACGAGGAAGTGGAACCCCCATAAAAAACGCAAGCATGACCAAAGACATGGTCGAGAGGAGAACACCAAGTGACACCGTCCACAACACCTTGAAACCTACATAGCGCAATACCGCGCGATACAGCCCTAAGCGTATAAAGATTACGATGGTGATCGGCAGCAACAACCCCAGCATTTGCCAGTGCAACACACTCTGCAATGGAATATTGGCATCCAGCCGCACCCAATAACCACCCCAGAATGCCAAAGTTAGCAATAGCAGATCAGCGCAGACACTAATCCCCCGTTTATAAACACGGGGGATAGCCAAGAAAGAGGTCAACATAATAGCACCATCTCATTAATAACGTTAAGGAATATTAGGTGGAGCAACTCGACGCAATACTATTTCGATCCAACCGCATCGCCAGCGCCACTGCCAGTTGCTGTCATAATAATATAACGAAAGTAGCTAGTTAAGGTGAGGGTATCGATCATATGCCGATCTGTTTTGGCGAGCAGCGCAGGGGTCGACATATCGATATTTTGTACCTGTGCCAAGCCGGTAATCCCTGGTAATACTTCATAAATTCCCAAGGCGTCACGCTCTTTAATCAGCTCATCCTGATTAAAGAGATTCGGTCGCGGCCCAACCAAGCTCATCTCACCTTTAAGCACATTGATCAGCTGTGGAAGTTCATCAATTTTAGTCTTGCGTAAAAAAGCTCCTAGCTTGGTGATCGAACTTGTGTTCGCCAAGTGGCTAGCCACCGACTGGGTATCGACCGACATGGTGCGAAATTTAATCAACTTGAAAGGCTTCTTATGTCGTCCGACACGTTCTTGTATAAAAATTGGCGAGCCAGTATCAAACAGGCCAATCAAGGTGACGACCAACAAAATAGGCCAAATCAATAACAAGCCCAAAAATGCTGCACAAAAATCAAGCGCTCGAATCAACATCCTTCTTTATCCTCAATAAAACAACGTTTAATCCCTTCCTCCAGCGATATCGGTGGCTGCCAACCCAATGTTGTTTTGGTGTGGCTGATATCGACCTGCAGATTACCACACAACCGCTCAATCACCGCCTGCTTACCCGTTAGCTTGCCTGCCAATCGTAACCAGCTCATTGGCACCGACAATAATCGTGGAGATTTACCCGCAGCACGACTCATCATCTCAAGTAACTCAGTGGTAGATATATCCTGATCATCACTAACCAAAAAGGTCTGATTGGTAGCATGAGGATGGGTAACGCAGTTGATAATCAGATCAACCAGGTTATCAACTGCGACAAAACTACGCTGATTATGAATTGCTCCAAGCGGTAACCAACGACCATGCCTTACGGCATGAGTTAACTTACCAAAATTACCTGGTGCATTTACACCATAAACCAATGGCGGACGAATGATGACAACTTCAAGACCCGTCTCCTTAGCTAACTGACGTAACCCCAACTCAGCCGCATATTTTGACTGGGTATATTCATCCCAAGGCGCAGCGACATCATCATATTTGAATGGCCTTTTTTGATTATGGCCACCATTCACACCTATAGAGCTAATAAACACAAATCGCTTAACACCAGCATCGCTTGCTTGGCGAGCCAGCTTGAGCGTGCCATCACAATTGATCTGGTTAAATGCAACTTGACGATCAATGCAATTTTTACCAATGTGCGCCTGTGCCGCGCAGTGAATAACAACATCAACAGAATGCAACGCTGACGTATAATCAACCGCCGAGCCTAGCTCACCAACGATATGAGAAACATTGTTTGCAGAAGAACCAAGCGACAAACCAACGGGTGTTCGTCTACCATAAGTTCTCACTGCCACACCCGAATTCAAGGTTAACTGAGTTAACACCGCACTCCCCACAAACCCAGTGGCACCGGTTAATAGAATCATATATTTCTCAGATTTTAAAAAATGTTAAAAAACAGTATTGCCGCTAATGCCCATCTATCACGAAGTCGCCGCCTGAATTTGTACACATAGAACAGTAAATAAAGGTTACCTAAATATCCATTTTTTAATCCATATTTAGCAACAGGGTCATTATTTAATTGCAAGTAATCAACTATATGCATCACTTGATGTCGGTACCATTTAGTCCTAATTAATTGCAATCTTTTTTTAGCTGCCTTAATGTTATTATTTGTACCAACTTGATTATTCGCGTGTTGACGATATAGCATTTTGGGCTCTGGATCGATAAACCAACGCTCTCCCTGACTCCGAGCAAATGCATACAAAAGCCAATCATGCAATGCAATATCTTCCACAATTTCTTCATAAGAAGTGGTTAGCCAGTGTTTAAAACGATTCATGACATCGCAGTTAAAAACATAAGTACAACCAGGGCCGGCGGCCTCAAACAGATAATCCATGGAACGCTGTTCTTGAGCTTTATCAATAAACTCTGAACGACCATTTTCCCAAAAAGCCGTAACACTTCCAGAATAACATGATGCAGAATGCTCATTCAATTTCTTTATAGCATGTTCAAGCTTATCACTAGCCCAGATGTCATCTTGATCGGCCAAGGAAACGTAGTCGTAGCTAGAAAAATCAACAGTTCTAATTAAATGGAAAAAGTTCTTTGCTGCACCACCAAACTTAGATCCAAATTCAAGATGTCTTACATCGTCTCTTTCAACGGCAAGTGATGCAATATATGCCTCGGTTCCATCATCTGATGCATCAACGCTCAGGTAAATGTCAACCTGCACACCGACCTGACGGTATATGCTATCCAACTGTTCAGGAAGGTACTTCAGACCATTATATGCCGCCAATAAAACTGCTACTTTTGGGTACATTTCACCATCCAACATAGATTAAAAAGTCTTTCTGAATACAGTTGCAAATCAAACGTTCCCTTCAAATCTAACACTGAACAAACATCATTAGTTATCTTAGAGCAAGATCCCTTACTAGATAACTTACTTACAATAGTTTCTGGAGTATCTCGATATAAGCCTGCATGGGCTTGACAATCGATACTTGGCATAATTTTTGATTAATAACCCCCCCCCATAAAATCAAAAGGTCTATTTCTACTGTCTCATTTACATAGTTTATACAGTAGGCTTTGCACAACATCAACATTCGCAGTATGCAAGCAAAAATGCCCCGCCTGAATATATACGGTTATTTTTCTCTCTAAAAAGAGAAATTAGAGCAGAACAAATAACTAATACCAAGACCAAGACCAAGACCAAGACCAAGACCAAGACCAAGACCAAGACCACAAGAATTAAGATCAGACTTCTAGACATATACTCATACAACGACATGCCTTAGTCAGTAAAAAACCATATCATGAGGCATACCTGAATGCTCCTGTTTTATGTCACTGACAGATGAAGCAGTAAAATATATTGCCAAGCTAAGCGCGATTACAACACTCCAAGAAAACAGACTCCTAACAAAAAAATAAAGCGTCAACCTCAATATTAAATCTGGAGGTAAAAATTCACTCACTCACCTTAGTCTTGTTTATCATAATAATAGGAAAAACATAAACTATAAATACAAAGAGATACAAGGCTGCATTGTAATAAAATCCTTCTCTAAAAATAAGTCGCATAAAGATAATAAACATTGATATATGGATTGCGGCTTTAGGCATATCAGAACCAGAGATAAGGCGATCAAAAATAATACAAAGACATAGAATCACCACTGGAACAAAAAACAATAGCACATACCCATAAAATAACGACTCTGTTATTATATTAGCGCCCAATCCGTACCCACGGTCCACAATGCCATAAATATACTCACCAGGAAGTACTATCGATTCGGATATGATTCCACGCATCGGCTGCAACAATGCTAACATTGGTGATGCAATTAGAGTGTATAGATCTCCATGACCAATATACCCTTCATTTCGAATCAACAAAGGCAGTGTAATATATGTTTCTCTAAATTCACCAATCGAATTCAAATACCATGGGACATCTTGCACGACATTACTACTTCTAAGAATACCAATAATAATAAGTGTAGATATCAGCATCGTTATTGGCGTTATATAGAGCTTCTTATTGTTCAAGCAAAGTGATACAGCCATCGGCACTATCGCTATCAGCGCTGTCGTTCTACTACCTGTTAATAGATCCAACACAACTAGCAATATATTTGGGGTAAATACAATAACACTCTTTCTATAAAAATAGAAATATATAGACACCGGCAGTAATAAGTATGCGATATTCTTCAGCTTGAATATATCTACTACTTCACCTGTATAGTTGTCATTCATATACAGATTTCCTGTATAAAATTTATATACAACCACAAATATTAGGTAAAGAAATATCCCCCACCATATAAATTTAATAATGCCAGAGCAGTGAGCTTTAGTATTCTCTGCTAATATATAATGTTTTTTTACTTTAACAATTAACAGCAGGAATGCAAAAAAAACTGAAAATGAATTTGATATTAGTAATGAGATAAAAATATCATTCGGTTGGATAAACCAACCAAAAAAAACATTTATCTGGTTGACAAAGATAGATGGAATTTGAAAATAAAATAGAAATAATGTCACCACCCAAAACAATGGATTCGCTATAGCTGCATAACGATTTTGATATAGGTATCTAACTAGGGTAAAAATGACAAACAATGTGCTTAATATAGAAAGTATATGCATCATGCCCTCTTATAAAAGTAAGGCTTTATATGTTTATCATAGAGTCCTTCTACTATATATGATGTAAAGTAAACAACAATACATGAAATTGCATAAAATAGTACAAGGTTATTGGTTACCTCAAAATAATTAAATATCTTTCCCAGAAAAGATAGTATAGGGTGATGAATCAGATACATTATATATGATGATGAACCCAAAAAATAAAAAAAGCGATTTTCAATTGAGAAATTCATAAAGGATTTATTACTTGCAAGAAGAGCTATCGACACTAGACAACCAGAAAAAGATCCGGCAATTAAAGCTCTTTGACTTACTATAGAAAAATGCTCCAATCCGACAACGAATAAAGTAGCAGGTATAAAAATTAATACGACAGCAGTAATCTTCAGCCAGCGTTTATTCATGATATATAGATTAGCGATCAAGGCACCTAAGATAAACTCAATTATTATAGGATTAGATATGTACGTTATATAAATAGAACTATGATAGTTATCAGAAAGACCTAGTAATATAAATCCAGCAAAGGTCACTGTCACCACGGGAAAAACATGTCTAGTAATTAATAGAGCCATGAATATCACAAGATAAAACAGGACCTCATAATTTAAAGTCCAACCAACTCCAAGCACTGGAGGAGAAACACTACCATCACTACCATAAGGAATGAAGAGAAGACTTTTAACTAACTCTAATAAGCTGAAAGATTTCTCATTGTCATATAGTAGATTGTTGGCTAAAAAGAAGACTGCCGTAAAAAACCAGTATAGAGGGACAATTCTAAAAAAGCGATCTCGTATAAATTGAATTCTATATTCCGATAAAGATACTTTATCCAGACCTCTATGGAGAATAAAAAACATCACAAAACCACTTACGACAAAAAATATATCAACACCAATATATAAGACTTCAAATAGCTGTACGTTATAATCAATGTAAATTTTGCTCACGTAATATACATGATATATAAGAACTAAAAACGCAGCAAAACCTCTCAGCAAGTGAATTCCACTAATCATTTTTATCGCCTAAAAAATAAAGAGGTTTTATATATAAACCCAAAAATAATTCGCCGTACGGCTCTGACCCCAAAGATCATTATCAAGATAAGTGATTTACGCTTAAGAGACAGCAAGAATAAATCGATCTTATGTGATCTTAAAAAGATTTTCTCAATGCCAATGAATAATCGAGCATTTTTAACATTTGATAGCGCGACTTGATACCATATATTTGCTCTAGCAGCCAATGACTTGCGGCTTGTGTTGTCTGAATGCACTCGATATTTTGCAACTGCATCAGGGATAAATTTCAAACAGTTAATTGCCAGGCAGCGCAGGTAAAAATCTCTATCCTCAACCTGTAAATTGGTGTCATACATACCGATTTTATCATATAGGGAGCGCTTCACAAGCAACGTTGGCCCCACCACAGACCAGTTAAAAACCAGCTCTCTTGATGGCCGGACAGCTAGCGCCGAGAAATCAGCATTGTAGAGACTCTTCATTGCCGAGCGATTAACCTCGACTGAATCACCATTGATGACAACTGCATCGCCAATAACCGCTTCTATCGCGGGATTAGAGTGCATGACATCCAAACGTAGGGAGATACTGTCTGGTAGTAAAGCGTCATCACTTGCACAAATGGCGATGAATTCCCCCGATGCCTCATCGAGCAGACGGTTCAATGTATGACATACGCCTTTATTCTCTTGGGAGAATATCTTTACATCTAGTCCAGGGTGTTGCGAACACCACGATTTGACTATAGAGAGGGAGTTATCAGTGGAACCATCATCGCATATTAATGTCTCTATGTTATCGTAATTCAGATTAATAATCGACGTTAAACACTCTTCTATGTATTTCTCGTGGTTAAACACGGGTATCAAGATGCTGACCAAACCTTGTATGCTAGACATTTTATCCCTTTATCAAATCAACTTCTTTAAGATGCTCATTATATCTTTTTTATAGGCATCAAATGTGTACATTGTATTTGCATTGTTATATGCAGCGATTGACCTTGCCAGCAATTCACTGTCACTGAACGAATCACAAAAATTTAATGAGTCACGGACACTATCACTATCCAGCGCATTGATATTTACGCCAAAATCATCTATATCAACCCCACACTCTTTAGTTACTATAGGGATCATGGCCCCCCGCCCCATGGCGGTAATAACGGACGTAGCAATGCCTTCAGAACAAGAGGGTAAAATAACGTAGAGACATCGAGCGGCAAGTTCAGAAAAGAAATCAGAGTCAACGTTTAAAAAACCATGGATAACTACGTTTCCCGGCACATCAAGGGAATCCAAAAAATCTTGCTCAGCATTGGTATAGCCACAAACATGAAGAGTCCATTCAGGCCGACACCTGAACGCCTCAATGGCAATATCAAGCCCCTTGTGCAGTAAGCCGTAACTACCAAACCACAATGCTGTTTTACGAGCAGTTACTATATCATCCAGAGTTCGAGTATAGGGCATACTTCCTTGATGAAAACTGGGTCTGATTAAATCTATTTGAGATACGCCATTATCCAAAAATGATTGTTTGGTTTGTTCATTTCCAATGCAAATAACACTGTCGGCGCAAGATGCTGCAACACCCCATCTATAATCCTGCACACGAGTGGACTTGAGCGGTACTGACCCATATCGCTTGGCGAATTCACTCAGGCGATGCAGAGAAGCTTGAGTACACTGCCAAGGATGAGATCCCGTGGCATAATATATCTTCTTCCCAGAAATATTATTGACTAGGCTTTGGTATAATGGGATGCCTTCACCAATGATCACATCATACTGATTCAGGCTTAGTCTGGTTTCACGGTTGTTATTCACTACATCTACATTGAAACCGAGTGAATCCATTATTTCCGCAACGGCGACTGATTCCTGATAATTTGAGTGGGCTTTGTAATCATTCTTCTTGAAATGGTATGTGCTATACGATAGCAAGGCTTTTTTTGAATTGGCCTTATTGAAAACATTTATGATGGGGCGTTGAAATATCAACTCATACAAACTCAATAAAAAGCTATTTTTTTTCAACCAATTTTTTATTCTATTCATTGAATTGCAGCCTCAAATTCATTTTTCTTTTGAAAGAGAATTAAATATATTAGTGAAAACATGAATGCTATCGCCCAACCAACTATGTATCCTAACAAGCCAGCCTGCCAACCAATGAGGGGATAGCCGATAACGTTTATTATGATGGCAGCAAGCAACACGGAGATCCACTTCACGGAGAAAAATACAGATGATTTATTTTTTATGATGATAGACGACAAGGCCACATCCATAAATACTAGCGGGGAAAAAACAATCAACTTATCGAATATAGGTACGCTTTGGATATACTCATCACCATACAAGATAGATATCAACAATGGAGATATAATATAAAGTACAACAGCCCCCATCACACCAAGTGCCGTAAATATAAGGAGCATCAACATGCTATTTTTTAAAATTTTATCACTGGAGGAACGATATACAAGTATCGGCCCCAGCACGGCTAGCAGCATGGTTGCCAATGCAGTAAACTGCTCGAAAGCGCTGAATGCGGCCGCGTAATGTCCAAAATCGTTTGAGGGTAACTGGCTTTCCATATAGATCCTGTCAAATTTCAGGAAAGCATTCATACAAATCAAGCCGAGCCAGAATTTTACTCCATCATTGAAAATATCATACATCAATGATTTTTCTATTGTACTTAACTTAAATGAATATCCCTTATCAACTCTCTTATAAAAAATATAACATCCAAGTGACACCAAGATGCTTTCTAATATCAATGCCAACAGGATCAAAAATGGGCTGGCATCCATGAAAACCAATAAGGCTACCATGGCACACTTGATTAAAAGAGAGCACAATCTTATTCGACTGGTTATGTAATAGTAGCCCCTGCATTCCAACTGAAACCTAAATATTCCCATAGGTTCAGAATACAGGATCCCAATGGATAGAATCATGATAAAATAAGCCTGATTCGCTCCAGAGATAGATAAAAAAACATAAATGAACAGGCCAATATATATCGTGATTGATATTGCTAATCTATAGGCTATTGATGTGTTGATGACAGATATGTCCAAGCTGCCATTTTCTTTCAATCTGGAATAGAATATTTCAGCTGGACACAACCAGGTCATAGCGGTGATAATAAAAAGCACTGACATTGCCAACTGATATGCGCCGAACAACTCCACGCCAAAGTGACGGGCGATAAGCCCCGTCACTACCATGGATAATAATATTTGAACAACACGTTCACCCAAGGCCCATATTATATTCTTCAAATTGCTTTTCATTACAATCACAGACATGTTATCCAACTTTTCTTTTTATATACGCACTTACATATAAGAGTGTTTTCCTTGGGATAAGGATGCCTATAATAGCAATCAGTTTAAGTTTGCTAAATCCCCTGGATAATACGTGTCTCGATAATAAAAATATTGCTGCTTTTTTACTGCCACGAATTGCGTTGTTTACTGCACGCTCTAACTCATATTTTCTAATGAACCGATTTGCTGATTCTTTGCTCGCACCAAAATCAGGGGTGTTAACTCTGGCTTTAAGCCTTGTAATAAAAGGTAATTCTTCCAGCAAACAACTACTGAAGGAGAGACTATTACCAACGCCCATATTGTAATTCGATAGCGCAACATTAGTAAAAACTATACGGCCATGCTCCGCGAGATGAAACCAAACCTCCTGATCCTCTCCCATAGACTCTTTCAGTGGGAAGTACCTCTGGTTTTTTATAAAATATTCTTTCCTGACTACACATGATGATGCACAGAAAAATGCACCATCGGCCCATGATTTATAGAAATCATTAATGACGATGGATTGATGATGCTCCTGAGTCACTGATAGTGTAGATATAGTCACTGCACCGTTTTTATGTTTAAAGTAACCTGTTGTAAACGCATCAGCATCAGGATGTTTTAATATCGAACTATACACTACATTTAAAAAATCTTCCTCATACCAGTCATCAGCATCAAGAAAAGCTATATATTCTCCCGAAGCCTCTTCAATTCCCCTGTTTCTTGCTGCTGATACACCACCGTTCGTTTGATGGAAATATTTGACTCTGTCATCTTTTATCTCTTTCACGATGTTTTCAGAGTCATCCTTAGAACCATCATCTATAACAATAATCTCAAAAGAGGAGAGGCTTTGAGAGAGAACGCTTTCTATGCACTTTGAGATAAAATCCTGCTTATTATAAAGCGGAATCACAACACTAAATACTGGAGGCGTCATATCTTATGCGTTATCACTAAAAAAATCGTTTATGAGTCTGATAACCAGATCAACGCTATCATCGCTCATGGTCGGGTCAAGAGGTAATGACATCACACTCTCGTGAATCAGCTCTGTTAGTGGCAGATTACTATGCTCGATCTTGCCCCTATATGCCTGTTGTGCATGCGGTGGAATAGGATAATGGATCAGAGTCTGCACACCATGCTGAATCAAATAAGCACTCAACTCTTCACGCTTCGCTGTTCTAATAACAAAGAGATGCCATACATGAGCTGTTTGCTCTACAACAGTGGGGAGGATAAGGTTGTCATTAGATTTTATTCCATTTAAATAGAAATTGGCTATTTGCTGTCTGCGCGCAACCTCACCATCTAGATAGGGAAGTTTGACTCTAAGCATAGCAGCCTGTATCTCATCCAGTCTGCTATTAACACCTTGATAGATATTTTCATATTTTTTATGAGAGCCATAGTTTCTTAATGCTTTAAGAACATTCGCTAGCTCATCATTATCTGTGGTTATTGCTCCAGCATCACCTAAAGCACCAAGATTTTTACCTGGGTAAAAACTAAATCCAGCAGCATGTCCCCAGTTGCCCGCTTTTCTTCCATTCAACTGTGCGCCATGTGCTTGTGCTGAATCTTCAAGAACCAACAAGCTATGCTCGTTTGCTAGTGCCATTAGCTCTGGCATCGGTGCCAACTGGCCATATAGATGGACTGCTAGTATAGCCTTTGTTTTACTTGTAATAGCCGAACGAACGCCTTCCAGAGAGAGATTGTAAGTATTCAGATCGGGCTCGACTAATACCGGTGTTAATCTATTCTCAGTAATGGCCAGAATCGAGGCTATGTATGTATTTGCCGGGACAATGACTTCGTCGCCTTCAGAAAGGAAGCCCATTTCTTTCCATGCTCTCAATACCAAGATTAAAGCATCTAATCCATTAGCAACACCAATAGTATGCTTAACACCACAGTATGTTGAAAACTCTTTCTCGAATGAGGATAATTCTTCCCCTGCAATATACCAACCGGAATCAATTACTCTGCAACAAGCAGCCTTAAGTTCGTCAGCATGTTGTGCGTTTATTTCTTTTAAATCAAGGAAGTTTATCATATATCACCGTCGAGAATTTTTACTATTTTTGCAGGATTACCAATCACAAGCACGTTATCTGGTACATCTTTAGTTACAACAGCACCGGCACCTACCATGCTGTTTTTCCCTATTGTTATGCCCGGTAAAATAGTTGCATTTGCACCAAGAGAAGCTCCCTCCTTAATATAAGTCCTCATGTACTCATCTGGATATACTTTTGAGCGAGGATACTTATCATTGGTGAAGCTGACAGATGGCCCCAGAAAAACATTATTTTCTATAGTAATGCCATCCCACAAGTACACACCCGACTTAATCGTCACATTATTCCCTACGATAACGTCACTTTCTATCAATGTGTGTGCACATACATTGCAATTTTCACCAATGACGGCGCCTTCCAGAATGATTGAATACTGCCAAATACGGGTTCCAATACCAATAGAACTGCTATGTACATCACTTAGTGGGTGAATAAACATTCATCCCTCCTGAACCTGAGAGATAAACGTTTCATAATCTCTTACGTAATCACTCTCATCATACAACTGATCAGCCAACACCATCAGTACACAATCATCTGAAAAATCATACATTTCACGCCACATGAATGATTCAATCAGCAGCCCTTGCGCCGGGTTATCCAGTAATATATCTACTCGCTCTCGGCCATCATCAAGCATGAAACGACAGGATCCACGTACAGCGATTGCGACCTGCTTCAGAGTCTTGTGTGCATGAAACCCGCGCCTAACCCCCGGATTGGTTTTAAACATGTAGTAGACACGCTTTATCTCAAAAGGAATGTTTTTTCCTTCTTCCAACGCGACTAATGAACCTCGTTCATCACCATGAGCTTGCAAGGGAATTAATTTTACTTGCATTTATTCATCGCCTCTACATAGCTTGATAACGTCATTGCTATTTGATCTTTCTTTGAAAGTTTTATATCTGACATGGGCCATTTTATGTTCAAAGTAGAATCATTCCAGATGATTGACGCTTCACTTTCGGGATGATAGTACCCTGTTGTTTTATATAAGAATTCTGCCGTTTCGCTTAGTGTCACAAATCCATGTGCAAATCCTTCGGGAATCCATAACTGCTTTTTATTCTCTGCCGATAGATGAACACCCACCCATTTCCCAAAGGTTGGCGCTCCAAAACGAATATCGACAGCAACATCAAACACCTCACCAGCAACACATCTGACTAGTTTTCCCTGAGCATGAGGGGATGACTGATAATGCAAACCACGCAAGACGCCTTTACTCGACTTGGAGTGATTATCTTGTACAAATGTAACGGGATATCCCACGGCTTGTTCAAACTTTTTGTGATTGAAACTTTCAAAGAAAAAGCCTCGTTCATCACCAAAAACGTTGGGTTCAAAGAGCAGAACATCAGGAATTTCAGTTTTAATAACTCTCATGAGAATTATTTCCCTTTAATCATTTTCAGCAAATACTGTCCATAAGCATTTTTAGCTAATGGTGCTGCTAATCTTCTGATCTGCTCTGCATCAATGAAACCTTTTCGATAAGCTATTTCTTCTATGCAAGACACTTTCAACCCCTGCCGGGTCTCAATGGTCTGAATAAAGTTGCTCGCTTCAATCAGGCTTTCATGAGTGCCGGTATCAAGCCAAGCATAACCACGGCCCATCATCGCCACCGACAAATTGCCTTGCTCTAGGTAGATTCGGTTTACATCGGTGATTTCCAGCTCACCGCGGGGCGATGGCTTCAGATTCTTGGCTATCTCCACCACGCTGTTGTCGTAGAAATAGAGGCCGGTGACCGCATAGTTGCTCTTGGGCTCCAGCGGCTTCTCTTCCAGAGAGATAGCGGTTCCCTCTTTATCAAATTCCACCACCCCATAACGCTCCGGGTCTTGCACGTGGTAGGCAAATACAGTGGCGCCGCTCTCTTTGGCCGCAGCCGCCTCCAATTGCTTCTGCAGGTCGTGACCATAGAAGATGTTATCGCCCAGCACCAGCGCGCAGGGGTCTGAGCCGATGAACTCTTCACCCAGAATAAAGGCCTGTGCCAACCCGTCCGGGCTTGGCTGTACCTTGTATTGCAAGTTCAGGCCCCATTGGCTGCCATCCCCCAGCAGTTGCTCAAAACGGGGGGTATCTTGCGGGGTGCTGATGATCAAAATATCGCGAATGCCCGCCAGCATCAGGGTGCTCAACGGATAGTAGATCATCGGTTTGTCATAAATGGGCAGTAGTTGCTTGCTCACTGCCATGGTGACTGGATAGAGACGGGTGCCAGAGCCACCGGCCAGAATAATGCCTTTACGTTTGGTCATCGTGTTTGATTTCTTATCTTTGAATGATGTAACCCAGCAAAGTGAGTGCGCTTAAATAACTCTCATTTTGCGTTTATCCCTACTGGAGCGTGGGATAGTATACCCACGCGACCTATATTTTCTTATTTTCCCATGATCTCGGTTAGCATCCGTTCGACACCTACAGTCCAGTCCGGCAGTACCAGGTCGAAGGTGCGCTGGAATTTGCTGGTATCAAGGCGGGAGTTATGGGGGCGTTTGGCTGGAGTCGGGAAGGCGCTGGTTGGCACGGCATTCAGTTGCGTGACCGCCAGTTCAACCCCAGCCTCTCTGGCTTTGGCAAACACTAGTTGGGCGTACTCAAACCAGGTTGTGGTGCCGGAGGCTATCAGGTGATAAAGGCCCGCCACTTCAGGTTTGTATTGCGCCACGCGGATCGCATGAGCGGTGCAATCAGCCAGCAGCTCCGCGCCGGTCGGGGCACCGAACTGGTCATTGATAACCGACATTTCGCTGCGCTCCTTGCCAAAACGCAGCATGGTCTTGGCAAAATTGGCACCGCGGGCGGCATAGACCCAACTGGTACGGAAAATAAGGTGGCGGGCGCAGAGGGCCGCAGCCTGCTCGCCAGCCAGCTTGGTTTCGCCATAAACGTTAAGTGGTGCTGTGGCATCGGTTTCCACCCAGGGACGATCACCACTGCCATCGAACACATAGTCGGTGGAATAGTGCACCAACCAGGCTCCCAACACCTCAGCTTCTTGTGCTATTGCAGCCACACTGGTGGCATTGAGCAACTTGGCAAATTCACGTTCACTCTCCGCCTTGTCTACCGCAGTATGGGCTGCAGCATTGACAATCACATCTGGCTTAACCTGGCGCACAGTCTCGGCCACGCCAGCTGGATTGCTGAAGTCACCGCAATAGTCGGTCGAGTCAAAATCAACGGCTGTGATACGGCCCAAAGGTGCCAGCGCACGCTGCAGTTCCCACCCCACCTGACCATTTTTACCAAACAGCAGGATATGCATCAGGCTCGCTCCCCGTAGTTCTGCTCGATCCAGGATTGGTAGGCACCGCTCTTGACGTTGTTAACCCACTGCTGGTTATCCAGATACCACTGCACAGTCTTACGGATACCTGATTCGAAGGTCTCTTGCGGTTGCCAATCAAGCTCGGCGCTCATCTTGCTGGCATCGATGGCATAACGGCGGTCATGGCCAGGGCGATCGGCCACATAGGTGATTTGATCGCGGTAGGAGCCAGCCTTGGGCACCACTTCATCTAGCAGATCGCAGATGGTATGTACCACTTCCAAGTTCTGCTTCTCGTTATGACCGCCGATATTATAAGTCTCCCCTACGACTCCAGTCGTGACCACGGTATAGAGTGCACGGGCGTGATCTTCCACATAGAGCCAGTCACGGATCTGGTCGCCCTTGCCATAGACCGGCAGCGGCTTGCCATCCAGCGCATTGAGAATGACCAGGGGAATGAGTTTTTCGGGGAAGTGGTAAGGACCGTAGTTGTTGGAGCAGTTGGTGACTATGGTCGGCAAGCCATAGGTGCGGCGCCAGGCGCGAACCAGATGGTCGCTGGATGCCTTGGAGGCAGAATAGGGGCTGCTGGGGGCGTAAGGAGTTGTTTCGGTAAAGAGCGGCAATGGCTCACCGGCAGCTACTTCATCCGGATGAGGCAGATCCCCATACACCTCATCAGTAGAGATATGGTGAAAACGAAACGCACTCTTGCGTGTATCGTCCAGACCATTCCAATAAGTCCGCGTTGCTTCCAGTAGCATATAGGTACCGACGATATTGGTCTCAATAAAGTCGGCTGGGCCCGTGATGGAGCGATCGACATGGCTCTCTGCGGCCAGGTGCATCACCGCATCCGGTTGATGTTCAGAAAATACCCGGTCCAGTTCACCGCGATTGCAGATATCCACTTGCTCAAACGCATACCGCTCACTGTCAGAAACGCTGGACAAGGATTCCAGATTACCTGCATAGGTGAGTTTATCGAGGTTAATCACGGAATCATGGGTATTGTCGATAATGTGACGCACGACAGCAGAGCCGATAAAGCCTGCGCCACCGGTGACGAGAATTTTCATAGATGTGGTATCTCTTGCGAGTAATTGGACGAAAAAAGCGGACTGAATCAAACCGAAGGTATCAAGGCGGCGTAATAGACACTCAATCTTGGATTGATATATCCAGAGCAGGGGATACTCGCTAGCAACTCATTTCATTGCATTTATTACAAAAAATGATGGCTACCGCCCCTGGGTTACAGCCCCCAGTTTACTGCTTTTAACCAGATTGTGTCTGCTGTTGGTCATCGTGTCCTTCAGCATCTCTTGTTATCTTGACTGTCGGTACGCTCCCCACCCTCTTGCACAAGAATATTCTCATGAGGAATGTGATATACCCGACAGTCTTAGCCCGATTGGAGTCCGGATTCTATCCCGTTTCAGACCAAACTGAACAGTAAAAACTACTCACTATGAGGGTTTTCGATAAGGATTCGATAGAGAACACGCTCAGTTGAACAAACTTGACGCACATGCCACAAACAACCGCTATTGATAACCAATTGATACCTTAATCAGAGCAAAAAATAGGGCAACCCTGAAGTTGCCCTGTTTAAAGACCAATAAAACCTGACAGAGCTGGCGCTTTATTAGCCACCTGTCAGTTCAAACCAACTAGCATCCATCAGTCATGTTTCGTCTCACCCACCGCAGCCAAACGCGCCTCTTTTGAAGAATTTTTGGTGAAGTAGCGCATCACCAGCACGAAGAACAGCGGCACGAAGAAGATGGCCAGGACGGTAGCACTGATCATCCCCCCCATCACGCCGGTACCGATGGCGTTACGGCTGCTGGCGCCGGCACCGGTACTGATCACTAGCGGCAATACGCCGAGGATGAAAGCAAGGGATGTCATCAAGATGGGGCGCAGACGAAGACGTGCCGCTTCCACCACCGCCTCACCAAGCCCCATCCCCTTGTCATAGAGCTCCTTGGCGAACTCGACGATCAGGATGGCATTCTTGGCCGACAGGCCAATGGTTGTGAGCAGCCCTACCTGGAAGTAAACGTCATTCTCCAGCCCGCGCAGGGTCGCTGCCAGAATGGCGCCCAGTACGCCGAGCGGCACCACCAGCATCACCGAGAACGGAATGCTCCAGCTCTCGTACAAGGCCGCGAGACAGAGGAACACCACCAGCAGGGAAATAGCATAGAGCGCGGGAGCCTGTGAGCCGGCCTGGCGCTCCTGGAAGGAGAGCCCGGTCCACTCGATACCCACCCCTTCTGGCAGCTGTTTCACCATCTGCTCGATAGCCGCCATGGCATCACCGGTACTCTTGCCGGGCGCGGCTTCACCGACGATCTCCATGGCTGGCACACCGTTGTAACGCTCGAGGCGCGGCGAACCAAAGCTCCACTCCGTCGTGGCAAAAGCGGAGAAAGGCACCATCTGGCCGGCGTTGTTGCGCACATACCACAGCTTGAGATCTTCCGGATTCATCCTGAAGGGGGCATCGGCCTGCATGTAGACCTTCTTGATCCGGCCACGATCCACGAAGTCGTTCACATAGGAAGAGCCCCAGGCCGTCGACAGGGCGCTGTTGATGTCCGAAATGGAGAGCCCCTGCGCCAATGCCTTCTCATAGTCGAGCTTGATATCGAGCTGGGGGGTATCTTCCATCCCGTTCGGGCGTACCCGCACCAAGTTCGGATCCTGCGCCGCCATGCCGAGCAGCTGATTACGCGCCGCCATCAGCTTGTCGTGGCCCAGTCCAGCACGATCCTGCAGATAGAAGTCAAAACCGGTAGCCGTTCCAAGTTCCGGGATCGACGGCAGGTTGAAGGCAAAAACTTGTGCCTCCTTGATGCTGAACAGATAACCCATGGCACGGCCAATGATGGCATTAGCGCTGCGATCCGGGCTCTCCCGCTCGCTCCAGTCCTTGAGCTTGATAAAGGCCATGCCCGCATTCTGACCGCTACCGGCGAAGCTGAAGCCCGCCACTGTCAGTACCGACTCCACATTCTCCTTCTCATTCTCGAGAAAATAATCGCGCATCTGGGCCAACACCACCTCAGTACGCTGCTTGGTCGCACCGACCGGCAGTTGCACCATGGACATGACGACCCCCTGATCCTCCTCAGGCAGGAAGGAGGTGGGCATCCGCATAAACAGCACACCCAGCACTACCAGCATGGCGCCATAGATGAGGCTGTAGCGTACGCCCTGCTTGATCACTTTGCGTACCCCGTTCTGATAGCGGCTGGCACTGGCATCAAAGGCCCGGTTGAACCAGCCGAAGAAGCCGTGCTGGGCCGCAAACTCGCCATGTTTCAGCGGCTTGAGCAGGGTGGCACACAGAGCTGGCGTCAGGATCAGGGCCACCAGCACCGAGAGCACCATGGCCGAGACGATGGTGAGCGAGAACTGGCGATAGATGGCACCGGTCGACCCGCCAAAAAAGGCCATGGGCACGAACACTGCCGACAGCACCAGGGCAATCCCCACCAGGGCGCCGGTGATCTGATCCATCGACTTGCGAGTTGCCTCCAGCGGGGAGAGATCCTCCTCGCTCATCAGGCGTTCCACGTTCTCCACCACCACGATGGCGTCATCCACCAAGAGGCCGATGGCCAGCACCATGCCGAACATGGTCAGGGTGTTGATGGAGAAACCGAAGGCTGCCATCACGCCGAAGGTACCGAGCAGCACCACGGGCACAGCGATAGTCGGGATCAGGGTGGCGCGGAAGTTCTGCAGGAACAGGTACATGACGCAGAACACCAGGATGATCGCTTCGATCAGGGTCTGCACCACCTCCTCGATGGAGATCTTCACAAACGGCGTGGTGTCGTAGGGATAGACGATCTCCATGTTGGCCGGGAAGTACTCGGAGAGCTCATCCAGTTTGGCTTGCACCTTCTCGGCGGTATCCAGCGCGTTGGCACCGGTCGCCAGCTTGATGGCGATGGCGGCAGTCGGCTGACCGTTGTAGAGCGCATCGGCATCATAGCTCTCACCCGCCAGCTCGACCCGTGCCACATCTTTCAGACGGACTTTGGAACCATCCTGATTCACCCGCAGCAGAATGTTGTTGAACTGCTCGGGGGCAGAGAGGCGGGTCTGCCCCATGATGGTAGCGGTGAACTGCTGATCCTTGACCGCAGGGGTGCCCCCCAGCTGGCCAAAGGCCACCTGGGCGTTCTGCGCCTTGATCGCGGCCTGCACGTCCCCCGGGGTCATCTGTACCCGGTTGAGCTTGTGCGGGTCGAGCCAGACTCGCATGGAGTATTGGCTGCCGAACAGGGTGATCTCGCCCACACCGTCCAGACGGCTCAGGGGCTCCTTGATGTTGGAGACCACATAATCCGCCAGATCGTCGTTGTTCATGCTGCCATCGCTGGAGATGAACGCCGCCACCATCAGGAAGCTGCTGGAGGTCTTCTGGACCCGGATCCCCTGCTGCTGCACCTCTTGTGGCAACAGCGACATCGCCTGTTGCAACTTGTTTTGCACCTGCACCTGGGCGATATCGGGATCGGTACCCGGCTGGAACGTCAGGGTCACCGACACCCGGCCGGCGGAGTCAGACTGGGAGGACATGTAGAGCAGGTGATCCAACCCCGTCATGTTCTGTTCGATGATCTGGGTCACCGAATCTTCCACCGTCTTGGCGGAAGCGCCGGGGTAGCTGGCGGAGATGCTCACCGCCGGTGGCGCTATGCTCGGGTACTGGGCCACCGGCAACTTGATGATGGCCAGGCTGCCCGCCAACATGATCACCAGCGCAATCACCCAGGCAAAAATGGGTCTGTCTATAAAAAATCGAGCCATGAAGTGACTACTCCATCCTACTTGTTGGCCGGAGTCTGGGCGGCAGACACAGTGGCCGCCTGCTCAGTCGGGTTGACCTCAGCACCCGGACGCACTTTCTGCAGACCGGCGACGATCACCTTCTCACCTGATTTGAGGCCGGACTCCACCACCCAGTTGCTGCCGACGACCCGGCTCAGCTGGACATTGCGCAGCTCGACCTTGTTGTCGGCTGTCACTACCAGCACGGTCGCGCCGCCATTGGGGGTACGGCTGACGGCAGTTTGCGGCACCAGCAGCCCCTGGGCCCGCTCACCCTCTTGCAAGGTGGCGCGCATGAACATACCGGGCAGCAGCAACTGGTGAGGATTGGGCACTATGACCCTCAGAGTCACCATGCCGGTGCTCTCGTCCACGGTCACATCGGAGAATTGCAGTGAACCTGCTTCCCCGTAACTGGAGCCATCCTCCAGCTGGAAGTTCACCCTGGCTCCCTTCTGCTCGTCCTGGGTCAGCTTGCCCTCGGCCACCAGCCGCTTGAGGCGCAGCAGATCGGCGGTGGACTGGCGCACGTCCACATACATGGGGTCGAGCTGCTGAATGGTGGTGAGTGCACTGGCCTGCTGGGCAGTCACCAGGGCCCCTTCGGTCACTGCTGACTTGCCAATGCGGCCGCTGATGGGCGCCGTGATCCGGGTGTAGCCCAGATTGATCTCTGCGGTGCGCAGGGCTGCCTTGCTCGCCATGATCTCGGCTTGGGCCTGCTTCCAGCTGGCATCGGCGTCATCGTAATCCTGACGGCTGATGGACTTGACCTTGAGCAGCTCTTGATAACGTTTGGCCTTGAGGCGAGCGCTGCGCTCGTTGGCCTCGGCCTTGGCCAGATTGGCCTTGGCGCTGGCGACTTCCGCCTGGTAAATAGCCGGATCGATCTGATAAAGCAGATCGCCCGCCTTCACGTCGCTTCCTTCGGTAAAGAGACGCTTGAGCAGGATACCGCTCACCTGGGGGCGAACTTCGGCGATGCGCAGCGCTGCGCTGCGGCCGGTCAATTCTGTGGTCAGTTGCAGCGGCCCGCTTTGCAGCGTGACGACATCGACCGCAGCCGGAGGCATGCCCCCCTGCCCTTGCGGCATCCCGTCCTTGTCACCACAACCTGCCAGCAGGCCCGTTGCCAGCAAGGCAAGGCCCACCGAACGAGCAAGAATATGTTTATGCATGAAACACCTTAATCTCAGCCAGTCAATGAACAGGCAGGGCCAGACGGCCCCGTTGGAAAAAAATCGGAAGATGAGGCAATATACATACATTCATAAATGTATGTAAGTGACTTTTTGCTTATATCGAGGTGCATCACCCCATGGCCAGACGAACCAAAGAAGAGGCGCAGCAGACCCGTTGCCATATCATGAAGACCGCACTGGCGCTCTTCTGTGCCCAGGGATTGGCCAGAACCAGCCTGACCGATATCGCCAAGGCCGCCGGGCTGACTCGCGGTGCCATCTACTGGCACTTCAAGAACAAGGAAGAGCTTTTCTTCTCACTGTGGAAAGAGCTGTGCGAGCCGCTCTCCCACCAACTTGATGCCTGCATCTCCGAGCAGGAGCCCGACCCCCTGGGCAAACTGCGAACTTTTCTCAAAGGGGTCCTTGTCCGTATCACCACGGATCCGGCTCACCAGCAGATGTTCACCATACTGTTCAATCTGGAATCGCTCGATGGCGAGACGCTCTCTTTGCGCGAACACATCCGCAGCGAGTCGGGCAACTTCTTCCAGGATCTGGAGACGGCCCTCACCAATGCCATCCACAAGGGGCAATTGCCGGCGACCCTGGATCTGAAGCGGGCCACCACCCTGGTGCACTGCACCCTGGATGGCTACATAGTCAACTGGCTGCACTTTCCGGCCAGAATTGACCTTATAAAGGAAGCAGACTTCCTGCTCGACAGTATCTTCGCCATGTTGCAGCTGGTTGACGGCCCGGCCAGCACCCGCCCATAACCTTCCCCTGACGCCACAACCTTTGGCTGGTCACAGCCAAGTTTGCTAGAGTATGCCCCCCTTTGTTGGAGGTCCCTCAGTGTCACACCCCGTCAGCCCCTTGTCGGCGCCACACTCTGCCCAAGTGCAGACGGTGTGCGCCCACTTTCTCGCCGCCCTGCCCAAACAGGCTCACCTGCTCAACGCCAATTGCGGCAGCGGCGAAGATCTGGCGCATTTTCGCCAACTGGGCCATGTGGTGACCGCCTGCGAGCCCAGACTGGGACAGGCCAAGCTCGCCTCGCAACAAACCGGACAAGCGGTACGTGTCTGTCATATCGAGCAGATACATTCTGTGCTGCCCTATGACGGCATCTGGATCAGTGGCCAGTTTGGCCACCATGTTTCCACCCTTACCACCCAATTGCAGCGATTGGCAAGCCTGCTCAAACCGGGGGCTCTGCTGTGCATCCGTTTGCCACAAGATGATATGACCCAGGCAAGAGACAGGATTCAGCTGGTTATCGAGCAAACAAGCCTGCCATTAGTACCGACTCACTGTCAGCCCCCCTCTGCTATAGGGCAACCGCAAACCCTTCTCTACCTGCAGCGGATCCCGCAACCCATTCCCTAACGAATTAATTCATCACATATTTCCGGCAACTGAGTCCAAAGGGTTCCACTCGGTGTTTGGGGTGATTGACAATATTTAACTCGGAGATTTAACGAAATAGGCAGACATAGCACGGATTTAATGTTAAAAAAACACGATTAATATAGAAATTAAATAACAAACCAGACAATACATATTCAGGCGGATTTTATTATGAAACTTGTCCTCAAACTCATTGCTGGCATCCTTGCAGGCCTCTTGCTCGGTCTTTACGCCCCTGAGTGGGTGGCGCGCGTGCTGTTCACGGCCAAGACAGTCATAGGCCAGCTGATCACCTTCACCATCCCGCTCATCATCCTGTTCTTCATCATGAGCGGCATCGCCAGCCTGCCGAAAAACTCCGGCAAGCTGCTGGGCAAGACGGTTGCCCTCTCCTACGGCTCTACCATACTCGCGGGTCTGTTCGCCTTCACTGTGGCCAGCCACCTGATCCCGCAGCTGACCAGCGCCGCCGAGCCCACGGCAGAAACAGCTACCGAGCTTGCCTCCTACCTCAATCTGGAGATCCCGCCATTTTTTGGGGTGATGTCCGCTCTGGTCGCCGCCTTTGTGTTCGGCATCGGTATCAGTGCGACCCAGGCCACCGACCTGCGTAAGGTAGTCGATCAGGGCCGAGACATTATCGACCGCCTGCTGGCCAAAGTGATCATCCCGCTGCTGCCCATCTACATCGCCGGTGTTTTCGCCGAAATGACCGTAGTCGGCACTGTATTCGCCACCCTGAAGACCTTTGGCGTGGTGCTGGTGATGGCCATCCTGATGCACTGGATCTGGCTCTCCGTACTCTTCATCGGTACCGGTCTGGCCCTTGGCCGCTCACCGCTCACCCTCATCAAGAACATGCTGCCCGCCTACTTCACAGCCCTGGGCACCATGTCCAGCGCGGCCACTATCCCGGTCGCCCTGCGCTCAAGCAAGAACAACGGGGTAAGCGAGGGGATCGCCAACTTCACCGTGCCTCTGTGCGCCACCATTCACCTGAGCGGCTCCACCATCACCCTGGTGACCTGCGCCACCGCCGTGATGTTCCTCTCCGAGCATCTGGCGATCCCGGGCTATGGCACCATGCTGCCTTTCATCATGATGCTGGGGGTGATCATGATAGCCGCACCGGGCGCACCGGGGGGGGCCGTGATGTCGGCTCTGGGCCTGCTCACCTCCATGCTCGGCTTTAGTGAGGCCTCCGTCGCCCTGATGATCGCCCTCTACTTGGCGCAAGACAGCTTCGGCACCGCCTGCAACGTGACCGGCGATGGCGTCATCGCCCTGTGGGCCGACCGTTTCGCCAATGGCAGTGAAGCCACCGGAGTGACTCGCCAATCTGAAGCCGCGTAAGCAACCGGCGAAAATCCCGACATGCCCCCACGGGCCCAAACTTCGGTTTGGGCCCGTGTTGTTTCTCCCTCTTCATGCATCTCTCTTCCCTCTTCGCAAAGACGTCATCCATGACTCAATCCGACAAAATAATTGGCATATGCCATTTACAGGCGTATAAATGGCATATGCTAATTAGGAGCCACCATGCCAAGACCCAAGATTGCCCGCCAGATCTGTGGCCGCCCCGCCAACAGCTGCTTCAAACCCAATGGCCGCCCCATGCACCAACTGGAGCAAGTCGCCCTGGCGGCCGATGAATTCGAGGCCCTGCGACTGGTCGACCTGCAGGGGATGCAGCAACAGGAGGCCGCGCGGGTGATGGGTGTCTCCCGCCAGACCCTGGCCAATATCCTGAAAAAAGGCCGTTACAAGGTGGTGGAATGTCTGAGCTTGGGCAAAGCGCTGATGATGCAGCCTGCCGAGCCCGACCAGAAAACCAGTGGAGAAGATCGTGATGAACCATGAAACAACCCCCGGCAATAGTGCCATCATGCTGAGCCAGGGCCTGCTGGCCGGCCATTTCAGCCGTGCCGAGCAGTTGCAAATCCTGAGCCCTGCTGGAGCCGTACTGGCCACTCTGGCCAATCCGGCGGCCACGACCGGATGCGGCGGCAAACAGGCACTGCTGGCGACGCTGGCCGAACATGGCGTCGGCCAAGTGATGGTGCGCAACATCGGCCAGCAGATGCTGGGTCGCCTGCTGGCTGCCGGCATCCGGGTCATGCAGTGCCGTTCGGGCCGTTTGCCCCTGCCTGCACTGCTGGCCCCCGCCAACTTGATACCGCTGACAGAGGCAAGTCAGGGCCGCCCGTCACGACACCATCAAGGCGCACCATCCATCCACGGGATCCGTCCCGCCGGCCAACAGCCGGGGGCACACGCCTGCCGGCGAAATAGCGGGGCGGCGCATGGCCATTGCCGCAATACTCAAAACAGCGGCCAGGGCGTTGATCACCCCTGCTGCCACCACAGGGAGGGGAAATCATGTCAATCTGGCTGTTGAGCCTGCTCGCCTCATTTGTCCTTATCGTCGCCATGGGCACCATCGTCTGGTGGCGTCAGTACAAGCTGGCACAAAAACGGGGGGATAAAGAGGTACGCCCTTGCGGCTGCTCGAGCGCCTGCGCGGATCACCTGCATCAGATAAGCGAACCGCCGCCCAAATCCTGATGTCCCCAAAGGTTATCGGGCAACCGGCACAGGCCGTATAGAGAAAGGAGAAGGGGGCACCTGACAGTGCCCCCTTTCATCATGCCGGATTGGCCTGCTCTACCGTTTTTCCGAGCGTGAAGGCCGGATCCTGATACTGCTGATGGATGGCAAGAAAGGCCGCCTTGTTGTGCAGCGCTGCCGCAACACAAGCCGGGTCAAACTGACTGCCGGCATACTCTTCCAGATAATGAAAGGCCGTGTCGAAATCCCAGGGCTCCTTGTAGGGGCGCCTGCTGGTGAGGGCATCAAACACGTCGGCCACCGTCACTATCCGTGCGGCCAGCGGGATGGCCTCGCCGGTCAGCCCATAGGGATAGCCCGTGCCATCGAAACGCTCATGATGATGGATGATGATGTGCTTCAACATGTCGATGTGATGAATGCCATCGAGGCCGAACTCCTTGATCATCAGCGCTATCATCTCCTCCCCCTTGAGGGTGTGGGTCTGCATGACTGCAAACTCCTCCGGTGTCAGCTTGCCCGGCTTGAGCAAGATGGCATCGGGCACCGCAATCTTGCCGATATCGTGAAGTTCCGAAAAGAGATGAATGAACTCCACCTCTTCATCGTTAAGATCATGGCTCGGGGCCAGGGTCCTGGCGATCAGGCGGGCATAGGCCGACATCCGCCGCAAGTGGTTGGCCGTCTCCTCATCCCGATAGCGGCTGAACTCCCGCGCCGTGGTCAGGGCCCCGTTCAGGGTCTGAATTGAGAAAAACTCCACCGCTATGATGGCCGCCAGCATCTGGGCATAAGCTGCCAGCTCGTTGCACAGGGGAACACTGAAATAATCCGGCTCCCTGGCATCGCAGAACAGAAAGCCGAACAGCCTGTCATTGAACAGCAGCGGCTCGGTATAGCTGGAGGCAAACCCCGCCTCCAGCAGCTTGCGGCTGTGCTCCGCGGGGGAGCCTTTTAAGGATGCCAGGGTATCGAGCACGCGGGATTGCTGATGAGTGGCCAGATAATTCAGGGAGGGCACGTCGCTCAACTTGATCTCGTACTGCATCAGGGGAGAGGGGCCGTCGGTGCTGTGGCTGAATGTCTTGAGCTGATCCGTATGCTGATCGTAAATCGCAATGGCCACCCGGCTCAGCTTGTCAAAACGCTGGCGCAGGGTGGCGTGCATACTCTGCATGCGATCACCAAATGAGTTATCCATCCCTTCCCCCATCCCTTTATCTGCTGGAAGTATAGTGAATCTACTCTACTATCCCGGCTCAAATAATATATGACTCAACAAGATATCTGTGCCACCGGGTCGTCACGGGGAACGCGCACCGTGCCGTTATTACCCCGGACGACAGAGATAGTTCCGCTCCAGTGTGTCGGCTGTATAGTTTTTGGTTAGCCATTTAGGTAAAATCCGCGCCCTTGAAGTAAAGCCACCTAAGAGTGATTGAGCGATGTCCAACACAAAACAGGCCCCCAAAGTAGGATTCGTCTCCTTGGGTTGCCCCAAAAACCTGGTCGATTCCGAGCGCATCCTGACCCAGCTGCGTACCGAAGGGTACGACGTGGTGCCCAGCTATGACGATGCCGAGCTGGTCGTCGTCAACACCTGCGGCTTTATCGACAGCGCGGTGCAGGAGTCTCTGGAAGCCATCGGCGAAGCCCTGGCCGAAAACGGCAAGGTGATCGTCACCGGCTGCCTTGGCGCCAAAGAGAACCAGATCCGCGAGATCCACCCCAAGGTGCTCGAGATCACCGGTCCCCACGCCTATGAAGAGGTGCTGGGCCACGTTCACAAATACGTGGAGAAGCCGCAACACAACCCCTTTACCAGCCTGGTGCCGGCCCACGGCGTCAAGCTGACCCCGCGTCACTACGCCTACCTGAAGATTTCCGAAGGCTGCAACCACCGCTGCACCTTCTGCATCATCCCCTCCATGCGTGGGGATCTGGTGAGCCGCCCCATCGGCGAGGTACTGGCCGAGGCCAAGCGCCTGAAAGAGGCCGGCGTGAAGGAGATCCTGGTGATCTCCCAGGACACCTCCGCCTATGGTGTCGACGTAAAACACCGCACCGGCTTCTACGACGGCATGCCGGTCAAGACCAGCATGGTCGCCCTGTGCGAAGAGCTGGCCAAGCTCGATATCTGGGTGCGTCTGCACTACGTCTACCCCTATCCGCACGTGGATGACGTCATCCCCCTGATGCGCGATGGCAAGGTATTGCCCTACCTCGATATCCCGCTGCAGCATGCCAGCCCGCGCATCCTGAAACTGATGAAGCGTCCCGGCACCGTCGAGCGCACCCTGGAGCGGATCCAGAAGTGGCGCGAGATCTGCCCCGAGATCACCCTGCGCTCCACCTTTATCGTCGGCTTCCCGGGCGAGACCGAGGAGGACTTCCAGATGCTGCTCGACTTTATCGACAAGGCGGAGCTGGATCGGGTCGGCTGCTTCAAATACAGCCCGGTCGAGGGCGCCAAGGCCAACGAACTGCCGGATCCCGTGCCCGAAGAGGTACAGGAAGAGCGCTTCCAGCGCTTTATGGAGCTGCAACAGCAGGTCTCCATCCGCAAGCTCGCCCGCAAGGTCGGCCAGGAGATGACCATCATCATCGACGAAGTGGATGAAGAGGGTGCCACCGGCCGCTCCGCCGCCGATGCCCCCGAGATCGACGGTCTGGTCTACCTCAACGGTGAAACCAGCCTCAAGCCCGGCGACATGGTCAAGGTTCGCATCGACGAAGCCGACGAATATGACCTGTGGGCCAGCCTGATCGGCTAACCCCCTCTGAATAATAAAAAGCGCCCGAGGGCGCTTTTTTATTGCCTGACTATCAGTGGCGATCAGTTAGGGTTGCAACCAAATGAATCAACCATTCAAGGTGAAGCCAAAACATCCCTCACATCAAGGCCGGTAACCAGATACCACTTTGCCCATCGAGCTCCACCGATAACCACTCTCGCCAGTCATGGGCGAGCAAATAATCGTCGGCTAATAACTTATTTATTGATCTATAGCCGGTTTTTATCGGCTCCCTGTTTTGCTCCCCCACCGTCTTGACTAATATGACCCACTTGGCAACCAAAGCTTCATTGGAGTCATCTCTATGACTCAACGTTGTTTCCAGCACGGTCAGTCATCCAGCCTTACCGGGCTACTCACAAGTCAAAAGCAGCAGGCTGAGGGCTGAAACTCAGGGGCGGTAGCGTGAGATTTATGCTCCATCTCTAACATGGTGCTGATCAATACGTGGGTGGTCGAAGCGCAGAAACAGGCGCTGGTATAAGTTGTATCCCGCTAATCTTCTCCAGCCAGAATGTGGATGACTTTAATAACAATGATGTTTACCACCAGCTTCAGGGGTGGTTAAACTAGATATGAATAGATGAAAGATTAATTAGCGTGGTTATTGTCGGGTGGGAGAGATAATACCCATTTTGATAAGTGTATCGCGAACTACTCCTAACCTACTGCTCGTTAGATAGCAAAAGTCCGCATAATACATTTTGAGAGGGATTTTTATGCGTGAAATAGTTTACAACATTTTCTATTTTGTCTCCAATGACCAAAAATACATTATGGAGCTCGGAGTTGTCTCCCATGATATTTCTGGCTCTGACGAAGAAAAACTTAAGTTTTTACAACAAAACATACAAAGCGATTTATTAATTTGTAGCCGCCACTCAGTTCCGAAAGGTTTATGCGATCAAAATGGAAGACTTTCCATGGCCCATTTCAATGGCATGATTAGACTGGGTAAAAGCATTGAATTGTTCGAAAATATCTTTAAATATCTTAATGCACCAATAAATGTTCTTTATATATCAACGCCTGTAATAAACAACACTCCCCAATATGATATTCAATCAGACCATGGTGTATTATACCTTTCTAAGCACCAAGGCCATCCAAAACTAGGTGCGGGCTACATGAGTGATTATCTTGAAAAATATTTCATCAATGGGCAATTCAATATAGCGACCTTAATCCATGATGATCACTACATAGCGATTAAACTTCTTTTTAACAACCAGCATTATTTATCTTCGATGAAATTATTAGTCTCATTTATCGACACTATGGGTTATTTAGATTTCGGTGAGGAAAGTGGTAATGTTTTTATCCTTTGGTTGAAAAAGTACGCAACACTTGCTGAACTAAATATTAGTGAAGATGAATTATGGGAATTTCGCAATTCAATTTTACATATGACAAACTTAGATTCTCGTAAAGTACAACAAGGCAAAGTAGATAGAATCAGCTTTACCATAGCACCAGCTGGAACTAAAACATTCTCAGACCACGACACTAAATATTTCAACTTTGTAGACTTGATTGCAGAATTAAAGAAAGCGATGGAGAAATGGCTAAATTCATACACTGAAAACTCAGAAAAATTAGTTGAGTTTGTTAAACGATATGATCGAATTGTTGCTGATGGTCGCTATGCAAAATTATCCTAACAGTACTTGTAGATTCGAATAACGAAGCGTATTAGGACATTCGCGTCATCACCTCTACCTTTCAGCCACCACTCTATCTGCACAAACAAGCGGTGCAATTCACTTCGTTCATTGCTCCCTACGGTACTTGATACGCACCTCTGCGATTAACAGGGAAGTTATATTTAAACTTGAAAACCAACGCCTTATTCTGCGCGATATGCAGCCAGCGGATGAAGAGGCGTTTGTCGCCATCTCGCAAGAGAGCAAGTACCAGCGGTTTTACAGCGAGTCAGATTGCGACCCGGATAAACATCGGCAGCTCACCAGACTGTTTATCGAACAGGCGAATGAATATCCTCGCACTGCCTATCAATTGGCCATCGAGTACAAAGCGACCGGAGAATTTATTGGCACGGTCTGCCTGCGACTTGAAGCGGATAATCAGGCATCGATGGGATGTGGCATGGCCCGAGAATATCAGGGGCATGGACTCATACATGAAGCCGCATACGCCTTGATAAGCTTTGGTTTCCGCGAATTGGGTGTACACCGGATCTATGCAGAAACCATCAGCCAGAATCGCGCTGCAATTCGGTTATGCAAGGCGTTAGGCATGAAACAAGAGGGGCAGTTTCGCAAACACCGTTTCTTCAAAGATCAGTGGTGGGATACCGTGGTATTGGCCGTCCTCCAGAGTGAGTGGAAACAGATATAGTCACCGGCCAATTGGATATTTAAAGAGCACTCATAGATGAAACGCATTCTGATTATTGGCAACTCGGGATCTGGCAAGAGCTGGTTGGCAGCTCAGCTGGCTGAGCGGTTAAATATCCGCGAGGTCAATCTGGACACTATTGTCTGGCAACCAGGCGGCTTTAACCAAAAACGGCCCTAGCATGAGATTGACCTTGCAATTCAAACACTTGCCCAAGAGCCCTCATGGGTGGTCGAAGGGGTATTTGGTGCCCTGGCCGAACAGCTAATTGATGCCGCCGACACCCTGCTATTTCTGGATCTCGACTGGTCTGTATGCCGTGATTCACTGCTGTTGCGCAGTTCACAAAGCGCCAAGCAGCACGATGCAATGGCAGCCGAAGAGAACTTTCAACAACTGCTGGTGTGGGCATCGGAATATGAGCAACGAGCCAGCAAAAGCTCCCGCCAATTCCATCGCGAGCTGTTTGAACGATGCCAAAGCGACAAGCGCCACTTCACGACTCGCGCCGAGGTAAATCGCTATCTCACTCAAATGGCCATTCATAGCTAACGGGGAACTGGGTGACACAACACGAGCTGGCAAAGATGGGAAGCGCTTCGGTCAATATCCACATGCTGGATGGCACTCCCTGCATCAGGAAAAGCTATGCATCACCGGTCGAACGCCATTTCTACCAACGCGCAGCCCCCCATTTGCACGGGGTTAACACACCGGCTCTTCTCAGAGTCGAGGGGAATACCCTAATCGCAAAGAATTAGTGCTTAGTTTCGAGTCACGAAGCGTATTCGGATATTCGCGTAATCAACCCGGTAGGGTGTAATAAGCGCAGCGCATTACACCTCTACATCCCAGCCACCATATCAGCGGTGCAATTCACTCCGTTCATTGCACCCTACGGGCTACGGGCACCATACCTATGGCTCCACATGCCCACAAAGGTGGTCAATCCCCCTCTGATGGTTCAACCCATTTCTCCACCTTTCTCCTCGCTTACTTCCCCTCTCACTCGTTCCATCACCGCCATTTGTGTGCGGTGGCTCACACCTTTTGGTTCCTTTTTACCTCACAAATTTACAGACCCCTGCCTGCTTTCGTCCGGAGGGCCGCACGTGCCATGGCAAATACATTTCGACAAGTAAAATCATAACAAATTGATTTTTAACTATAAAAATTAATGTCGCGATTCATTTCAGCCCCATTTTGTCAGCTGCTCTGCGGTGAGATCAGGGTCACACTCAGGCCATAACCGCACAAAAATCCAGTTATTCGCACATTTGTCCGATAGGGTGACTGACTCCCCGGCGCGATAATGGTGGGGTCAAGTTTTGTCTGCATGCCGACCGCACAAGGGCGGCATACCAACAGCTCCATCAAGGGAGCGGGGAGAGCGCCATGATCACCACACTGATCAATGAACATCTGATCAATCTCGATTTGAAAGTGACGCACAAGGAGGGGGTCTTCCACGAGATGGCCGCCCTGCTGGCGGCGCAAGGCAAGGTCAGCGACCAGCAGGCCTTTATCAAGGACTTGTGGGCCCGTGAGGAACTCGGTAACACCGGCTTCGAGGAAGGAGTGGCCCTGCCCCACGCCAAGAGTGCGGCGGTGAGCACCCCGGCGGTGGCCATCGGCATCAGCCGCGCCGGCATCGAGTACGGCGCCGAGGATGGCAAGCCGTCCCACCTCTTTTTCATGATCGCCTCCCCCGACGGGGGCGCCAACCACCATATCGAGGTGCTGGCCGAGCTCTCCGCCAAGTTGATTGAAGAGGGCTTTATCGATGCATTGCTGGCGGCCAAGACGCCGGCCGAGGCACTGGCGCTGCTGCTTGAGAAAAAAGAGGAGCAAGCCGTCACTACGACCACCAGCAAGGGGTTGATCATTGGCGTCACAGGCTGCCCGGCCGGTATCGCCCACACCTATCTGGCGGCGGAATCCCTGGAGCGCGCCGCCCGTGAACTCGGTTACGAAGTAAAGGTGGAGACCAACGGCTCCATCGGCGTCAAGAACAGCCCTACCGCGGACGAAATCGCCCGCGCCAGCGCCATCGTGGTGGCCTGCGACAAGCAGGTGGACATGGCCCGCTTCAATGGCAAACCGCTTATCAAAACCGGCGTCAAGGCGCCCATCAAGGATGGCAAAGGGCTGATCGAGCAGGCCCTGAAGGCCCCCGCCTTTGTTGCGGACAAGGATGAGCGCAAGAGCGAGGAGAAGAGCAGCGGCGGCAGTTCGGATCTCTATCGCTATCTGATGAATGGCGTCTCCCATATGATCCCGTTTGTGGTCACGGGAGGCCTGCTGATTGCCCTGTCGCTCGCCATCGGCGGCAACCCGACCCCAAGCGGCATGCAGATCCCGGAAGGGAGCATGTGGAACCAGATCCTCAACGTGGGCGTGGCCGCCTTTACCCTGATGATCCCCATTCTGGCCGGCTATATCGCCTATGCCATCGGTGACCGTCCGGCGCTGGCGCCGGGCTTTATCGGCGGCTGGATCGCCAACAACGGCAGCTTCTACGGCGCCGACGCCGGCACCGGTTTTATCGGCGCCATCATAGCGGGCCTCCTGGTCGGTTATCTGGTGCGCTGGATTGCGACTCGCCAGTACCACAAGATGGTGCAACCGCTGGTGCCGATCCTGATCGCCCCCATCGTCGGGTCGCTCTTTATCGCCGCCGTCTTTATCTTCATCATCGGCGCCCCCATCGCCGACATGATGACGGGTCTGAACGCCATGCTGCTCTCCATGAGCGGTGGCAGCCTAGTATTGCTGGGGATTGTGCTCGGTGGCATGGCCGGCTTTGACATGGGTGGCCCGGTCAACAAGGTAGCCTTCCTGTTCTCGGTGGGCATGATCGCCTCCGGCCAGACCCAGTTCATGGGCGCCATGGCCTGCGCCATCCCGGTCGCCCCCCTTGGCATGTCGCTGGCTACCGTGCTCGGTCGCAAGCTCGGCATCTTCGATGCCTCTGAAATCGAAGCGGGCAAGGCCGCCGGTGCCATGGGTCTGGTGGGGATCTCCGAGGGCGCCATCCCGTTTGCCGCCCGCGACCCACTCGCCGTCATTCCGGCCAACGTGCTGGGCAGCATGACCGCCGCCGTGATGGCCTTCCTGTTTGGCATCACCAACAGCGTCGCTCACGGTGGCCCCATCGTGGCCCTGCTGGGTGCAGTTAACAAGCCGCTGCTGGCCCTGCTCTGCATGATCTGCGGCGCCATCGTCACCGGCGTGGTGGCGGTAGCCCTCAAAAAACTGCGCATGAAGAAGAGCGATGAGGCCATGCTCGCCAAAGCAGCCTGAGTGCTCTACCCATCAGTGACCGTCAGTCATAACAAGAGGCCACCCCTGGGTGGCCTCTTTGCGTTGATAACTCTCTTTTATCACTTCATCACTTCATCAGCGCGATTGACATACTCCTGCTCCCTGCCAATGTGCGCCACTATGGCTATGCGCAGGCATCAGTTTCCGAGTTTCCAATACGACTCCCTCTTTTGAGTCAACCCAGCATGACCCCCAGGCTCAGCAGGGCCATCACCATCAGGGTGAGGAATCCCAGCAGGGGGCCGATAAAGCGCAGCCAATCCCCGTAGGCCACCCGGCCGATGGCCAACCCCCCCATCACCACGCCCGAGGTAGGGGTGACCAGATTGGGCAGGCCCGAGGCGGACTGGAAGGCGGTCACCACCAGATCGCGCCCGACACCGGCAAAGTCGGCCAGCGGCGCCAGCACCGGCATGGAGAGCACCGCCAGCCCTGATGAGGAGGGCACCACCAGGCAGAGCACCGCCTCCACCCAGTAGATGGCGTTGATAAAGGCCACCTTGGGCAGGTCCGCCAGCAGCCCCTCGGCGTAGTGCAGTATGGTGTGGGTGATATTGCCGCTGTCCATCACGACCACCAGACCGCGGGCAATGGCGATGATGAGGGCCACCCCCAGCAGATCCCGGGCGCCGCCCACGAAGCTCTCGGTGAGCTCCACCTCACTTAGGCGACCCACCAGACCGGCCACCACGCTCGAGGCGAGGAACAGGGCCGAGAGCTCGGCCATCCACCAGCCTCCCACCGAGACCCCCCAGATCATCACGGCGAAGGTGACGGCGAAGATAAAGAGCACCGCCTGACGGATGGGGGTGAGCTCGGGCGCCTGCTCCTGACGGGAGTGGAGGAAGTGGGCCAGGTTCTCTTCCCGCTGACGGGCGACGATGGAGCGGGAGGGATCCTGCTTGACCCGCTCGGCATAGCGCATCACATAGACGACGCAAGCGAGCCACCCCAGCACCAGGATGGCCAGTCGCAGCCAGACCCCCTCCATAAAGTTGATCTCGGCGGCATTGGAGGCGATGACGGTGGCGAAGGGGTTGATGGTCGACCCCAGGCAGCCGATCCCGGCCCCCACCATGATGATGGCGACCCCCACTATGCTGTCGTAGCCGGCGGCGATCATCACCGGAATGAGCAGGGCATAGAAGGGGATGGTCTCCTCGGCCATGCCATAGACGGTGCCCCCCAGGGCAAACAGCCCCATCAGAATGGGGATCATCCACTTCTCGCGGCCCGCCAGGCGCCCCATGGTGGCGCTGATCCCGGCGTCGATGGCGCCGGTACGGGTCACCACGGCGAGAAAGCCGCCGATCACCAGCACGAAGAGGGCCACGTCCACCGCCCGGGCGGCATAGTCGGCGGGATCATAGAAGCCCTGGATGGGGGCCATGATCACCTCGAGGGGCCCCTGGGGGTTGGCCTCGACGGGGGCGTAGGAGCCCACCACGGGGACCATGCGCCCCAGGGTTTCGTTCTTCTCCATCCGGTACTGGCCGGCCGGGATCACCCAGGTAAGGGTGGCCATCAGCACGGTGAGCAGCATCAGGATGGTATAGGCAGAGGGAAACTTGAATCGGGTCATCGTCTTGCTCCTTCGCGAGGGGCCGGGCCCCCCGCCATGCTCAGGCCACCTTGGCCATGATCTCGTTCACCGTCATCCCCCCCAGCCCCATCTTCTCGAGGGTGCGGCCGGCGCGGAAGTAGTCGGTATCGTTATAGGCCCCGTCGATGCGCAGGCAGGACTCCACCAGCGGGGTGGTGACCCCGGTCAGCTGGCCCAGCTCGTAGCAGGGCACCAGCAGGTAGGCGGCATCTTCGGTGATGTAGCGGCTCGCCGAGGAGTCGGGGGCGCTGTTGAGCTTGCCGTGGGTCTCGGAGGTGCGGTTCACCTCGTAGACGCTCTCGCACTCCATCTCATAGAGGGCGTTCATCGCCTCAAGCTCGGGCATAAGCTTAAGTCCCAGCGCCTGTCCCACCGCCAGACGCTCCTGTTCCATGGCTGCCGCGGCGCGGGCGGTGGCCGGTGAGCAGCAATCCTTGTAGTAGTTGAACTCGCCGCCGAAGTTCTCGAGCAGCCCCATGTTGAGGGTGGTCAGCAGGGGGTGGCCGCCGAAGTTGATGTTCTCGAGCCCGGCGCTGATGACGTTGGGCAGGGCGGTGAGGGGCAGTGGCATCACCGGCTGCAGCCGGGCGATCGCCTCGTCGGTGCGGCTCGCCGGCAGGGCGGCGAGGGGCAGGAAGCGCTTCATGCCGAGAATGGCGAGCTGGGCCGGGCCGACGATGCGGGTCGCCCAGGGGATGGAGATGGCATCGACGAAGGTGAGATCGAGATGGCCATACCCCTCCTCCTCCTGAATGCGTTTGAGCACCAAAGAGCCATAGTTGCCCGGCATCAGCAGGATCAGCTGGCCATCACGCAGGTGGGGGAGCATCTGGCGAAACAGGGGCTCCTGGGCAAAGGAGGGAACCGGCAGGATCAGGATATCCGCGTAATCCACCGCCTCCTCCACCCGGCGGGTGAGGCGCTCGACGGGCTGAAAACCGGCGTAGGTCAGGGCGACCCCGTTATGCTCCGCCAGGGCCCGGATGCCGCCGGCGGCGGCAATCTCGTCCAGGGGGCCGTCAAACCCCTCGGATCCAAACAGGCAGACACTCGCCCCTTGCAGGGTCAGGTGGTAGGCCGCCGTCAGCCCGGCGTTGCCCGAGCCGAAGATCGATACTCGCATGTGTGCACTCCTCCTCATGGGTGAGGGCCCAGAGTAGGAGCGCAGGATCGCGCCCCTCCAATGACGAAGGCGGTGGGCACCATGCAAAAAGCGCATGGTGACCGGGCGGCGCGACACAACCAACTGAAAAACAAGAATAAAAACGTTTACCCACTGAACAGGTCCAGAGCGGCTAACTGTGATCTGGCGCATCCCCCAGCTCGCGGATGGCCCCGATATGGAGCAGGATCCCCAGCTCGTCGGCCAGCAGCCAGAAGCGCTCAACAAACTGCTCGGCGTGGCGATGGATGGGCCTCATCCCCGGATAGAGGATGTCGAACTCGAACGGCAGGGAGAAGCGCAAGGGGCGCATCACCAGGCTCGACTGCTCGCAGGCCAGGGTGGCGGTGAAGGGGTCGGTCACCGCCATCCCCACCCCCTCGCGCACCAGGGCCGCGGCCGTGCTGGCAAGCGACACTTCCAGTTGCTGGCGGGTGGCTAGTCCATAGCGGTGTAACAGGGCGTCGAGCCGGCGCTGCTGGGGATCCTTTTCGTGGCGGATGAGGGGCTGATCCGCCAGATCGGCCACATCCAGTGCCGTCAGCGCCGCCAGGGGGGAGCTCGCCGGCAGCAGGCAGACGCTCTCGCAACTCACCCGCTGGGCCTGCACCCCGGGCCAGCTCCCCTCCACGAAGGCGACCCCGATGTCGGTGGTCTGGCTCTGGATGCGGCGCAGCACCTCCTCGGAACGATAGGTCTTGAGCCCCACTTTGAGCCCCTCGCTACCGCGCAGGAAGCCCGCCACCACCCGGGGCAGGAAGGCGTTGGAGAGCAGCGGCATGGCGGCGATGTTGAGGGAGCCAAAGTGGCGGGTGCGAATGGCGTCGGCCGCGTGATCCAGCCCGGCCACCGCCTCGAACACCCGGGCCACCTCCAGATAGAAGGCCTGCCCCTCGTCGCTGAGCTCGAGGCGATTCTTCTTGCGCACAAACAGGGTGAAGCCGAGGCGCCCCTCGAGGGCGCTCAGCAATCGGCTGACTGCGGGCTGGCTCAGGTTGAGGCGCTCGGCGGCGGCAGTCACCGTCTGACACTCGACGATGGCACGAAAGGCATTGAGTTGTGAAAGCTTCATGGCTGCCTCAGGAATGGCAAAGAGTGAGCACCCTATCAAAAGGGGAAAAATGACACCATGTTGGTCAACCCGTTTTGAGCGCAGCCCCACTATCCGGATCCGATCACGGCGGTGCCAAGCCTGGCCGGCGCCTTGTTGTGCTGATGCGTCACTGCGGCAACGGTCGCCATGACACACTCAATGTCGTTACTGGCAAGAGCCGGGGCTCCCATCGATGGTGCCGGCCATCCTTCCCCTTGCAATACGAGTCCCGCCGCAGCCCTTCTCGTCGCCAAAAAGGGAGACCTGCGCCGCAGTCCCTGTGATACGTCTCACGCTTTGCCCAGGAAAACGGGAAAACTAGGAAAATTTCCTACCCCTGCTAGGGATGGCTCTCAAGCCATTTATTTCCCCCCTGACTAGAGTCAGCTCACCTGATGTCGTGACCCGCACAGCGCGTGGCGAAAGCCCCGCAGCTCCCGTGCAGGCCCGGGTTCATATGGACAAAGCGACGGCCGAACGCCGCACTTGCCACCCCCTTTCATGACGTGACCTCTTCCAACGCTTGAACAACGACCAATAAACAGGCGGGAGGCACGGCGGAAATAGCGTCTATCTCGCAGAGGATGAACGAAGATGTTGAAACTGCTCCAACAGGTCCGGGTGCCCACCCTGGATCTGCCGGTCGAAGCCCGGCGCAAACTCTGGTTCAAGCCGTTTATGCAATCCTATCTGGTTGTATTCATCGGCTATCTGACCATGTATCTGATCCGCAAGAACTTCAACATTGCGCAGAACGACATGATCCAGACCTACGGTCTCTCCATGACCGAGCTTGGCATGATCGGTCTTGGTTTCTCCATCACCTACGGCGTGGGCAAGACAATCCTCTCCTACTATGCCGACGGCAAGAACACCAAGCAGTTCCTGCCGCTGATGCTGATCCTCTCAGCCCTGTGCATGCTGGGCTTCAGTGCCAGCATGGGTGGCACGGGTTTTAGCCTCTACCTGATGATCTTCTTCTACGCCCTGAGCGGCTTCTTCCAGAGCTGTGGCGGCTCCTGCAGCTACTCCACCATTACCAAGTGGACCCCCCGCAACAAGCGCGGCACCTACCTCGGCATGTGGAACCTCTCCCACAACGTGGGTGGCGCCGGTGCGGCCGGTGTGGCGCTGTTCGGTGCCAACTACCTGTTCGATGGCAACGTGCTCGGCATGTTCATCTTCCCCTCCATCATTGCGCTGATCGTCGGCTTTATCGGCCTGCGCTTTGGTAGCGATTCACCGGAAGCCTACGGCCTTGGCAAGGTGGAAGAGCTGTTTGACGAAGCGGCGAGCGAAGAGGACGTCGCCACCGAAGAGCAGAAGCTGACCAAGTGGCAGATCTTCGTCAAGTACGTGCTGATGAACAAGGTGATCTGGCTGCTCTGCTTTGCCAACATCTTCCTCTACGTGGTGCGCATCGGTATCGACCAGTGGTCCACCGTCTATGCCCACCAGGAGCTCGGCTTCTCTAAGGACGTCGCCATCCAGGGCTTTACCTTCTTCGAAGTGGGCGCCCTGGTCGGCACCCTGATGTGGGGTTACCTCTCCGATCTGGCGAACGGTCGCCGTGGTCTGGTGGCCTGCGTGGCGCTGGCGCTCATCATCGCCACCCTGGGGCTCTACCAGCACGCCACCACCCAGTTCATGTTCCTGGGCTCCCTGTTCCTGCTGGGCTTCCTGGTGTTTGGTCCGCAACTGCTGATCGGCGTGGCCGCCGTGGGCTTCGTACCCAAGCAGGGGATCAGCGTGGCCGATGGCGTCAAGGGCACCTTCGCCTACCTCATCGGTGACAGCTTCGCCAAGCTGGGTCTGGGCATGATCGCCGACGGCACCCCCATCTTCGGCCTGACCGGCTGGAGCGGCACCTTCGCCGCGCTCGACATTGCCGCAGCCGCCTGTCTGGTGCTGATGGCCTGCGTGGCCATCGCGGAAGAGCGCAAGATCCGCCGCCTCAAGCGCGAGCTGAAAGCCGCCGAGCTGGCGACCCAGTCCGCCTAAGGGACAGAGTTCCTACTCCATACACGCTCTTGTGTCCATCCGGCCCGTCCAGTTGACGGGCCGGTTTTTTATCAGTCTTTGCCATCATCAAATGACCCCGCCCCTGCACACTACGTGTACAGACACAAGGTCAGGTCCCACTCCAGATCCCATTTTCAGCCCCCGCCTTTGGCAAGCGTCCGGAGTTGGCGCTATCTTGTGGCACCCTTTTGCCAACAAAACAGAGAGCTGATGAAGATCGTCGCCGTCACCGCCTGTCCCACCGGCATCGCCCACACCTACATGGCCGCCGAGGCCCTGCAAAAAGCCGCTACCGCCCTTGGTCTCAAGATCAAGGTCGAGACTCAGGGAGCCATGGGGATGGAGAATATGTTGACCGCCCGGGACATCGCCGCCGCCGAACTGGTGCTGATCGCCTCGGACATCGAGATCGAGCAAAAAGAGCGCTTTCTCGGCTGTCGCACCCATCAGGTGCGCCTCGAGACAGTGTTGCTCAATGCCCAGGCCGTGCTCAGGGGGCTGCCGCTGCAGGCCTGATGCTGACCCGCGAGATCACCTTCTACTGCCATCATGGCATGAGCATCACCCAGGCCAAGCAACTGAGTCGGCTGGCGGGGATGTTCAAATCCTGCATTCGCGGCGCCAATCTCACCCGCCGCCAAACCGTGACAGTGAGCAACCAGCTCTCCCTGCTCACCCTGGCTATCCAGCCCGGGGATCTCTGCCAGTTGCAGATAGAGGGGAACGACGCCGAGCTGGCCCACATGGCCTTTACCTGCTGGTGCGGCGAGCTGGGCCAGCCACTGGTGCGCCCGGCAACCGCCGCCCTGGCCGAGCAGCGCCTGGCCGACGCCCTGCCCGACTATTGCTTTACTCTGGCCCAGCTTGGCCACTGCCAGACAGGGCTGGACAAGCCCCAAGCCCTCTCGCAGCTTATCGATCTGCTGCCTGCGCAACTGGTCACCGACAGCGCCGGGCTGGCTGACGAGATTGCCTCGCGCGAACAGATCGCCGCCACCATCATACGACCGGGGCTTGCCATGCCCCATGTGCTGAGCGCAAGGGTAACCCGGCCAGCGCTGGCCCTGCTTGCCAGCAAGGCCCCCATCGAGTGGGGCTCTAGAATAGGGCCGGTGCAGACCCTCATCCTGCTGGCGATCCCCGCCGGTAGCCCGCGCGAGACCCTGCTTCCCCTCACCCGACTGGCCCGCGCCATGCTGGACGACGTCATCGCCAGCGCCCTGCTCAAAGCAAGTTCAGCCCCTGCCCGCCAGGCCATCGTCGTCGAGAGCCTGCTCGGCTGAAAAGCGCCCCCGTTCATCTCGCCGACAAGCCCCTGTGATACACTCGCTGCCATTGTTCGTTTGACGTGTGTATCCGATGAAATCTGCCCGCTCCCGCCTCTCCCTCTCTGCGCGCCCACCTCGTGACAAGGGGCCCCGAGTCTCCTCCGCGCCTCGCAAGCCACAGGTGGCCCCGGCCGATCGCAAGCTACTGCTGCTGAACAAGCCCTACATGGTGCTCTGCCAGTTCACCGACGAGGCCGGGCGGGAAACTCTCAAGGATTACATCAAAGAGCCCGGCATCTATGCCGCAGGCCGGCTCGACCGCGACAGCGAGGGGCTCTTGCTGCTCACCAATGACGGCAAGTTGCAGGCACGCCTCACCCAGCCGGGGGAAAAGACCCCCAAGACCTACTGGGTGCAGGTGGAAGGAGTGCCGAGCGAAGCGGCACTGAAGGCCCTGCGCGCCGGTGTGGAGCTTAACGACGGCATGACCCTGCCCGCCGGGGCGCGCATCATGGATGAACCCGACGTGTGGCCACGCAATCCGCCCATTCGCGAGCGCAAGGAGATCCCCACCTGCTGGCTGGAGATCAAGATAGTGGAGGGGCGCAACCGTCAGGTACGGCGCATGACCGCCCATATCGGCCACCCTACCCTGCGTCTTATCCGCTACGCCATCGGCGACTGGACCCTTGATGATCTGGCGCCCGGCGAGAGCCGCAGCCTGCCGGCGCCGGAACTGGTTCCCCTTAACCCACCGCCCCGTCGCAGCGGCCAGACCGGCCAGCCGCATAACCCCCGGGCAGTGCGCCCCGCAGGCAGCAAACCAGGGGGGCAAACTCAAACCACAAACCCGGCCCCTGCCGGCAACAAGCCCCGCAGCGGTGGCCGGGGCACAGCGCGCCGACCAGCCCGCGGCGGCCAATCCTGAATGAATCAACGAGACAAGGAGTCCCTATGAGCGATCATCCACCGCTGCCCACCCGCCTCACCGTCGCCGCCCTGGTGCACTGGCAGGGCCGTTTTCTGGTGGTCGAAGAGGAGATCAGGGGTCAGCGCCGCTTCAACCAGCCTGCCGGCCATGTGGAGCCGGGGGAAAACCTGCTTGAAGCGGCCTGCCGCGAGCTGAAGGAAGAGACCGGGCTTATCGCCAGCCCCACCGCCTGGCTGGGTACCTATCTCTACAAGCCGGCGGACAGCGAGGCCACCTATGTGCGCATCGCCATGGTGTTCGACCTTGAAAAAGCCCCGGGCCAGCACCATCCAGAGGATCCCGACGGCGACGTGCTGGCCTGCCACTGGTTGACGCAAGAGGAGCTTGGTGAGTGCAAGTCCTCTTTGCGCAGCCCCCTGGTGTGGCAGTGCATCCAGGATTATCTGGCGGGCACCCGCTTGCCGTTGTCGGCGCTCAAGGCCTTTATCTGAGGCCATTTGACGCCGATTGCCGACCCGTGGGGCAATGAAGAGAAAAACGATTTCCTGTCGTCGGGTTCCTGATGGGAACGGCGGCATGGAGATGTGACCGGGGGCGCAAAACTCTGGTAGAATACGCCCCGTTTAAACGAACTGGTAACTTCGACTAATGACAGACAACAGCCAAATCAAGGTGATCGTCGGCATGTCCGGCGGCGTGGATTCTTCCGTCTCGGCCTACCTGCTCCAGCAGCAGGGCTATCAGGTCGAAGGCTTGTTCATGAAGAACTGGGAAGAAGACGACACGGACGAGTACTGCTCTGCCGCCCAGGATTTGGCTGATGCCAAGGCCGTCTGCGACAAGCTGGGGATCAAACTCCACACCATCAACTTCGCCGCCGAGTACTGGGACAACGTGTTCGAGCACTTCCTGGAAGAGTACAAGGCTGGCCGCACGCCGAACCCCGATATCCTGTGCAACAAGGAGATCAAGTTCAAGGCGTTCCTCGAGTTTGCCGCCGAAGAGCTGGGTGCCACCTACATCGCCACTGGCCACTATGTGCGCCGTGACGACAGCACCGGCCGGCCGCGCCTGCTGCGCGGTCTCGACACCAACAAGGATCAGAGCTACTTCCTCTACACCCTGAGTGAAAAGCAGGTGGGCCAAAGCCTGTTCCCGGTCGGCGATCTGGAAAAACCCGAGGTGCGCCGCATCGCCGAGCAGCTGGATCTCATTACTGCCAAGAAGAAGGACTCCACCGGTATCTGCTTTATCGGCGAGCGCAAGTTCAAGGACTTCCTGGCCAAGTTCCTGCCTGCCCAGCCCGGTGACATCGAGACCGTGGATGGCAAGGTGATCGGCACCCACCAGGGGCTGATGTACCACACCCTGGGCCAGCGCAAGGGGCTCGGCATCGGTGGCCGCAAGGATGCCACCGAAGAGGCCTGGTACGTGGTGGACAAAGAGGTGGAGCGCAATGTGCTGGTGGTCGCCCAGGGCGAACATCCCCGTCTCTACTCCGACGGCCTCATCGCCAGCCAATTGCACTGGGTCGATCGCACCCCCATTCGCGAGCCGCGCCGCTGCACCGTCAAGACCCGTTACCGCCAGCAGGATATCCCCTGCCTGATCCAGCCCATCGACGACGAGACCATCCGGGTGATCTTCGACGAGAAGCAGGCAGCGGTCACCCCGGGCCAGTCCGCCGTCTTCTACGACGGGGAAGTGTGCCTGGGCGGTGGCATTATCGAACAACGTTTCAGCCATCCGGTCTAAGGGATGAGACTGCCGTTTCGGGGCAAAGCGCCTGGCGCCAGCGCCCCGAAACCCGTCATCCGGTTGAACAGCACAAATAGAAGGCAGCATACGTGAGCGACAAATTCCAAGGCCGGATCATGGCCTGCTGCGGTATCAGCCAGTGAACGAATGAAATAGGGCCGTGAACTTATGAGCGACAAATTCCAAGACAGAACCATGGCCTTCGCCGGCATCTGCCAGGCCGCCTATCTGGTACAGAAGGTGGCCCGTGACGGTACCTGCGACGAGGCCTCCCTGCGCGAGAGCCTGCAAAGCATCCTGGTCACCGATCCCAAGCAGCCGCTGGACGTATTCGGCAACCACCTGGCCATTCGCGATGGCTACCGCGCCCTGGTCGACCAACTGGGCGCCGACGGCAGCCAGAAAAATGCCGAGCTGACCCGCTACGTGGTGAGCCTGATCGCGCTTGAGCGCAAGCTGGCCAAGCGCAAGGACATTCTCAACATGCTGGGTGAGCGGATCGGCCAGATCGGCCGCCAGCAACAGCATTTCGACCTGCTCGACGAGCAGATCCTGGCCAACATGGCGAGCATCTACAGCGATCTTATCAGCCCCATCGGGCCGCGCATCCAGGTAGCGGGCACCCCGCTGTTCCTGCAACAGCCGCTGGTGCAACACAAGGTGCGCGCCCTGCTGCTGGCCGGTATTCGCGCCGTGGTGCTGTGGCGCCAGCTGGGCGGCAGCCGCACCCAAATCATCTTCGCCCGCAAGAAGATGGTCGAACTGGCCAAACGTTACTAATCATCGCTCGCGCCCGGGCAGAGAGGTCGACATCAAGGTGAACAGCCGCACATCAGCCTTGATAACCACTGCAAGCGCGCGAGTGGATTCGAATCCCCCACACACATCAGGAGTTCACCACATGGAGCTGTCAGCGCTGACTGCTGTTTCCCCGATTGACGGTCGTTATGGCGACAAGGCCGATGCCCTGCGTCCCATCTTCTCCGAATTCGGCCTGCTGCGTTTTCGCGTCGAAGTCGAGGTGCGCTGGTTGCAGAAACTGGCCAACCACGCCGGGATCCCGGAAGTCCCTGCCCTGAGCGCGGCCGCCAGTGCCCTGCTCGACGGTATTGTCAGCAACTTCAACGAAGCCGACGCCGCGCGCATCAAACAGATCGAGCGCACCACCAACCATGATGTGAAAGCGGTGGAGTACTTCCTGAAAGAGAAGGTGGAAGTGAACCCTGAGCTCGCCGCCGTCAGCGAGTTCATCCACTTCGCCTGCACCTCCGAAGACATCAACAACAACTCCCACGGCCTGATGCTGAAAACTGCCCGGGAAGAGGTGATCAAGCCTTACTGCGAGAAGCTGATCGGTGAGATCAAGCGCCTGGCCGCCGAGTATCGCGACATGCCGCTGCTGTCGCGCACCCACGGTCAGCCGGCCACCCCGAGCACCATGGGCAAGGAGATGGCCAACGTCGCCTACCGTCTGGAGCGCCAGCTCAAGCAGATCATGGCGGTCGAGATCCTCGGCAAGATCAACGGCGCCGTGGGCAACTACAACGCCCACCTCAGCGCCTATCCGGATGTGGACTGGCACCAGTTCTCCGAGGAGTTCGTCACTTCCCTCGGCCTGACCTGGAACCCCTACACCACCCAGATCGAGCCGCACGACTACATCGCCGAGCTGTTCGACGCCATGGCGCGCTTCAACACTATCCTCATCGACTTTGACCGCGATGTGTGGGGCTACATCTCCCTGGGCCACTTCAAGCAGCGCACTATCGCCGGCGAAATCGGCTCCTCCACCATGCCGCACAAGGTCAACCCCATCGACTTCGAAAACTCCGAAGGCAATCTGGGTCTGGCCAACGCCGTGTTCCAGCACCTGGCGAGCAAACTGCCCATCTCCCGCTGGCAGCGTGACCTGACCGACAGCACAGTGCTGCGCAATCTGGGGGTGGCAGTGGGTTACTCCCTGATTGCCTATCAGGCGACCCTGAAGGGGATCTCCAAGCTGGAAGCCAACAGCGATGCCATGGCCGCCGATCTGGACGCCAACTGGGAAGTGCTGGCCGAACCGATCCAGACCGTGATGCGCCGCTACGGCATCGAGAAGCCCTATGAGAAGCTCAAAGAACTGACCCGTGGCCGCCGCGTGGACGCCGAAGGGATGCGTACCTTTATCGACACCCTGGAACTGCCCGAGGACGTGAAGGTCGAGCTGAAAAAGCTCACTCCGGCCAACTATATCGGTGACGCCCAGCGTCTGGTCGATCTGCTGAAATAAGCGGATAACCAACGAACAGGGGCCCTGTGCATACTCTGTCACAGGGCCCCTGTTATTTTCGACCCGGGTCACTATTTTCGACCTGCGTCACTATGTTCAACGACGCAGCCATGCTCAACTACGTAGCTGTGTTCAACTACGTAGTTATGTTCAACCGAGTGGCCTTGCCCAAGCCCGTCTTGGGCAAGCCCTCTCTCACAAGATACGAGAAGCACCATGTACCAACTCAATCTGGATATCGCTCACTTCCTTGAGCACTACTGGCAGAAGCGCCCGCTCCTTATCAAGGGCGGCTTCACCGACTTTCAAGATCCCATCAGCCCGGACGAGCTGGCGGGTCTGGCCATGGAAGAGGTGATTGAATCGCGCCTCGTCACCCGCTTCAACAACAAGTGGGAGGCAGCCCACGGCCCCTTCGAATCCTACGATCACCTGGGTGAGGAGAACTGGACCATTCTGGTGCAGGCCTGCAACCACTGGGCGCCCGAGGTCAACGAGCTGGCACTGCCGTTCCAGTTCATCCCGGGCTGGCGTTTTGACGATGTGATGGTGAGCTTCTCCACCCCCCATGGCGGTGTCGGCCCCCACATCGACAACTACGACGTCTTCATCACCCAAGGTCAGGGCAAGCGTCACTGGCGGGTTGGCGATGCCACACCGCGCAATGAGTTCGCCGCCCATGCCGCCCTGCTGCACTGCGAGCCGTTCGAGGCGATCATCGACGTCATCATGGAGCCGGGCGATATCCTCTACATTCCGCCCGGATTCCCCCACGAGGGCTACGCCATTGAGCCCTCCCTGAACTTCTCGGTGGGCTTCCGTGCACCGGACGCCAAGGCGCTTATCTCCTCCTTCGCCGATCACCTGATCGACAACGACCTGCGTACCGAGCGCTACGGTGATCCTGACCTCAAGCCCCGCGCCCGCCACGGCGAAATCCAACCCCACGAGCTGCACCGCCTGCGCGAGCTGATGCAACAGGCCCTCGATGACGAGACCCTGTTCAAGGAGTGGTTCGGTACCATGATCTCCGAGGCCAAGCACGATCTGGACGTCAATCCGGTGGAGCCGGACTACAGCGCCGACGAGGTGGCCGATCTGCTGACCCAGGGCGAGCCCGCCATCAAGGTGCCGGGGCTGCGCTCTGTCTGGTTCAGCGGCGAGAGCCAGACCTGCTACATCGACGGCGAAGCCTGGAGCCTGCCGAGCGAGGATGCTGCGGCCATCTCGCTCTTGTGCGACAAGGACATGGTCACCCAGGCCGACATGGTGGAACTTGCCGATCAGGCCGGCTTCCTGCAGCTGCTGACCCGGCTGGTCAACCGCGGTTACTGGTTCTTCAACTGATCCTCTCGCTGTGACAAAAGGCGCCTTCGGGCGCCTTTTTTATCTCTGTTGCCACCGACCTCACATCATTTGCTGCCAACAAGGTCGACCCCAGCGGCTCTTTTCACTTCTTGCCTGATCCACAACCGGCTTTCAAAGCTGAACCCACTCTTGACGGCGCACCTGATGATGCTTTTTTGAGCAGGCAAAAATCCGTATCATGCGGTCATTGTCCAAGCAGACAGGTTCAAGAGAGAGGGTATCCCATGCAGATCAGCACTCGTCCCATGCCGTTGCCCGGTTATGACAACGCCTATCCCAAGGTGACCCCGGAGCAGATCAACCAGGGCCGCGACAAGGCGCTGGACAAGAAAGATGAGTATGTGGCGAAGCAGGAGGAGAAGGAGACTACCCGCCGCACCCTGGCCGTCTCCTATACCGAGCAGCAGCAGGACAAGGCCGCGGTGGATCATTATCTGCAAGCCAGCGGCCAGGAGAGCGACGGGCAGAGCGCCCCGACGGCCGCCGATATCTACCGGATGGAAGCGCGCCACCAGCAGCAACAGCAGCTCGGCGACTACCTGCAGTTCAGGCAGAGCCCCCTCGGCCAGCAGATGGGAGAGATGGTCGGTCAGGGCGACAAGCGGGGCAACCTGCTCGACATCATGGCCTGATCCCCATCAATGCAGATGAAAAAAGCCCTCATCGAGGGCTTTTTGCTATTCACACGCTTCCTGGTGTTCTTCCGCCACTTCATCAGGCAGTTCATCAAACAGGGGGTGATAGAGCACTTCCCCGGCAACGCCCGCAAGGCCCCCCGGTTGCAGCTCCATCGCCATGAAGCAGTCGGCGGGCACTTCGTAGATGCAGTGCAGGCCAAACTCGCTGGCCGGACGAAACCCGAAGCGGCTGTAATAGGCCGGGTCACCGAGCACCACCACCGCCTTCCAGTCCATCTCCAGCGCCGTATCCAGTCCTTCGCGGATCAGATCCGAACCTATGCCCTGCCCCTGCCAGTCGGGATGTACCGCCACCGGAGCCAGCCCGAGCCAGGGACCTTCCTCACCCGCAATGGTGATCGGGCTCAGCATCAGGTGCCCCATGAACTCGTACTCCTCCTCCTCGACCATGGTCACCACGGCGGCGCCGCATTCGCGCAAACGGTTGACCAGCTCGGCCTCATCGCAACGGCCAAAGGCGGCGCTCACCAGCTCGTAGACCGGCAACATGTCGCCAGGGCGCTCGGTTCTCAACATACAGCGTTACTCCTCGTACAGCGGAGCGGCCATTATTCCACACAAGTGGCGAGCGGCCTGAGCGCCTTTATCCAGAAATGGGAGTGTGCACTCAGGAAAACGATTGGTATACCTCTGACGAGGGAGAGAAAGTGAACGCGGATCGACCCGTGGCCAGGCTCTTCAACACAAAGGGATGAGATGGAAATGCCGGGCGCACCCTGGGTGCGCCCGATGGTTTTGTCAGACTCGCCTTACTCTGCCTGACAGGCAGCCGGCAGGCTCAGATGGCGGGGGTGTGACTCGATACGGTCGATCCAGGCGCGAATGGCCGGCCACCCCTGCAGGGAGAAAATCCCCTCCTCCGCCACATGGGTGTAGGCGTAGAGAGCGATATCGGCGATGGTCGGCGCCTCGCCGCACAGATAGGGGCTTTGTTTAAGCTGCCGCTCCATCACCGCCAGAGCCTTCTCACCGCCAGCCTTGAGGCCATCGAGTCGCGCCTCCTGGGATTCCGGTCGGCCCAGATAGTGGACGATGAAACGGGCGACCGCGATATAGGGCTCGTGACTGTACTGCTCGAAGAACATCCACTTGAGCACTTCCGCCTGCTGGCGAGGATCCGATGGCCAGAGCGCGGAGCCCTGCGCCAGATAAAAGAGAATGGCATTGGACTCGGCCAGCGCGTCCTTCTCCCCGATGGCCAGCACCGGGATCTTGCCGTTGGGGTTGAGTGCCAGAAACTCGGGAGTTCGGGTATCCCCCGCCTGAATATCCACATTGACCCAGGTCAGGGGCAACTCGAGCCAACGGGCCAGCAGCCATGCCTTGTAGCAGTTGCCGGATCGCAAATCACCATACAGACGCATACACACTCCTTGTGAAACGGGGGTTGAAACCAGGTTGAATAATCAGGGTGCCAGACGCTCGATGTGCCAGCCATCCCCCTCACGGGTGTAGTAGAAACGATCGTGCAGGCGATGCTCGCCCCCCTGCCAGAATTCGACCGTGTCGATCACCACCCGGTAGCCGCCCCAGAAACTCGGCAGGGGCACTTCACCGCTGGCAAATTTTTGCTTGAGCTCGAGAAACTTGGCTTCCAGCACGCCGCGTGCCGAGATGCGGGTCGACTGCTTGGAGACCCAGGCGGCTATCTGACTGTCCTTGGGACGGCTGTGGAAATACTTCATCACCTCGAGGGTACCAAGCTTCTCCACCCTGCCAGTCACGTGCACCTGCCTGTCCAGGGGATGCCAGGGGAAGAGCAGGCTGATGCGGGGATTACCCTCCAGCTGATGTGCCTTGCGACTGCCCATGTTGGTGTAGAACACCATCCCCTGAGCGTCGTAGTGCTTGAGCAGTACGGTACGCTGCCAGGGCTGGCCGTCGGCATCCACGGTAGCCACCACCATGGCGGTCGGATCCGTCAATCTGGCCTCGCAGGCCTGAGCCAGCCACTTCTCGAACAACGCCAGTGGTTCGGCCGGCAGATCGGCCCGGTGCAATCCGCCCCGGGTATATTCGCGGCGCAGATCAGCCACATCCATCATCTTGATTTTCCTTAAGTAAATGATGGCTCCACAACCATCAAAAGAGCGATGCAGGCATTGTGCTCCGGCAACTTCCCAGTGACAAGCCATAACAGGCCAATGTCTTAACCATCATGACTGGCGCCACATTCAGGGAGCCGAGCAAGGGATGCAAGCGGAGAGCACAACGTACATCCACCTTGCACACCATGACCCTTCCCCCTATCATTGCGCGGATTTATCCGTTTTAGAACCGCGCTCGCGAGAAGGCGGTTCATCCTTATCTGGCCAAGGTTAATCTCATGCTCAAATCCCCACTGTTGCCCCGTTTCGGGGATCTGGTCGTTGCCATCGTTGACGATGTACTGGCGCAGGGCCTGACCCTCGATCGCGCCTATGCCCGTCACTTCTCCGGCATCGATCTCAAACCGCAAGAACAGGCAAGGATTGCCCTGGTCACCGGCGACCTGCTGCGTCGTCTCAGTCTCTACTGCGCCCTGACCGGCATTCAGGTCCGTCAGGCCGCCAAGAACGTCTGGCCGCTGCTGCACAGCTGGCACGCCTTCCACAAGATTGCCCAACCCAACCATCCGACCCTGGATCGCTTCAATGAAGAGGCGTTTCGCCGTCGTCTGGCCGAGGCCAAGAAGAATCCGGTGTTGATGGATGGCTGCCCTGGCTGGCTGGAAAAACTCGGCAGCGAGCAGCTGGGTGAAGCCTGGCCTGCCGAGCGTGCCGCCCTTACCGCCATGCCCAAGCGCTACCTGAGAGTCAACACCCTCAAGTGCAACAAGGATGAGCTGCAGGCCGCACTGGCGAAAGAACATGTCACCACAGTCCCGGTAGAAGGGGTCGAGAGCGCCCTGCAGGTCACCTCGGATGCCGCCCTGTTCCGCACCAACGCCTTCGCCGATGGCTGGTTCGAGCAACAGGATGCCGGCTCCCAGCTGGTGGCTGCCGCCCTGGAGGTCACTCCGGGCATGCGCGTCATCGACGCCTGCGCCGGTGCCGGTGGCAAGACCCTGCATCTGGCCGCCATGATGAACGGCAAGGGCCGCTTGCTGGCGATGGATGTGGAAGAGTGGAAGCTGGAGAACCTCAAGCAGCGCGCCCGCCGCGCCGGGGCTCACAACGTGGAGACCCGGGTCATCACCAGCAGCAAGACAGTCAAGCGCCTGAAAGAGAGCGCGGATCGCGTGCTGCTCGACGTGCCCTGCTCAGGTCTTGGCGTACTCAAGCGCAATCCGGATGCCAAGTGGCGCGACACCGCCGAGCGCCTGCCGGTGCTGGTGGCCCTGCAAGAAGAGATCCTGCAGCGTTACAGCCAGATGGTGAAGGTCGGCGGCCTGCTGGTCTACGCCACCTGCTCCATCCTGCCCCAGGAGAACCGTCAGCAAGTGGACAAGTTCCTCGCCGCCAACGAAAATTTCCGACTGCGTGACGATCACACCGTGAGCCCCGCCGCCACCGGTTTCGATGGCTTCTATATGGCGCGTATCGAGCGGATCGCCTGATAGTACCGCCACAATAAAAAGGGGAGCCATTGGCTCCCCTTTTTCATGATACTGAAGCAGCCTTATTCGGCGGCCGCGTCATCTTTCTTGTACTTGGCGGCAGTTTCCTTGATCAGGGTCTGCAGCTCGCCGGCCTGGAACATCTCGATCATGATGTCGCAGCCGCCGATCAGCTCGCCTTCGACCCACAGCTGGGGGAAGGTCGGCCAGTTGGCGAATTTCGGCAATTCGGCACGGATATCCGGGTTTTGCAGGATATCGACATAAGCAAACGGCTCGCCACAGGACATCAGCGCCTGGGAGGCCTGGGCAGAGAAGCCACAGCTGGGCAGCTTGGGAGACCCTTTCATGTAGATGATGATGGGGTTGTCAGCCAACTGCTGCTTAATCTTTTCAATAGTTTCCATAGATGCCTCACTAGAGCGATTTCGGCGGCCATTCTACTGCAATCTGGCCTGAGCACAAACTCACAAAGGGAAATGTGCATATGAATTGCACAGAGAATTGCACCTGCATTGATCGCGATCATGGCGCCAATCAGGAGTTGTTAGCCCATCTTTGATGCTGCTACAATCCCTTGGCTTTGGGCTATCCTGCCTCATCATTTTATAAACATCTCTTTTCAAATAAGAAAAGAGCACGCAATGTCTTGCAACCGTCGCTTTCGCACGGTCCAGCCAATGGAGAGTAGAAAATGGCATTCGAACTTCCCGCTCTGCCCTATGCAATCAATGCTCTGGAACCGCACATCTCCCAGGAAACTCTGGAATACCACCACGGCAAGCACCACAACACCTACGTGGTCAACCTGAACAACCTAGTGCCGGGTACCGAGTTTGAAGGCAAGTCTCTGGAAGAGATCATCAAGACCTCCAGCGGCGGTATCTTCAACAACGCAGCCCAGATCTGGAACCACACCTTCTACTGGCACTGCCTCTCCCCGAACGGCGGTGGCGAGCCCACTGGCGCCCTGGCCGACGCCATCACCAAATCCTTTGGCTCCTTCGCCGAGTTCAAGGATGCCTTCACAAAGTCTGCCATCGGCAACTTCGGTTCCAGCTGGACCTGGCTGGTCAAGAAGGCTGACGGTTCCCTGGCCATCGTCAACACCTCCAACGCCGGTTGCCCGCTGACCGAAGCAGGTACTACTCCGCTGCTGACCGTCGACCTGTGGGAGCACGCCTACTACATCGATTTCCGCAACCTGCGTCCGAAGTACATGGAAACCTTCTGGGCCCTGGTCAACTGGGAATTCGTGGCCAAGAATCTGGCTGCCTGATAGCCGATCTTGCCAAAACGCCCTGCATTGCAGGGCGTTTTTTTATGTCTGACATTCGGCGATGAAAACACAGAGGGCGCTTGAAGGCGCCCTCTTTTGTACATGTGTTCCTGCATGTGCAGTTACTGGTCTATTTCATCCAGATACTCGTCCAGATTGGCATCATCGCCACTGGCTTCATCCTGCTTGGGAGCCCCTTGGTTGCCCATGACCTTGTTTTCGTTGTATTGCAGATAGAAGTCCTTGGTCAGGGCGTAAGGGTCGAGTGCATTGTCGATGATCCGTTCCTGATCGATCAGCTTGGCACGGGAGCCCAGCCCATCCAGCGCCCAGTGGGCCACCTTGAGCGGGAAGGTGAGCAGTGCGTAGGGGAAGTAGAGCACGTCTATGGTATCCCCCACTATCTCGCGGGTGGTGGTGGGGCCATAGACAGGCACCATGACATAGGCTCCTTCGCCAATGTTCATGCGCCCGAACACGGTGGAGAGCTCCAGCTTGTCGCGCTCAAGCCCGGCGTGTTTGGCCACATCGAAGATACCCAGCAGACCCACAGTGGTGTTGAGGGTAAAGCGCCCCAGGTTGGTGCCCGCCCCCTTCAGATCGCCCGAGAGCAGGTGGTTGACCATGCTGCTCGGCTCGTTGAAGTTTTCCACGAAGTTTTCGATGCCAACCTTGACCGGCTCGGGTACATAGTTGGCGTAGGCATGCACCACGGGACGGGCGACATAAGGCTCAAGCACGTCGTAGTTGACCGCCCACATCGCCCGGTTGGCCCCCTGGAAAGGGTCGCGGGGATCGGCCGCCGTACTGGTTGCCCCCGGCACATTCATGCCGGGATTGAGATCCAGGCTCTCGGGGCCGGGCTTGGGCGGCCCGCCGGCGCAACCTGTTATCAAGAGGGCTGCCAGCACGGCCCCTGAACGCAGATACATATGGAAGTCCTAGATTTTTATTTTGATTAATCAGAATTATAGGCAACCCGGCTCCCATGATGGGAGCCGGGTAGAGAGGTATATTAGAGGGCGTGATCGATACGGATGTCAATCGGCGCTGATGGGATAGTCGCCGTTTTGACCGGAGCAGAGCTCCCTTCAAAGGCCCCTTCCTTGTTCATGACGTTGCCACCACGAGAGAGACGCGCCTTGAATTGCAGCTCGGGATAGGCTTCCAGCTTGCTCCCTTCCATCATGGCATCCCCGTCCCCGAGGGAGAGGGTAAGAGGCAGAGTGGGGCCGGCGATACGCTTGACCGCGATGGGCATGGGCGGCCCATTGGGCACCACCGCAAACACGAACAGATGGGCATCAGGCGGCAACTGAATGCCCTCGGCCAGGGTGATGTGCAGAGGGAACTCTCCCTCCTTCACCTGGCTCTGGGAAGCCTGTGCCTGCCCGGCAGATTCGGCTACTGGCACCGCCGCGATGCCACGCGCCTTGAGCTGCGCTCTGGCGTATTCCATGGAGCGCTCCACCATCACATAGCGAGGCGTCCCTTTTTCCATCAGCGGCAACATGGCCTGCCAGCGCGCCAGCGCGGTCTGGAAATCCTCTTTTTGCAGCGCCATGAAGGCATAGACGGAGTGCGCCTCGATATTGCCCGGCTCCTCGGCAATAGCCGCCTTCAGCAGACTATCAGCCTGAGCTTCATCCCCGGTCATCATCAGGGCCTGAGCGTAAGGTACCGCCACCATGGCTTTCTGGGGTGCCAGATCATAAGCATGAGCCAGCGCCTCACGGGCCATCTCGGGATCGTTGCCATCCAGTGACAGGCGACCCAGCAGCAGCCAGCCGCGGTAATCGTTCGGCTCGTCTTTCAAGCGGGTGCGCAGGGCCAGGGTGAAGTCCAGCAGATCCTGTTCGGTCACCTCGGCATTGCGCTCCACCAGAATGTGATTGCTGAGCTCACCGATGCGGCTGCTGGCATCCTGCCAGCGGGCTACCTCCTGCCAGGCGCCCAGCTTGTAGTAGAGTCCCAGGCTCACGATAAGGAGCACCAGTACACCGGGGATCCAGATCAGACTCTTGCCAGCCCGGGCGGTCTGCTCCACGTCGGGAATATCGTCCAGCAGGCTGCGCTGCAGTTCGACCAGCGAGTCCGGCTCCTCCGCCAATACCCCCTGTTCCCGTTCTTCGCCAATTTCGAGCAGACGCTGACGATAAAGCTGCTTGTTGAGGGCCGAACGGCTGATGCTCTGCCTGCCCTCGCCGTGCCACAGGGGCAGTACCAGCGCCAGACTCGTCAGCACCAGCAGAGCCGCGATCACTATCCAAAAGGCGGTCATTGTTTCTCTTCCTCTTTGAGCAGCTTGGCCAGGCGGCGCTGCTCCTCTTCGCTCAGGTGATTATCCACTTGCTTGTCGGCCACGGGGGGACGGCGGCTGCGCATCACCACCACGGCAAGGCCGATGACGATGACCAGCAGGGGGCCAAGCCAGAGGATCAGGGTGGAAGCCATCAACGGCGGGTTGTAGAGGATGAAGTTGCCATAGCGGGCCACCATGTAGTCCACGATCTCCTCCTTGTCCTTGCCCTCGCGCACCATCTGGTAGGTCTTGTCACGCAGATCCTTGGCCAGCCCGGCGTTGGAGTCGGCGATGTCCTGGTTCTGGCACTTGGGGCAGCGCAGCTCCTTGGTCAGCTCGCGAAATACCTGCTCCTGATTGTCGTTGTCGAAGGTGTAGACATCGATGGCAGCCATGGCCGGGGCTTGCACGCCCAGACCCAGCAGCAACAACAGGGATGCTATCAATACTCTCATCCGGGGCGCCCTCACTTCATGGCATCAAAGATGGGTTTGAGGGTCGAGGCCCAGTTCTGGGGGTTGATGTCCCCCACGTGGCGGTAGCGGATAATCCCCTGGCTATCGATGAAGAAGGTCTCCGGCGCGCCATACACCCCCAGATCCAGCCCCAGCATGCCATCGGGATCATACAGGTTGATCTGGTAGGGGTTGCCGAGCTCTTCCAGCCACTTGATCGCCTTGTCCCGCTCATCCTTGTAGTTCATGCCGACGATGGTGATCCCCTGCCCCGCCAGCTGCTTGAGGTAGGTGTGCTCGCCGTAGCAGGTCGGACACCAGGTCGCCCAGACGTTGAGCAGCATGGGGCGACCCTTGAAGATGTTGCGATCGTACCGTTTGTCGAGATCGTAGATGTCCTGCAGGGTAAATTCGGGCACTTCCTTGCCCACCATCACGGATTCGAGCTTGGTGGGATCGGAGTAGAGCCCCTTGAACAGGAACACGGCCCCCAACAGGAAGACCACGAAGGGGATCAGAAACAGCCAGGTCTTGCGAGTCATGCTTTCACCTCCTCTTCACGACGGCCGAAGCGGTAGCGTTTGTCGAGCATCGCCAGCACACCACCGATGGCCATGAAGACACCACCGAACCAGATCCAGCGAACGAATGGCTTGTAGTAAATGCGTACCGCCCAGGCCCCGTTGTCGAGGGGCTCGCCGAGCGCGGCATAGAGATCCCGGGTCACGCCGGCATCGATGGCGGCTTCGGTCATCGGCATGCGGCTCACCGTATAGACCCGTTTCTCGGGCTTGAGGGTACCGACATGCTTGCCGTTCTTGTGCACTTCCAGCACGCCCTTGAAGCCGTCGTAGTTGGGGCCGTTCTTTTCGGCAATGCCGGTAAAGACGAACTCGTAATCGGCAAACTGCACCCTGTCTCCGGCCTGCATCCGCAGGTCCTTCTCGATGCTGTAGTTCTGGGTACAGGCAATGCCGATGATGCTGACCGCAAGGCCCACGTGACCCAGGATCATGGCCCAGTGGCTGTTGCCAAGGCGGCGCACGCCGACTGCAAAGCTGTGCTTGTGGGTGGCACGGGCCCAGGTTTCCTGGGCACTGGTGACGATGATCCAGACACCCAGGCCAATGCCCACAGCAGCCCAGGGCTTGAATGCCTCGGCAAAGGCGAGCGGCAACAGCAAGGCGGCAGCCAGACTCAGCAGCAGGGCCAGGATCACCTTGCCCTTGAGCTCGCCAAGTTCCTGACGACGCCAGCGAAACAGCGGGCCAACCCCCAGCAGCAGGGCAAACGGGATGATCAGCCAGCTGTAGATGTGGTTGAAGAAGGGCGTCCCGATGGAGATGCTGCCAAGCCCCAGCTCCTTGTGCACCAGCGGCAACAGGGTGCCCAGCAGCACGGTGAGCAGGCCAGCCACCAGCATGATGTTGTTGGCGAGCAACAGGGTCTCGCGGCTCCACAGCTCGTGTTTGCCGTGGCTCTTCACATGGGAACCCTTGAAGGCGAACAACAGCAGGGAGGAGCCGATCACCGCCAGCAGGAAGCCGAGAATGAACAGGCCGCGGGTCGGGTCAGAGGCAAACGCATGCACCGACACCAGAACACCGGAGCGCACCAAAAATGTACCTAACAGGCTCAGGGAGAAGGCCGACAGGGCCAGCAGCACGGTCCAGGCCTTGAAGGTAGCGCGCTTCTCGCTCACCGCCAGCGAATGGAGCAGCGCGGTCCCCGCAAGCCAGGGCATGAAGGAGGCGTTTTCTACCGGGTCCCAGAACCACCAGCCACCCCAGCCGAGCTCATAGTAGGCCCACCAGGAGCCGAGCACGATACCCAGCGTCAGGAAGACCCAGGCCGCCATGGTCCAGGGGCGGGACCAGCGGGCCCAGGTAGCATCAAGGCGCCCGGTCATCAGGGAAGCAATCGCAAAGGCGAAGGCGACAGAGAAGCCCACGTATCCCATGTAGAGCATGGGCGGATGGAAGATGAGACCGGGATCCTGCAGCAACGGGTTGAGGTCGCGCCCATCCACCGGGAAGTAGGGCAGCGTGCGGGTGAAGGGATCCGAAGTGAACAGCACGAAGGCGGTAAAGCCGACCGAGATGAGGCCAAGCACGCCGAGCACACGCGCCACCGCATCCAGCGGCAGACGGCGGCTGAACAGGGCGACGGCCGCGGTCCAGCCCCCCAGGGTCAGCACCCACAGCAGCAGGGAACCCTCGTGGGCGCCCCACACAGCGGAGATGCGATAAGCCAGTGGCAGGCGGCTGTTGGAGTTGGTGGCCACATACTGCACGGTGAAATCATTGTCGATAAAAGCCCAGGTCAGGCAGAGGAACGACAACAGCAACAGCAAAAATTGGGCATAGGCGAGCGGGCGAGCCGCCGACATCATGCCAAGACGGCCCCATTTTGCGCCAAGCAGCGGGTAGCTCCCCAGCAACAGGGCGGTGGCAAAAGCCATGATCAGAGCAAACTGTCCTAATTCCGGGATCATGGACGGGTTCCTTTCAGGTGAGCCGTGCCCCTGACAGGGGCACGGAGACGAAACGATGAAACGAAAGCGACGGGGATCATTGCTTGGAGCCCTTCAATTGCGCGTCGGTATATTCCGGCTTGTAGTGCATGCCGCTGGTGGCTTCCGCCACTTCCGGCGGCATGTAGTTCTCGTCGTGCTTGGCCAGAACCTCGAAGGCTTCCACCGTGGTGGCATCCTTGAGGGTGCCCTGGGCGACGATGCCCTGCCCCTCGCGGAACAGGTCCGGCAGGATGCCGTCATATTCGACCGTCACCAGATGGCCGCCGTTGTCCACCAGCTGGAAGGCCACCCTGAGGCTCTGGGGATCCCGCTTCACCGAACCGGGCACCACCAGGCCCCCGATGCGCAGACGCTGGCCCTCTTCCGGCTTGATCTTGTCCGGTCCTTTCCCTTCAACCAATTCGCTCGGGGTATAGAAGAGATCGATATTCTGGCTGAGGGCATAGAGCACCAGGCCGCTCACGGTCGCCAGTCCCAGGGTGATGGCGAGGATGATGGTGAGGCGTTTTTTTCGTCTCGGGTTCATAGGGTGTTCTCCATCTGCTGGGCCGCCTTGCGACGGGCCTCGCGTGCCTGCTTGCTGCGCAATTCGCCGAGCAGGCTGCGGGTTTTCATACGGGTAGAAATGACGATACCGACCAGGCAAAGCAGGGTCAGGCCGAAGGAGAGCCAGACGTAAAAGGCGTAGCCGCCCATCGCCAGAAAGTCACTGAAAGAGGCAAAGTGCATGCTTACTTCTCCTGCTCGGCAATCTCTTTGACCCAGGGGCGATGCCACTCCCGCATCAAGAGCTCGTTACGAAAACGCATCAGGGTCAAAGCCCCGAGGAAGGTGGCAAATGCCAGGATCATGATGAGCAAGGGCCACAGCATCTCGGCCGAGATGGAGGGCTTGTCGAATTTGGTGATGGTGGCGCCCTGGTGCAGGGTGTTCCACCACTCCACCGAGTAGTGAATGATGGGCAAGTTGATCACCCCCACCAGCGCCAGGATACCGGCGGCGCGACCTGCCAGCACCTTGTCGCTGAAGGCGTTGTAAAGTGCGATGACACCAAGGTAGAGGAACAGCAGGATGAGCTCCGAGGTGAGGCGAGCATCCCATACCCACCAGGTGCCCCACATGGGCTTGCCCCAGGCTGCGCCGGTAAAGAGCGCGATGAAGGTGAACACGGCCCCGACCGGCGCGATGGCGGCCACCGTCATGTCGGCCATGCGCAGCTGCCATACCAGTCCGATAAAGGCAGCGACGGCCATGGTGGAGTAAGCCCCCATGGAGAGGATCGCGGAAGGCACGTGGATATAGATGATCCGGAAAGAATCCCCCTGCTGATAATCGGCGGGGGCAAATGCCAATCCCCAGATGGTGCCGATGATAAACGAGAGCAGACTAATCACCGCAAACCAGGGCAGCAGGGTACCAGCCAGCTGGTAGGCCCGCTCCGGTTTGGCGTAAGGGTGCAACCATTTCCACATAGCTCACAAAACCTTTTGTTATTAATCGTTTGGCGAGGCCTACCATACCTGTCACGGGTTTACATCAAATACCCCGAAAGCGATAAGCGAGCCTCTCCTTGATCCACCGCAACTTAATTTTTTCAAACAGCGTCCCATTCGGGACTTCTGCAATCTGACTAACTGTGAAGTCAGTTGAGGCTGACCCGCAGGGCTGCCGAGACCGCCAGCGGGGTCAGGGTCAGGGCCCCCACCAGCATGGCGGCCAAAATAGCGAGCTGGCCGCCATAGGGCAAGCTCATTCCAGCCGCATCGATGGCCGATGTTGCAAAGATCAGTACCGGAATATAGAGCGGCAGGATCAGCAGGCTGAGCAGGACGCCGCCCTTGCGCAGACCGACAGTCAGGGCTACCCCGACTGCGCCGAGCAGGCTCAGTACTGGAGTACCCAGTGCCAGGGTCGCCACCACCGCCAGATAGGTGTTCATGTCCAGCGACAACAAGATGGCGAGCAAGGGGGAGATCAGCAGCAAGGGCAAGCCGGTCAACAGCCAGTGAGCAACCACTTTGGCCAGCGCCAGCAGCCCGAGTGGATGAGGCATCAACATCATCTGCTCCAGCGAACCATCGCTGAAATCATCGCGAAACAGCCGCTCCAGCGACAGCATGGCCGCCAGCAGGGCCGCCACCCAGATGATCCCCGGAGCGATACGGGCCAGCAACTTGGGCTCCGGCCCTATGCCAAGGGGAAAGAGGGTGATGACGATCAGGAAAAACCAGATAGGGTTGAGAATATCGGAGCGCTGGCGCAAGGCTATCAGCAGTTCACGGTGAATAAGGTGCATAACGGCGCGCAGCATGGGCTTACTCCTGCAACAGAGGGGTCAGCGACAGGGTTTTCAAACGTCCCTGCATCAGGGTGAGATCCTGGTGGGTGGTCAGGATCACCATGCCCCCCCGCTCCGCATGGGCCAGGAACAGTTGCTCGAGCACCTTGACCCCCTGTTTGTCGATGGCGGTAAACGGCTCGTCCAAGATCCAGAGTGACGGCTTGTCACACAACCACAGCCGGGCCAGGGCGACCCGACGCTGCTGACCGGCAGAGAGCTGGCCAGTTGGATTCTCCTCGAAACCGGCAAGTCCCACCCGAGCCAGGATCTGCCACAGGTCGCGGTCCTGTTGCTGAGGGTGATGCAATTGTTGATAGAACTTGAGGTTTTCAAACGGTGTCAATGCCGCTTTGACCCCGGCATGGTGGCCCAGATAGAGCAGGTTGGCATGATATTCATCGCGGCAGTGGCGAATGTTCTCTCCATTCCAGCACACCTCGCCGGCAAATGGCTGTGACAACCCGGTCAGCAGACGCAACAAGCTGGTCTTGCCGACTCCGTTCGGACCTTCGATTTGCAGCAGATCGCCAGGCGCTACCGTAAAGGAGAGATGTTCAAACAGGGTGCGATCTTCACGCACGCAGCTCAGATTGTTGACTTGAAGCAGCATGAGGATGTTGTCAGGTGGAAAGAAGCGGCCTGCATATTAACACAGTATTGGAGGGGGTCTTTTCAAAGATGCCAATAATCAGCAGGATTTGTGGCGAAGATCGCGCCACAAACGCTTAGAAAAACAGCCAAAACAAATCAGGAAGGCAGTTGCCTTCCTGACTCATCAAGAGCGCCCTTTTCGTAATGAAATCAGGAGCTCAGCTTCTGCCTTCGGCAATTCGCACTCGCTCATGACCTCGTCGATATCGGCGCCCAGCTCGACCATCTTGGCGGCACGGCTGTAAAGCCGGCGTTCCGGATCCTGCAGGGTCAGCTCCTGCTGACGATCGTTGATCTGCTGCATTGCTCCTTCCACCGACTGCAACCGCTGGCCCATGCCGATGGCCCCGGTATGAAGCTCCATCATCTGCTTGCGCAGACTCTCGAGCTGGCCTTGCAGCGCCGCCACGCTGGCCTCGGACTCCTGCTTGCTTCGTTTGCTCCTGAACCAGATGAAACAGGCAAACGCCAGTGCAATCAGGGACAACCCCAAGGCAACAATCTCAATGATCAAAACATCACCTTCTTGTTAGAGAGAACCGATCTCGTCCCACTCTTCATCGGAGAGCAGCTTGTTCAAATCGACCAGGATCAGCAGCTGGCCATCACGGTTGCTCACACCCTGGATGAACTTGGCGCTCTCTTCGGTCCCTACCGCCGGTGCGGCATCGATCTCGGAAGAACGCAGATAAACCACTTCCGCCACACTGTCCACCATGATGCCGATCACCTGCTTTTCAGCCTCGATGATGACGATACGGGAGTTTTCACTGACATCCCCGGACGGCAGACCGAAGCGGGAACGGGTATCGATGACAGTCACCACGTTGCCACGCAGGTTGATGATACCGAGCACATAATCCGGAGCCCCAGGCACAGGCGCGATCTCGGTATAGCGCAACACTTCCTGGACCTGCATCACGTTGATGCCGTAGGTCTCGTTTTCCAGTTGGAAGGTTACCCATTGCAGCACTTCATCTTCGGCCAGATTCTGTGCAATATTGCGCTTTTCTGTCATGTTTTATTCCTTTTATATAAACGTCTACTGCTAAAAACTAGCAATAAAACAACTCGACTGCAGAAGTTATCAGCGACCTTCTATGTTTACCCCGCGCTCCAGCAACAGGAGCAATTCGCTGACATGCAGCAGGGCACACATTTTCTCTTTGACCATGCCCGCCAGCCAGGGGCGCTTGCCCGCCTGATGGCGCCATTTGACCTGATCCCGGTGCAGCAGCTCGGTTCCCCTGAGATGATGGCAGGCGAGGCCCCAAGGGGATTGCCCAAGCATAATCAAATACTTGTATTCGTCCATCTCAAGATGCTGACCCGGCATGACCCACTGAGCCGTATCGACCACATTCATCTTCTGCTCGCGGGAAGTCATCAACCCCTTGTACCAGGATGGCTGACCAAACAGGGAGGTTACCTCCCCCAGTTGGTGGATCCCGCCAAGATCGGTCAGGGGAACCGCAAAGGTCACCCCGGCGACTTCGAAAAACAGGGCCTGAAACTCATTGCCGCTATCGATATTCTGCCAGCTGACCGGCTCGGGGGCCGGTTCGGGCGCAAGCTCCACCGCCGTCTCGGTGATGACAGTAGTCACAGGTTCAGCGACAGCCACCACCTCTTCAGGCCAGGCAGGCTCGACGGGCAGCAAGGACTCTTCGGCGACGATTTCAAGCGGCTCGCTGACGGGTTCCTCATGGGACAGGGCGTCAATTTCGAACTGCACCTGACCCACTTGCGCCAGCAATTCACTCAACTGGGCCAGGCGTGCATCCGCCTCCAGATAAGGGGCTGCCTCAACCAGTGGTTCAACCACACTCTGGCGCTGCAGTTGCACCACGGGAGCCAGCTCAGGCTCGTCGGCCTCATCCAGCGAGAGGGCTTCATCCAGCAGCAGGGAGTGGAAATAGTCGTCCATAGCACGGACTTGAATGGTGTCTCTCATGCCATCACCTCCTGCGCCCGCTGCCGTTCAAGGGCATCGAGATAGTTGAGCAGTGTCTCGTAGGCATAGGTTCCCCGACTGCCAGGTGAATAGATGGAAGGCGGAATATGCAGCAAGCTGGCATCCCTGAATTTGGTATCGATGGGGATCACCGCGTTCCACACCGCATCACCGTATTGCTCCTTGATCGATTTCAGGGTCATCAGGGAGGCACGGGTCCGCTTGTCAAACATGGTCGGGATCACGGTATAACGGAACTTGTCCCGCTTGGAGCGCTGCATGATCTCGAATGTTTTCATCATGCGCTCCAGCCCCTTGAGGGCGAGAAATTCGGTCTGGACCGGCACCAGGATGCGATCGCAGGCCGCCAGCGCGTTGACCATCATGACCCCCAGCACGGGCGGGCAATCGATCAACACGTAATCGTATTGATCCTGAATGCGCAGCAAAGCCCGCTTTAGCACCAGCCCCATCCCTTCCCGATTGCCCATGACCCTGTCCAGGGTCGCCAGCGTGATGGAGGCCGGCAACAAGTGGATATTCTCGAACTTGGTCCTGAGTGTCAGTTTATTGACCAGCTCGGCGGTAGGCTTCACCGACTGGAAGAGTTCATAGAGAGTGCCATCCAGACGATCGGAATCATAATCCAGATAAGATGTCAGTGAGGCGTGCGGATCGGTGTCAATCAGCAGCACTCGTTGGCCACGTTGGGCCAGGATCCCGGCAAGTGAGACCACTGTGGTGGTTTTTCCCACCCCGCCTTTCTGGTTGGCAACCGTCCAAACAATCACTGTATCAATCCTGCCTTGTTGTTATACGTATGCCGCCACCGGGCAAGGCGATCACCCTGACCTCTCCTGCATCCACCGCCTTCTGAACCTCTGGCACGGGTTCAACGGTCCTCGGCGAGACCTTGGCCGGTGCGGGCGGTACCCATGCAAACTTGGATACTGCCACCACCACCTTGCGGTTCTGCACTCGCCCCTGTTCGCTACCATTGTCGGCAAACGGTGAGAACTCGCCATATGCCTCGAAAGCAAGCCGCTCGGGCGCGATGCCATTGGCAATCAGCCCATTGAGTACCGCTTCGGCCCTGGCGGCTGAGAGAGCCCAGTTTGAACGAAAAATTTCATTATGAATCTGTTGGTTATCTGTATAACCCCTGACTCTCACATAGTTATCGACCGGTTTGAGAATACTTGAAATGGTATTGATGACGGGTGCCGCATTTGTGCCCAAAAAGGCGCTACCGCTGCCAAACAGCAGCCCGGCACTCAATTCGATGGTCAGCCAGTTTTCATCCTGAGTCAGCTTGACGATCCCCGCGTCCACCAGAGAGCCCATGTTCTCCTGCAGTTGCAGGTCGAGCTTGGCCAGCGTAGTACCATCCTGCAGTATCGGTACACCCGAGACAGGCGCAAGCGACGGAGCTGGCGCCGTGGCGCCATCCAGAATGGAGGGGGCCGCAGAAACGGGGTTGGAGAGCAGTGAATCCCCTTGTCCTTCCAGCAAACCATCTGTGGGAGATTGCATGACACTGAATGCCTGGCTCATGCCATCGATGACGGCGCGATACTTGTCCTTGTTGACCAGCGCGACCGAGTAGAGCACCACGAACAGGGCAAAGATCAACGTCATGTAATCGGCATAGGAGACCAGCCAGCGATCGAGGTGTTCACGCCCCTGCAAGTGCAACCGATAGCGCTTGCGCATGGCTACTCTCCTTTCAGATAGGCCCTGAGGCGCCGTTCAACCTGCAGGCCGTTTTCACCATGGGCAATGGCAATCAACCCCTCCAGGGTCAGCTCCTGGAACAGCGCGTAATGATAATGAAAAGCCCGTAGCCGGTTGGCGAGCGGCAGATAGATCAGGTTGGCAAACCCCACCCCATAGATGGTCGCCACGAACGCAACCGCGATGCCCGCCCCCAGCGCTGACGGCTCTTCCAGATGAAACATGGCCTGGATAAGCCCAAGGACGGCACCTATGATGCCGATAGTCGGGCTGTATCCCCCCATGGCTTCAAACACTCTGGCGGCATGCTCGTTGCGTTCCTGTTCGATATCGATATCCGCCTCCAGCAACATGCGGATATCTTCCGTCGAGACCCCATCGACTATCATGCCGAGCCCCAGACGGGTAAATTCATCCTCTTCCTGCTCCGCTTGGTTCTCAAGCGCCAACAATCCCTGTTGCCGGGCAAATGCAGCCCAGGATTGCAACCGCTCGGCCTGGGTTGCGAGATCCTGATGGGGCGGGGAAAACATCCATAACGTCTGCCGGATGGCAAGCATGATGTATTTTGCGGGAGTCTGCAGTGTCACGGCACCGATTGTGCCGCCCACCACGATGAGAAACGCGGGTCCGTCAACCAGAGTGAGCAGGGAGCCACCATGCCAAACCTGGGCAACGGCAATGGCTCCCAGCGCAAGGAGCAGACCGAGCAGGCCCATGATCAGCGCCCCAACTCGACCAGAATACGCTGAGCCACCTTGTCCAGAGGGAGTGATTCGCTGGCAATGCCTGCCTTGGCAACGGCCTGGGGCATGCCATACACCACGCAGGACGCTTCATCCTGAGCCCAGATGGTGGATCCCTGCTCTTTGAGCAGGCGTGCGCCATCCCGGCCATCGGCACCCATCCCGGTCAGGACGATGGCCAATACCTTGTCGGCATAGGTTTTGGCGGCGGAGGCAAAGGTGATATCGACACAAGGCTTGTAGTTGACCTTGTCATTGCCATCGACAATCCGGATGCGTGCGCCGGCACCTCGGCCTTCCAGCAGCATCTGCCGGCCACCCGGCGCCAGATAGGCATGTCCCGGTTTGAGTACGTCGCCATCTTCGGCTTCCTTGACGCCAATCTGGCACAAGCCGTTGAGGCGTGCAGCAAACGCGGCGGTGAAAGTCGCCGGCATATGCTGGATCAGCAAAATCGGATGAGGGAAATCCTTTGGCAACTTGGTCAACACGTTTTGCAAAGCAACGGGCCCACCGGTCGAGGTACCGATGGCCACCAACTGGTAGCTCTTGCCACTACGTTTAAACGCCACAGCGGGAGCTGCGCGGGTCGGCTCCGCCTGACGTTCAATACCACGAGTCGGAGCAACCCCGCCCAGCGGGCTGCGAGTGGCAGGCTCGGGAGCCTTGGGACGAGCTGCCGAGCTCATCATGAAACGCTTGCGGGAGATTTCTTTTACCCGCTGTTGCAGCAACCTGACCGCCTCATCTTTATCCCGGGCGATATCTTCAAATTTCTTCGGTAGAAAATCGAGCGCACCGGCATCCAGGGCATCGAGCGTCGCCTTGGCACCCTCATGGGTCAGTGAGGAGAACATCAGAATGGGAGTCGGGCACTTGGCCATGATCTCCCGCACCGCGCTGATGCCATCCATCACGGGCATCTCGATGTCCATGGTGATCACGTCAGGACGCAGTGACATCGCCTTCTCGACTGCCTCACGGCCATTCTGGGCTGTATCGATCACCGTCAGCATGGGATCCTGACCGATGATTTCGCTCACTCGACGGCGAAAAAAGCTCGAGTCGTCGACAACTAATACCTTGACTGCCATTGTTATTTTTCTAACTCCTCGGAGCTGGGTGATTAATGTCTACGCGCATATGCCTTGAGCAGACTCGGCACGTCCAGGATCAGGGCGATACCGCCATCACTGGTGATGGTTGCCCCTGCCATGCCCGGCGTCCCCTGCAGCAGATTGTCCAGCGGCTTGATGACCACCTCTTCCTGACCAATCAGGCTGTCGACCACAAAGCCGATCTGCTGGGTACCGATCTGGACGATGACCACATGGCCCGTATCCTGACGGGAACGCTTGTTAGGCCCCCGCACCAGCCACTTGTGCAGGTAGAACAGCGGAATGGCTTTCTCGCGCACTATGATGGTGAGCTGACCATCGACCATGTTGGCCTTATTCAGATCCAGATGGAAAATCTCGTTCACACAACCAAGGGGCAGTGCAAAGGTCTGTTCCCCAACCTCAACCATCAAGGTCGGTAGAATAGCCAATGTCAGTGGCACCTTGATCTCAAGACGAGTGCCCTTGCCCCAGGTGGAATCGATATGCACAGAGCCGTTGAGACTGACGATGCTGGTCTTCACCACGTCCATGCCGACCCCTCGACCGGAAATATCGGAAATCTCCGACTTGGTCGAGAAACCGGGGGCAAAGATCAGGTTATAAGCATCGTTATCGCTCATGCGAGCAGCAGTATCCGCATCAAGCACACCACGACTGATGGCGATGGACTTGAGTTTTTCGGGATCCATACCTGCGCCATCATCTTCGATACACAGCAGGATATGATCTCCCTGCTGGGAAGCGCTCAGGGTGATGGTACCCTGACGCGGCTTGCCCGCTTTCTCGCGCACATCCGGCATCTCGACGCCGTGGTCGCAAGAGTTGCGCACCAGGTGCACCAGCGGATCCGCCAGCGCCTCAACTAGGTTTTTGTCCAGGTCGGTATCTTCGCCGACCATCACCAGTTCGATCTCTTTTTTGAGGGTTCTGGCAAGATCGCGCACAACCCGGGGGAAGCGGCCAAACACCTTCTTGATGGGCTGCATGCGGGTTTTCATGACCGCACCCTGCAAGTCGGCAGTCACGACATCAAGGTTGGCGACCGCCTTTGACATCTCTTCATCATTGCTGGCAATCCCCAGACTCACCAGGCGGTTGCGCACCAACACCAGTTCTCCCACCATGTTCATGATGACGTCCAGGGTCTTGGTGTCGACTCGTACCGTGGTATCGCTTTGTACCGCGCTGTTTTCAGCCGGCGCAGGCGCCTTCGCAGGCGCTGGTGCCGCTTTGGCGGGCGTCTCGGCCGGTTTCGCCGGAGCGGCTGGAGTCGGTTTGGCGACTGGAGCAGGTGTCGGTGCAGCAGGTGCGGGCGCCGCCGATGATGTTACAGGTGAAGAGGTCTTGGCTGCAGATGCCATTGTGCTCTGCGGCCCCTGGCCGCGGCCATGCAGTTCATCCAGCAGGCGCTCAAACTCGTCATCATCAATCAGTTCATCGACTTCCTTTTGAACCGATTTCAACGGATTGATGTCTGGCGCCCCAATATGCTGGCCTTGGCCATGAAGCTGATCCAGCAGAGCTTCAAACTCATCATCGGTAATATCACCGGAATCGCTGGCAACGGGAGCGGGGGCCGAGGCCGAAACGACCTTGGTCGGTGCGCCGCCGACACCATGCAACTCGTCCAGCAGACGTTCGAATTCGTCCGCAGAAATTTCATCTATTGAACCACCGCCATTGACCGGTGCGGGTTCATTATCGTCAACCATGGGAGCCGCGACGTCAGGCTCTGAAGCCATGACGGGCTCAGGTTCTACTACGGGCTCCGGTTCTGCCACAGCAGGCGCAGCACCACCACCCGAAGTGATCAACTGCTCTTCCCCTTCAGGCTTGCACAGCTCATGCAGGTCATGGAGCAGATCGTCGGAGGCAGGGCTTGGTGCTTCGCGATTCTGGACCTGGGCAAACATAACGTTGATCGCATCCAGTGCCTGCAGAATGACATCCATCAGCTCTGCGGTGACGGTACGCTTGCCGTTGCGCAAAATATCAAAGACGTTTTCCGCACCGTGGCATACGTCAACCAGTTCTCCCAGCGACAGGAACCCGGCGCCCCCTTTCACGGTATGGAAACCGCGGAAGATGGCATTTAACAGGTTTTTGTCATCTGGCCGTTTTTCCAAGTCGACCAGCTGCTCAGACAACTGTTCCAATATTTCGGAGGCTTCGACCAAAAAATCTTGCAGTATGTCTTCATCAACTTCGAAGGCCATGCGTCACTCCATTAGAATCCCAGGCTAGACAGCAGATCGTCCACATCATCCTGACCATTAACCACATCGGAACGCGCTTCCGGGTTCATGATGGGACCTTCTGCTTCAATCCCGTTGACAGGAAGGCTACGAGTTGAATGCTCGGCAGAGGCTTCACCAAACATGGTCAGCATTTCTATTAATTTTGTTTCAACTTCCTGAACAAGCTTGATGACCTTGCGGATCATCTGCCCGGTCAAATCCTGAAAATCTTGTGCCATCAGAATTTCAGTCAGCAGTTGCCGTAATTTATCGGCATCAGCCTCAGAAGCCTTAATAAAATCATCGAGTTGGTGACATAACGCCTTGAACTGGCCCACGCTCATGTCACGGGACATCAATGCATTCCAGTTTGGCAACACCAGCTGGATATTGTCGTTGAGGCGATCCGCTATCGGCAAACTGGCTTCTACGGCATCCATGGTGCGGTTGGCAGCCTTGTCCGTCATGTCGATGACGTAACTGAGGCGCTCCCGCGCATCCGGAATTTCGTGAGTAGCCAGATCGGGAATACGGGGATCGAGACGAAATTCTTGCAGGGAATTGTGCAGTTGTCGTGTCAGCTGACCGACCTTGTCGAACAGATCGGAGGCATTGGGGGCACACACTTGCGCAAGCAAATCGTCGGCCAACTCAAATTCGCCTTGCTCCAGATGAGCAACAAGCATCCTTGCCTGGTCGAGCGAAATCATTGCTCTCGTTTTGGCCATCATCCCTGCCACCCCTTAGCCAATGCGTTCAAAAATTTTATCGAGCTTTTCCTTGAGCGTCGCAGCAGTGAAAGGCTTGACGATATAGCCATTGACCCCAGCCTGAGCGGCTTCGATGATCTGCTCACGCTTGGCCTCCGCCGTTACCATCAATACCGGCAGGTGCTTGAGTTTGTCATCGACACGAATGGCCTTGAGCAGGTCAATACCTTGCATGCCGGGCATGTTCCAGTCGGTTACCACAAACTGGAAATCACCATTTTTCAGCATCGGCAATGCGGTATTGCCATCATCCGCCTCATGGGTATTGTTGTATCCCAGATCGCGCAGCAAGTTCTTGATAATCCGGCGCATCGTTGAAAAGTCATCAACAATGAGGATTTTCATGTTCTTGTCCAAAATTCCCTCCTAAATAGCCGCCTCGGCGGCTCACTTACATGATGCTAAAAACGGGTTGTGTCCTGCGGATTATGCCTTAGTGTTTCACCTCAGTGTAGCCAGTACAGACACTTATAGATGCCAATCTCGCAAACGGGCGCGCAGTCGGTGCATTGCCTGACTATGGATCTGGCTCACCCGGGACTCACTGACGCTCAAAACCTCGCCAATCTCGCGTAAATTCAGCTCTTCGTCGTAGTAAAGAGAGAGGACCAAGGCTTCTCTCTCTGGCAGGCGACCAATTTGCTCGGATAATTCAATCTGAAATCGTTCTGCAGCCAATTCATCGAATCCGGATCCGGCAGGAGTGTCATCGGGCTGCCCGATCACGTCTTCACTGACCCCGAGATCCTCGATACCGATAATTTTTCCACAAGAAACATCCTGCAACATGGCGTGGTACTCGTTGATCGAGACCCCCATATGAGCCGCGACATCGCTATCACGCGCATCTCGCCCCTGCGACTGCTCCACATTCTCGATGGCTTCGGCGATCGCTCGGCTGTTGCGATGCACGGAACGAGGCACCCAGTCACCACGCCTGATCTCGTCGAGCATGGCGCCGCGGATGCGGATCCCGGCATAGGTTTCAAAACTGGCGCCCTTGCTGCCGTCAAAATTGCGGGAGGCTTCAAGCAGCCCAATCATACCTGCCTGGATCAGGTCATCCAGCAAGACACTGCTTGGCAGGCGAGCCAACAAGTGCTGGGCAATCCGTTTGACCAGGGGAGCGTGACGCTCCACCAGCGCATAGGAATCCTGATGACGCAAGTACGCTTGGGCTTTATTCACGGGAACCTTCCTGTGTGGTGGCCGGTTTTTGCAACAGATTTTCCAGGAAAAACTCCAGGTGACCGCCCGGCTGGTTCGGCACCGGCCAACTGGCGGCCTTGTTGGCAAGGGCCCGGAAGGCCAGGGCGGCCGGCGACTTCGGAAACGCCTCGACAATCAGCTTCTGCTTGCGCACTGCCGCCCGCAGGTTGGTGTCATAAGGCACGCAGGCCACCAGCTCGAGTGAGGTATCCAGGAAACGATCCGTCACCCGGGTCAGCTTGGCGAACAGTTCCTGTCCTTCCCGCAGGCTGCGCACCATGTTGGCGACCACCTTGAAGCGGAACACCCCGTGCTCCTTGGAGAGGATCTTGATGAGAGCGTAGGCATCCGTGATAGAGGTGGGTTCATCACACACCACTACCATGATGTCCTGGGCCGCACGGGTGAAACTCAGCACCATGTCGGAGATACCGGCTGCGGTATCCACCAGCAACACGTCGACCTGGGTCTTCATCTCGCTGAAGGCACGGATCAGCTCGGCATGCTGCACCGGCGTAAGCTCCACCATGGACTGGGTACCCGAGGTCGCCGGCACTATCATCATGCCGTAGGGCCCCTCAACGATGATGTCGTCTATAGTGCACTCGCCGGCCAATACGTGAGAGAGGTTGCGATGCACCCTCAGCCCCAGCATGACGTCGACGTTGGCAAGACCCAGGTCGGCATCCAGCACCATCACCCGCTTGCCTTGTGCCGCCATGGCGCCCGCCACGTTCAGTGTCACGTTGGTTTTACCCACGCCACCCTTGCCGCCGGACACGGCGATCACTTTCACTCGATTGTTTTGACGCATTTTGCGCAGACCACTTGCCTGATCCATATACATGTTACTCATAAAACTCCGAATCTTCGGCTTCGCCAAAGCCCGTGCCCCAGAAATAGGGCTCTTGCGTTTCTCGCTCCAGCGAACCCATGGCCGCGCCGACGAGCTGCGCCGCATCGGCAACCTGAATATCTTCCGGAACCCGCTGGCCATCAGTGATGTAACTGATCGGCAAGGCGTTCTGGATACACACGTTAATCACTTCGCCCAGATTCAGACTTTCATCCAATTTGGTAAGTATGCAGCCGCTGAGCGGGATCCGCCGGAAATGGTCTACCGCTTCCTGCATCACCCGGCGTTGCGAGGTCGCCGACATCACCAGATAGTTGCGGATCCGTACCTTGGCATTCTTGACCAAGGTATCGAGCTGTTCGGTCAACCGCACATCCCGCTGGCCAACCCCGGCGGTATCGATCAATACCAGACGACGATGACGGAACTGATAGAGCGCATTGGCAAGCTCCTCGGCATCCCGCACCTGGCGAACCGGGCAGCCCATGATGCGGCCATAGGTCTGCAGCTGTTCATGGGCACCGATCCGGTAGTTGTCGGTGGTGATGAGCGCCACCTGCTCAGCGCCATACTTCATGGCAAAACGGGCCGCCAGCTTGGCAATGGTGGTGGTCTTGCCCACCCCGGTCGGGCCAAGCAGAGCCACGGCCCCGCCCTGGCGCAAGATCTCGTCTTCGCTGATCTTGAGCTGGGCGGTGAGCACCTCGGCCAGCTGGGCCATCGCCTGATGAATGGGCATGTCTTCCGGGATGAGGCCTGCCAGCTGATCAGCAAAAGCGTCATCAAAGCCCATTTTCTTGAGCTCCTTGATGAGCAAAGCCCGCATCGGCTCGCGGCGCTCCACTTCTTGCCACATCAGTCCGGAGATCTGGTGCTCCAGCAGTTTGCGGATGCTGGCCATCTCCTTGCGCATCCCTTCCATCTCCTGATCCCGCTGGGCAGGCTGAGAAGAACGCCCACCGGCCACCATCCGAGGCTTGGGCCTGGCAGGCTCGGGAGCCGCCCCCCACTGTCCCTGTTCGGCCAGGGTTTTGGGAGCACTACTCGCCGCCGCCAGGCCGGCGGACTGCTGGCCACCAAGCGGTGCCTGGCTGGCCGGTTTGAGCTTTTGCTGGCGGGCCAGCAGGGCAGCCAGGGTATCGGCATAATGTTCGTTCTGCCCCTGAGGCTGGGCAGGTTCGGGGCGATTCATCTGCCGCGCGGCAGACGAAATATTGACGCTCTCATCGTTCAACTGACGGCGAACTGGCGCATCTTTGGGCCCCGGTACCTGGGACTGATAATCGACAGCCGCGACTATCTCCACCCCACCGGTGACCTTTTTGTTGGACATGATGACGGCATCGGGCCCGAGAGTCTCCTTGACCTCGGCCAGAGCCGTTCGCATGTCCTTGGCAAAAAACCGCTTAATCTTCACCCGTCGTCTCCGCTAACTAGTTCTGTCCCACCGCACTGACGATGCGAATCTGCTTGTCGTCAGGCACTTCCTGATAAGACAGAACACGTAATCCAGGAATGGCATTCTTGACAAATTTGGCCAGGGTATTGCGCAAGATCCCCGATGTCAGAAGCACGGCCGGCTGACCTTCCAGCTCTTGCCGTTGTGTGGCTTCCACCAGCGAGCGCTGCATCCGCTCCGCCAGGCCAGGTTCAATCCCTGCACCATCACCACCACCTGCCTGCAGTGATTGATGCAATATACGTTCCAACTCTGGAGCCAGGGTGATCACCGGCAGCTCGGGATCGGGACCGGCAATCTCCTGGACGATGAGGCGGCGCAGGGCAATCCGGCAGGCGGCCGTGAGCACTTCCGGATCCGGGCTACGCGGCGCGTATTCGACCAGGGTCTGCAGGATAGTGCGCATGTCGCGAATTGGCACGCCCTCATTGAGCAAATTCTGCAATACCTTCACCAGGTTGCCCATGCTGATCACCTCGGGCACCAACCCTTCCACCAGCTTGCTCTGATGCTTGCCGATCATGTCGAGCAGCTGTTGCACCTCGTCATGACCCAGCAGCAGGGCCGCATGGTTGGCGAGGATCTGGCTCAGATGTGTCGCCACCACGGTGGCGGTATCCACTACCGTATAGCCCAGGGTCTGGGCATGGGAGACCTGCTCCTTGGCTACCCAGACCGCCTCCAGCCCGAAGGCGGGATCCCGGGTGGCAATCCCCTGCACCTGACCAAAGACCTGACCCGGGTTGATGGCCATCTCCTTGTCATAGTAGACATTGGCCTCGCCGGTGCTGACCCCCATCAGGGTAATGCGATACTGGTTGGGTGCCAGATCCAGGTTGTCGCGAATGTGTACCGCCGGCACCAGAAAGCCCAGCTCCTGGGAGAGCTTCTTGCGCACCCCCTTGATCCGGTTGAGCAGCTCCCCGCCCTGATTGCGATCCACCAGCGGGATGAGCTGATAACCCACCTCGAGACCGATGATGTCCACCGGCATTACGTCATCCCAACTCAACTCTTTCTGCTCGTGGGGCTGCTCTGCGGTAGCAGGCATCAGCTCGCCCTTGGCCGCCTTGGCCGCAGCCAGCTTCTCGCGGCGCAGCAGCCACCAGGCCCCCAGCGCCGCCAGGCCGCCCAGGCTCAGGAAGGCAAAGTGCGGCATACCGGGCACCAGACCCATCATCAGCAAAATGGCGGCGGAGATGATCAGCGCCTTGGGATTATCGAACAGCTGTCCCAGCACGGCCGTGCCCATGTCCTGATCGGTATTTTGGCGGGTTACGATAATGGCGGCGGCGATGGAGAGCAGCAGCGAAGGGATCTGGGCAACCAGGCCATCACCGATGGCGAGCAGGGTATAGATTTCGGCCGATTCGCCGAAGGTCAGATTGTGCTGGGCCATCCCTATGATGAAACCACCCAGGATGTTGATGAAGAGGATCATGATGCCCGCGATGGCATCCCCTTTCACAAACTTGGAGGCACCGTCCATGGAGCCGTAGAAGTCCGCTTCCTGGGTAACTTCCTGACGGCGTTTCTTCGCCTCTTCCTGATTGATAAGGCCGGCGTTCAGGTCGGCATCAATAGCCATCTGCTTGCCGGGCATAGCATCCAGGGTGAAGCGGGCGCTAACTTCTGAAATCCGTCCCGCACCCTTGGTGACCACCACGAAGTTGATGATCATGAGGATCAGGAAAACGATGATGCCGACCGCATAGTTGCCGCCGATCACCACGTTGCCGAAGGCCTCGATCACATGACCGGCCGCCGCGCTACCGTTATGACCTTCCAGCAGCACCACCCGGGTGGAGGCGACGTTGAGGGCCAGTCGCAACAGGGTAGCCACCAGCAACACGGTCGGGAAGGCTGCAAATTCCAGGGGGCGCCGGGTATAAACGGCCACCAGCAACACGACGATGGAGAGGGCGATGTTGAAGGAGAAGAGGATATCCAGCATCAGCGGCGGGATGGGCAGCACCACCATGCCAAGGGATGCCAGCACCAGCAAGGGGGTGCCAAACCCTTTGCCAAGCAGCCCTCTGTACTCTTTTAAGCGGCCCAATGATGCCTTGAATTCCATCGTCATTCTCAATATCAACTCGCAGATAGCAAATTAAAGCAAACATTGAGCCAACAATTCAATGCATTGATTTTGAATGATTTTATTTTGACGACGTCAGAAGTTTGTCATTTGCGATATTCAGGCGGGATGGGGAGATCCTTGGCCAGCGGTTGCGGACGACGCCCCTGGCCACGGCGGAATTTCTTGAGCTGGAAGACATAGGCCAGCACCTGGGCCACAGCGGCAAACAGCCCTTCCGGGATCTCGCGCCCGAGCTCGGTGGAGTGGTAGATGGCCCGGGTCAGTTCGGGAGAGGGCATGATGGGAATTTCATATTCCCGCGCAATTTCCCGAATTTTCATTGCAATCTCGTCAGTCCCCTTGGCGATCACCTTGGGCGCCGCACCGGGCTTGCCCGCCTCATACTGAAGCGCCACCGAATAGTGGGTCGGGTTGGTGATCACCACATCGGCCTTGGGGATCTCCCCCATCATGCGCCGCATTGCCATCTCCATCTGCAGACGGCGGATCCGCCCCTTCACCTCGGGCTTGCCCTCGCTGTCCTTGAATTCGTCCTTCACCTCCTGCTTGGTCATCTTGAGCTGGCGCATGTGGTTCCACTGCTGGAACGGCACGTCGATGGCCACGATGGGAATGAGGGCGCAGCAGAGGATGATGAGCATCCACAAAAACAGCTCCAGCGCGTCTATGATGCCACCGGGGAAGCCCTCCAGGGAGAGGTTGAGCAGGTGGTTGAACTGGCTCGACAGCATCCACCAGGCGAACAGGCTGATGAAGACCACCTTGGCGATGGACTTGACCAGCTCGATCAGGGACTGAACGCCGAACATCCGCTTGAAGCCGTTGATGGGGCTCAGCTTGCTGAACTTGGGCATCATGGCCTCGGTGGAAAAGTTCATCCCCCCCATCAAGATGTTGCCGACGAAGGCGGCGATGGCCACCAGCGCAAACAGCATCCCCAAGGGAAGTATCAATTCCGACAACAGGGCCGGCACCATGGCGATCATGGCTGCGGGATCGAAGGCTTGATCCCGATCCAGGGTGAATCCCATGGTGAGCACCTTGATCATGGCGGTCGCCAGGGAAGCCTTGATCATCAGCAATCCGAACACGGCCGCCAGCAGCACGCTGGCGGTACCCAGCTCCTTGGAGCGTGCAATCTGCCCTTTTTCACGGGCTTGTTGCAGTCGTTTGCCCGTGGGTTGTTCGGTACGTTCCTGATCGGTATCAGCCATGGGTGCCTCCGAAGCACTGGGTGCCGATCAGCTCGCAGCTGACCTCCTGCACCCTCTCCCACATGGTATCGAAATGACCGAGGAAGCCGCCGATGGTGAGCCAGAGGATCAGCAGACCCGACATCATGCTGACCGCAAAGCCGATGCTGAAAATGTTGAGCTGGGGGGCCGCCCGGGTCATGACGCCGAACGCAAAGTTGATAAGCAGCAGCGCAACGATGGCGGAGAGCGCCATCACCAGAGAGGCCTGATACATGACCCCGAGAAAACCGATCAGGGTCCGGATGGAGGGGAGCGACAGCCCGGTGTCCGATACCGGCAGCGTCTCGAAACTCAAGATCACCAGACGCAGCATGATGAGATGGCCATCCACCGCGAGAAAGACCAAGGTCGCCAGCATCAGATAAAACTGGCCTACCACGGGGGCAGACTGGCCATTCATGGGATCCACCAGGGTGGCAAAACCCAGGCTGGTCTGCATGGCGATGACCTGGCCGGCCATCACGAAGCTCTCCATCAGAAACTGGGTCATCAGACCCAGCGCCACACCGATGAGCAGCTGCTGGGCCAGCACCAGAAAACTGCCGACGGAGAAGAGCTCGACCGGCGGCATCTTGGGTAGTAGTGGCGAGATCAGAAAGGTGATGGCCAGCGCCAGCCCCATGCGCACGCGCGCCGGCGTCAGGCGACTGCCAAACACCGCCATCACCATCAGGAGGCTGCTCACCCGCGCCAGTGGCCAAAGGATGGAAGACAACCACTCCATGATAAGAGCGGTTGTATAGGTCATCCCACCACCTCGGGGATCTGGCTGACCATCAGGATAAAGAAGTCCATCAGGCTCTGCAGGCCCCAGTGGGCCCCCGCCCCCAGGGCAAACAGGGTGACGATGAGACGTGGCAGGAAGCTCAGAGTCTGTTCGTTGATGGAGGTGGCAGCCTGAAAGATGGCGACCATCAAGCCGACGAACAGGCTGGGCAGGATCACGGCGCTCACCATGATGTTCACCAGCCAAAGCGCCTCACGAAAGACGTCGACAAAAGTTTCCGGACTCATATGCAGGGCTCCTTGCGCTTGGCCGGCTTAGCCGGCACCCAGTCCGAAGCTGTTGGCCAGCGATCCCAGAATGAGGTTCCAGCCATCCACCATGACGAACAGCATCAGCTTGAATGGCAGGGAGACGATCATCGGGGAGAGCATCATCATACCCATGGCCATCAGAATACTGGCTACCACCAGGTCGATGACCAGAAACGGCAGGAACAGCATGAAGCCAATCTGGAAGGCTGTCTTGAGTTCGCTGGTGACGAAGGCCGGGATCAGCACCCGCAGCGGCACGTCGGCGGGCTTGGCCACCTGGACGTTGGCGATCTCCATGAAGGTATTGAGATCCTTGACCCGGGTCTGGGCCAGCATGAACTGATGGATGGGCAACTGGGCCCGCTCGAGTGCCTCCTTGGCCAGGATGGTCTCCGCCAGATAGGGCTGCAGCGCCTCGTTGTTGATGCGATCCAGCACCGGCGACATGATGAAGAACGACATGAACAGGGCGATGCCGATCAGCACCTGGTTGGAGGGGCTCTGCTGCAGACCGATGGCCTGGCGCAGGATGCCGAGCACGACGACGATGCGGGTAAAGGAGGTCATCATGATGACCATGGCCGGCAGGAAAGAGAGCGCCGTCATCAAGGCCAGCACTTGCAGGGTCAGGCTGTACTCCTGACTGCCGTCCGCCATGGTCTTGACGGTCACCGCCGACATGCCGCCGTCCTGGGCCATGGCAAGGGGTGACAGCAGGCCGACCAGCAGCCAGATCCAGTTAGCTTTGTTCATGCTTGCCCATCAATTTGCCGAGCTGCTGGGAAAACGCCTGGGGCTGGCTCTCGTCCAGCGGCTCCTCCAGGCGATAGAGGAAGTTGACCTGCTGCGGGGTGACCCCGATCAGCAGCTGTTGCTCGCCCACCTTGACCACCATCAGCTTCTCCTTGTAGCCGACTGGCAGGCTGGCGATGACCCGCATCTGCCCGCCCCCCATGGCGTTGGCAATCTTGCTCTTCTTGAGCAAAAAGCCCAGCACCAAAATGAGGCCGATCACCATCAGGCTGGAGAGCAGCCAGGAGCTCAGGCTGGGGGGATTGGCCGCGCCCCCGACGTCGGCCAGCGCAGGCAGGGGCAACAGCAGTAACAGGAGCAGGCGCATCATTTGAGTTTCTTGATCCGTTCAATCTGACTGATGGCATCGGCCAACACAGAAGGGATGCCGAACTTCTTGGTCAGCATCCGGGGAGCCCATATCGGCGACACTATGAATCTTGTCATTTGAGCTTCTTGATCCTTTCTATCTGGCTGATGACATCGGTCAGACGGATACCGAACTTGTCGTTCACCACCACTACCTCGCCGTGGGCGATCAGGGTGCCGTTGACCAGCACGTCCAGCGGCTCGCCCGCCACGCGATCCAGCTCCACTACGGAGCCCTGGTTCAGCTGCAGCAGGTTGCGAATGCTGATCTGGCTGCGGCCCACCTCCATAGCGATGGTGACCGGAATATCCAGAATGGTGTCGAGTTTGCGCCGCTCTTCGGCACTGATTGGCGCATCGTCCTTCAGCTCCTCGAGGGGGGCCGGTTTGGCTTCAGCCGTTACCTGCTCCTCCAGCGCGGCAGCCCAGGCATCCGCCATCAGATCCTCTTCATCAGTTCCGCTCATCTTGGTTCCTTATGCTACTTCGTGACCCCTGAATCGCTTCAGGGGCCGATTATGGCTGTTGATCTTCGATGCTGCGCTCGAGCTCTTCCAGCTCGGCTTCGCCATCGATGCGTACACCGCCCCGGGTCACCAGATGCATCTCTGTCTTGACCCCTTCCGGGCGTTTGAGCTTGTCGGTGATCTTGAGCGCCACGTTGTCCTTGGTGCGACCCATCTTGGCGTGGAAGGTGGGCAGATCCTCCACAAACACCAGCAGGTTCTCCGGCATCTCCACCGGAATGATGTCACCGGGCTGCAGCTCCATCAGTTCGCGCAGGGTGAGCTCGGTCTCCAGCAACTTGGCCCTCAGCTCCACCTTGACGTCCATGATCTCGTCGCGCAGGGCCTTGCTCCAGCGCACGTCGGTGTCGCCCTTATCGCTCTGCACACCGGCATCGAGCAGCTCGCGAATCGGTTCCAGCATGGAGTAGGGCATGGCGACGTGAAAGTCGCCACCGCCGCCGTCCAGCTCGATGTGGAACGAGCTCACTACGATCACCTCGGTGGGACTGACGATGTTGGCCATGGCCGGGTTCACCTCGGAGTCGAGGTACTCGAAGCCCACGTCCATCACCGGCGCCCAGGCATCCTTGTAATCTTCAAAGACCAGCTTGAGCAGCATCTGGATGATGCGTCGCTCGGTCGGGGTGAACTCGCGCCCCTCGATCTTGGCATGATAGCGACCATCGCCGCCGAAGAAGTTCTCCACCAGGATGAAGACCAGACGCGCCTCCATGGTGATGAGCGCCGTGCCTTTGAGGGGACGAAAGCGCACCATGTTGAGACTGGTCGGCACGAACAGGGTATGGACATACTCGCCGAATTTCAGCATCTGCACGCCGTTGATGGAGACCTCGGCGGTGCGGCGCATCATGTTGAACAGGCTGATGCGCATATGGCGGGCGAAACGCTCGTTCACCAGCTCCAGGGTCGGCATTCGGCCACGGACGATGCGGTCCTGGGAGGAGAAGTCAAACTGGGCAACGCCGGGATCCCCCGCCGCCCCTATCTCTTCCTCTTCGACATCATCGACACCGTGCAAGAGGGCATCAATTTCGTCCTGACTTAACAGATCGCTCACGCTTCACCTATTGCATTACAAAGCCGGTAAACAGCACTTGTTCGATAACGGGGGAAGAGACCAGGTCATTGAGCACCCGACGGCACTCTTCCAGTGAATCCTTGCGCAGCTTCTCCTTGCCTTCGAAGGTCATCAACTGCTCGGCGGGTGCGGCACTGAAGACCCGCAGCAGGGTCCCTTCGATCAGTGGAATATGTTGCTTGGCCAGGGCCTCGTCGGCGGTGCCGCGCACCATCAGCTGGATCTTGATCTGCACCAGTCGATCACGCTGCGCCCCCGCCACGTTGAACACGAAGGGGCGGGGCATACCGACATAGAGTGACGGCTGGGGCGCCGCATCCTTCGCCGCTGCGCCATCGGCCTGCTCACTCTGCTCACCCTCTGCCGGTTTGTCAGAGCCGGAGAGCATAAACCAGGCCCCTGCACCGCCACCGGCCAGCAAGATGACGGCCAGGGCAATGATAATGATCAGCTTTTTTTTCTTGCCCGCAGCGGGGTCTTTTAGCGTCAGTTCGTTATCGTCAGCCATCCCTTGTCCACCCTAGTCTCAAACTTGTTCGGTATCATAAACTTACTCGGGATTGCATCAAGCATAGAAATCAATTCCGGAACCGTTTGTCGATTCCGCCAGCAAACTTCGGCCGGAACTCGCCACCTCGACGCCACCTTGTCCCTCGGAAGCGCCTGACTGGCCACCCTGTTGGCCCTGTTGACCCTGTTGACCCTGTTGACCCTGTCCGCTGAAGCCTTGCTGCCCCTGTTGGCCCTGCTGGGGCGCCTGCTGCTGCACCTGGGTCTGACCGAGCTGGATACCCTGACCGGCCAGCATCTCGCGCAGCCGGGGAATGGTCTGCTCCAGCATCTCGCGGGTCTGACCATGTTGTACCACAAAATGGACGTTGGCCTGGCTATCGGCCCCGATCTGGATCTGGATCTTCATCTTGCCCAGGCCGAGGGGGTCGAGCTGGATCTCCGCCTGTTGCAGCTTGTCCGCCAGCATCACATTGACCTTCTGGTGCAGCTCGGCGGGAGCATCCTTGCTGGCCAGGTTCAGATGGGGCAAGGATTGCGGCTCACGGCGCACACCAGCCTCCGGCATGGTTGGCCCCTTGCTCTCCGTTACCTGGGGTTGCGGCTGGCTGCCCTGCCCCGGCTGCACGCTCTGGGCATCATTGCCAGTGCTGGCGGAGGCGGCGCCCGGCCGGCTCTTGCTCGCCTCGGCGACCTTCTGCTTCACCTCCTGGGCCATCGCCTTGCGCAGCTCGCTGCTACCTGTCACCTCCATCTGCTGGATACCGGCCGAGATGGTCGACAGCGGTGCCTGGGGCCCCTGGGGTTGAGCCTGGGCCAATGCCTGTTGCGGCGCCGTCATCACAGGAGGTGTGGTGCCCGCATCGCCGGCGGCCACCGGGCTGCTCTGTACCGCGGCATTGGCGCTGGCCGCCTTGGCCGCGCTGGCATCACTGCTGGCTGAATTGGCGGGTACGACCTGCTGGCCACTCTGCGCGGGTTCTTTTCCCTTGCTCCGAGCCTCGGAGGCGCTGGCCTGCACGCTGGCATCAGGTTGCTTGATGCCTTCACCGAACGCCCTGGCCGCCGCGGCCGGCCCCTGCAGGTGCGCGCCCTGGCCAGGTGACACCTTGCTCGCCATGGGGGGGATGTCGGGTTTGCTCTTGCTCTCTTCGCCCTCTTTCCCCTGCACCGCCTCACCCTGCTTCAGGGGAGGCGTCTGCTCCTCGCCGGGCAGGCGACCAGCCAGTTGGGCCAGACGATCCTGGGCAGAGAGGGGCTTGTCCCCTTTCACGGCACCAGACAGTCGCGGATCATCCTTGAGAGAGACCTTGTCATCTTCCCCCTCCAATACGGCATCAGCCAATATGGATTTTCCTTCATCTGCCGGGACCATCTTGGACTGCACAGCCTCGGCTTCATCCGCCAGGGACGCGGTAGGCAGGCTTCCCTCCGTCAGGGCTGACGACACGGAAGGCATTGGCGTTGCACTCGAAGCTGGCAAGGAAGTCTCGCCGCCTTTGGCAGCCAGAGTCTGGGCCAGCTTGCCCGCTGATGACGAGAGCCCGTCGTTATCGGCCAGCACGTCACCCTCCCCCTCTTGCGGCAAGAGATTGCCGTTCGCCACAAAAGCGGGGTCGATGGCCGCGTCTTGTTCCGCCACCACTTGTGCAGGCAAGGGCACCGCCGGCGCCGTGACCAGGGTGGTGTCGAGCTTGAGGGAGTCTTGCAGACGGAGCAGAAAATCGCTGGCGGGGAGATCCTCTGCTTTCGTGTCGGATTTATCGGATTTGGCGGGTTTGTCAGAGCCGGCAGCCTCCACCTCGGACGACACCTCATCGGTCGCCAAAGATTTGGCTGTCTGGGAAGAAGAAGCCTCGGGGGCACTCTTTACGCGCTCTGGCGCCGAGCCCGTCCCCTGAGCCTTGGCGATCTCGGTGGCGAAATCCCCTCTCTGTCCGGACGGATTGCCGCCATCGCTGCCGCCGGTTTCCGCCACGCCGTTCAGGGAGGCATTTTCCAAGCCATTCGTCAGAGTCGAAGGCGCCTGTGTCAACACTGTCTGCATCATGATGGGATCCCTGAATTCTGGAGGTGCCCACGTCAGGGCCACCGGCAATGTTCAGTTCAAAGCAAGTTACAGGCCAGATTGATGGAAACGCCTCAGTATGGCGTACTCATCCAGCATCTTCTGCTCCTGACGCTGGGCCTTCTGCTGCTCGCGGCTGGCCTGCTTCTCCAGCAGCAGCTCCACCGCCTTGCGCCGCTGCTGGGCCGCCAGCCAGGCTTCCCGCCGCTGCTCCAGCGCCTGGCGCACCTGCTGCACCCCTTCACTTTGCTGGGTGGCGGCCTGTTCGAGCTTGTTGATGAAGGCGTGATACTGGGTATTCTGCTGGGCGCTGATCCCCTGCAGGCCGCGATCGGTCCACTGCTGGTGATAGATCTGGCGGTACTGGTTGAGGGCGTTTTGCTGATCCATGAACAGCTTCAGATCCTGCTGCGCCTTGACCAGCGCCAGCGCACACTGCTGTTCGGCCTCGACCAGCCGCTCGGCCAGCAACACCAACCCTTTACTCATCGCCGCTCTCTCCCCTCATCCGTCGTCAGCGCATCAGCGGCATGGCCACCATCTGCAAGGCTTGCAGGCCATCGTCATAGTGGATGACCTCGCGCATACCCTGCTGCAAGAACTGATCCAGATAGGGTTTCTGGATGATGGCGCGGTCGATGCGGGGATCCGAGCCCTGGCTGTAGGCACCGATGGTGATGAGATCCCGGTTCTGCTGATAGAGGGAGTAGAACTGCTTGAGGGTACGGGCCAGCTCCATGTGCTCCGGCGAGGTGACCATGGGCATGACCCGGCTGATGGATTTCTCGATGTCGATGGCCGGGTAGTGGCCCGAGTCGGCGAGTTCGCGCGACAACACTATGTGGCCATCGAGGATGGCTCGCGCCGCATCGGCGATGGGATCCTGCAGATCGTCCCCTTCCGTCAGCACGGTAAAAAACGCCGTAATGGAGCCCTGGCCGTCGCTGCCGTTGCCCGCCCGCTCCACCAGCGCCGGCAATTTGGCGAACACAGAGGGCGGATACCCTTTAGTCGCCGGGGGCTCACCCACCGCCAGTGCGATCTCGCGCTGGGCCTGGGCATAGCGGGTGAGCGAATCCATCAGCAGCAGCACGTTGAGCCCCTGATCGCGAAAATACTCGGCGATGGCGAGCGCCGTCTCGCACCCCTTGAGGCGCATCAGGGGCGAGGCATCGGCAGGGGCCGCCACCACCACGGAGCGGGCACGCCCCTCCTCCCCTAGGATCTCCTCGATAAACTCTTTCACCTCCCGGCCCCGCTCACCGATGAGGCCCACCACCACCACGTCCGCCACCGAGCCACGGGTCATCATGCCAAGCAGCACGGATTTGCCGACGCCGGAGCCGGCGAATAGCCCCATCCGCTGGCCTTGACCCACGGTCAGCACGGCGTTGATGGCGCGCACCCCCACATCCATCGGCTGATGAATGGGACGGCGGGAGAGCGGGTTGATGCGATGCTGGGCAAACTGCACCGAGTGGGAGGAGAGGATGGGACCTAAGCCATCGAGGGGCTGACCGATGCCATCGATGACCCGACCGAGCAGGTTCATGCCGACCGGGATGCCGTGCTCCTCGGTGATGGGCACCACACGGGCACCCGGGATCACCCCCTTGAGCTGCTCGCTCGGCATCAGATAGAGGCGATCGCCGGAAAAGCCGACTACCTCAGCCTCCAGGGTGCCATCCAGGGTATCGATGCGACAGAGGGCCCCGATGGCGGCGCGGCAACCTATGGCCTCCAGGGTCAGCCCCACCACCCGGGTCAATTTTCCGGCGACGGGCGGCTTGGGCGCGCTATCGCGAACCCGATACCCTTGCAACCGGTTGAGCAACGAGTCGCTCATCTGGCCTCCTCTGATACGAAAAAACGCCCGGGCCGGCCTCGGCCAACCCGGACGCTGTCATGAATGGGGATCCCGGGATGCGTTGTCCCGCAGAAAGTTGCGCAGCAGCTGATCAATACGCCCAGCCAGGGTCAGATCGATGCTGGAGAGTTCGGTCGCCAGCTGCAGATCGCCGGGGGAGAGGGTGGGATCGCTTTGCAGTCGCCAGTGGCGCTTGGCGCACTCTTCGGCCCCGAACGCCTGCTCGACCCGGGCCACATCGTCGGGATGGAGCATCAGGGTGACTCCCTGCTCGGCGGCGGGCAGCAGGGCCAGCCCCTCTTTGAGCGCCTCCAGCAGCATGCGGGGCGAGGTCTCGGCCTCATGGCGAATCAGCGCTCGGGCCAGCTGCTGTACCAGAGCGATGAGCTGCTGCTCCACGGCCTGATCCAGCTCATTCAGGGGATTGGCCAATCGGGAGGCCAGTTCCTGCCAGTGGGCTATCTCCTGCTCCACCAGCTCGCGGCCCATGGCCAGCCCCTCCTCACGTCCCTGCTCGAGACCGGCGGCATGACCCTGCTGCAAGCCCTCCAGCTTGCCCTCTTCCAGCCCCTTGGCAAATCCTGCCTCACGGCCTTCGGCCATTCCCTCTTCCCAGGCGGCCTGGCGAATGGCCTCCAGCTCCTCGGCGGTGATGCTGGGGGTCGGCTCCTGTTCGGGCTCAGGCTCCACCACCTCCTCTTCCTGCTGGTACCAGTCAGGGGAGAGTCCCAGCGCATTGGTCTCGACTTCGGACTCGACCTCCATCTCGGGCCAGCCCCAGGTCTCTACCTGGGTGTTGTCGTTGTCCGGGCGCACATAGCCACGCAGTTTGTTGTTCATCTTTCAGCAGCGCTCCTCGTCGCGACCAGTTGCTGGCCCGCCATCACCATACCACTTGTTGATCATGGCTTAGAGGAACTCGTCGCCGCCACCGGAGCCCAGCATGATCTCGCCGGCATCCGCCAGACGGCGGGCGATGGAGAGGATCTCCTTCTGGGCGGCCTCCACTTCGGAGACCCGGATCGGGCCCATGGCCTCCAGATCGTCCGCCAGCATCTCGGCGGCCCGTTTGGACATGTTCTTGAAGATCTTCTCGCGCATCTGATCGTCGGAGCCCTTGAGGGCCCGTTGCAGCAGATCGCCGGGCACTTCCCGCAGCATGGTCTGGATGCCGCGATCGTCCACATCGATCAGGTTTTCGAACACGAACATCAGATCCTGGATCTGCTGGCTCATCTCCTCGTCCGACTCGCGGATGGAGTCCATCAGCTGGCCTTCGATGTTGGTATCGAGGTAGTTCATGATGTTGGCTGCCGCCTTCAGGCCGCCCATCTTGGCTGCCTGGGCGCCCGCCGCACCGGCGAACTGTTTCTCCATGATGTCGTTCAACTCTTGCAGCGCCGCCGGTTGCACCTCTTCCAGGTTGGCGATACGCATCACCAGATCCAGGCGCACCTGCTCCGGGAACTGGCTCAGGATCTCGGCAGACTGCTCGGGCTCGAGATAGGAGAGCACGATGGTCTGGATCTGCGGGTGCTCGTTCTGGATGATGCTGGCCACCTGGCGAGCATCCATCCATTTGAGGGAATCGAGGCCGCGGGCACCGGACCCCAGGATAATCTGATCCACCAGGTTGCTCGCCTTGTCTTCGCCAAGGGCGGCCACCAGAGCCTTGCGCACGAAGTCTTCGCTGCCGATACCGATATTGGTGTACTTCTGGATGTCGTCGATAAACTGGCGGTGCACCGCCGCCACCCGATCGTGACTGAAGTCGGACATGGAGGCCATCGACATGCCGAGCCGCTGCACCTGCTTGGGTTCGAGGTGGCGGAAGATCTGGGCTGCATCCTCCTCGTTGAGGCTCAGCATCAATACCGCCGCCATCTCCATGCCGGACATCTGATCCAGGATCAGACGCTGGCTTTCGGTGATATCGTTGCCGGTGACCTGGCTTTTATTCTCTTCAGGCATCTTTGGTTACCCATTCTTTAATGACCTGAGCGGCCAGATCCGGTTCGTTCGCCACCAGCGCACGGACCGCCTTGAGCAAGTCTTCATCCCGGTGCAGATCAGGCAGCTTGAGCTGACCATCGCGCAATCCAAACACAGGCTCGGCTTCTGCTTGGGCCGCCAACAAGCTCAGTTCGTCGTCGCCACCCAGCACGGTGTGGTTGTCGAAATCCAGCTCCCCTTCCGGCTTGGCATCCGGGTAGAGCAGGCGCTTGAGCATGGGGCGCACCACGGTGACGATAAGGACGATGATGACCAGCACGGAGGCAGCGATGCGCACTGCGCGCCAGAACCAGGGCTGTTCGTAGAGCGGCGGCTCACCCACCACTTCCAGCTCGGGACGGTTGAACGGAATGGCGACCACTTCCAGGGTGTCACCCCGGGTCACGTCAAAGCCAAGGCCACCGCCGAGCAGACGGCGCAGGGTATCGAGCTCGGCCTGGGTGCGCGCCTCGCGGGTGACCTTGCCATCGGCACCGGTCACCGACTTGTAATCCACCGCGACCGAGACGGTCATGCGGCGAATGCCCCCCATCTGGCGACGGGTGTGGCTGACGGTGGTATCGAGTTCGAAGTTGCGGGTCGCCTCCTTGCGGGAGCGACCCGAGGCGGCGGAGCCGGACTCGCCACCGGTCGCCTGTTCGGGAATATTGGAGGCGGCAGGCGGCTGGTTGGAGAGGGCCCCCGGGATGCCGCCGTTGCTGCCGCTGGAGCTGTTCTCCTCCAGAGTCATTTCGGAGCGCACCGCCGGCAAGTCGGGATTGTAGGTCTTGCGGGTCTGCTCCTGCTGGGAGAAGTCGAGGGAGAGATCGACCTCCGCCGTATAATTGTCAGCGCCAAGCACCGGGATCAGGATGGCGTCAATTTTTTGTTTGTATTCGAGTTCCTGCTTCTGCTGCATCGCAAACTCCTTGCGAGTCTGGGCAGAGACAGGATCCTGGGAACCGGAGTTGAGCAAACGACCGTTCTGATCGGTCACAGTGACGCGAGTCGGCACCAGGCCGTGCACGGCGGAGGCGACCATGTCGACGATGGAGTCCACCTCCCCCTGATTGAGGGCGGCGCCCTTGAGCTTGAGTACCACGGTCGCGCTGGGTTTGCGCTCGTTGCGGGCAAACACGTTCTCTTTGGGGATGGCCAGCAGCACCTGGGCACTGGCTACGCTCTGGAACTGCTCGATGGCGCTGGCCAGCTGACGCTCGCGGCTCAATTTCAGGCGCTCGCTCTCCATCCGCTGGCTGACGCCGAAGCTGGAATCCTTGAGCAGAATATCTTCGCCGTCATTGGTCATGTCGCTCGCATTGACCAGACCGGCACGGGTCAGGGCCAGCTTGATGCTGGGGTAGTTTTCGGCGCTGACCAGCACGCTCTTGCCATCTACCTGATAGGGGATCTTCTGCTGATCGAGAAAATCGAGGGTCTTGACCAGCTCCTGGGTGGTGTAGGTGCCAAGGGGACGCATGTCCGGCTCCTTGCCCCACAACAGGATGAAGACGGCGATGGCCAGGCAGATGGCCAGCCCCAGGATCAGGGTGATTTGCCGCAGCACGTCGGTGTTGGACAAGAAGCCCAGCGCCGAACTCTTCTGCTCATTTTCATCGAGGGCGGCGGTGCCCTCATCGTTCATCAGCAGTTCGCCGTTTTGGTCAGTAGCCACGATTCAAATCCTTACACTGGCATGTTCATGATGGTCTTGTAGGCATCGACCATCTTGTTGCGGACCTGTACCGTTGCCTCGAAGGCAATGGAGGACTTCTGGCCTGCGATCATGACTTCCGACAGATCCACCGACTTGTCACCCATATCGAAACGGGTGCGCAGATCGTTGGCAGCCCCTTGCAATTCGTTGACGTTGCCAAGTGCCTGCTGCAGCAACTGGCCAAAATCGGAAGTCACCTGGCGACCGGGTTGTGTCAGCGGTGTGGCGCCTGCCTCAATCTTGAGGGCCTGCATCTCTTGCATCAGGCTGCTTGCACTAATTTCCATTTTTCATCCCCAGACAAATCATTGACGCTGACAGGCTCCAAGCAATAAAAGTGCCAATTAGGAAAAATGCCCTCAAGCCAGGGGAATGGGTGGTCGCAGAGGGCGATGACGAACCGGCGCCAGTCACGGCCGCGGCACGGCCCCCTCGCCCAACAACAGCCTCAGATAGCTCAGATGCAGATCGTAGTGTTCCCCGGCGGGCAGCTTGACCAACACTTCGTTGTGAAGGTAACCCGCGCGGCTCGCCGCCAGCTCGGGAGGGATCAGTCTCTCCACCACCAGCCTGGCAACGATGGCATCCGCCAGGGCCATGGTCGCCTCATCGGCACGCCCCCAGCCGAAATGCCCACGATATTGCGATCCTTCAGGGCTGGGCTCGAGGGGAGAGACCTGCTCCCCCTTGACCCAGAAGGCCATGGGGATCCCATCCTGCAGACGCAGATAGACGCTCTGCTTGTCCCAGCTCGGGGCCGCGTCCATCCCGCCCTGTTCTGCTGCTTGTGCCATGCCACTCTCCTTGTTCTGCTGACAAATCCTGCTTGCGCCCATGAAAAAGAGGGCCGATGGCCCTCTTTTTACTGCAAGTTGCGTCATTTAAACAGACAACAATTCACTGTGAGCGAAGAAAAAGATGCGGTTGCTCAAAGCCTGCGCAATCACTGGGTCAGATCCTTGTCTATCCAGTATTTGGAGCCGGAAATATTGGCGTCCAGCAGCAACCCCTTCTCGCCGATCTGGTAGATGGCCATGCCACCGTTGTACTTGGCGGTGAGCTCGGCGCTCTCCTTGCCGGCCACGGCCCCCACTTCTGAGGTCGCTTCCCATCCCTGGGTGACGAAGGCATCAAACCGCGCCTTGTCTTCAAACAGGATCACCTGCTGGTAAAACTTGCCTCCCAGACCCGCGGCAATACCCGCGCCAAACATCTTCATGTAGGTGTGCTTGCCCGTGGTGCGATCGATTGCCACCCCGGCCCCCTGGTTGGTATGGAGCATCAGGGAGAACTTGCGCGAATCGAACACCGCATAGCCATATGCCTTGTCAAACAGCAACTTGGCCGAAGGTTGCTCGTTGAACAACCTCACCAGCGCGGTATCGGCCATGGTGTTGAGGGCAAGGCGCGCCTCTTCCGGGGTCTCGGGTTCGAGCATCTCGTCGAGCTTCTTGTCGGCGACCGCCAGCCACTCCTTGCCGGTGGCGATGCTCTTGTCAGTCCAGACCCCGGCGGTATTGAAGGCATCCTCGCCCCAGGCGGAGACGGAGGCCCAGCTCTTCTTGGAAAAATCGCTGACATCCTGCCAGACCTCCTTGCTGGTCTCGCTGACCGCAGTGCCGAGATCGGACGCCGCCTCTTTCAACTTGGCCCAGTCCGCGTGAGCCGGTGACAACACCAGCCCCAGCGACAGGGCCATCACCCATTTTTTACCCGGATTCATGCCAGATCTCCTCGTATGCTTCGCGGTGTAACAAGCAATCTGTCTTCAGCTGTGACAGCAAACCATACCATGTTTTAGCCGTGGGGTGCCGCTTAGGCCAGAGAGCCACATTATATCCCCGGCCTCTTCGCCAATGGGTCCTCGTAACCGGTACGGCAGACGAATATAAAAAAGCTGCTCACCTCGCGGTGAACAGCTTTCTGGTTGCCTTGGCGGATGAAAGGCCTTATTCGACCATCATCACCTTGCAGGTGTTGGTACTACCGACGGTTTCCATCTTGTCGCCGTGAGTGAGCAGTACCATGTCGCCGCTTTGCAGCAGTCCCTTGGCCTTGAGCACGTCCAGCGCATCGCGGCACACTTCGTAGACCGGCTTGGTCTCGTCGCCGTCAAACAGCACCGGGGTCACGCCGCGGTAGAGGTTGGTCCAGGCCAGTGTCTTGTTGTGCGGTGACAGAGCGAAGATCGGCAGACCGGAGCTGATGCGAGACATCAGCAGCGGGGTAGTACCGGATTCGGTCAGCGCCACGATCGCCTTGACCCCTTCCAGGTGGTTGGCCGCATACATGGTGGACATGGCGACGGCTTCCTCCACCGAGGTGAAGGTGTAACTCATGCGGTGGTTGGAGACGTTCAGGCTCGGGTGCTTCTCGGCGCCCACGCAGACGCTGGCCATGGAGGTCACTGTCTCGATGGGGAACTGGCCGGCGGCGGTTTCGGCAGAGAGCATCACCGCATCGGTACCATCCAGCACGGCGTTGGCGACGTCCATCACCTCGGCACGGGTCGGCAGCGGCGCATTGATCATCGACTCCATCATCTGGGTCGCGGTGATCACCACCCGGTTCAAACGACGGGAGTAGCGGATCAGCTTCTTCTGCACACCCACCAGCTCGGGGTCGCCGATCTCGACACCCAGATCGCCACGAGCCACCATGACGGCATCGGAGCCAAGAATGATGTCTTCCATCGCCTCATCGGTGGCGACGGTTTCGGCGCGCTCGACCTTGGCCACGATCTTGGCGTTGGAACCGGCTTCGCGGGCCAGCTCGCGGGCGTAGCGCAGGTCATCGCCGCAGCGGGGGAAGGAGACAGCCAGGTAGTCCACATTCATGCGGGCGGCAGTCTTGATATCTTCCTTGTCTTTCTCGGTCAGAGCCGGCGCGGAGAGGCCGCCCCCTTTCTTGTTGATGCCCTTGTTGTTGGAGAGCGGGCCCGCAACAGTCACTGTGGTGTGAATGCGAGTACCTTCGACACGCTCTACCTTCAGTTGCACACGACCGTCGTCCAGCAGCAGGATGTCGCCAGGCACTACGTCATTGGGCAGGCTCTTGTAGTCGATCCCCACCTGCTCCTGGCAGCCTTCACCCTTGCCGAGGGCGGCGTCCAATACGAACTTGTCACCGATGGCCAGGTAGATCTTGCCATCCTTGAAAGTGGAAACACGGATTTTCGGGCCCTGCAGGTCACCCATGATGGCCACGTGGCGGCCGAGTTTGGCAGCAATGTCACGCACCTGGTTGGCGCGCTGGATATGATCTTCAGGAGTGCCGTGAGAGAAATTCATCCGCACCATGTCGGCGCCGGCGCGGATGATCCCTTCCAGGATCCCTTCGCGGTCGGTAGCCGGACCGAGTGTGGTTACAATCTTTGTACGTCTAGGCATGAAAGACTCCAATATGAAGTTGATATGACTTGAAATTCTGCCCCATCAAGCGGATGCCGACAGGCATCCGTTTGCCAGCCATCTGGGTGGCTTTTGTTATTAAATTACAATACTACACCAAAGCAGGGTGGCATAGACAGCCGGGGGGTCACCCCCCGACGATTCAGGAAGAGTGCGGTGTATCGAAGCGGGATTCGCGCAGTCCCTCTTTCACTTTTTTCAGGTTTTCGCGAAACTTCATCCCCCGGCGCAGGGTGAAACCGGTCGCCAGCACATCCACCAGCGCCAGCTGGGCGATACGGGAAGCCATCGGCATATAGACATCGGTGTCTTCCGGCACATCCATGGAGAGCACCAGGTTGCACTCGCGGGCCAGCGGCGAATCCTTGGCGGTCATGCCGATGACGGTGGCATCGTTTTCGCGGGCCAGCGCGGCAATCTCGACCAGCGCCTTGGTGCGGCCGGTGTGAGAGATGAGCACCACCACATCCCCCTCTGAGCTGTTGATGCAGCTCATGCGCATCATGACGATGTCATCGAAGCTCACTACCGGGATGTTGAAGCGGAAGAATTTGTTCTGGGCATCGCGGGCGACGGCCGAAGAGGCGCCAAGGCCGAAGAAGCTGATCTTCTTGGACTGGGTCAAGATATCGACGCAGCGATTGATGGCTGAGATATCCAGGCTGTTTTTGGCCGCATCCAGGCAGGCCATGGTGGATTCGAAGATCTTGGCGGTATAGGTATCGGGGCCATCTTCCGCCTCTACGTGACGGTTCACATAGGGTGTACCATTGGCCAGGCTCTGGGCCAGGTGCAGTTTGAAATCGGGAAAACCCTTGGTATCGAGACGACGACAAAAACGGTTGACGGTCGGTTCACTGACGTCGGCCATTTTGGCCAGGGCGGCGATGCTGGAGTGAATGGCAGTTTGGGGAGACGCCAGGATCACCTCGGCGACCTTGCGTTCTGATTTACTGAAACTTTCCAAGTTATTTGTAATTTTATCAAGGGTATTCATCATCACCACCAGGCATTTTTTGTAATTTAGCTTCAGTGTCTTTGCACTCAACTTACGGCTAAGCAGGTTTCCAATCAACCTGATGACTATACAAGACAAGTGGTTATCGCAACTAACACCTGCCATACAAAGTATGACTCATCTCTAATTATTTCGTACTTTTCGTTACAAAACGTCACCTAGCCCTGAAAGCGCTTACAAATGTTGCAAAGCAACAACACTGTGAGCAGGCGCACGTTTGTGCCGTTCCGGTGGGTGAGCGGGGCCTGGCTCGGATAGAATGGCCCGTCACAATCCAACAATAATCTCGGGACGCCAATGGTCGTCCGAAGCCTGTAACGAAGGAGTTGTTATGCAGCATACCCATGCGCTGGTCGGCGATGTCGGCGGTACCAATGCGCGTCTGGCCCTGTGTGAGCTGGCCACCGGCACTATCTCCCAGGCAAAAACCTATTCAGGTCTTGCCCACCCCTCTCTCGAAGCCGTCGTACGCCTCTATCTGGATGAGCACGCAGCAAAAGTAAGCGAGGCTTGCATCGCCATTGCCTGCCCCATCAATGGTGACTGGGTCGCCATGACCAACCACAGCTGGGAATTCTCCATCAAGGAGATGCAGACCAATCTCGGTCTTGAGCGCCTGCTGGTGATCAACGACTTTACCGCCGTCTCCATGGCTGTTCCCGTGCTGCCGGAAGAAGATCGCATCCAGCTGGGCGGAGGTGCCCCCGTGGCAGGCAAACCCATCGCCATCTATGGAGCTGGTACCGGCCTTGGCGTGGCCCATCTGGTCAAGGCCGGTGAGCAGTGGCTGAGCCTGCCGGGCGAAGGGGGGCATGTGGATTTTGCCGCCAACAGCGAAGAGGAAGACGCCGTTTTGCAGGTGATGCGTGGCGAACTGGGTCATGTCTCGGCCGAGCGCTTCCTCTCTGGCCCAGGGCTGGTCAATCTCTATCGCGGCCTGGTGAAATCCGATGGTCGCGAACCCGAAGCACTGGCGCCGAAAGACATTACCGAGCGCGCCCTGGCCAACTCATGCCTGGACTGTCGCCGCACCTTGAGCCTGTTCTGCGTGCTGATGGGCCGTTTTGCCGGCAACCTAGCACTCAACATGGGCACCTTTGGCGGCGTCTATATTGCGGGCGGCATAGTGCCGCGCTTCCAGGAGTTTTTTACCGGCTCGGGTTTTCGGGTGGCGTTTGAAGACAAGGGGCGTTTCAAATCCTACCTCAAGGATATCCCGGTATTTCTGATCACCCATGAGGGTCCGGGACTACTCGGCGCGGGAGCTTATTTGCGCCAGTCGATGGGACTCAAGATCTGAGCAAAGCCTGTCACCGCAAGGATCATGCCATGGTTCAGCCTCGATTCAGTGACCATGACATAAAGTGACGTCACGTAATCAAGAGGGCAGGACTTCACATGGAGTGGAAACCTCTCTCATCCACTGGTTACGTTTGTCACCTGACAAGCCTGAACTGTTTCAACCGGCCTTTTGGCCGGTTTTTTTTATGTTCGGCTTACTGGGCCAGGGATTTGAGCTGGGATTTGTCGGGGGGATTGTTCCAGTCGATGGGCCCGTGGGTAAACCGGTACTGCAACCTTGGCAGGCTGAGTTCCAGCCACTCCTCCCTGAAATAGGCATAGCCCTGCTCCCAATCAGGATCATTGGCCCAGCCGGTTTGCAGGAAATAGAGCCGGGTCCCCTGCCCTTCGGGCACGAAACGCAGGCTGACCTGGGTTTTTTGCTGGCGGATATGAGACAGAAAAGGTGGAAAATTCCAGCTGAAACTGAGCAGGTCATAGGGCATGACCGCCATCACCCTGCACCCTTCGCTGCCTCTTTCTCCCAGCGGAGCATCTGGCCTGAAATAGATCTCGAAAGGACCATTCGGTTCCGCCACCATCAGGCACTCGGGAGCAAGAAAACTGCGCAGACCGCTCTCGGTTGTCCAGGCATGCCAGACATCGTCGATGTGAGCAGGAACAAAAATGTTGCCTTCTATCTGTTTATTTTCCATAAATCAGCGATCCTCAAGCCATCCATACAGGGGACTCCGGCAGTATAGCCTCAGGGCAAAGACAATGGACAGCGCTTAATCACACCCTTCTTATCTGCCTCGTGCTGCAAAGTATTGCCAGCGCTCAACCACCTCAACAGGGAGATCATCATGATCCGACTCATGGCACCAGAAGACAGGCATCATCTTGCCAACCTGTTTCTCAAGAGCCGTCGGGACACCTTTCACTGGGTCGATCCAGCCTGCTTCAGAGCCGACGATTTTGCAACCCAGACCCAGGGAGAAACCATCTGGGTGGCAGAGCGAGGGGGATTTCTGTGTGGCTTCATTGCCATCTGGCAACCCGATGACTTTGTGCATCATCTCTATGTCAGCGCAGACTGGCACGGCCAGGGGATAGGGCGAGCCCTGCTCGAACAGGGCCTGGCCAGTGCGCGGCGCCAACCCAGTCTCAAGGTGGCGACCCGCAATACTGCAGCCGTGGCGTTTTATCATCGCCTGGGGTGGCAGACGACTGAAGAGACCGGATACTGCGAGATAACCGGCCCCTGGTGCAAACTGGTCGCCCCCTGGTCAGAAGATACTCTGCAAGCCTGACTACCCGACGCCTTCTTGCCTCTCATCTTTTATGGCGCTCCTGATTATTCCCCGGAGCACATCAATAAAGAAGGCCACCCAAGGGTGGCCTTCAATGCGAACAATCAAGTTGCCACTCAATCCTTGGCGGACTCCATGGCACCCTCTTCGGAGTGCTGGGGCAGGATGAGGTTGAGCAGGATGGCGGCAACGGACGCCAGGCCTACGCCAGCCAGGGCGAAGTCACCGATCTTCATCTCCAGCGCGCCGACACCCACGGTCAGGGTCACGGCCACGATGGCGATGTTGCGCGACAACCCCAGGTCCACCTTGGACTCCACCAGGGTCTTGAGACCGATGGCGGCGATGGATCCGAACAGCAGCAGCATGATACCGCCCATCACCGGCATCGGGATGGAGGTGAGCAGAGCATTGAACTTGCCGAAGAAGGCCAGAATGATGGCGAACACGGCGGCCCAGGTCATGGTGACCGGGTTGAAGTTGCGGGTGATCATCACGGCGCCGGTCACTTCCGCGTAGGTGGTGACGGGAGGACCACCGATAAGGCCGGCGAAGCAGACCCCGATACCGTCACCGGCCAGGGTGCGGTGCAGACCCGGATTCTTGGTGTAGTCCTGCCCGGTCACGCCGCCGATGGCCAGCACGCCACCGATATGTTCGATGCAGGGGGCGATGGCCACCGGCAGCATGAACAGCGCAGCAGCCCAGTTGATCTCGGGAGTTTCGAAGTGGGGCAACGCCAGCCAGGGGGCATTGGCCATGCCATCGAAGCTCACCTGACCCATCAGCACGGCAGAGACATAGCCGGCAATCACACCGCACAGGATGGGGATCAGCTTGATCCAGCCCTTGCAGAACACGGCAGCAATCAGGGTCACCGCCAGCGAGATGCCCGCCAGGGTCAGCGCCGTGGTGGCAGGCACTACCTGTTCACCACCGGCACGGCCCATCGCCATGTTGCAGGCAACCTGGGCGACGGAGAGGCCAATCACCATGATCACCGGGCCAATCACCACCGGCGGCAACAATTTGTGCACAAACCCCATGCCGCGAGCCCGGATGATGGCAGCCAGGATGAAATACATGAAACCGGCGGCAAACAGGCCGAACATGGTGGATGGCAGACCCCAGGTCTGGGTGGCATAGATGATGGGAGCGATAAAGGCGAAACTGGAACCGAGGAAGATCGGAACCTGACGGCGGGTGCAGAGCTGGAACAGCAGGGTTCCCACACCGGCGCCAAGCAGGGCCATGGCGGGGTTAAGTCCGGTGAGCAGGGGCACCAGAACCATGGCACCGAAGGCGACAAACAGGATTTGCAGCCCGGCGACGCTTTGCTTGACTAAGGAAAACATGGATGTCCTTAATTTTTTGATAACTGACAGGGATATTTGACACTTTTCAGTTATCACAAGACTTTTTCAAGGCACTGAATGAGCTATTCGGCGTCATTTGTAGCCTCTTACTGCTTGGGGAGGGCATGAAACTGGCTTTTTAGGCGGGATTCGTTGCTACAAGCATCAAGGAAGCGATTTTACGCACTTTTATGGCCGACGCCAATCGTTTTTCCATGCTGTTTTGTTTGTCAATGGCTCCCCGACCCCTCCATCAGCCCGCTCTATACTTGATGACGTGAACCCAGCCGGACAAGGAGTCCCCCATGTCACTGCCCGCTTTCAAACCCAGCCAGCGCAGACTGCTGGTGGGTTCGGCCATCGCCCTGGCCCTGTTTGCCACCCCGTACAGCTATGACTTCAGCCACCATCAGTGGCAGGTGAATCAGGCCTATGCCAAGTCCTGTTTCGTGGCCGGCACCCGCATCCTGATGGCCGATGGGGAGGAGCGTCCCATCGAAACCCTGCAGGCCGGTGAACGGGTGCGGGATCAATATGGCCGCAGCAACCGCATCCTGGCGGTCGAGCGGGTACTGCTGGGGGAGCGCCGGCTCTACGGGCTCAACCAGTTGGCCCCCTTTTTCACCGCCGAGCACCCCTTCCTGACCACCCGCGGCTGGGCTGCCATCGCGCCGGCCATGACCCGCACCGAAAACCCGACCCTCGCCGTGCTGCCGCTCTTTACCGGCATGCACCTGCTGGGCTGGTCGGAAACCGGCAGTGCAGGCAACCTGGCGCTGGCCCCGCAGCCCGCCCTACTGCTGGTGGAGTCCCTCTGCTGGATTGACGCCCCGCCCACCACGGCACTGTTCAACCTGATCCTCGATGGCAGCCACAGCTATATCGCCAATGAGTTGATCGTTCACAACAAGGATGGCGATGGTAATAGCGGTGGGGGTGGCAACGGAGGTGGTGGTGGAAACAGCAGCAGTGGTAGTGGCGGCAGCGATAGCGACAGCGGCGGAGGCAGCGATAGCGGTGGTGGCAGCAACAGCGGTGGAAGCAGCAACAGCGGCGGCAGTAGCCATGGCGGCGATGACCATGGTCAGGGTGAACACGCCGGTGGCGAACAACATGCAGGAGGAGATCGCCATGCCGGTGGCGAGCAACATGCCGGAGGGGATCGTCACGCCGGCGGTGAGCGTCATGGCGGTGGTCGTGGCCTCGGCAACGGCCTGGATGACAGCGGTCTCGACGATAACGGCGTGGATGCCATCGATGCCAACGGCAACAAGCTGCGGGATGACGACACGGTAGACGATCGCGACCAGACCTTGACCGATGCGCAGGAACAAGCGCTGATCCAGCAAGGGTTCAACAGTAAGGAGCAACCATGAACCGTTATCTGTTGATTTGCCTCTCCTTGTGGCTGTTCGGCTGCGCCACCCAGCCACCCGCCCAGCTCTACCATCAGATGGACAAGCAGGACGTGGCGCTGGCCAACCAGGCGCTGGCCGAGGCGTTGCAAACCCGTCCCAAGGGCCAGAGTCTCACCTGGTTCAACCCCACCAACCGCCACTCGGGCAGCGTCACGCCGCTGCGCACCTTTCGCCACCCCAATGGCCTCTGGTGCCGCGACTACCGCGAGCAGCTCTACATAGGCCAAGCCAGCCAGCAGTGGCAGGACACCGCTTGCCGCAACAAGGCAGGGCACTGGCTGCCACTGCGCAGCTGACCGCGCCGGTGACAGCCTGGGTATCAAAACAAAGGGGGTGGCCATGGCCACCCCCTTTCATTTCAAGCTTGCCCGGATCACACCCGGCGATAGGGCAGGTAGACCGGCTCCCACATGTGGCTCAGGATGTGCTGCTGCAGATCCTGACCGATCAGCGGATGGCCGGGATCCTTGCGCACTATGTCTTTCAGCACGGCGGTCGCCACGTGCACCGAGATGCTGCGCAGCTCGCGAATGCGCGGATAAACCGCCCCTTGCGCCAGATCTACCTCGCTCACACATTCGGCCAGCGCAAAGGCGGCGGTGGTGAAGATGTCGGGGCTTATCTCGCGGATCTGGCTGACGATGGCCGCCAGCCCCACCCCCGGGAAGATGAAGACGTTGTTGCCCTGCCCCACCCGGTAATCCTGCCCCTCATAGTGCACATCCTTGAACGGGCTGCCGGTAGCGACAATGGCCTTGCCCTTGCTCCAGCGATAGATGTCCTCCGGCAGCGCCTCGCAGTTGGCGGTCGGATTGGAGAGCGGGAACACCATTGGGCGTTCGCAATGGGTCAGCATCAGCTGGATATGCTGCTCCTTGAAGGCACCACCGGCGCCGCTGGTGCCCAGCAACACAGTGATGGGCACATGGCGCAGCACATCGGTCAGGTTGGCCTTGCCGGGGACTTCGGTGTCCCAGCCCGACAGCAACAGGCCCGGCTTGGCATAGCGGCGCTTGTACTCGTCAAGCCCCTCACGGTTGTCACACACCAGCCCCTGGGTATCCAGGATATAGATGCGATCCCGCGCCGCCTGGGGATCCATGCCCTCGCGGATGAGGCCGGCGCAGATCTGATCCGCCACCCCGACCCCGCCGGCACCGGCGCCATAGACCAGATAGTTCTGCTGACCCAGGCTTTCGCCCTTGGCCTTGACCGCCCCTATGATGCCGGCCAGCACCACGGCCCCCGTGCCCTGGATATCGTCATTGAAGGAGGGCAGCGACTGCTGGTAACGGGAAAGATTGTTGAAGGCGTTGGACTTGCTGAAGTCTTCCCACTGCAGCACGGCATTGGGGAAGTGGCGCTTGACCCCGGCCACGAACTTGTCGATGAAGTCGTCATATTCCTTGCCGCGAATGCGCTTGTGGGGCTGACCCAGATACATGGGGTCATCAAGCAGCGCCTGGTTGTCGGTACCCACGTCCAGCGCGATGGGCAAGCAGCAGGCGGGATGGATCCCGGCGCCCAGGGTGTAGAGGGAGAGCTTGCCGATGGGAATGCCCATGCCGCCCACCCCCTGATCGCCGATCCCCAGGATCCCCTGGCTGTCGGTCACGACAATAATGCGCACAGATTTGGCATCAAGATGGCGGGCCAAGGAGCCCATGTCCTCGACGTTTTTCGGGGTGATGTAAAGGCCACGCGGCTTCTGGAAGCGGTGGCTGAACTCCTGGCACGCCTTGCCCACGGTCGGGGTATAGATGTAGGGGGTCATCTCCTCCACATGGCGCGACAGCAGGGCATAGAAAAGGGTCTCGTTGCGATCCTGCAATGCCCGCAGGTTCTGGTATTTCTCGATATCGTTGCAGGCGCTCAGAAAGCCTTGATAGACCCGCTCCAGCTGGGCTTCAAACGTTTGCACCTGGGGTGGCAGCAGGCCGTCGAGCTCGAAGTCGGCCCGCTCCTGTTCGGTAAAGGCGGTGCCCTTGTTGAGATTGCGATCGTTGAGCAGATCGGTGCCTGTCAGTGCAACGGGGCGAAAATCTTGTCCCTGTGCATCTTTCCACAGCAGATATTGTCCGGTAGCCATAGTCATTCTCGTTGATTTACATGAAGTTGCCGTTCGGCAGGAGAGCGAGACACATAATGAAATCAATCATATGACGTTTATCAATTCGATTTTGTGAGCTTGGGCATACCCCTGCCCTCCTGCCAGGGGCCAGGGCGAGAAAGTTGCGCCGAACTATCCAACCAGCAGACCGACATGGCCTTGTTTCCCCGGATGGAGAGCAAAAGAAGGGGCGCCGCAGCGCCCCTGTTTAAACAACGTCTGTTTAACTGGATTTGCCCTCTTTGGGCTCATCCAGCTTGTGTTTGACCTCTTCATACCAGAGATCGTGGTGCTCCTTGGCCCAGGTCTCGTCCACCTCGCCGGTCACCATCCCCTCCAGCGCCCCTTCCAGCTGGAACAGGCCCATATAGATATGGAAGATGAAGCCGCAGATGAGGATCAGGGCCCCGACGATGTGGATGAAGCTGGCCCACTCCATCTGGCGGCGCAGCTGGCCGAAGATGGGGAAGTCCAGAAACAGCCCGGTCGCCACGACTATGCCGCCAAACCAGATCAGCAGCCAGAAGATCGCCTTCTCGCCGCCGTTGGAGAAGCCCGCCGAGGGGTGACTCCCCTTGTGCTTGCCCAGCATGCCGCCAAATTTCAGGAACCACTGCACATCCACCATATTGACGATGTTGTGGCGGAACCACTTGATGAGCACCCCGAGCAGGCAGAGGAAGAAGAGCGGGCCCACGTAGTTGTGGAACACCTTGGCGAACCAGATCCAGTTCTCCCACACTCCCATGCTCACCACCGGCTTGATGAAGTACTTGCCGTAGATGATCGCCAGCCCAGACCCCGAGAGGGTCAGGAACATGGCAGCCGTGGTCCAGTGCAGGGCCCTGTCCATCCTGCTCCAGCGCTTGAGCTTGCGCCCGGTTCTGGGTTTGGAGAGCTTGGTCGGCCCCACCACCCAGAACATCAGGCCGCACATGGCGAGCGACCCGAAAATAGCGATGGCCCCCAGCGGCGATACCCACTTGGTCTTCACCTCGAACCAGAGCTGACCCGGCACCGAGATGAGTACCCCGTGCTCCGGCGAGCGGGAGGTGGTGGTCCCCTCCTGCCCGTCCTTCACCGCGCGCCAGTAGTCGGCGCCGGCAAAGCCGATCGTCTCCTTCTGGGCATCGGCGAAGCCAGGCGCGCTGAACAGCAGCAAGGCTGTCAGCAGCGCTGTCAGCCAGTGTCTCATTGGCCGCCCTCCTGCTTGCCAAGCTTGAGCCCCTTGCCTCTGCCATCGCGGGGTTTGCTGGCGTCGTGGAACAGATCCTGCTCATCCCCGCCCCAGGCCGCGTGAGGTGCGCCGCGATAGGCCACCCGCTCGCGGAAGATGTCGGAGATGACCTGGGCATCACCGGCCAGCAGCGCCTTGGTGGAGCAGAGCTCGGCACACATGGGCAGCTTGCCCTCGGCGATGCGGTTGGCACCGTACTTCTGGCGCTCCGCCTCGCTGTGATCCTCCTCCGGGCCACCGGCGCAGAAGGTGCACTTGTCCATCTTGCCCCGATCGCCAAAGGCAGCGGTCTTCGGGAACTGGGGCGCCCCGAACGGACAGGCGAACAGGCAATAGCCGCAGCCGATGCAGAGATCCTTGTTGTGCAGCACTATGCCGTCGTCGGTGTGGTAGAAGCAGTCCGCCGGGCAGACCGCCATGCAGGGGGCGTCGGTGCAGTGCATGCACGCCACCGAGATGGAGGTTTCCCCCGGCAGGCCATCGTTGAGGGTCACTACCCGGCGACGCTGGATGCCCCACTCCAGGGCATCGTCGTTCTCGTTCTTGCACGCCGTCACACAGCCGTTGCACTCGATGCAGCGCTTGGTGTCACACATGAATTTCATTCTGGCCATGGGATCAGGCTCCTACTTTACGAAAACGGCACAGGGTGACCTTGGTCTCCTGCATCTGGGTAACCGGGTCATAACCATAGGTGGTGACTATGTTGACCGACTCTCCCAGTACGTAAGGGTCTGACCCTTCCGGATACTTGGATCTCAGATCCTTGCCCTCGAAATGACCGCCGAAGTGGAACGGCATAAAGGCAAGGCCCGGCTTCACCCGCGGCGTGATCAGGGCTTTCACCTTGACGCGGCCACCTTCCGGCCCCTCGACCCAGACATCCTGACCGTCGCGCACGCCGACATCGTTGGCATCCGCCGGGTTCATCTCGACGAACATCTCCTGCTGCAGCTCGGCCAGCCAGGGGTTGGAACGGGTCTCGTCACCGCCCCCCTCGTATTCGACCAGACGGCCGGAGGTGAGGATGATGGGGAACTCCTTGCTGACATCTTTTTCCTGCACCGAGGCGTACTGGGTCGGCAGGCGCCACAGGCTCTTGGCATCGGGCCAGGTGGCATAGTCGGCCAGCAGATCCCGGCGCGGGGTGTAGAGCGGCTCGCGGTGCTTGGGCACCTGATCCGGGAAGGTCCACACCACGCAGCGCGCCTTGGCGTTGCCGTAGGGCACAAAGCCGTGCTTGATGGCGACGCGCTGGATACCGCCAGAAAGGTCGGTCTTCCAGTTCTTGCCCTCGGCTTCTTTCTTCTCGGCCTCGGTCAGCTCGTCCCACCAGCCCAGTTGCTTCATCAGATCGGCGGTGATCTCGGGGTAACCGTCCTCCACCTCGCTGCCCTTGGGCCAGGAGTCTTCTGCAAGCAAGGAGACACCCTGATATTCGAGACCGAAACGGGCACGGAAACCGCCGCCCCCTTCTGACACAGGGATGCTGGTGTCATAGAGGATGTGGCTGCCGGGGTGCTTCATCTCCGGGGTACCCCAGCAGGGCCAGGGCAGACCGTAGATCTCGCCGCTGACCGGGCCACCTTCGGCCTTGAGGCTGGTCTTGTGGAAGGTGTGCCAGTTCTGCTGGTGTTCCTTGAGGCGCTCCGGGCTCTGGCCGGTGTAACCGACAGTCCACATGCCACGGTTGTACTCGCGGGTGATGTCTTCGAGCAGCGGCTGGTTGTTCTCCACCTTGATGTGCTTGAACAGCTCATCGGCAAAGCCCAGCTTCTTGCTCAACAGATACATGATCTCGTGGTCGACCTTGGACTCGAACAGCGGCTCGATCACCTTGTCGCGCCACTGCATGGAACGGTTGGTGGCGGTGACGGAACCATAGGTCTCGAACTGGGTAGTGGCCGGCAGCAGGTAGACGCCGTCGGTGCGATCGTTCATCACCGCCGCCACGGTCGGGTACGGGTCGACAATCACCATCATGTCGAGCTTTTGCATCGCCTTCTTCATCTCGGGACCACGGGTCTGGGAGTTGACCGCATGGCCCCAGTAGAACATGGCGCGAATGTTGGTGCCCTGCTCGATAAGGTCGGCGTTCTCCAGCACACCGTCCACCCAGCGGGAGACCGGAATGCCGTTGTTGTTCATCGGCAGTTTGCCGTTGTAGGCCTTGTTATCAAAACGGGATTTGAGCCACTCGAAGTCCACATCCCACACCCGGGCCCAGTGCTTCCAGGCCCCCTCTTCCAGGCCGTAGTAGCCGGGCAGGGAGTCGGATGTGACGCCAAAGTCGGTGGCGCCCTGCACGTTGTCGTGGCCGCGGAAGATGTTGGTACCGGCACCGCTCTTGCCCACGTTGCCAAGGGCCAGCTCGAGGATACAGTAGGCGCGGGTGTTGTTGTTGCCGGTGGTGTGCTGGGTGCCGCCCATGCACCAGACCACACAGCCCGGGCGGTTGTCGGAAAGCAGCTTGGCGGCGCCATAGACCTCTTTTTCACTGAGGCCAGTCACCCGCTCCACTTCCGCCGGGGTCCAGCGCGCTACCTCTTTTTGCACCTCGTCCATGCCAAAGACACGGGTGCGGATGAACTCTTTGTCTTCCCAACCGTTCTTGAAGATGTGCCACAACATGCCCCAGATGAAGGCCACGTCGGTGCCCGGGCGCAGGGAGAGGTACATGTCCGCCTTGGCGGCGGTGCGGGTGCGGCGCGGATCCACCACCAGGATCTTGCAGCCGTTGCGCTCTTTCGCCAGCAGGATGTGCTGCATGGCGACCGGGTGGGCCTCCGCCGGGTTGGAACCGATAAACATGATCGACTTGCTGTTGTGCATGTCGTTCAGGCTGTTGGTCATGGCGCCGTAGCCCCAGGTGTTAGCCACACCAGCCACCGTGGTGGAGTGGCAGATACGCGCCTGGTGATCCACGTTGTTGGTGCCCCACAGGGAGGCCATCTTGCGAAACAGGTAGGCCTGCTCGTTGGAGTGCTTGGCGGAGCCGAGCCAGAAGACGCTGTCCGGGCCGGACTCCTTGCGAAGACGCAGCACCTCGTTGCCCACCTCTTCGATGGCCTGATCCCAGCTGATGCGCTGCCACTTGCCCCCCACCAGCTTCATCGGGTACTTGAGGCGACGCTCACCGTGACCATGCTCGCGCAGGGCTGCCCCCTTGGCGCAGTGGCCGCCAAGGTTGAAGGGGTGATCGAAGGCTGGCTCCTGACCGGTCCAGACCCCGTTTTGCACCTCGGCGTAAACGCCGCAGCCCACCGAGCAGTGGGAGCAGATGGTGCGTTTCACCTCGACCGGTACGTCGGCGGCCACGGTTTTGGCCTCGGCTCGCTGCATCATGGCCGGTGCCAGCCAGCCGGCGGCTACGGCACCACCTGCCACCAGGCCGGAGTTGACCATAAAGGCGCGGCGAGTCAGCCCCTGACCACGGGAGGTGGCGGCACTGGATTGGTCGGCGGAAGTTGCCGGCTCGGCACGTTTCGTCAGTTTCATAAGATCTCCTTCACTGAGCCGGCTCAGTCGGTGCCGCGCAGGGTGCGATAAAAGTCGTGAACATGGGGGGTCTCCCGATAGCCCTTGTCCGGCTCGGTGTCGTGGGTGAGCACCTCTTTACCCACCACCCGGCCGGTGGCACCGGCCAATACCCCTATGGTGGCGACCACGCCGACACCCTTGATCAGGTTGCGTCGTGACGGATCTTGCAGCTTGTCATCGCTCATCTTGTTCTCTCCGACTCTTGTTTTTGTTATGGCCGGCCCGGGGGCCGACATTGCTACGAACGGTATCTGTCATATGGTTATGGGCGAGTTACCACCCGGGCGCCAAACGGCAGGCGCAATTCGTTTTCCAGCTTGAAGAAATCTTCGGCAAGTAGCCCCACCGCACGGTAGAAACAGCCTCCCTTGGCCTTTTGCTGATCGTGGCAGCACTTAATCACCCAGGGAGCGAGGTGGCGCTCATAGAAGCGGTTGCGCTCCGGGTGCTGTTCGCTGACCAGCACCGCCATCACCTCGCACAGGGCCGCCAGGTGATCTTCGGGCTCGCACACCCCGCTCTGGCGCTCGAAGCCCAGGGATTGCAGATCGGCACGCAGCACCGCGAGCGGCAGCTCCATCAGGGAGCCGGTGAGATACCAGGAGGCGAAGGGGACGATTTCCCCCCGGCCGATACCGATAAAGAGATCCTGATACTCCTCGGCCAGGGTGCCCTCGTCGTGGCTGCTGGCGGCGAGCTGCACCAGCCCGAGGCCCCGGGCAAAGGGGCCCGGCATCGGCTCAAGGTCACGCAGCCACTGCAACTGCTCGCCCTTGGGGGCGGCGCGCCACAGGCTTGCCAGCAGGGCATAGAGCTCGGCGCTGTTGCTCTCGAGAGGGGTCATGGCATCTGTCATGGGCAGGGTGCTCTGGTTGTCATCTTGTTGCTGATACATATTGGCCCTCACAGTTTGAGCTGGGCGGCGGGATCCGCCGCCATGGCTTCAAACACATCCTTGACCCGGCAGTCCTCGCACATCAGCAGGCGCTTGGCGGCCTCGTTCTGAAAGTGGGAGTGACCGGCCAGTTTTTGCTGGATGCGGCGAATGAGGGAGGCAGGCGCAAACGCCTTGCCGCAGCGAATGCAGCAGGCCGGCTCTTCCGCCTTGAGGTGTTGCACGGCGCGGCGCGCCTCGGGCACAGGCTGCAGACGCGGCACCAGCACGATGGCCTGCTCGGGGCATGCCTTTTCACACATGCCGCACTGGATACAGTCCTGCTCGATAAAGTTGAGGCCGGGCTCGTGACCCACCGCATGCAGGGCGCGAGTCGGACAGACCGCCACGCAGCCCATGCAGAGGGTGCAATCCGCCTCTTGCAGTGCCACTGCGCCATAAGGGGCGCCGTGGGGCACCGCCAGGGGCTCGCGGCCCCCTTCGTGGGCCAGCCAGAGGGCGTCGAAGGCGGCAAACAGGGTCTCCCGCTTCTCCCCCTTGAGCGGCTTGTCCAGCAAGGAGCCGGCCACATTGGCCGCCCCCTGGTCGCTCGCCTGTACCACCGCCTGCAGGGAGTGGATGGCGATGCGATCCCCGCTCAATCCGGCGCCGGCCAGCAGCACGGCGGCACTGGCCAGCTCCCGCTCCACCAGGGCGCGCACGCTGGCCGGGGTATCGTCACCGAGCGCAATGCGCACCGCGCTGGCGCCATAGGCCAGGGCCGCCAGCCAGCTCTCAAGCCCGAGGCTCGCCACCTCTTCCACCCAGACCGGCAGCCAGTGGCTGGGCAGGGCGGCGAGGCTCGCCTCGACGTCGCTGCGCTCGCTCTCCCCTGCGATCAAGAGCACGGGATGCTCGCCGCCCGCCTCCCGATAGTGCTTGAGCAGGCGAAACAGATAGTCACCGCTGGTATTGGCATCGGGCTGGTGATAGGCGATCGCCCCGGTCGGGCACGCGGAAGCGCAGCTGCCAAAGCCCTGACAAAGATGCGGATCGATCTGGATGCGCCCATTGATGGGCTTGAGGGCATCGGTCGGGCAGACATCAAGACAACGGCTGCAACCGGGCACGCCACGGGCGGTGAAGGCACACGCCTCCGAGTCCAGGCGAAAATAGCGCGGCTTGTCGAACACTCCGGTAAGGGCGCACAGCTCGCCAAGCTGCTCCGCCAGACCCGCATCATCCGCCAGATGCTGATAACCCACGGGCGGGCGCTCCAGGGCAAACAGCGGAGTCGCCCCCAGATCGGCCACCAGATCAAAGCTGGCGTGGCCACCGGCGGCCTGGGCCGGAAAGCAGAGCTCGGCCAAAGAGATACGCTCCCCCTGACCGTTGAGGCCGGTCAACTGAAACTGGCCGAGATAGCCCTTGAGCGCCGGCTCGCGCAGGGTCAGCGCCTCGAGGGAAGCGGTAGCGGCGAAGATGGCCTCCAGATCCGCCGCCCCGGCGTCATGGACCTGTTCGCTCACCAGCAAGGTCGGCATCGCCCCTTGCGGCAAGAGGCTGGCGGCGCGGCGGATGCGATCCTCCGGCCCTACCAGCAGCAGGCGGCCCTGACTCTGGTAGGAGACAGTGGCCGGGATCAGGTTGTCGGTCTTGACCGTGTGGCGCAAGGCATAGGCGCGCGCTCGCTCATTGCTCCCCGCAGCGCTGGCGGGGCTCAGGCTTGAGTTGTATTGTTCGATGCTCACATGCACTCCTGTGCGCACCACCTCATGGGATGGTGTGCTTGTTGGTCTCATGGGAGAGCAAGAGACGAGCCAACTCCCCCGGAAAAAAAGTGACTGACAGGGAGTCAGGATCCCAGAGGTTCCATTCCCGCCTTATTGGTAGGGACATTTTGTCCCATCTCGTTAGTCAAAATGTCCCGACCCTTGTCATGGTCTTGTGGCAACGCCGCTACGGGTGAAGCTGCGTCATCCGCCTCTTCACCTGGCGTGGTTGGCGATGGTGCAGTCTGGTCGGCCTCTTGCTCAGAGGTAGGGGCCACCAGCCAGTTGCGCAGCCCCACGGTCAGGGCGGCAGGCAACAGCTCTGGCTGGCTGAAATCCTGGGTGTAGTCATCGAGGCCATCGGGCTGATGGCTGCGAAACATGGCGCGCAGCGCCTCCCTGTCCGGCAAGGCGGGTTTGCCAGGTACGGCGGTGGAAGGCGCGGCGGCGGGATCGGAACCGGCACAAGGGGCACTCCCCTTGTCAGTGCTTACTTCAGCTGGAGGTGGCGTATTTTCTGATGTATTCGGCTCGACAAGGTCGGATTGGGGTGCGGATACGCCTTCCATATCGAGCGGCTGCGGCTGTTCGTTTGCAGCCTGCTGCGCCTCCCGTTTGCGGGCCGACCAGCGCTTGAAAAACTCACTCATGGGAGCGGCTTCCGGTGTCGCTGCCATGCTCGCGACCATCGGGGCCGGTGGCCTCGACGGCGCCGCAGTTGCCCCGGGGTGCGCCATCGACCCCCAGCTGATCCTGGGCTCGTCCCTTGCCCTTCTTGCCCTTGCGACGGGCCTCCAGCAGCTCGCCGTGGCGGCCGATAAAAGCCTCGGTCCATGCCTGCAGCGCCTCCGGCAGCGGGCAGGAGAGCACCTGGCGCTCGCCGTCCATATAGGCGGCGGCCACGGTCTGACTCAGCGTGAGGCCATCGGCGACAAAGTCATTATCGACGCGGGTTCCAGTGACAAAGAGGCGCGGCGCGCCGGAGCTCAGGTTGAAGCGATAATCCCCCCGCTCGTCGCGAAACAGGGTGAGGGGCAAGGCACCGGCCGCCTCGGGCTCGGCGGGGTGGAGCGCCGCAATCTCGAAACGGCGGCTCTGCCAACGGCCAACCTGGCTGTCGATGGCCTGCAATTCGACCCGCAGCCAGCGCTGGTGGGACAGGGTATTTATAGTGTCTTGCACAGTAGCGACTCCCATCAGAAGGTCTCTGCCGGGCCGCCCTCCCCCCTTGTTTCGCCCTTGCTTGGGGCAATCACAGCGGGAAGAACAAGGCGGCCACGGCCTTAATGGGAGAAAACATAGCAAGAGTGGGGCCAAGACAAGATTGACATGAAAATCTACAGGGTATGTGGCTAGCAAAGTCATGAATAATCATTGTACGATTAACTTTATTGACCATTTTTCATTAGTTTTGAGATAAATATGGAATCAGACGTTGAGCTGGAAAGAAAGTATAGAAACAAAGTAATGTTGATCTCTTCCATGCTTTTTATATATTCAATCTCAGGAGGTCAGTTCATGCCTGAAATTGGGCTTTGGGGTTCAAAAGTAATCTTCAACTCTCCAGAAAATATTGTTCATGCTATTGCTATAATCATGATCTATTTCTGGTGGCGCCATTTTCAACTGAGTACAAAAGTCAGACATGAGGTTAAAATTCAAGCTTATGCAACCATGGTTATTCCTATATGGATGCGGGAAGTAATTAGAGATAAAGGTGCAAAAAATGGTTGCGTATTACATGAACCTATAAATAGCTATCCTGTAGGATTTGAAGCCACCTACGAAGAAAAACTTCCAGGAGAAGACTATATATCATTAGGCGCAAATTGGTTTGGCTTATGTAACATATACTTGTGGGTAACTTATTCTAATCGATATAACCCTAATGATATAACCTCATATGAAATGTATCTTAAAAACTTGCAAGAAAGAGTGTCATTTGTTTTTATTTATTGGTGCAGCTTTGTTAAAAACGCATTTTTTAAACCAAATTTCGCTGATGCAATATTGCCATCTATTGTGATGTTGATTTCTTTGACCTCATACTTGTACAATTTAATTACGCATAGCTTCAGTGTAATATAGATGCCCATCGATGTTTTATTTTTGATTAGATAAAGTTAACTCCAGTTCAGTAGATATGGCAACAACCATAAATTTTGGTTATTGCCTAAGCCAATTACGGTGCAATAATTTCAGAACATTCACTTTTAAAATAACTTTACACCATATTTTCAATCTCTCTAATTGCATCGACCAAACCATAAACAAGTAGAGCGTCTTGAACTCGTGCCGCAGGATGTGAATATATTACTACGGGTTTGTTGTTTTTATTTTTAAACCATTTCACACCCCGACTTGTTTCAAAAACCTCGTTATCATTTAAATTCAATGCCCATCTTAAGTCCCAACCAGTTCCACAGCATATGGTGATTTCTGGGTCATAAATATCATATTGACTTTGAATAAATGATTTATCTTCATTCAATACCATGTTGAAACTTGCTCTCTCAGTTGTATGTCCTCCAGGAGATTTTTTCATGTTCATGGCACATATTGATTTTAATACTTCAACTCTATCTTCTTTCGTAATGCTCTCTAAATCATTCCACTTAATTTCACCGCTACTACTCCTTATGCATTTTACCCAACGGGTAATATTATCCCAAGTCTGAGGGCGAGCCCCTTGTCGGATAAACTCTCTCAAGTCCCAGTCCCCACCACCTTCATCATTTACCTCTTTTAATACAAAACATAATTTAATATTTGATTTTATATAATCATACTCTGAAACCACACCATCAAACACAAATCCAGAACGATTCCGTTTCCATTGTTCAAACAACTCAAATTCTTGCTTAGTAATATTCATAGTTACACTTTCCAGTAAGGGCTTTGGTGCCAAGCATGAACACTTTATCTTGCTGAGATAAAAGAAAAAGAACTAAATAATATGAATCTATCCAAGTTTCAAATGTGCATTTTTACTGAAGTCAGTTTCTATCTACTCAAAAATAATCTGGAACAAAACTTGCTTTATTCCTCTCCTTAGCTCCCAGCAACCGGTCACGAGGGCCCCATGACACCGACCTTTATCAAAAGCAATGCTGCCGCCCAGCTCACCATGGCCGTCGAGGTGATGAATGAGCAGGGGGAGTTGCAGACCCAGCAGATCGCCTGTGAGCGCCCACTCACCGTCTACCTCAACTGGAAGGAGATAGTGACCCTGATGACGCTGGGGGCCCGCCCCGAGGCGCTGGTGCTGGGCTATCTCAAGAACCAGGGCTTTATCGAGGATATTTCGGCCATCGAATCGGTGATCGTCGACTGGGATAGCGAGGCCGCCGCCGTGGTCAGCAGCCAGCAGGCCGAGGATCTGGACAAGTCACTGGAGAAGAAGACGGTCACCTCGGGCTGCGGCCAGGGCACCATGTATGGCAGCGTGATGAAGAAGCTCGAAGGGGTGGTGCTGCCCGCGCCCGAACTTAAACAGAGCACCCTTTATGCCCTGCTCAAGGCGCTCTCCGCCCATAACGAAACCTACAAGATGGCTGGCGCCGTGCACGGCTGCGCCCTCTGCCGCGGAGCCGAGATCCTCTCCTTTGTCGAGGACGTGGGCCGCCACAATGCGGTGGATACCTTGGCCGGCGAGCTCTGGATGGCGGGCGATACCGGCGCCGACAAGATCTTCTACACCACGGGGCGGCTCACCTCCGAGATGGTGATCAAGGTGGCACAGATGGGCATTCCCGTGCTGCTGTCACGCTCCGGCGTCACCCAGATGGGGCTGGATCTCGCCCGCCAGCTCGGCATCACCATGATTGCCCGCGCCAAGGGGCGCCACTTCCAGGTCTTTACCGGCCAGCAGCATCTGGTGCTGGATGACAAACCGCCGGTGCTGCCCCAGGGGCCGTCCGGCCGTGGTCAGCGAGATTGAGCTCGGCTGATCATGAGCAAGATCCGTTTTCTACCCGCCATGCAACAGGCTGATGGACTGAACCATGAATGAGTTTATGAACGTCAAGCAGGTGGCCGAATACCTCGATCTCAACGAGAAGAAGGTCTATCAGCTGGCCAACGAGGCGCGCATCCCCGCCACCAAGGCCACCGGCAAGTGGCTGTTTCCGCGCTCCCTGCTGGATCGCTGGCTGCTCGGCAGCTGCCACGAGGGGGTGATGAACGACCGGCTGCTGCTGGCAGGCTCGGACGACGTGCTGCTCCACTACGCCAGCAGCCGGCTGGCCCAGCAGCTTGGCACCCAGGCGCTGGTGGGGTACACCCCCTGCGGCACTCGCCAGGGGCTGGCAATGCTGGCCCGCGGCCACGTGGATCTGTGCGCCATCCACTGGGGTCAGGCCGAAGAAGCCCACCTGCGCCACCCGGCGTTGGTGCAGCAGTATCAGGGCCATCGCCAATGGGTGATCGTTCATGGATTTCGCCGCGCCCAGGGGCTGGTACTGCGACGCGGGGCCAGACCGAGAGAGGCCCGAGAGACCCTTGAGTGGCGCTGGGCACTGCGCCAGGAGGGGGCCGGCAGCCAGCGGGCCCTGTTTGAGTGGCTGCAAACCCAGGGGGAGTCCCTGACCCGGATCGAAAGCACTGTGCAGGTCAACAGCGAGCGGGAGCTGGCCGCCGCCATCAGCCGCGGCGATGCCGACGTGGGGCCGGGGGCCCAGAGCACGGCGACCGAGTTTGGCCTCGAGTTTATGCCGCTCTCCCAGGAATGTTTCGATCTGGTGATGCCGCAAGGGGTCTTCTTTCGCAACCTGTTGCAGCAACTCATCGGCTGGCTGCAATCCCCCGAGGGACGCGAGCTGGCCTCCCGCCTTGGCGGCTACGATCTGACCCAGACTGGCAAGCTGGTGTGGAGCCCGCAATAGGGCCATCCGCTTTCGTCATCCCTTGCCTCCATCAAACAAACGGGCCTGCCAATCTGGCAGGCCCGTTTGTTTGATGGAGTGAAAGACGCTTACCCTTCTTTTGGCCCTTCCCTTGGCCCGCCTTCTGATGAACCTGCCTGCCCTGCGGCCGGCTCGTCCCCGGCGATATCGGGCTCACGCCCTTCCGCTCCCAGCGCGATGCGCCACCCCTCCAGCTGGTCTGGCTCGCGGCCGGCGGGCAGCAGGGCATGGCTGTGCAAGCGGATAGTAAAGCAGCTCCCCTCTCCCGGGGTGGAGTCCACCAACAGCTCCCCGCCCCAGCGACTGATGATGCGGTGGCTCAGGGCAAGCCCGAGACCTGTGCCGGTGGCGCGGGTGGTGAAGAAGGGGTCGAAGATCTTGTCCATGATGGCGGCCTCGATGCCGCTGCCGTTGTCGATGACTCGCACCTCGGCCCCCAGCAACTGGCCCATTTCACTGTGCCAGTCGCGGCTCTCGACCCGGATCTGGCCCCGCTCGCCCAGGGCGTGGCTGGCGTTGACCAGCAGGTTTATCAACACCTGCAGCAACTGCTGGCGATCCGCCTCTATGGGTTGCTGGGCCTGCAGATCTGCCACCAGCTCCACCTGTTGCTGGCGCAGGGCGGAGCGCACCAGGGTCAGGCTCTCCTCGATAATGGGGTTGAGGTGCTGCCACACCGGCGCCGTCTCGTAATCGCCGGGGCGGGAGTATTGCAACAGGCTGCGAGTGATGGCGCGAATGCGCTCGATCTGGGTCAGCACCAGCGCCAGCTCCTCGCTGACGGGCTCGGCAGCCTCCCCCAACTCCAGCTTCATCAACTCCACGTTGCCGAGGATCACCGCGAGCGGGTTGTTGATCTCGTGGGCCACCCCGGCGCACAGCTCGCCAAGGGCCGCCAGCTTCTCGCTGATAAGCAGCTGCTGGCGCGCCTGGGTCAGCATATGGATGTGCTCCTCCAGCTCGGCGGTCTTCTGCTCGAGGCTTCGGGTACGCTCGGCCACCTTCTGCTCCAGCTCGTCGGCACTGCGGGCCATCTGCTGCTGATGAGCCTCCTGGCGGTCCAGCATGGCGTCAAACTGGCGCCCCAGCTGGGCCAGTTCATGATCGGGATCGAGCGCCAGCGGCCCCACCCGGGCTGACTTGCCATATTGCACCTGACGCACCACCCGGTGCATCCGCTCGATGGGGGTGAAGAGATCCCGCGCACCGCGATAAACCAGGAGACCCGAGATCAGCAGCAGCAACACCACGCCGGAGCCGAGCTCCAGCAGGTTGGTGAGGTAGGTGCGGATGAAGGGCCACTCGAGAAAACCGACATAGAGCATGCCGATCCGCTCGCCATTGGCCCCCAGCAGCGGCTCATAGCCAGAGACATACCAGGCGTCGTGCACGAAGGCGCGATCGATCCACACCTCCCCCCGCTCCAGCACCTGTTCGCGCACCGGGGCCGAGACCCGGGTGCCGAGCGCCCGCCCTATCTGGCGACTGCTGCTGGCGGGCACATTGGTGCTGACCCGCAGATCGCCGAGAAACAGGGTGACCGTGCCTATGCTCCCCTCCGGCAGGGTATTTTTGGCAAACACCTGGCTCTTGAGCTCGTCCACCAGCCGGGTGCTACCGTTGATAAGTTCGCCCCCCTCCAGCACGGCCCAGAGTGAGCCGTCCCGCGCCATCACCGGCGTCAGGGTCAGGCTGACCAGCCCCCGGGTCTCCTGGCCGTTGGCGGCGCTGTACTCCCTGTCCAGCACGGCGCGGCTGGCCAGGGCTGGCGAGTGGGCCAGCAACTGCTCCCGCGACCAGACCACGAAGTGGCTGATGCTGCGCCCTGTGCTCAGGGTGGCCCGCTGTTTCGGGGCCAGCTGATCCAGCTCGGCCCCCGTGCGCAGGTGCAGAAAATCGAGGTCGTAGTTGGCCGCCAGCGGCATCACCCAGGATTGCAGCTCTGCCGGGTTCTGGCGCAGCTTGGTCTGGAAAGTCCAGGCATCGCGCAGGTGCTCCAGGTGCTCGGCCTGGCGCTGTTGCTGCACGCGCACCGCATGATGGGCCACCCCGAGATCGCCGCGCACATTGGTGAGCAGGTTCTGCCAGCTGTAGGTGAGAGTCCAGTAGAGGGTGAGCCCCATCAGGCCCACCAGGGTGAGCATGATGGGCACCGAGGTAAGCAGCAGCAGGCGCCAGCGCACCTTGGTACGCAGCCAGCGCGGGAGTCGGGACCACCTCATGGCAGCCACCAGCGGCTCTTGGGGATCATTCGATGGCCCACTCCTTGAACTTGCGCTCCAGGGTCTTGCGCGCCACCCCCAGTACCCGGGAAGCGGCCGACTTGTTGCCATCAAAGCTTGCCACCACCTGCAGGATGTGGGCTTTTTCCACCTCAGCCAGCGGCCACTCCAGCGGATACCCCTCTTCCCCCTTGCCGGCGGCACTGTCAGGCTGGCTGCTGCGCCAATACTCGGCGGGAGGCTTGCCCAGCAACAGGCAGCGTTCGATGAGGTTGCGCAGCTCGCGCACGTTGCCGGGCCAGGGATAAGCCTGCATGGCCACCACATCCTCGTGGGTCCAGTTCAGCGACCCCATCCCCATCTCGGCGGTGAGCTGGCGAGTGAAGTGGTGTACCAGGGCCGGGATGTCGTCGATCCGCTCGCGCAGGGGCGCCACCTGCAGGGCGACCACGTTGAGGCGGTAGAAGAGATCCTCGCGAAACCGCCCGGCATCCACCTCTGTTTTGAGGTTGCGGTTGGTGGCTGCCACGATGCGTACATCCACCGCGAGCTCCCGCTCGGCGCCGACCGGACGAATGGCCTTCTGCTCCAGCGCCCGCAGCAGGGAGGCCTGCATGGCGAGCGGCATCTCGCCGATTTCATCGAGAAAGAGAGTGCCCTGATGGGCAACCCTAAACAGGCCGTCGCGCCCCTTGCGGGCACCGGTGAAGGCCCCCTGCACATGGCCAAACAGCTCGCTTTCGAGCAGCTCGGGGGCGATGGCGGCGCAGTTGAGGGGCACGAAGGCCCCCATGCGGCCGGATAGCTGGTGCAGGGCCCTGGCCACCAGCTCCTTGCCGGTGCCGGACTCCCCCTCCACCAGTACGGCGGCGTTGGAGGGGGCCACTCTGGCAATGAGCGTCTTGAGCTCGCAGGTCTTGGCGCTATCGCCGATCAGGGTGGGGGGAAAGAGCTTGCTCACCTCCCGGCGCAGCAGCAGGTTCTCCCGCTCCATCTGGCGGCGCTCGATCACCCGGTCCACCGCCTGGATCATCTGTTCCAGATTGAACGGCTTGAGGATGAAATCGCTGGCGCCGAGACGCAGCGCCTTGAGGGCGGTCTCCATGTCGCCAAAGCCGGTCATGAAGATGATGTCGCTGCGGCGGGTACCGGGATCGACCGCCTCGTGCCACTCAATGCCGGAGCGGCCCGGCAATCGGATATCGGCGATGATGAGATCGAAATGGAGGCGGCTGCGCAGGGCTTCGGCCTCTTCCACGCTGGCGGCCGTCTCGATTTGAGCGAAGCGCTTGGCCAGTGCCTTGGCCAGAAAGCTGCGCATGCCGGGTTCATCGTCCACGATGAGCAGGGAGAGGGCGGACCAGCGGTTGAGCGGGGCTGTCATGAAAAAAATTCCTCAAATGCACTCAAGGTCGGAGAATGTCCCGATAGTCGGAACGCGAGTGAGACATTTTGTCCTACCCGGAACGAAGCACCAATACCAATTAGTAAATAACGCCCGTCAGATAATCTGAAAAGATACAATAAACTGCTGTTTTCACTCAGCAAAAGATGAAAAAAGGGGGGCGTGGAACATGTTTGGCACCCTGTTTGCTAGTCAGAGGCCTCCCATTCACCCGAACGAGTTGCATCACCATGACCCTGAATGCCAATTTGAAACGCGCCGCACTCTCCCTCTGCGCCGCCCTGCTGCTGACTACGGCCGCCCAGGCCGAGAGCCCGAAACCGCCGGTTCGCCTCGCCACCACCACCAGCACCGAACAGTCCGGCCTGCTGGGCTGGCTGCTACCCAAATTCACCGCCGAGACCGGCTACCCGGTGCAGGTGATGGCCGCCGGTACCGGCCAGAGCCTGAAGATGGGGGAAAACGGCGACGCCGATCTGGTGATGACCCACGCCCCTTCCGCCGAGAAGGCCTTCGTCGATGCCGGCTTTGGCATCAATCCAACCCCTCTGATGTACAACGACTTCGTCATCGTGGGTCCGGTCAAGGATCCGGCGGGTCTGGGCCAGCTCAAGGATGCCGCCAAGGGACTGCAGGCCATCAAGGAGAAGGGCCAGACCTTCATCTCCCGCGGTGACGAGTCCGGCACCCACATCAAGGAGAAGACCCTGTGGCAGGCCGCTGACGTCAAACCCGAGTTTGCCGGTTACAAATCCATCGGCCAGGGCATGGGCCCGACCCTCACCATGGCCTCCGAGCTTGGCGCCTACACCCTGACCGACCGAGGTACCTGGCTCGCCTACCAGAGCAAGCTGGATCTCGCCGTGCTGCTGGAAGGGGACAAGCGTCTGTTCAACCCCTATCAGGTGATCCTGGTCAACCCGACCCGTTATCCCGACCTCAACACCGACGGCGCCCGTGCCCTGCAGAACTGGCTGGTCTCCGACCACGGCCAGAAGCTGATCGGTGACTTCAAGGTGGCCGGTCAGGCCCTGTTCGTGGCCGATGCCAACGGGAAGTGATGACCTCCCTGTGTGATATGAGGGGGGCTCTGCTCCCCTGTCGGGGAGCGCGCTGATGCCGACGCTCCTCGACACGACTCTGGCGGCCCTCGCCCTGCTGTTCAGCGGTGATAGCGAACTGTGGCAGGTGGTGGGGGTCTCGTTTTCCGTCTCCGGGCTCGCCCTGTTGCTGGTGCTGCTGCCGGCCCTGCTGCTGGGCTTCGCGCTGGCCTACCTGCCGCTGCCCGGCCGCTGGCTCTGGCTCTCCTGCATCAATACCCTGCAATCGGTACCGACCGTGGTGATAGGCCTCTTGCTCTACATGCTGCTGTCGCGGGCCGGCCCCTTCGGCGACTGGAAGATGCTGTTCACCCAGCAGGCGATGGTGGTGGGCCAGATGCTGATCGCCTTCCCCGTCATCGCCACCATGGCCCACGCCGCCTTTATCCAGAGCGATCGCCGCGCCTGGGAAACCGCCCTCACCCTGGGGGTTTCCTGGCCCAAGGCGCTGCTCGGCCTGATGCACGAGTGCCGCTTTGGCCTGCTGGCGGCGGTGATCGGCGCCTTCAGCCGCATCGTCACCGAGGTGGGCTGCTCCATGATGGTGGGGGGCAATATTCTCCACTTTACCCGCAACATCCCCACCGCCATCGCGCTGGAGACCCAGAAGGGCGCCTTTACCCAGGGGGTGGCGCTCGGCATAGTGCTGCTCAGTCTGGCGCTGTTGCTCAACCTGCTGCTGACCGCCTGCCGCGGCCACAGCTATCTGAAGAATTGAGAAAGAGGTTCCCCTTGTTGCTGAACGCTGACGGAGCCCGCCCATGGCCCTGACCGCCCATCACCTTTCCATGTGCTTTGGCGAACGCCAGCTGTTCGAGATCGAGCGGCTCGCCATCGCCCGCGGGGACACCATCTGGCTACACGGCGCCAACGGCGTGGGCAAGACCACCTTGCTCAAGATCCTGGCCGGCCTGCTGCGCCCCACCCGGGGCCACACCAACCTGCCCGGCCGCTGGCAGCGCCGGCTCAACCAACTGCTCAAGCGGGACGTGGGCCCCGGCCGGGTCACCTATCTGCACCAGACCCCCTACATGTTCGATCGCAGCGTGCACGACAATATCGCCTGGGCGCTTGGCAAGCAGGCGGAGAGCGAGATCCGGGTGTTCGAGGCGCTGCGCCGGGTCGAGCTGGAAGGGCTGGCCCGTGAGCACATCAGCATTCTCTCCGGCGGCGAGCGCCAGCGCCTGGCCATGGCGCGGGCCTGGGCGCTGCAGCCCGCCTTTTTGCTGATGGATGAACCCACCGCCAACCTGGACACACATTCGGTTGCCCTGATGGCCGCATTGGCGCAAGATCTGCGGGAACATGGCTGCGGCCTGGTGGTCATCAGTCACCAGAGCAACGCCCTGACCGATCTGTGCGAGCGAGAGTGGACTCTCGCTCGCGGTCAACTGCAAGAGACCACCCCTTTAAAAATCATCGAGCGACATGACTTCAAGAAGCGAACCCCACTCTGACCCCTTCCCCGTTTCGGCCGTGATCCTGGCCGGTGGCCGCGCCACCCGCATGGGGGGGGACGACAAGGGATGGGTCCAGCTGGCGGGCCGTCCCCTCATCGACCACGTGTTGTGCCGGCTGCGCCCCCAGGTCGACGAGATCCTGATCAACGCCAACCGCAACCAGCCCCGCTACCAGGCGCTGGCCCCCGTCATCAGCGATGACAACAACGACTATCTGGGCCCGCTGGCGGGCATGCAGGTGGGCCTGGCCGCCGCCCGCCACGACTGGGTGCTGTTCGTCCCCTGCGATGGCCCGGCCCTGCCCCTTGATCTGATGAGCCGCTTTCGCGCCGCCCTCACCCCGACCACCGAACTGGTGGTGGCCCATGACGGCGACTGGCTGCAACCCGTGGTGGCGCTGCTGCACAAATCCCTGCTCCCCTCCCTCAGCCAGGCCCTGGCCGAGGGGGAGCGCAAGATAGATATCTGGTTCGCTCGCCACCAGATGGCAGTGGTGAGCTTTGCCGATCAGCCGGATGCCTTCATCAACCTCAACAGCCCGGCCGAACTGGCCGCCTACGAGACGCGCCTGCTGACCCCGGCCACCGAATCCCAACAAGGAGCCGCCCAATGACCCCAGCCCCGACCCTCCCCCTGCTTGGCTTCGCCGCCTGGAGCGGGACCGGCAAGACCACCTTGCTGGAACAGCTGATCCCCCTGCTGGTGGCACGGGGCCTGCGCCTCGGGGTGCTCAAGCACGCCCACCATGACTTCGATATCGATCAGCCGGGCAAGGACAGCCATCGCCTGCGCAAGGCGGGGGCCAACCAGATGATGGTCGCCTCCCGCCGCCGCCATGCACGCATCATTGAGACCGAGCTGGCAGAGGCCGATTTTCGCGAGCTGCTGGCCAGCTTCGACCAGACCAGCCTCGATCTGCTGCTGGTGGAAGGGTTCAAACACGAGCACTTCCCCAAGATAGAGCTGCACCGGGCGGCGATCGGCAAGCCCCTGCTGTTCCCCGACGACAGGGACATCATCGCCGTGGCAAGCGATCAGCCGACAGACACCCCCCTGCCCAGGCTCGACATCAATGATCTCGATGCCATCGCCGACTTCGTCTGCGACTACCTGGCAGGCTGCCAGACCAGGGAGCAGAGTGCCGGCAACGGCTTCCTGTCGGTCGAGGCCGCCCGCGACACCATACTGGCGGCCCTGACGCCGAGCAGTGGCTGCACCCTCACGCCGCTGGCGCAGTGCCACGGTGCCGTGCTGGCCACCGATCTGGTGAGTCCCATCAATGTGCCGCCCCACGCCAACTCGGCGATGGACGGGGTGGGGCTGCGCAGTGACGATCTCGCCGCCGGCCGCTGGCAACTGGTAGGGGAAGTGCTGGCAGGCCAGCAGCGCCACGAGTCGGTGCTGGCGGGTCAGGCGGTGCAGATCATGACCGGCGCCCCCGTGCCTCCCGGGGTCGATACGGTGGTGATGCGCGAAGAGACGGTGATGGCCGATGGCTGGGTCACCATTCAGGCCCCCATCAAGGCGGGGCAGAACGTGCGCCAGGCCGGAGAGGATCTGGCCAAAGGGGCCGTCGCCATCCCGGCCGGTACCCGCCTCGGCGCCCCCCAGCTCGGGCTCGCGGCCTCCCTGGGTCAGGCAGCCCTGCCGGTGCGCACGCCCCTCAAGGTCGCCCTGTTCAGTACCGGGGACGAGGTGCAGGCCCCGGGCGAAACGCTCGCCCCCGGCCACATCTTTGACAGCAACCGCTTCACCCTGATGGCACAGATCCGCGGTGCCGGCTGTGAGGTGATGGATCTTGGCATCATCCCCGATGATCAGGCCGTGCTGCGCCAGCGCCTCGCCGAGGCGGCCGCCAGCGCCGATCTGGTGCTGAGCTCGGGGGGTGTCTCGGTGGGCAACGCCGACTACATCAAGGGGGTGCTGGCAGAGCTCGGCCACATTGATTTTTGGCTCATCCAGATGCGCCCCGGCCGCCCGCTGGCCTTTGGCAAGCTGGGGGATACCCCCTTCTTCGGCCTGCCGGGCAACCCGGTGGCCGCCATGATCTGCTTCCTGCAGTTTGTCGAGCCCGCCATCGCCCGCCTGCAGGGGCGCAGCTGGCAACCGCTGCGCCTGTCGGCACTCGCCTGCGAGCGGATGAAGAGCCGACCGGGGCGCACCGAGTTTCTGCGCGGCGTCTTCCATCAGGATGGCAACGGAGAGCTTCGGGTGCGCACCACAGGGCCCCAGGGCTCAGGCATCCTGAGCTCCATGAGCGATGCCAACTGCCTCATCGAAATCGTGCCTTCCCAACCCGGGATTGCCATCGGGGAGCGGGTCTGGATCCACCCGCTCCAGGGCCGGCTGGCCTGAGAAAGCGCGGGGCCCGCAGCAGGGAGGAGCCGGGCCCCGCCATCAACCTGACACGAGACTGACAGTGCGTCTTGATACTCCCCTCTCCCGCCTCGACATCCTGGTCTATGGCCACTATCGCATCGTCCACGGCCTGCGCATCGCGCTCGCCTTCATGCTCACCTTCCTGCTGACCCGCGAGCTGGAACTGCCCGAAAGCACCTGGCCCCTTATCACCCTGGTGGTGGTGATGGGACCCATCTCCTTTTGGGGTAATGTGCTGGCCCGCGCTCTGCAACGGGTCATCGGCACCATCTTCGGCGCCAGCTGCGGGGTGGTGGCGCTCTATCTGGAGATCTACTCCCTGCCGCTGACCCTGGCCTGGTGCGGCGCCATCATGTTCCTGTGCGGCTATCTGGCGCTGGGCAAACGCCCCTATGTGGGACTGCTCATCGGCATCACCCTGGCGGTCACCATCGGGGCCCAGCCGGGGGAGATCCAGACCGCCCTGTGGCGCAGCGGCGACGTGGTGCTAGGCTCCCTGCTGGCGCTGCTGTTTTGCAGCATCTACCCCCAGCGCGCCTACAGCCACTGGCGACTGCAGATGCACCAGATCCTGCAACAATCCGGTCGCCTCTATCACACCCACCTCTCCCCCAACGTTCTGGAGCGACCCAGGCTCAAGCAGAGTCACTCCAAGCTGCTGGCCACCATGGTCGGGCTGCGCCCCCTGCTGGCTCCGGCGGCCAAGGAGACCCGCCTCGGTGCCCCGCTGTTCGAGGCGGTGCAGACCAGCATGCGCAACCTGCTCTGCACCCTGGAGATGCTGGCCAACACCTACTGGAACGATCGCCAGAGCCACTTTCTGATGCAGAGCACGGCCCAGCTGCAGGCCTGTCACCAGGCCACCGAGGAGGTGCTCCACCAGCTCTCCCTGATGGTGAAAAGCGGCGATGGCCGCGGCGCCGAGGCCGCCATCGCCCAGTTGCACCAGGTGGCTCGCGAGATAGCCCTGCCCGCCAACGACGAAGCAGCCATCAATGGCTACCTCTGGCTCAATGTCCAGCTGACCGAACAGCTCACCCATCTGCGCCGCCTGCTGGGGCTGATCCTCACCCCGCCCCACCGCAAGCAGACCCGCTAGTCACCATGCAAAACGCCCCGCAACAGCGGGGCGTTTTTTGTCGGGCCAGGTGCCCGCTTGTCGGCTCGCGCCGGGATCAGACGGCGGCTTTCTGGGCGGCGCTCATCTTCTCCAGCTCGGCCTGGTTCAGGGTCGACACCAGGCGGCCATCGAAGTAGATATCCAGCTGCTCGCCGCGCTTTTCACCGCGCATCATGCTGCTGCGACCATCCAGATAGTGCACCTCCATCTGGGCGGTGGTCTCGTCCAGGTAGCTTATCTCCACCTCGCTCACCCCTTGCGGCAGCATGGCCAGCGGCACTGTCTTGAGGGAGGAGTCCAGATGCTGGTTCACCTTGATCACCGCATCCAGCTTCTGATCCACCAGGGCCGGCGACTTGCCGGTGATGGGGTTCTTGCCGGTCCAGAATTCGATGGTGTTGAACACGAACAGATCGGCGGTGGCCGCCAGACCATAGACAGGGGAGAGCAGGATGAAGACGCCGGCGCGGCCGTAGCGGTTATCCACCACACTCAGGTTGCCCTTGGTCACCATGCTGGATAGACCCATCTGCCCCATGCAGCCACTCAGCCCCATGGTTGCAACCACTGCCAACAGGGCCATTGCCCGCCCTTTGCGTTGTAACGCCATCTTGTTCTTCTCCTGCTCCGGATTAATGAGGGCGCAAGCCTAATCAAGCCATGACAGGAGGACAATTCTCAATCAGGAGGCGATACAGGAGGCGTTCAGATTGAGGGGCTGACCGATGTTTTTTTGGCCATCCCTCAATCCGGAAACGGGATCAGATGGCGAGATCCGAGACGGTGCGGGAGACGTTGTTCGCCTCCCGGCGGATCTCGCTCATCACCTGGTTGACCTCGCCGACTTGCTGCTTGCCAAGCTCGGCGCTGTCGGCCACCCCGCTCATCTCGGCGGTGACCCAGCTGGTCAGATCGCGGTTGTTCTGCACCACCTTGGCAATCTCGTCAGTCGAGAGAGAGGTGCGCGCCGCCAACTGGCGAACCTCGTCGGCCACCACGGCAAAGCCTCGCCCCTGATCTCCGGCCCGGGCCGCCTCGATGGCCGCGTTGAGAGCCAGCAGATTGGTCTGATCGGCAATGCTGCTGATGGTGGCAACGATGGCTTCTATGCTGCGCGACTGCTCGTTGAGCCGGTTGATGAGCTCTATGCAGTGGGCCAGCTGGCTGGCGATCAGGTTCGAGGTATCGACTACCCCAGAGAGCAGGCTCGCTCCCCGCTCGGCACGACTCAGGGTCTCGTGCGCCGCCTCGTGGGCCAGCATGGTGGCCTCGCGCACGGCGTGGCTCTGGTTGATCCGCTCGGTGACGTCGCTGGCAAACTTGATCACCTTCACCACCTTGCCCTGCTCATCCAGGATCGGGTTGTAGGTCGCTTCCAGCCACACCTTGTCACCCTGGCTGTTGAGGCGGCAGAAGAGGCCGGACTTGAACTGGCCACGGCCCAGCTCATCCCAGAAGTGGGGATGCTCGTGCAAGAACGCATCGTCACAGAAGAGGCGATGGTGCTTGCCCTTGATCTGCGCCAAGGTATAGCCCATGGTGTTCAGGAAGTTGCTGTTGGCGGTCAGCACCTCCCCTTGCGGGGTAAACTCGATGACTGCCAAAGAAAGCTCCAGGGCCGCAGCCACTGCCTGCTGACTCTGCAACTTTTGATGCTGATCGGTCACGTCGCTGGCTATCTTGATCACCCGGGTCACCACACCCCGCAGCTTCATCGGAAAATAGGTCGCTTCGAGCCACACCGGCTCACCCCGCCGGTTGAGGCGCATAAACACCCCGGAGCGGGTACGCCCCTGCTTGAGCTCGGCCCAGAACTGCTGGTATTCGGTACTCTGGGCATATTGCTTGTCGCAAAACATCTTGTGATGCTGACCAACCACTTCTGACTCGGCAAAGCCCATCACGTCGAGGAAGAGATCGTTGGCCGCCAGCACAGTGCCGTCCGGCGTGAAGGTGATGGTGGCCACGCTGTCATGCACCGCCTCGAAAAATCCCTGCTGCTCCAGTTGTTGCTCCCGGCACTGCTGCAGCTCGGCTTTCAGTTTGCTATTGAACATCGAAAATGATCCTCCAGACTGGCCCCACCCGGCCAAACCTCTCAGTGGATATCACAATGGATAGTTGAGAGGGTGGCAGTTTGTTCCATGAGCATAGTCGCCCGCTTATCCGATACCTTGCCTGCGAGGTCGTGCCAACCGTCAGCGCCACGGGAAACAAGGGGGGAGCTTGATACCTCATATTGCGAGCGATTGCCACTCCATATAGGCCGGATTGGCCACAAAACCGATCCGCTCGTAGAGAGGGCGCCCGGCATCGCTGGCATGCAGCCACACCTTGCCAAGTCCCATTGCCCGGGCATGGGCCGTCATGGCATCGAGCAGAGCGGTGGCGATCCCCCGCGCTCGCCACGCCGGCAGGGTATACATGTTGAGCAGATAGGCCTCACGGCCCGCCAGATTGCCGGGATAGGGCGGGCGCACGAACAGCGCCAAGGTGCCGGCGGCCACTATCTGATGATCGAACTCCGCTACCCAGGAGAGGGCGCTCCCCTCCTCACTGGCACGGGTGAAATAATCCAGGGTGGCGTGAAAGAGGGAAGGATCCGCGTCGGGTGAGATGAGCTCCCCCACCTCGCAAAACAGTGCCATGCGCAGCCTCACCAGGGCGGGAATATCCGCCGCCCTTGCCTGACGAATGTTCATCTCTTTCTCCTTGTCACCCGATCTTGCCTGGCGCCTCTTGCGCCCGCGCCATCATGACAAAGGGCGCCATCAGGCGCTCTTTGTCATGGCAGAAGTGTGAGAAGGGTCACCCCCTGCGCCTGCTCAACCAGCTATCCAGGCTCAGGCTGCCGCCCCCCCAGATCACCAGCGTCAGCAGCATCCAGCCCCACAACTGGTGATCGTGAAAGCCCCCGGCCCACAAGGCCGGATAGGAGATCACCGCCATGATGTTGAAGCCAGACAACAGCAGGGCAACCGGACGGGTCAGCAGGCCGGCCAGCAGAAACAGCGGCAGCACCAGCTCCGCCGCCGTGCCCAGCCAGGCCGCCCACAACCAGGGCAGCAGGGGCACCTGGTACTCGAATTCGAACAGATAGAGGGTGGAGTCCCAGCTCGTCAGCTTGAGCCAGCCGGCGTTGAAAAACACCAGGGCCACCCAGCATCTGGCCAGCAACAACACGACATCGGTCAGCCAGCCGGGTAGCCCCCGCTCGCCCAGCGCGATCGGCATCCATTTGTTTGCCATCATGGCAACACCTCCACGTCGACCAGCAGGCCAAGGGTGATCAGGCGAGCCAGATGTTCGCTCGCCCCGGGATCGTCTTCGAGCAGCTCAATCAGCCGCCGGCCCGTGAGGCAAGCCTGCAACAGGGACCACTCACCGACGGCCAGCGACAGCGGCATCACCCGGCAGTCAGGCTGCTTCTTGAGCGCCAGCCAGGCCGGCGCATCAAGCGCCGTCACCTCGGCCCTCTCATGAATGGCCATCTGCCAGAGATCCAGCACCGGATAATCGCTCGCCATCAGCAGCAGATCACTGGCGGGCAGACACACCAGCCTCTCCCAGTCGCGCTCACTCAGGCTGGCGATACGGTCGGCGGGCCAGCTGCGGGAGTCGAGCGGGAGCAGACTCCCCCGCTCCAGCAACCACTCGAAACGGGCCAGCTCCCCGAGCCAGGGCAGGGCCGCCGTGGTCGGCAGGGCGGCCAGCCAGTCGGCAAAACCGGCGCCATAGTGCATCACGCTGCCCTCCTCCAGCGGCTCGGCCAGCACGAAACCGCGGGCAGCGGCGGCAAAAAACGCCTCCCCCACCATGGCCTTGACCGCGGGGTAGCTGCTGGTGAGCACCTCGCCGAGGCTCAGGATGAAGTGGTTGCGATAAACCTGCAGCACCGACTCGGCCGAAAAGAGCCGCGACGAGATATGGGGCACAATCCCCTTCGCCTCCCCCAGCAGGCCCTCGGCGAACAGCTGTTGCACCTGCGCCAGCTCAGCCATGGCACACCTCCCGGGCGGCCGTCACGGCTTGTGCCTGCGCCAGTATGTCGCTGGCCCGTTGGGCCTCTGCCAACAATTGCGGCAACGGCGGGATCGCCAGATCCCATTCGATTAGGGTCGGGATGGCCCGCTGGCGGCAAATATCGCGGTAAAGTTCCCAGACAGGGGCAACCACGGGGGCGCTGTGGGTATCGATGTAAAGAGAGCCCTCGGGCAGCTTTTTCTCGGTAAACCCGGCCAGGTGGATCTCGCCCACTGTGTCGAGGTCGATGGCCGCCAGGTAGTCGTCACAGGAAAAGCCGTGGTTGAAGGCACTGACGTAGAGATTGTTGAGATCGAGCAGGATGCCGCAGCCGCTGCGCCGCTGCAGCTCGGCCAGAAACGTCCATTCGCTCATCTCGCCCGCCAGTTGCAGGTAGGAAGAAGGGTTTTCGATGAGCAGTTGGCAACCCAGGGTCTGCTGCACCTGCTGGATCTTGTCGCTCATCCTGGCCAGCGCTTCCCGGGTATAGGGCACTGGCAGCAAATCATTGAAATAACGCCCGTCTATGCTGCCCCAACTCAGATGCTCGGATACCCTGACCGGCTTGATGGCCGCAACCAGCTCCGCAAGCTGCTGAAGGTGGCGCCGGTCGAGCGGGTCGGCCGAGCCCAGGGACATGCCGACCCCATGCAGACTGACGGGATAGTGCCCGGCCAGCTCGCTTAGTACCTGAAAGCCGTGGCTGTGGCGCTCGAAGTAGTTTTCACTGTGGACCTCCAGCCAGCCGACTACCGGCAGTGTCTGCCGGATCCCGTCGTAATGGGGGGTTCTCAATCCGATTCCAATCAAAGGATTCATGGCAACACTCGCTTTCACCTGCCAGAGAGAACGCAGGGGGCCGAAGCCCCCTGCCGCATGGCGCTTACTTGGGTTGCAGCGAACCGCCGACCAGCTTCTCGCACAGCCCTTTTGGCATCACCACGAAGGCATCACCCATGGCATCTTCCTTTGCCGTACCGGCGCAGGAGCTGGTCTTGGTGGCGCAATCATTCTTGCTGGCCTTGACCACGCCGTAGCATTTCTCCTTTGCCTCGGCCGCCATCGCCGGGGCCGCGATGAACTGGGTTCCGAGTACCAGCAAGCCAGTCATGGCAGAAGCAATGGCAGTGCTTTTTTTAACGTTCATGTTGCTATTCCTTGTTGTTGAGTGTGATGTCTCCAGCCTGTCGTGACCGGTTACCTGCAATAGAACCGGCGTGGCGGGCAAAAGATTTCAAAAAAAATGCAAAACGAAGACATCTACAAAAATCACAATAAGCAACACGCTGTTTTAAAAGGAATATGCTGATTTTTCATTGCTCCGGGCCATTAACAAGAAGGCGACACCCAAGGTGCTGGCATTACCACCGGGAAGGTAAATAGGGCGTCATCCCCGGCCATCCCAAAACGGGTCTGCCAGCACATCCTGACAAGCGCAGTGCGAATAGAGGTGACAAGGTCACAAGGTAAAACGAATGGGCAAGATGAAACATACGGGAAAGCACCGAACGATCAGCGCTTTCAAAGATAACCGGCCAGCCGGTTTACTTGCGGGTTGTAGTGGTTGAGGCGCTTGTGTTCCGGGGTGAGCAGTTGCCCGGGCGAGCGACCGGTAAAGAAGTGACAGCTCTTGATGAAATGGGGCTGATCGCAATACCCCTGATCCAGCAGGGTATCGAGCGACGGAGCGCCCGATAGCAGCTGGCGCAGCGCTCTTTGAAAGCGAGCGGTGCGCAGAAAATAGCGGGCATCCACCCCGACATGGTTGCGCAACCGCCGCTGAAAGGTGCGCGGGCTCATCCCCAGTTGCTGCTGCAACTCGGTCGCCGACGTGCCGTAATAGAGCCGCTCTATGGCTCGCACCAGCGCAAGATCCCGCTCCGGGCACCTTGCGACTCGCTGGCGTAGCCAGTGGCCCAGAGCCCCATGCCCCTGCTCTACCAAGGGCTCAACCTCAGGGGCAACAATCCCCAGCTCATCGAGCGACAGCACCTGATCGCAAAGATGCTCCATAGGCACGCCAAACAGGTCGAAGCAGGCCGAAGAGCGCAGCCGCAGCCCCAGCAGATGAATTTGACCATGGGCGGCAAAGCGCAGGCGAGCATGGCGTGGGCAGAGCAACACGGCCGCCCCCGTGGCCACGGTGACGGTGCGGGGCGAGTCTGCTGACGAGAGGATCGTGATGGTGAGGGGATCCCCCAGATTGAACAGGATCTCGGCTCCGGTGCCGGGGAAGATCTCCGGCATCGGCTGATGTTGGCCAAGGCGCCACTCCCAACCTTGCGCCAGCCAGGGAGCCAGATCGGGAGCGGGCTGAAATTTACGGCACTGCATGATGAAAGGTGATGTTTCTCACTGGCTCGGTTCAGACGCGGACAGGAAGAGGGTATCACCGCTGACATGATTGAGACAGGGATGGCGATCAAAGCGCACCACGCCGATCTCCATGCGCCCTGCAGCCGCCTCGACCATGGCGGCAACCCCCAGGTGGCCGAACCCGGCACACAGCTCCACCGCCCGGATCCCCTCCCGATAGAGCTCATCGAGCAGTTCACAGCCTCGTTGGTAATCGGGCACGGCGATCGTCTTCACATGGACTTTCTCTGTTTGGACCCAGGAGGCGTGCTCGGCAGGATCAGCCCCCGGGGCGACGAAGATGAATGCGGCCTTGAAAATATCGGACATATAAAAAGCTCCTCGGATGAATGAATCGCCACTCTACCCAGGATCCCGCAGGCCGGATTGTACCGCTGCGCCACTCGCCCGCCTCTGACTGGTATCGATCCAAACGCTTCAAGGGCGCCATACAGACCTTGTTTCACCCTTTTGGGCGCGATTTGCGCTTCCAGATACCATAAATGCAAAAAAGACAGCCGAAGCTGTCTCTTTTGTCATCAAGGTAGGGCCTTAGTAGAAGATCCGGTTGCCCCGCTCACTCATCTTGAGCCACACCGGCTTGGTGCTGGTTTTGCTCCAGATCCGGTGCAGATAGCTGTAAAAGCGCGCACGATCGCGACGAAACAACATCACGGGAAATGCCAGGATGCCAACCAGCAGCACAAAGGTGCGACGAAGAATAATCTGAGTCAGGGAATAAGGATGAAACATGATATGACACCTCACTGGTAAGACCACCGAGTAAAGATTACTCCACAATTTGTAGGATTACTACATCAATTTGCTCATTTTTTCTCAATTAATGCACCATAAATGACAAATTGAAATTAAGTTACATTGCTTAACCTAAAAGCAACAAAAGCTGACAAAACGGCCACCCTTGACCAGAGTTAATATGCTGGTCGTCAAAATGGAGTTGGTACGATGAAACCCGCAGAAGTGGTGATGATTGGGATCATGGGCATCTTGCTCTGGTCAGAGTGGCAGGACTGGCAACTGAACCGGGATGACGCCATCGAGCTCGCCTACAAGGGCGCTCCCGCCGTCAGCGTATGGCAATGCGGCACCCTGAAACAGCGAATGGCGGATATAGATGCGCACAGGGCAGACATACAGTTTCAATATCGGGGACAGGATATGACGGAGGTGACCCACTACCTGCAGCGCGAGTGGAAGCAGATGGGCTGCGAACAGCTGCTGATGCAACAAGGATATTGATCTTGGATCGATTATCGCGGCATGGTGCGATAAGGATGAAAACAGGAAGAAGATGGAGGCACGTTCCGGAGTCGAACCGGACTAAACGGATTTGCAATCCGCTGCATAACCGCTTTGCTAACGCGCCATGCTGACAAGACTGATTGTCTTGAAAGTGATATCCATCGTTGGTGCGATGGAAGATTGGAGCGGGAAACGAGACTCGAACTCGCGACCCCGACCTTGGCAAGGTCGTGCTCTACCAACTGAGCTATTCCCGCGTCACTGCTTTCTTGCCAGTTGCCTGACAACGAGGCGCATTATACGTACCCCGAGCGTCAGCACAACCCTTTTTTCGCACTTTTAACCCCGCCCGCGACTGTTTGCTCAGGGTTTAAACGGGTTGCTGAAATTTTCCCCGTCAGGCTGTGACCAGACAAGCGAATTTGGGATAAAGCCATTGAAATGATTATGCTTTCATTCGAGACTGGCACAGCTTAGTAACCGGATTCTCAATTGAAAATCACAAGATGAAATGGATCTTCACGCTGCGTGGACTCAGACCGCGGTTAATGCTGGCTTTTTTCATGTTGGGCATGGTGCCCTTCCTGGTCATCACTCTCTTCTTCCTCTACAGCCACGGCAAGGATCTCACCACCCAGACCTCCAACCATCTGGTCTCCGTTCGCAACATCAAGAAGAGTCAGCTCGAGGATTACTTCAAAAACCTCAAAGAGCAGATCATCAACTTCTCCCAGCAGGACTTCGCGGGCAACAGTATCGGCCGCTTCTACGGCTTTACCGGCGCCTTCGAAAAGCTGGGCACCAGCTCCCAGGAGGCGCGTACCCGGGCCCAGTCCCGTTATGTGCCCGGATCCTGGGATCAACTGCAAAAACCGGACCCCAAGGTCAATACCGAGCCCTCCATCAGCGCCCTGATCCTGGCCGACGAGATGTATGGCCGGGTCCACCAGCGCTTTCACCGCGGCTATGCCGACATGGTGCGCAAGTCCGACTACAGCGACATCTTTCTGGTGGACCTCAATGGTGATGTGGTCTATTCGGTCACCAAACAGGTCAACTTCGCCACCAATCTGCTCTCCGGTCCCTATCAGGGCAGCGGCCTCGGCCAGACCTTCGCCAAGATCAAGCGTCGCCTCGACGGCGGCCAGAAGCCGCAGCAGATCTTCGAGTTCACCGATTTTGGTCGCAACGAGCTGACCGGTCAGGTGGTCGCCTACCTGGCTGCCCCCGTGATGCAGTACGACTATGTGCGCGGCGTGGTGATCTTCGAGCTGCTGCCGGACAAGCTCAACCAGATCATGGCGGAGCGGGAAGGACTGGGGGAGACCGGTGAAACCATCCTCATCGGCCCCGACAAACGGATGCGCGCCGATGCCTGGCTGGCCCCCGAGTTCAGCGTCGAGAACAGCTTCAGTCCCCACTTCCGGCCACTGCAGACCCCCCTCGTCACCAAGGCCCTCTCCGGCGAGCAGGGAGTTGGCCAGTTTCTCTCCTACCATGAAGACGAGGTGCTGGCCGCCTACACCCAGGTGAAGGTATTCGATACCGAGTGGGCCTTTATCGCCGAGATTTCGACCCGGGAAGCCTATGCCCCCATCCGCCAGCTCGAAGCACTGGTGGTCCTGTTGGGTGCGGGTTCCCTGCTGCTGCTCATCCTCTTCTCCCGCTGGCTCTCCCACTCCATCACGGCGCCGCTACGCTCTTTAACTGCGGCGGCGGAGCAGGTGGCCGATGGCGCCCTGGATCACCCCATTACCATCGCCCGCACCGACGACGACATCGATCGGCTGGCCCAGTCGTTTCGCCACATGCAGCGTTCGGTCAAGGAGAAGATAGAGCTCATCGAGCGGCAAACCCAGGAGTTGCAGCAGCAGGTCAAGCTGACCCACAGGCAGAACCTCAGCCTGCAGCAGGCCGACAAGCTGAAGGATGAGCTGCTGGCCAACACCTCCCATGAACTGCGCACCCCCATTCACGGTATCAAGGGGATGGCGGAATCCATGCTCGCCAGCCAGCAGGACCTGACCGAAGGCCAGCAGAAACAGCTTGGCCTCATCATCAAGAGTGCCGACGGTCTGGCCCGACTGGTGGACGATCTGCTCGACTATCACCAGATGCGCTACGGCCAGCTGGAGATCCACCCCCAGCCCGTCTCCTCGAAAGGGGTCATCCGGCTGGTGCTGGATCTCTGCCAGCACCTGGTGCAGGCCAAGCCCCTCACCTTGGTGGACATCAGCCCCGCCGAGCTGCCGCCGGTGCTGGCTGATGAGCAGCGCCTCGAACAGGTGCTCTACAACCTGGTGGGCAACGCCATCAAATACACGCCTCAGGGCAAGGTGGTGCTGAGTGCGGTCGTCGAGGAGCAGATGCTGCGCATCAAGGTGACCGATACCGGCATCGGCATCGCACCGGAACATCTGGAACACATCTTCGAGCCGCTGGTGCAGATGAGCCCGGAGGCAGGCAAGCAGGGGGCCGGCCTTGGCCTCTCCATCACCCGCCAGCTGGTGCATCTGATGGGCGGAGAGCTGTTGGTTGAGAGCGAGCCAAGCGTCGGCTCCACCTTCTCCTTCACCCTGCCGCTGGCCATCGGCCAGACCGCCGGCCAGCTGCAGGGCAATCGCCAGATTGAGCACCAGCTGGTGCGCCAGCAGCCCCTGATCCTGCCGGAGTGGGATAGCGAGGATCTGCCCCCGCCTCCGCAGGATGCCCCCCTCATCCTGGTGGTGGACGACGAGCCCATCAACCTGCACATCCTGCGCCACCTGCTGCAGCCCTGTGGCTACCGTATCCTGCCGAGCGGCGATGGCCACGACGCGTTGGCCAAGCTGGCCCGGGAGCCGGTCGATCTGGTGCTGCTCGATGTGATGATGCCCACCCTCTCCGGCTTCGATGTCTGCCGCCGGCTGCGCGAGCTGCACCCGAAGGACAAGCTGCCGGTGCTGCTGCTCACCGCCCTCAACCAGCCCAAGGATATCGAGGAAGGGTTTGGCGCCGGGGCCAGCGACTATCTGGTCAAACCCTTCTGCAAGGAGGAGCTGTTCGCCCGGGTCAAGGCGCTGCTGGAGGCCAAGGCGGGGCGCGCCTCTCTGGTGGAAAACCGCCTGCTCAAGCAAGAGATAGAGCACCGCCTCACCCTGCAGGAGCGGCTCCATCAGGATCAGCAGCGGCTGCTGACCCTGCTCGGGGAAGGGGCCGACCCCATGATCTTCATCGACCAGCAGGGCATAGTGCTGTTTGCCTCCCGGGTGCTGGCCGGCTTGCTGGGCCAGGAGCCCGAAGCCATGGAGGGGCATGTCCTCGACGAGTGGCTGGCAAGCCCGCTCAAGCAGCAGTGGCCGGAACCGGCCGGCGAGCGGGATCTGACCTTCCTGGTGGCGGGGGTCGAGGACAGGCTCAACGCCCGCGCCCTGCCCATCAGTCTGGGGGGACAGGCGGCCATCGCCCTCACCCTCAGCACAGGCCAGCGCCAGGATGACAACCGGGTGATGGCGCTGGAAAACGCCCTCAAGAACCTGTCACGCCAGGCCATCATCGAGGACGATCAACTGCTTGGCGAGCTGAGCCGGCTCGGCGGCGAGTTCCGCTCCCTGGCTGACAATCTCATTCGTCAGCAGGATGACGAACCCCTGCGCCGCGCCCTGGTCGAGACCATGCAGCTGACGCTGGACGCCTGGCAGCAGGGCACCGGCAAGGGCAAGATAGTGCTGGCGGAGAAGAGCAAGCTGTGGCGAGTCTATATGGACAGATCCAGCCCGCAGACCCGCACCCTCGACAAGTATCTGAGCCTGGATACCCTGCCCAAATCCCCGCGCTGGAAGACGGTGGTGGCCACCACGGAATTCGTGCTGGGACACTGCCCGCTAAACGAACAGCAGCGCCAGCAGCTGCAACACAGCGCCCAGACCCTGCGCCAGCTGGCCAATCGCAAGCCGTGATGGAAGACGGGATGTGAGCCGGCTCACACCGGCCCATCCCGTTTCTTTTTTGCACAAATTAAAGGTTCCGCCCACGCCGCCACAGCGAGCGGATCCAATTCACAAAATTGTCATAACCGGCCTGATAACGGGCACTTTTTACGCGAAACCAAATAATTTAACCATATGATATTAATCACATAAAAATGAGTTTTGACGAAATTGACGTAACCCCGTCAATTTTTACGAAAACGACGAAATCAATAGTTGTTGTTTTCCTGTTAACTCTGTTTTGCTAAGAGCGTTGGAAAACAGAACGACAAGGGTGCACAGCCCGACCAACATGGAGGGCCGACTTCCTCAGCATGCGAAGCCGGTGCTCACACAAAACAAGGCGAATCCCTCAGGAATGCCAAAAAATAAGAAAGGAAAACATATGCTTGCCAAAGTATCCAAAATCTCTACCGCTGTAATGCTGGGCACCATGATGCTCGCCGGCGCCGCCGGCAACGCCATGGCCGCAGAAAACAAAACCGTGCTGACCATGGTCGCGCAACAGGAAACCGCCTGGGTCAAGAACTTCAACCCCTTCCTGCAAGCGGGCTTGCTGCACACCACCCGTCACTTCATCTATGAGCCGCTGGTGATCTTCAACGATATGCAGGGTGGCAAACCCGTCTATCGTCTGGCCACCAACTATGCGTTCAGCGATGACCTCAAGTCCGTCACCTTCGATCTGCGTGACGGGGTGAAGTGGTCTGACGGCGAAGCCTTTGATGCAGACGACATCCTCTTCTCCTTCAATCTGGTGAAGGCCAACAAGGCACTGGATGAGCGCTCTATCTGGACCCAGATCAAGAATGTCGAGAAGCTGGCCCCCAACAAGGTCCGTTTCGACCTGACCGAGGTCAACACCAACGTGGTGAACGACATAGTGCTGGTGCCCATCGTGCCCGAGCACCAGTGGAAGTCGGTGAAAGACCCGGTCGCCTTCACCAACGACAAGCCGGTCGGTACCGGCCCGTTCACCGAGGTAGACAACTTCTCCGCCCAGCTCTACACCCAGTGCCGCAACCCGCACTACTGGGATAACGACAACCTCGCCATCGACTGTATCCGCATGCCGCAGATGGCGACCAACGACCAGGTGCTGGCCGCCGTCATGAAGGGCGACATCGACTGGTTCGGCTCCTTCGTGCCGGATATCGAGCGTCTCTACGTCGGCAACGATCCCAAGAACAACAAATACTGGTTCCCGGCCTCCGGTACAGTGGCGTTCAACGTCAACTTCCAGACCAAGAACCCGGGCAACCACGAAGCCTTCAACGACATCAACTTCCGCCGCGCCTTCTCCATGGCGATGGACCGCCAGTCCATGGTGGACATCGCGGGCTACGGCTACCCGACCGTCAACGAATACCCGTCAGGCCTTGGCAAGGCATTCGACTCCTGGAACAACCCGGAAGTGGACAAAAAGTACGGCAAGTTCAACAAGTTCGACCTGGAAGGGGCCAAGGCACTGCTGAAGGAAGCAGGCTACAAGGATTGTGACGGCGACAAGTTCCTCGACACCCCGAGCTGCAAGAAGATCGAGTTCAAGGTGCTGGTACCGAACGGCTGGACCGACTGGGTCAATACCGTCCAGATCGGCGTGGAAGGGCTGCAGGCTCTGGGCCTGAATGCCAAGACCGCCACCCCGGAAGCCACCGTATGGACCGAGAACCTGATCACCGGCGACTTCGACGTAGCGCTGCAGGGTTACTTTGCCGGTGCCAACCCGCACAAGTACTTCGAGACCGCGTTCCACTCCCGCAACATGGGTGAGCGTGGCAACCGCTTCGCGGCCCCCCGCTACAAGGATCCGGCGCTGGACAAGCTGATCGACGACTTCACCCAGACCGCCGATGCGGCCAAGCAGAAGGAGATCATGTTCGCCATCCAGGAGAAGGTCGGTGCCAACCAGACCATCATCCCTGTGTTCAACAACCCGACCTGGTACGAGTACAGCACCAAGCGCTTCAATGGCTGGTTCAGTGCCGACAACCCGGTTGCCAAACCCCAGCTCCACCCGGACACACCCGAGCGTCTGCTGCACGTGTTGTCCCTCAAGCCAAACAGCTAATCAATCCCGGCCCCCTGCGGGGGGCCATCTTCCCCGTTCATCCCCCTTTATCCCGGTTCTGCCGGGGTTGGGGTAGCTATACCCGATGCGGGGCAGGCTTGCAGTAAAAGGTACTATCATGGGATTCATACTGAGACGTTTCTCCTTCTATCTGGTTGCCTTCCTGGTAGCCGCCACCATCAACTTCCTGCTACCCCGCGCCATGCCAGGCGATCCTGTCTCCGTGATGTTTGCCCGCGCCGGCGCCATGATGGAACCGGCCGCCCTGGAGGCCCTCAAAGCCACCTTCGGCTTCGTGGATGGCCCTATCGGCACCCAATTTCTGACCTATGTGAAGAGCGTCTTCACCTGGGATCTCGGCACCTCGGTACGCTTCTACCCGCAGCAGGTCTCTGACGTGCTGGGTCGCGCCATCGGCTGGACCCTGTTTCTGGTGGGCACTTCCACCATTCTGAGCTTCTCCATCGGCTCCATCGTCGGCATCTTCGCCGCTTGGTATCGCGGTGGCCGGATGGACAGCATCCTCTCGCCGCTCACCCTGGTGATGCAGGCCATCCCCCCGGTGGTGGTCTCCCTGCTCGCCCTCTTCCTGTTCGGGGTGAGCCTAGAGTGGCTGCCCATCGGCTACGCCTACAGTCCGGAGATCAAGCCTGACTGGGGTTGGGAGCACATCAAGAGCATATTGCTCCACGCCATCATGCCGGTCGGCACCCTGGCCATGGTGCAGGTGGGGGGCTTTCTCATCACCATGCGCAACAACATGATCAACCTGCTCGGCGAGGACTACATCACCATGGCCAAGGCCAAGGGGCTCTCCAGCAACCGGGTGATCTTCAACTACGGCGCCCGCAACGCCATCCTGCCCAGCGTCACCGCCCTCTCCATGGCGCTCGGTTTCGTCATCGGTGGCTCCCTCATCACCGAGGTGATCTTCAACTACCCGGGGCTGGGTCTGACCCTCTATCAGGGCATTCTGGCTCGCGACTACCCGCTCATTCAGGGGCAGCTGCTCATCATGACCATCACCATGCTCAGCTTCAACTTCCTGGCCGACGTGCTCTACGTCTTCCTGGATCCCCGTCTGCGTACAGGAGGCAAATAAGATGCGTATGCCGACCATTCTCAAGATTTTACTGGGCAACAAGAAGGCAGCCTTCGGCCTCGCCATCGTCGTCACCTTCGTGCTGATGGCCATCTTTGCCCCCCTGCTGGCCAGCAACGAGCCGACCAAGCGGGTGGCACGCCCCCACCAGCCCCCCAGTGCCGAGTTCGTGATGGGCTCCACCCGCATGGGCCACGACATCTGGGCCCAGTTCACCAACGGGGCGCGCGTTTCCCTGATGGTGGGCTTTAGCGCGGGTCTGCTGGTCTGCGCCCTGGCGGTCGCCATCGGCATCACCGCCGGCTACTTCGGCGGCCTGGTGGACGAGTGCCTCACCTTCCTGATGAACGTGGTACTGGTGATCCCCAACCTCCCCTTGCTACTGGTGCTGGCGAGCTTTATCGGGGAGGCGTCGCCGACGGTGATTGCCGTCATCATAGGATTAACCTCCTGGGCCTATGGCGCACGCGTCATCCGGGCCCAGACCCTGGCCCTGCGGGAGAAAGAGTTCGTCATCGCCGCCGAAGTGCTGGGGGAGCCGGCCTGGCGCATCATCCTGGTGGAGATCCTGCCCAACCTCATCTCCATTATCGGGGTGAGCTTCATCGGCTCCATCATCTACGCCATCGTCACCGAAGCAACCCTGGAGTTCCTGGGTCTGGGCGATCCGACCGTAGTGAGCTGGGGCATCATGCTCTACAACGCCCAGACCTCGAGCGCCATCCTGATCGGCGCCTGGTGGGAGATCCTGGCCCCCTGCTTTGCCATCGCTACTCTGGGCGCGGGTCTGGCCATGCTCAACTTCGCCATCGATGAAATCGCCAACCCGCAGCTGCGCTCCCACAAAGGACTGAGCCGCTGGAAGAAACTCGCGGCCCCGGTCACCACACCGGTTGCCACAGCACAGGAGAAGACAGCATGAACCAGCAACCCCTGCTGTCGGTACGCAATCTCTGCGTCGACTACATCACCGAAAACGGCGACGTGCGCGCCGTCAATTCGGTGAGCTTCGATATCAAGCAGGGCGAGATCTTCGGTCTCGCCGGCGAGTCGGGCTGCGGCAAGTCCACCGTCGCCTTCTCGGTGGCCCGGCTGCACAAGCCGCCCGCCTACATCAGTGGCGGCGAGATCCTGTTCAAGGGGGAGAACATCCTCCATTACGGTGACGAGCGGCTGCGCTCCTACCGCTGGCGCCAGGTCTCTGTGGTGTTCCAGTCCGCCATGAACGCGCTCAACCCGGTGCTGCGCATGGAAGAGCAGTTCTGCGACGTCTTGCTGGCCCACAACCGGGGCATGACCCGCTACGAGGCGATCAAGCGTGCCCAGGAGCTGCTCACCATAGTCGACATCCACCCGAGCCGGCTCAAGGACTACCCGCACCAGTTCTCCGGCGGCATGCGCCAGCGGCTGGTGATCGCCATCGCCATGGCGCTCAACCCCGAGCTCCTGATCATGGACGAGCCGACCACGGCGCTGGACGTGGTGGTGCAGCGGGAGATCCTGCAGAAGGTCTATGCCCTGAAAGAGAAGTTCAACTTCTCCATCCTGTTCATCACCCATGACCTCTCACTCATGGTCGAGTTCTGCGATCGCATCGGCATCATGTACGCCGGCGAGCTGGTGGAAGTGGCCCCGTCCAAGGCAATCCTGACCGCGCCGCTGCACCCCTACACCAAGGGGCTCGGCAACTCCTTCCCGCCCCTGCACGGGCCGAAGAAAGTGCTGGAGGGGATCCCGGGCACCCCGCTCAACCTGCTTGAGGTGCCGGTGGGTTGTCGCTTCCAGGCCCGTTGCAGCAAGGTGCACGATCGCTGCCGCCAGGAGTACACCCGGCTGGCCGAGATCCGCCCCGGTCAACAAACTGCCTGCCACCTCCATGAGGCGCAGGATGAACAACAAGAGCCCGTGTTCTATCTGGACAAGGCCGCTGGCTGTTAAGGATGTCTGTCATGCAAATCGCCAACACCGATGCCCCCATCATCGAAGTCCAGCACCTCTACAAGGACTTCCCCATCAACTCCAATGCCATCAAGAGTGGCAAGATGCGGGCCCTCTCCGACATCACCTTCAACCTGCACCGGGGCCGCGCCCTGGCGGTGGTGGGTGAGTCGGGCTCCGGCAAGAGCACCATCGCCAAGATCATCGCCAAGATGTACAAGCTGAGCGCTGGCCGCATCCTCTATCGCGGCCGGGATCTGGAGGAGTTCAACAAGGGCACCGCCCTGCTCGACTATCGCCAGAGCGTGCAGATGGTATGGCAAGATCCGTTCGGTTCACTGAACCCGACCCACACCATCTACCACCACATCGCCCGTCCCCTGCTGCTGCACAGCAAGGTGATCGACAAAAAAGATCTGCCCGAGATGGTCTACACCCTGCTGGAAAAAGTGGGGCTGACCCCGGCCAAGGCGACGGCGGCCAAGTACCCGCACCAGCTCTCCGGCGGCCAGCGCCAGCGGGTCAACATCGCCCGCAACCTCGCGGTGGAGGCGGAAGTGGTGCTGGCGGACGAGCCCACCTCCATGCTCGACGTCTCCATTCGCATCGGCATCCTCAACCTGATGGAGCAGATGAAGAACGAGCTCGGCGTCTCCATGCTCTATATCACCCACGATATCGCCACCGCTCGCTACGTGGCCGAGGATCTGGCGGTGATGTATGTGGGCCACATGGTGGAGTGGGGTGAGGTGGACGAAATTTTGCACCACCCCCAGCACCCCTACACCCAGCTGCTCATCTCGGCGGTGCCGGATCCCGAGAAGAGCATCCACGCCGAGCTGGAGGGAGGCCGCAAGGGGGAGATCCCGCTCTGGACGCCGGAATCCTGCGGCTGCCCGTTCGCCGGGCGCTGCAACCAGGCCATGCCCCGTTGCAAGGAGAGCCTGCCCCCCATCACCCAACTTGCCAGCAACCATTTTGTCCGCTGCTACCTGTACGAGTGATGTGCCACACCCTGGCCGGGCAGCCTTGCCCGGCCTGCCTCGATTCGGGGACTCTGGCCCTGGGCCATGCATCCCCCCGACCGCAGAACCTTTGGAGTAAACCTTGATGGAACTTTTGATCAATCAGGTGGGTTACGACTGCGACGCCCAGAAGATCGCCCTGCTGCAAACCAGCTCCCCCCACGATCTCGGCGGCTATGTCCGGCTGCAGCGCCTCGATGATGGCCAGACGCTGTTTGAAACCCCGTTGCAACCGGCCGGTCGGGTGGATGGGTGGCAGGGGCGGGCCTACTGGAAAGCCGATTTCTCCCCCTGCAAGGAGCCCGGCCACTACCGGCTGGAGGCGATCACCGCCCAGGGCATAGTACGTTCCGCCCGCTTTGCCATCGGCCCCGATCTGCTGGCGAGCCGTTGCCTCTCCGATGTCATTCACTATTTCAAGGGACAGCGCGCCAGCGGCACCTTCGATCGGGCCGACCGCAACGCCCGCCTGTTTGGTACTGACAAGCGCCGGGATGTGCACGGCGGCTGGTTCGACGCCAGCGGTGACATGAGCAAGTATCTGAGCCACCTCTCCTACGCCAACTACCTCAATCCCCAGCAGACCCCCATGGTAGTGTGGGCCCTGCTCAAGTGCCGCGAGCTGCTGGCGACACGTCGCGACATCGACGGCATCAACCTGTGCAAGCGGCTCAATGACGAGGCGCTGCACGGCGCCGATTTCCTCTGCCGCATGCAGGATGAGAGCGGCTTTTTCTACATGACCCTGTTCGACAAGTGGAGCAAGGATCCCGAGCAGCGGGAACTGTGCGCCTACGCCACCCAGCAGGGGATCAAATCCGCCGACTGGCAGGCCGGCTTTCGTCAGGGCGGGGGCATGACCATTGCCGCCCTGGCCCGGGCCGCGCGCGAGAGCATCAGCGGCGATATCGATGCAAGCGGCTATGCCGAGGCGGCGCGGCGCGGCTACCTGCACCTGCGCGAGCACAACCACGCCTATCTGGACGATGGCTGCGAGAACATCATCGACGACTACTGCGCCCTGCTGGCGGCGGTCGAGCTGACCAAAACGCTGGGGCCCGAGTGGCTCGGCGAGGTGCGGGATCGGGCCGGCAAGCTGTGCGCCCGCCAGCACAGCCACCCGGATCTTGGCCACTACTGGTCCGCCAACGAGGATGGCTCGCGCCCCTACTACCACGCCGCCGAAGCGGGCTTGCCGGTGCTGGCGCTGCTTGAATATTTGGGGGTAGAGCCGGATCGGGAGCGCAAGGCCGCGGTGCAGAGCGTGATCGAGCAGGCACTGGCCGCCGAGCTGGCGCTGTGCGCCCGGGCGGGCAACCCCTTCTCCCTTGCTCGCCAGTATGTGAAAGGGGTTGGCGAAGCGCCACGTATCAGCTTCTTTATGCCCCACCACAACGAATCCGGTTACTGGTGGCAGGGGGAGAACGCCCGACTGGCCTCTCTAGCCACCATGGCCTTTGCCTTTGCCGCCGCCACCCAGCTGCCTCGCCAGCGCAAGCTCCTGCTCAATTTCGGTCAGCACCAGCTCGACTGGATCCTGGGACAAAACCCCTTCAATGCCTGCATGCTGGCGGGCCACGGTATCAACAACCCGAGCTACACCGCAGGCTACCCCAATGCACAGGGCGGGATCTGCAACGGCATCACTGCCGGCTTCGACGACGAGGCTGATGTCGCCTTTATTCCGCAAGAGTACAAGGAGCGGCTCGATCAAAACTGGCGCTGGGGCGAGCAGTGGATCCCCCACGCCGCCTGGTTCGCCCTGGCCATCACTTGGCAAAGCGCACAGGGAGGCCACCATGATTGAGATCGGCTCAAGCATCATTGGCAGTGGGGAGAGCAGTGGATCCTCCATACATTCCGCCTGGTTTGCCCTGGTCATCAGCTGGCAAAGCGCGCTGGGAGGTCACCATGATTGAGATCGGCTCAAGCATCATTGGCAGTGGGGAGAGCAGTGGATCCTCCATACATTCCGCCTGGTTTGCCCTGGCCATCAGCTGGCAAAGCGCGCTGGGAGGCCACCATGATTGAGTACTGGGTCGGGGTAGATGGCGGTGGCACCCACACCCGCGCCCGTATTCGCAACCGGGCGGGCAAACTCCTGGGCGAGGGACGGGCCGCCGGCTCCAATCTGGAGCTCGGCATCCTGCATGCCCACGCCAACGTGCTGGCGGCAATCGTCAGCGCCCGGCAGGCGGCCGGACTTGGCCCCGAGTGTGAACAGCAGATGGGAGTGGGCCTCGCGCTCGCCTCCGCCGAGCTGGCGGATTGCTATCACGCCATGCTGGCCATGCCCTTTCCCTTTGCCAGCGTCAAGCTGACTTCCGATGCCTTCGGTGCCTGTCTCGGTGCCTTCGGCGGCCAGGAGGGGGCTATTCTCATCGCCGGTACCGGCTCGGCCGGCCTCATTTATCAGGGCAGGCAGATCCGCACCTGCTCGGGGCGGGGTTTTCCCATCTCGGATCTCGGCAGCGGTGCCTGGCTGGGGTTGCGTGCCCTCCAGCAATCTCTGCTCTGCCACGACGGTATCCTGCCCCCCAGCACCCTGGCGGTGCGACTGATGGATCACTTCAAGCGGGATCAGGCCCAGGTGGTGCGCTGGGCGGCCCGTGCCATCCCGGCCGAATATGGCTACTTCGCCCCCTGGGTATTCGATGCTGCCAGCGATGGCGACGAGCTCGCCTGCCAGCTGCTTGACGAAACCTGTACCCAGCTGGCGCAGCTGCTGGATGGCATGCAGCAGCTTGGCGCGCACCGGATCGCCCTGCTTGGTGGCATCGGCATGCGTCTCGCCCCCCGCCTCGCCCGTTTCAACCTTGCGACCCCCAAGGCCGATGCCCTTGACGGCGCCATCCTGTTTGCCCAATCGGAGGAATATCCATGTCTACACCCCTGATCCACACCCAGGTCGTCCGACGTGATGGCGAAGATGTCTGGTTCCGGTTCAATCTCTCCCACTTGCCGGACGCCCAGTGGAAGCTCCACTTCTGCCTGGCGCGTCACATCGACCCCGCGTCGGTGCAAGGGGGCCGGCTTGAGCGCCAGAGCGGCAGTTACAAGGTACTGGCGCCCCAAGGGGGCAGCAGCGAGCTGACTTTTTGCTGCCGCAATACCCCCATCAAGCGGCTCTCCGACATGCCGCAGGGATTTTTCCTGAGCCTGCCGGAGGCCGCCACGGGCGCCAGCCTGCAACCCGTCACCCTGGCCGGGCAGGATATTGCGCTGGATGCCCCCGCCGTCAGTGAACCCGACCTGCCACCGGTGGAGCCCCTGTGCGGCATAGTACCGCAACCGGCCCAGTTCGCCCTGCTGGAGGGGAATTTCAGGCTGGCGGAGCGTGCCCACGTCAGCGGACCGGGCAACCTGAGCGCCCTGCTGGCCCACTTCAACGAGCTCACCGGGCTGGCCCTGGATCAGGATCACGATGCCGGGATCCGCCTCATCGAGGCCCCCCTCCCCCCCGAGGCCTATCATCTGGCCATCACGCCAGAGGAGATAGTGATCAGTGCAGCGGGCGAGGCGGGCTGGCGTCACGGTCTGGTCAGCCTCGCTCAGTGGTACCTGCAACACGGGGAGAGCCTGCCCTGCGTCAAGCTGGAGGATGCCCCCCGTTTTGGCTTTCGCGGCATCTTTCTCGACTGCGCCCGCCACTTTCACAGCACCGCGACCATCAAGCGTCTGCTCAAGCTGATGAGTCTCTACAAGTTCAACCGCTTCCACTGGCATCTCACCGATGACGAAGGGTGGCGCCTCGAGATCAAGGCCTTCCCGGCGCTCACCGAACAGGGTGCTTGGCGGGGCCATGGGCTGGCGGTGGATCCCCAGCTGAGCGGCGGCCCCGAACCTTACGGTGGCTACTACACCCAGAGCGAAGTGCGCGAACTGGTGGCCTACGGCGCCGGGCTCGGCATCACCATCATCCCGGAGATCGACATTCCGGGTCATTGCCATGCGGCCATCAAGGCACTGCCCGAGTTGCTGACTGAGGAAGAAGATCGCTCCCGCTACCTGTCGGTACAACATTTCGACGACAACGTGCTCAACCCGGCGCTGCCGGGTACCTACCAGTTCCTGGAGACGGTGATTGACGAGGTGTGCGAGCTGTTCCCGGGCCCCCAGGTACACATGGGCGGAGACGAGGTGCCGACCGGGGTCTGGACCGACAGCCCGGCCTGCCAGCGACTGATGGCACAACAGGGATACAAGGAGTGCCGCGAGCTGCAGGGTCATTTGCTGCGCCACTGCCAGCGCTATCTGGCCGGCAAGGGCAAGCAGATGCTGGGTTGGGAGGAGATACTGCATGGCGACAAGGTGAGCCGGGATGCCGCCGTGTTCGCCTGGACCAGCTTCCAGGCCGGACTGGATGCCGCCACCGCCGGTTATCCGGTGGTCATGGCGCCGGCCCAGTATCTCTATCTCGATCTGGCCTGGAGCCAGGACATTCATGAGCCTGGCCTCTACTGGGCGGGCACCCTCAATCTGGAGCAGGTCTACGCATGCGACCCGGCTCCGGCAGATTTCCATGCCAACGATAACATCCTCGGGGTATTGAGCCCCCTGTGGTCAGAATTGATCACCTCCCGTGATCGCCTCGACTACATGCTGTTTCCGCGCATGCTGGCGACTGCCGAAGTGGCCTGGAGCAATCCGGTCCACAAGGCATGGGATCATTTCGCTGCCCGTCTGCCGGGACAGTTGCAGATCCTCGACCAGCAGCAGGTGCGCTACCGGATGCCACAGAGGTAATGTTGTCTCTTTTTGGGCGGCCTGCTGGCCGCCTTTTTTTATAAACAACCAACAAAAATACAACTTTCCTCTACCTTTTCTCACCATATCCTGACAAAATTCGGCGCCCAACGAAACCACCCCACCCTTCATATGGAAAAGAAGCACTCCGGGTCGGATATGCCACACTTAAAAAACTTCATTATCAATAACAAAAGGGGCGCATGATCATGACTCACCGAGAGGTCCACACTGTGGATAGAGAAGTGGACGTTCCTGCCGATGTGCAGCTCGTCTCCACGACCGATCTCCGCGGCGTGATCACCTACGCCAACCCCGCTTTTTGCGAGATCGCCGGCTACAGCAGCGAAGAGTTGCTGGGCCAGAACCACAATATGGTGCGTCATCCCGATATGCCCAAGGTCGCGTTTGCCGATCTGTGGCTGCGTCTCAAGGAGGGCAAACCCTGGCGCGGCATGGTGAAAAATCGCTGCAAAGATGGCCGCTACTACTGGGTCGATGCCTATGTCACTCCCATCTACGAAGGGGATCAAATCTGCGGCTACCAGTCGGTACGAACCCGGCCGGATCCCCGTCACAAGGAGATTGCCACCCTCACTTATCGCAACTTGCTCAGAAGCGAACAGGGTCATGCCAAATTGAACGTCTCGCTGACCAGGGTGCGTCATCTGCTGGTGCCCGCCCTGCTGCTGGCCATCCTGGCGGCGGCCGTCCACTGGCATGGCTGGCTGGGTGCTTTGTGGATGTTGTTGCCCCTGCTGCTGCTCTCCGTCGCCTACTGGCGCGAGCTGTTCGCCCTGCCCCGCTACCTGCGTCAGCTGGAGCACGAATATGACAGCCTGACCCGGCTCATCTATTCGGGGGACAAACCCGGCGCCATCGCCGACTTCCACCTCAAGATGTGGCAGGCCCGCATCCGGACCGTGCTGGGACGAGTCAATGATGCCACCCATCCGCTGCAAACCCTGGCAACCAATCTGCAACAGGCTTCCCACCAGGCCTATCACGACATTACGGAGCAGGATGCCCAGACCCAGCAGATGGCCACCGCCATGACCCAGATGGCCAGCACTGCTCAGGAGATCGCCCGCAACATCCAGGATACCAATCAGCAAGTGAGCGAGGCCCGCAACCACTGCATGGATACCGATCGACAGCTCGGCCAGACCGAACAGCAGATAGAACAGCTCACTCGCCAGGCCGAGCAGGCCTTCCACTCCGCCGTGGAGCTGGCCAGCGAGTCTGAGCGGATCGGTACCGTGATGGTGGAGATCCAGGGCATCGCCGATCAGACCAATCTGCTGGCGCTCAACGCCGCCATCGAGGCAGCCCGGGCTGGCGAGCAAGGGCGCGGCTTTGCGGTGGTCGCCGACGAGGTACGCACCCTCTCGACCCGCACTCACAAGGCGACCGAGCAGATCCAGGGCAGCATCACCCAGATCCAGCAAACCCTGGGACAGTGGAAAGTCATGATGCAGAGCAATCTGGAACAGACCCGGCGCTGTGCCGAGATGACCCGCCAGGGCTCCAGCAGCCTGCACGACGTACTTGATGAAATTGAGCAGGTGTCGGAGTTTTCAGCCCAGATCGCCGCTGCCGCCGAGCAGCAACAGGCGGTGGCGGAAGATATCAGCCGCAGTATCAACCAGATCTCCCAGTACTCCCGGGCCAACAGCGAGCAGATCCAGTGCGTGGACGCGTCGAGCCAGCAACTGCTGGAACGGGCCAAGCAGCTCAAGCGGATCAGCCAGACCTTTGGTTGAGCGGCTTGTCAGGCAAGCAGCAGAAGCGCCACAATGGCGCTTCTGCTTTTTGGGAACCTGACACCATGTCCATCACCACCCCTTTGCCCACCAACAAGGTCGCCCGTATCGAGGCCATCATCGCCCTGATCCCGCCGGGAAAGGTAGCGAGCTACGGTCAGGTTGCCGATCTGGCCGGCCTGCCAGGGCGCGCCAGGTTGGTGGGCAAGGTGCTGCGGGAAACCGACAAGGTGTTGCCCTGGCACAGGGTGATAGGGGCCGGCGGCACCATTTCGCTGCCAAAAGGATCGAACGGATTTGCAGAGCAGACCGGGCGCCTGCAAGAGGAGGGCGTCGTGGTGATAGGCGGGCGAGTCAGGATGCGGGAGTGGCAGTGGCAGCCCGATCTCGCCGAGCTGCTCTTTCTGTTACCGTTTTGACGAGACGACGGGGCGACGCTACTCCAGCAGGGCCAGGATGGCATCGCTGCGCACTTGCACCGGAATGGTTTCATCCTCGCGCTGCACCAGCACCAGCAGGCTCTGCCTGTCCACTTCCAGCACATAGGCGGTTCCTTCCCGGGTCAGATAATTCATGCCCGGACGGATCTCGCTAATCTCCATCACAACCTCCTTGTTCCAACGCTGCACTCCTTGCAGCCGGCTCTCAGTATATCGCCTCCAATAAACAAAGAGGCCCCGTATCGGGGCCTCTTGTTCATCAGGCTTTCTTCGCTTTTGGCAAGCTCTGTTGCCAGGTGCCGTTGTCGTAGTGGGCGGTCCAGCCAGTTGCCTTGCCGTTGACCTCGCTCATCACGTATTGCTCCTTGGTCTTGCGACTGAAGCGCACGATGGCGGGGTTGCCGTCCGGGTCGGTCTGCGGTGCTTCAGCCAGGTACTTGTGCTTGGCCGAGATGCGATCCTTGAAGCGCTTGAGCTCTTCCACCAAGGGAGCGCGGGTTTCGCGGGATTTGGGGAAATTGCTGGCCGCCAGGAACAGACCGGCCGCCCCGTCCCGCAGCACGAAGTGGGCGTCGGACTGGGTGCATTTCAGTTCGGGCAGCGGCACCGGGTCCTCTTTCGGTGGTGCGATATCGCCGTTTTTCAGGATCTTGCGAGTATTCTTGCAGGTCTCGTTGGTGCAGCCCATGTACTTGCCAAAGCGGCCGTTCTTGAGCTGCATCTCGGAACCACAGCGATCGCACTCGATGCTCGGCCCTTCGTAGCCCTTGAGCTTGAACTGGCCCTTCTCGATTTCGTAGCCGTCGCAATCAGGGTTGCGGCCACAGACGTGCAGCTTGCGGCTGTCGTCGATGATGTAGGCATCCATCGCGGTGCCGCAAACGCCGCAGCGGTGCTTGGCGCGCAGGGCGTCGGTTTCCGCCTCGTCACCATCGGTGGCGGAGACGAACTCGTCGGCGGAGACCAGGTTGATGGTCTTCTTGCAGCGCTCTTTGGGCGGCAGGGCATAACCGGAGCAGCCGAGGAAGACGCCGGTGGTGGCGGTGCGAATCCCCATCTTGCGGCCGCAATCCGGGCAGTCGATGTCAGTCAGCACCATCTGGTTGGCACGCATGCCCCCCTCTTCCGGTGCCTTGTCGGCCTGCGCCAATTCCTGGGTGAATTCGGCGTAGAAGGCATCCAGCACCTTCTTCCACTCCAGGCTCCCTTCGGCAATGCCATCGAGCTTGTCTTCCATCTTGGCGGTGAACTCGTAGTTCATCAGCTCGACGAAGTTCTCAACCAGACGGTCGGTGACGATTTCCCCCATCTTCTCGGCGAAGAAACGGCGGCTCTCGACCCGCACATAACCGCGATCGACGATGGTGGAGATGATGGAAGCGTAAGTGGAAGGACGGCCGATGCCGCGCTTCTCCAGCTCGCGCACCAGCGCCGCTTCGGTGAAACGGGCGGGCGGCTTGGTGAAGTGCTGGCGCGGATCCAGCTTGACCAGTTTCAGCACCTCGCCCACGGTCACCGCCGGCAGCTGGCTGTCTTCGCCCTTGCGGCCCATGGGGGGCAATGCCTTGGTCCAACCGGCGAAACGCAGGGTGCGACCACGGGCCTTGAGCTCGAACTCGCCCGCCTTGACGGTCAGGGTCGAGGAGTCGTACTGGGCAGGTGTCATCTGGCAGGCCACAAACTGGCGCCAGATGAGGTCGTAGAGGCGCATGGCGTCCGGCTCCATCCCTTCCAGCATCTCGGCAGTCACCTGCACGCTGGAGGGACGGATCGCCTCGTGGGCTTCCTGGGCATTGGCCTTGGCGCCGTACAGATTCGGCTCGGCCGGCAGATAGGCTGCGCCATACTGCTCGCCGATGTATTCACGCACCGCGTCGACCGCCTCTTTGCTGAGGTTGGTGGAGTCAGTACGCATATAGGTGATGTAACCCGCCTCATAGAGACGCTGTGCCATCATCATGGTCTTCTTCACCCCGAAGCTCAGACGGGTGGAGGCCGCCTGCTGCAGGGTAGAGGTGATGAAGGGAGCGGACGGCTTGGAGCCGGTCGGCTTGTCTTCCCGGTTCACCACCTTGTAGTCGACCCCTTCCAGGGCGGCCACGGCGGCGAAGGTCTCGGCCTGGGTCACCGGCTTGAAGTCGGCGCCATTGCGGCTGACCACTTCCATCCGCAGATCAGCTTTATCACCGGTCAGCAGATCGGCGTTGAGATCCCAGAACTCCACCGGCACGAACGCCTTGATCTCGCGCTCTTTATCGACGATGAGACGCACCGCGACCGACTGCACCCGGCCGGCGGAGAGGCCGCGAGCCAGCTTCTTCCACAAGAGCGGAGAGACCATGTAACCCACTACCCGGTCGAGGAAACGACGGGCCTGCTGGGCGTTGACGCGATCGATGTTGAGCTCGGACGGCTGGGCAAAAGCCTCCTGGATGGCGCTCTTGGTGATCTCGTTGAACACCACGCGCTTGTAGCGGCTGTCATCGCCACCGATGATCTCGCGCAAGTGCCAAGCGATCGCTTCCCCCTCTCTATCCAAGTCGGTTGCGAGATAGATGGTGTCGGCCTTCTCGGCCAGACTCTGCAACTCGCTGACCACCTTTTCCTTGCCGGGCAAAATCTGGTAGTTGGCCTGCCAGCCCGCGGTCGGATTGATACCCATACGGGCGAACAGGGCCTTGCGCTCCTTGGCCGCCTTCTCGGATTCGCTCAACTTGATGCCGCGAATGACAGGTTTCTTGGGCTCGGTGCTGGCACTGCCGCTGGTAGGCAGATCGCGAACATGACCGACGCTGGATTTCACCACGTAGTCCTTGCCCAGATATTTGTTGATCGTCTTGGCCTTGGCCGGAGACTCCACTATGACCAGTGATTTGCCCATGCTGTAACTATTATCCTCATTGCACCCGACGGGGTTGGTGTGCGGTTTTGTGGGGCTGTATAAGAGATTTGACGAGAAAAAGCAATCTTGTGAACAAATTTGCCAGACCAGCCCGAACTACCATGCTTCTTTATTTATTAATGCGAAGGGTGCGGGCCAGACGCAACCGCTTTTTCAATTTTCTGCCATACCGCTCCTCTTTTTATATCTGAAACGACATAAAAACAGAGGATGGTTATCGGGTTGTTACAAAAACATAAAATCTCTTTATAATGGCCCCACCCCGACGCATTGCGCGCGGAAGGAACCGCTACCCATCATAAAAATCGAAAGGATGTACTCAATGAAGCACTTCGAGGTCAATTTCGACGGTCTGGTCGGCCCGACCCACAACTACGCCGGCCTCTCCTACGGCAACGTCGCCTCCCAAAGCAATGCCCAGGAAGCCTCCAATCCCAAGGAGGCGGCCAAACAGGGGCTGCGCAAGATGAAGGCATTGACCGAACTTGGCATGACCCAGGGGGTGCTGGCCCCGCAGGAGCGGCCGGATCTCGCCACCCTGCGCCGCCTCGGTTTTACCGGCAACGATGCCAGAGTGCTGGAACAGGCTGCCAAACAGGCCCCTGCCGTACTGGCGGCCTGCTATTCGGCCTCCAGCATGTGGACAGCCAACGCCGCCACCGTATCACCGAGTGCCGACACCCAGGATGGCCGAATCCACTTCACCCCCGCCAACCTGACCAACAAATTCCACCGCTCTCTGGAGCCCGAGGTTACCGGCCGGATCCTGCGCGCCGTGTTCAACAACGAGCGCCACTTCAGCCACCACCTCCACCTGCCGGAAAACGATCACTTCGGCGATGAAGGGGCCGCCAATCACACCCGGTTGTGCCGCGCCTATGGCGAGGCGGGGGTCGAGCTGTTCGTCTACGGTCGCAGCGCCTTTGATCTCTCCCACCCCGCGCCCAAGCGCTACCCGGCCCGCCAGACCCTGGAAGCGAGCCAGGCCATCGCCCGTCTCCATGGCCTTGGTGACGAGAGCGTGGTGTTCATCCAGCAAAACCCGGATGTGATCGATCAGGGGGTGTTCCACAACGACGTGATCGCGGTGGGCAACCAGAACGTGCTCTTCTTCCACCAGCAGGCGTTCCTCAATACCGAGTCGGCGCTGGCCGAGGTGCGCACCAAGTTTGGCGAAGGGGACCTGCACTTCATCGAGGTGCCGACGGCGGAAGTTTCCGTGCTGGATGCGGTGAAATCCTATCTGTTCAACACCCAGATCCTGACCCTGCCCTCGGGCGAAATGGCCATCATCGCCCCCACCGAGTGTCGCGACAACCCGGCTGTGTCAGCCTATCTGGACAAGCTGCTGACTCAGGGCACCCCGATCAAGCAGGTGCACTACATGGACGTGAAGCAGAGCATGCGCAACGGCGGCGGACCCGCCTGCCTGCGACTGCGGGTCGCCATGAATGACGAGGAGCTGGCCGCCGTCAATCCGGCCTGCCTCATCAACGATGCCCAGTTCGCCCGTCTGGACGCCTGGGTGGAACGTCACTACCGCGATCGCCTGACCCTGGACGATCTGCGGGATCCGGCCCTGGTGCTGGAGTCCCGCAATGCACTGGACGAGCTGACCCAGATCCTCAAACTCGGCTCCGTCTACCCGTTCCAGCGCTGAGCCTGCCTTGCAGCACAAGGCCGCCGATTAAGGGCGGCCTTGTTTTTTTATGCTGTTTTTCATTCCCGCAGAACAGGCAACCGATGCATATTGTGCAGAAAAACAGCACACAACTTGCTGATAAGCATGAAATTTGAGCGGGATGTATCAAAAAATCGACGAACAGTCACTTTTTACTGCCAGAAGGGTGCGCAAGGGGTTCACAAAGCCCAAGGATCTGTTAGTATGCGCCTCGCACTTGGGGAGGGGTTCCCGAGCGGCCAAAGGGATCAGACTGTAAATCTGACGGCTCTGCCTTCGAAGGTTCGAATCCTTCTCCCTCCACCATTCAAGTGCAACAATCAGGAAAATACCCCGTGGAGGGGTTCCCGAGCGGCCAAAGGGATCAGACTGTAAATCTGACGGCTCTGCCTTCGAAGGTTCGAATCCTTCTCCCTCCACCATCTTCCTGAACAATTTGTGTAGTGCCCCTGTGGAGGGGTTCCCGAGCGGCCAAAGGGATCAGACTGTAAATCTGACGGCTCTGCCTTCGAAGGTTCGAATCCTTCTCCCTCCACCATCATTCAAGAAAACCCGGCCCTGCGCCGGGTTTTCGCTTTTTGGCTCCTCACCTATCCTCTGCTTGCTGTCAGATCTGACACTTGTCAAAACCCTGGCTATTGCGCATCGTGGATACATCTTCATTGGAGTCTTCATATCATGTTTGAAGTCTGGGACCAGGATGGTCATGCCAACGGACTCACATTGCAGGCACTCAAGCTCAGGGTCAGCCGCTATCAGGGGGATCTGATGGTGCGTTACAGCAACAAGCTGGGGCTGCCTACCACCCTGTTCCTGACGGTGCATCAGGGGGTTGCCTACCAGCGCTTCAAGGCAGGCTCCCCGAAGCTGAACTGGGAATGGTTGGCCAAGGCCGGCAATGGCCGCGTCCCCCGCCACTTCATGAACAGCCACTTTCCCCGAGTGCACCTCGCTCACTGATCTGCCCCCAGGCTCTGTCCCCAGAACGCGGCTGGCATGCCAGCTCGCGCCTTCCCGGCGTCCCCTGCTAAATTGCATGATGACGTAGGGACGAGTACAATCTCGCACCCCGTGTTTCCGGTGCCTCCCCTGTGAACGTGCAGCATGGAGACACCGCCGGGTCGTGGCGCATCGAGAAGCTGCTCGAGCCCCGCTCAACCCATACGACGCCATCAGGTGGCGCCGTCCTGATTTGCAATCAGACATAAGAGTCCGACATGTTTAAACCAGAATTGCTCTCCCCCGCAGGTTCCCTCAAGAACATGCGTTACGCCTACGCCTATGGCGCCGATGCCGTCTATGCCGGCCAGCCCCGCTACAGCCTGCGGGTGCGCAACAACGAATTCGATCACGAGAATCTGCAGCTCGGCATCAACGAAGCCCATGCCCTCGGCAAGCAGTTCTACGTGGTGGCCAACATCCAGCCCCACAACTCCAAGCTCAAGACCTTCATCCGCGACATGCGCCCTGTGGTGGAGATGAACCCGGATGCGCTGATCATGTCCGACCCCGGTCTCATCATGATGATGCGTGAAGCCTTCCCCGACATGCCCATTCACCTCTCGGTGCAGGCCAACGCGGTCAACTGGGCCACGGTCAAGTTCTGGCATCAGATGGGCCTGACCCGTGCCATCCTCTCTCGCGAGCTGTCGCTGGACGAGATCGAGGAGATCCGCATGCAGGTGCCTGAGATGGAGCTCGAGGTGTTCGTCCACGGCGCCCTCTGCATGGCCTACTCCGGCCGCTGCCTGCTCTCCGGTTACATCAACAAGCGCGATCCTAACCAAGGCACCTGCACCAACTCCTGCCGCTGGGAGTACAAGGTGCACGAGGGCAAGGAAGACGAGGTGGGCCAGATCGTCCACCGTCAGGAGCCCATCGCCGTACAGAAAGTCGACCCGACCCTGGGCGCCGGCAAACCGACCGATGCCCTAGTGCTGCTGGAAGAGTCCAACCGTCCGGGCGAGTACATGAGCGCGTTCGAGGACGAGCACGGCACCTACATCATGAACTCCAAGGATCTGCGCGCCGTCGAGCACGTGGAGCGCCTGACTAGGATGGGCGTCCATTCGCTGAAGATCGAAGGCCGTACCAAGTCCTTCTACTACTGCGCGCGCACCGCCCAGGTCTATCGCAAGGCGATCGACGATGCGGTAGCCGGCCGCCCGTTTGACCGCAGCCTGATGGGTACCCTGGAGAACCTGGCCCACCGCGGCTACACCGAAGGCTTCCTGCGCCGTCACAACCACAGCGAATACCAGAACTACGACTACGGCTACTCGGTCTCCGATACCCAGCAGTTCGTCGGCGAGATCACCGGTCGCAACGGTGACATGGTGGAAGTCGAGGTGAAGAACAAGTTCCTGGTGGGCAACAGCCTGGAGCTGATGACCCCGCAGGGCAACCTCAGCTTCAATCTGGAGCAGATGCAGAACCGCAAGGGCGAGCTTATCGACACCGCGCCGGGCAACGGCCACGTGGTCTACGTGCCGGTACCGAAGGAAGTGGACGTGAACTACGGCATCCTGCTGCGCAACCTCGGCGAGCGCGAGGACACCCGTCAGCCCCACTCGGCCGCCTGAGATGTCCCTGCTCATCACCGACAAGTGTATCAACTGTGACATGTGCGATCCCGAGTGTCCGAACCAGGCCATCAGCCTCGGTGAGGAGATCTACGAGATCGACCCCAGTCGCTGCACCGAGTGCGTCGGTCACTACGAGAAGCCGACCTGCATCAGTGTCTGCCCTATCGACTGCATCATCTGGGATCCCGCTCATGTGGAGACCGAAGAGCAGCTGATGGAGAAGTTTGTGCGGATGCACCGGCAGTAACGCCTTCATCAGCGTCTGCAGTTCACGGACTGCATCATCCGGGATCCCGCTCATGTGGAAACCGAAGATCAGTTGATGGAGAAGTTCGTACGGATGCACCGGCAGTAACACCGGCATCAGCATCTGCGCCACATGGACTGCATCCTCCGGGACCCCGTCCATGTGGAAACGGAAGAACAGCTGATGGAAAAGTTTGTGCGGATGCACAGGCAATAGAATGCAACAAGGCCGGGGATATCCCGGCCTTGTTCATTGTGTCTTTCGGCTACTGCTCAGGACTTTCCAATCAGCTGCTGCAGCGCCAGCAGCTCGCGTTCAGCCTCCAGCAGGCGAAGCTGGGAGGCATCGAGCTTGCCCTGCTTGTCGGCTACCCTGTCCGGTCTGCCGGCAACACGCGCCTGTTGCAATTCACTCAGATACGCATCCACCTCTTGCTGCATCTTTGCCACCCGTTGTTGCTGCTCCCGGTAAAGCCCTTCGTCGCTACAGTAGGCCTGAATATTGCGTTTTGCCCGCTCCAGCCCAGCTACTCTGTCGCCATTTTTTTGAGCTTTAGCCTCAACCAGTTGTTCATCGACCGCCTTCAAACGAGCCTTGCAGCCGACAGCTTGGCTGCCATAGGCCTGGCCCGCCAGCAACAGCAGGCTCGCACCTATCATCTTCCACATCAGGATCCACCCGGTTATATCTGCTTTTCGAGCTGCCCATAAAAACCTCGATCCGGGGCCGGGTCAAGACGACGGGAAACAGGTGCGACAGAAGTTGTACTGAGTCACGCCATCCCTCTCCCGTTGGTTCTACAATGTCGCTTTTGCAAGCTGGAGTCTGTTATGAAGCAAGATATTGTCGTGATCGCCAACGGTGCCCCCTACGGCAGCGAATCCCTGTTCAATGCCCTGCGACTGGCCATCGCCCTGAATGAACAGGGTGGCGCCACATTGAAACTGTTTCTGATGTCGGACGCGGTGAGCGCAGCCTTGGCGGGTCAGGCCCCGGCCGAGGGGTACAATCTGCGCCAGATGCTGGAGATCCTGCTGGCCCAGGGGGTGATCATACGGTTGTGCAAGACCTGTACCGATGCGCGCGGCATTACGGCGCTGCCGCTCATCGAAGGGATCGAGGTGGGAACCCTGCCGATGCTGGCCCAGTGGACGCTCGCCGCCGACAAGGTACTTACTTTCTAATGCTCTGTTTTTAATTACTTTTTATCTTCCATCCCCCCTATAGTCCACACCATGGCCCTCATAGTTTGGGGGTCATTAAGGCCCCCCCTCATTCAACTGACTACAATATCAATTGCCATCACGGCTTTATCTGCACCGCATTCCCCGCCGGACGACGGCGTCGCCATGGACAGAGGACAACAATGAATCCAACCGAACAGACCCTGCTCGAACAGATGCGCATCACCGAATTCGAAATTGCCCATCGCAAAGCGCTGTTGCTGTTCACCGAACGGGATGCCAACCTGCTCGGCAGCTATCACGGCAATATAGAACCCCGTATCGATACCCTGGTGGATCAGTTCTACCAGCAACAAACTGCCATCACCGAGATTGCCCTGCTGATCGGCGACGCCGATACCCTGACCCGGCTGCGCACGGCCCAGCGCCGCTACATCCTCGACCTGTTCAGCGGCCTCTACGATCTGGAGTACGTCAACAACCGGCTGCGGATCGGGCTGGTACACAAGCGGATCGGAGTGGAACCCAAGCTCTATCTTGCCGCCATCAACACCCTCAAGGCGCTGCTCATTGAAGACATCTTCGACCAGATAGGCGAAGAGGCGGATCGCGTCGCCATGCTGACCGCTCTCGACAAGTTGTTTCTGTTCGACATTACCCTGGTATTCGAGACCTATATCCGCAGCCTGGTATCGGAGATCGAATCCTCCAAGGAGAAATCGGACAACTACGCCAGACTGCTGGAGGAGAAGGTGCGCGAGCGTACCCAGCAGCTGGAGGAGCTCAATCGCACCGATGCCTTGACCGGATTGCTCAATGTGCGCCATCTGCAGGAGCGCTTGCTGCTGACCCTGCGCACCTGCCAGCGCCGGGCCGAGCCTGTGGCCATCGCCTATCTCGACATAGACAACTTCAAGCAAATCAATGACACGGAGGGGCACCAGCGGGGGGACGAGATCCTGCGGGTCGTGGGTAACTGCATTCGCAAAGTCTCTCGCACCGAAGACAGCTGTTTTCGCTATGGCGGGGACGAATTCTGCCTGATCCTGCCCAACTGCAGCGAATCACAGGCCCGCGACATCTACCTCAAGCGGCTCACCAAGACTCTCAAGGAACAGCTGGAAGACATCACCCTCAGCATCGGCATAGTGCAGACAGGCCCGGAGCGCTACGACGATGGCCTGAGTCTCATCCGCCTTGCCGACGAACGCATGTATGCCGCCAAGAAGGCGCTCAAGGAGGTCACCCCGGGCAACACCCACTGATCTCTTAACCCTGCTCCAGCACGGGGGACGACGGCCTGCGCCTCTGCAACCTGGCTCCCCATTCATAGAGCATGAAGGTCACGACACAGAGCAGGGTCATCAGCAGGTAGAGCCATTGCCCGCTCCACCGCTCGATGATCCAGCCCCCCAGCAAGGCCCCCGCCGCACCGCCCAACCCCGCCAGGGCACTGGCCCCGAAGTAACTGCCCTTGAGGTGGCCGGGCGCCATTTGATCGATCAGCACGTTGAGCAGCGGAAACAGGATTGTTTCACCGAGACTGAGCAGCAGCACGGCCGCAAACCAGTGGCTGCGCACCAGGGGATCCCCCATGGCAAACAACAGCTGGGCCGCAAGAAACAGGGCCATGCCGATATGCAACCGAACCCGCACTGGCCAGCGCGAGAGCAGCCGCAGCAGCGGGAACTGCAGCACCACCACGGTCAAGGCATTGGTGGTCACCAGCAGGGCCACCAGCTCCGCCACCTCGGGCATGCCGGCACGGGTGAGATACTGCACCAGTGGCGAGTGAAACTGGGAGTAGACGAGCACCATCAGGAGGTTGGCCATCACCAGCAGCAAAAAGGCCCGATCTGCCAACAAGACCCTGATGGCATCGCGCAGACCCGGGCCGCCCATGCTGCGCTTGCCGGTGGCGGCCACCTGACGAAAGCCCCAGACAAAGGCCAGCCCCAGCAGCAGATAACTGAGCGACAGCACCACGAAGGTCTCCTGCTGGGCATTGATGCCGAGAGTCACTCCCAGAAGCGGCCCCAGTGCCGCCCCCAGGTTGAGCAGGAAGTAGCGCAGATGCAGCGCCAGCTCCCGCGCCTTGGCCGACGCCAGACTGTCGGCCATCAGCGCCTTGCCGGGGGCATCGATGAGCCCGGATGAGAGGCCACTGCCCATCACCCCGACGCCGAGCCAGAAGACGGCGTGGGAGAAGCCGAGCAGCCCGAAGCAGAGCATCGCCACCAGACAGCCCGCCAGCAGTATGCTGCGACGCCCGAAGCGATCAGAGAGCCAGCCACCGTAGAAGCTGACCAGGGTGGAGAGCGCCATCGAGCCCCCCAGCAGCAAACCTATCAGGGTGGCCGACAACCCATAGTCCCGATAGAGCAGGATGGAGAGAAACGGCCACACCATGTAGTAGCTGGTACGCACCATGAAGGTACCCAGGATGACGATCCAGACCAGAGGGGTAAATTGCCTTAAGGTGCTCCATTGCATGGCCTATGCTCCCTGCCCTACGGGGGCAACGATGAAGAGGGGAAAGCGTTCAGTTGTAGCAAGGGGATTCAATGGAGGCAACTTCATTCCCAGCTTTCCCCTCAATAAAAAGAGAGGCCAGCCGGATCTCTCCGACTGGCCTGCTGGTTGGTCCGCGTGTCCGCCCCCCAGACGCACACGCAAAGCACCCGAGCTAGCGCCAGGGACTCTGCTGCCAGAGGCGGCCGAGGCCCGCTTCCAGCGCCTGCGCGCCTTGCTGACCCAGTTTCTGGGTCAGGCTCTTGGGCTTGCGATAGCGAATGCCCACCACCTTGTGGTGACCGGCCTGCGCCAGCAGATAGTCATCGCTGGTGCAGAGGGAATCCACCAATCCCAGCCCCTTGGCCTGGCTCGCCAGCCAGTGCTCGCCCGTGGTGACTTTGTCGATCTCGAGCGCGGGTCTGTGCTCGGCCACGAATGCCTTGAAGCGCTCGTGGATGGCGGCCAGCTCCTCGCGAAACTTCTCGCGCCCCAGATCGTCATTCTCACCGAACATGGTGATGGTGCGCTTGTATTGACCCGCAGTGTGCATCTCGAATTCGATATCGTGCTTTTTCAGCAGCTTGTTGAAGTTCGGCATCTGGGCGATCACCCCGATGGAACCGACGATGGCAAAGGGAGCAGCCAGGATCTGATCCGCCACGCAAGCCATCATGTAGCCGCCACTCGCTGCCACCTTGTCGATGGCCACGGTGAGCTTGATGCCCTTGTCGCGCAGACGCTGCAACTGGGAGGCCGCAAGGCCATACCCGTGCACCACGCCACCACCTGACTCGAGCCGCAGCAACACCTCGTCACCGGGCTGGGCCACGCCAATCACGGCGCTCACCTCTTCACGCAGGGAGGCGACCTCCTTGGCATCCATGCTGCCATGGAAATCGAGCACAAACAGACGGCTACGCTCATCGCCAGCCTTGGCGCGCTGCTTCTGCTCCTCTTTCTGCTGCTTCTCCAGCAACTTGCGCTCCGCCTTGCCGGCCAGGGCGCTCTTGAGCTGAAAACGCCCACGCTCCAGCTCGGCGGAGAGATCGCTCACCTCCAGCTCTCCCTTGCGAGCCTTGGGCTGACGGCTGGCAACGATCATCAGGATGATGGCACCGATGGCCAGCAAGAAGGTCACTGTCTTGGCCAAAAACAGGCCGTATTCGGTCAAAAATGTCACTGTGGACTCCAGAAGGGATCGGTTTTGTCACATTCTAGGGAGTTTGCGAGAGCGGCGCAAAAACTCTGGGCCAGCGCGTCAAAAAACCAACTTGACCAACACAACCTCTCTATTTTCTTCACATTTTTCTTGTCATCGACTGGCCAAACAGGCGCCCGGATCAGTACACTTGCCCCCGATTGCCATGCACTTATGCCCAGAATTTGTTAACAGGAGTTGTCATGCTCGATTATCAGGCACCCCGCGATCTGCTCAAGGACAGGGTCATTCTGGTCACCGGTGCCGGAGACGGGATCGGCCGCGAGGCGGCCCTCACCTACGCCGCTCACGGCGCCACCGTGATCCTGCTCGGCCGCACCAGCGCCAAGCTCGAGGCCGTGTATGACCAGATTGAAGCCGCCGGTTATCCCCTGCCCGCCATCGTTCCGGTGGATCTGAAAGGGGCCACCGCCGCCCACTATCGCGGCATGGCCGAGACCTTTGCCCAGCAGTTTGGTCGCCTCGATGGCGTGCTGTTCAACGCCGGCCTGCTGGGCACCCTGTCACCATTCGAACACATCCAGGAGAAGGAGTGGGACGAGGTGATGCAGGTCAACGTCAAATCCGAATTCCTGCTGACCCAGGCGCTGCTGCCGCTCATTCGCCAGACCGCCAAGGAGCACGGCGATGCCTCCATCGTCTACACCTCCTCCAGCGTGGGCCGCAAGGGACGAGCCTACTGGGGCACCTACGCCATCTCCAAGTTCGCCGTCGAGGGCATGATGGAAGTGCTGGCGGACGAGCTGGAGAACACCAAGGTGCGAGTTAACACTCTCAACCCGGGTGGCACCCGCACCCGGATGCGAGCCAGCGCCTTCCCGGCGGAAGATCCGCAGACCCTCAAAACCCCGGCCGACCTGATGCCGCTCTATCTCTATCTGATGGGGCCGGACAGCCGCGGTCAAACCGGCCAGACCTTCGTGGCCCAACCCAAATAAATCAATACAATATCCGGAGCCATACTTGTTGCAGGGGTTAAATTCTATAGGGGTTCACGGCCCCCTGTATGATTTCCCCGGCAACTCCATCCCAACCAGGTTGAACTATGTTTCGTCCCAAAAGCACCTTTGAGCAATGGCGGATCTTTCAGGCAGTGGTCGATTGTGGTGGTTACGCCCAGGCCGCAGAAGCCCTGAACAAGAGCCAGTCCTCCCTCAACCATGCAGTCGCCAAGCTGCAACAGAGTCTGGGGGTGCCCTTGCTGGAGGTGCGCGGGCGCAAGGCGGTGCTGACCGCGGCGGGGGAGATCTTCCTCAAGCGTGCCCGCCAGCTGAGCCAGCAGGTGGAGGAGCTGGAGAACCTGGCCAACAACCTGGAGCGCCAGTGGGAGCCGCAGATCAACCTCTATGTCTCGGCGCTGCAGCCAAGGGAGCGGCTCTACCGGGCACTGGCCCACTTCTACCCCCGCAGCCGTGGCTGCCGCGTCAACCTGCATGAACGTATTCACTGTCACTTCAATGCGTTACAACCCGGCGATCTGATGATTTCGGAGCACCTGCCCGGCGATCGTACCGGTCTGCTGCTCGATGAGATCTGCCTGATCCCCCTGTGCGCCGCCCATCACCCCCTGGCCACCCTGCCACAACCACTGGGCAACGATGCCCTGACCGGTCATAACCGGATCAGCCTGCATCCGCCCATTCACCGCTCGGTGGACTGGAACGATGCAGACGATACCGGCTGGAATGCGACCCACTACCACGAGGTGATCGCCATGCTGCACCAGGGATTGGGCTATGCCTGGCTGCCGCGCCATCTGGTGGAACGCGAACTAAGCGAAGGATCCCTTGTACAGCTGGATCTGAAAAATGGCGGCGAGCGCCATCTTTATACCTATCTGCTGACCCTCTCTCCCGACTCCCTGGGCCCCGCCACCGAGTTGCTGCTGCGCTGCCTGCGCAGTGAATACCAGAGCGACACCCGGCAAGAGGGCTGAACCCTCAGACCTCGGGTACCCGCCAGCAGGCGGCAAGTGCCACCAGCGCCAATCCCAGCGCCACCATGAAGACGGCGTGAAAACCCCACAGCTCCGCCACCGTACCGGCGATGGCCCCCGCCATGATGGAGCCGGTCCGTATGCTGTTGGCAAACAGGGTGGTCGCCACCCCCGCCCGCCCCGGCATCAGATCCTGAAAGTAGGACATCCCGATCCCGGCGACGATCCCGATAAAGATGGCGTTGAACAGCTGCAGCGCGATCAGGGCGTACTGACTGGAGAGGGTCACCAGTCCGCCGTAAAAAGCGACGCCAGCCATTACCGCCAGCAGCAGCATGAAGGGAATTTCAAGCGCCGCCGCCGTGCCCATCAGGATGCCGGCCAGCTTCTCGTCCAGCCCCAGCTCCCGGGTGATGTAGAGCGGCATATTGATGAGGTACATGCTGTTGCAGGTCCACATCAGGGTGGAGGCGATGAAGAGCGCGCGCACTGCCGGATCCCGCCAGCTGCTCACCCGCTCCTGGTCACTGCTCGCGGCAGGCAGGGGCAGTGAGGGGAGCCAGCGCCACACCACCAGGGCACAGAGCAGATAAGCCAGGGCGGAGGCGAGGTACATCAGTTCAAAGCCATAGCCGATGGCCAGGGCAAAGGCGATGGGCGGCCCTATCACCCAGGCCAGGGAAAACTGGGCCCGCATCACCGAGCTGAACATGTCGGCCCGCTTGTTGCGGCTGTCGGAATACTCCCGCGCCAAGGCAAACAACTGGGGACTGGCGGTGGCGGCCAGACTGGCGAGCAGTACCCCCAGGCTCACCAGCAGCCAGTAGTTGCGGTTCCAGGCAAACAGCAAAGAGAGCGCCACGCCGGCAAAGCAGCAGCGCAGGATCAGCTGCTTGCGATCCCCCCTGTTGTCGGAGCGATGGCCGAGCCACTGGCTGATGAGGATGCCGATCACCGCATTGACTGTGTAGAATGCCCCCACCAAAAACGGGCGCACCTGCACCTCTTCGGCCAGAAACAGGCTCAGGGTCGGCACCTGCAGGGCGACGGTGACCCCGGTCATGAAAGTCACGGCCAGAAACGAGAGGGAAACGGGATCCGGGCGTTTAACCGCCGCTATCGACAAGCTCATAGCATTACCACTGGCTGGAGAATCTAAGGAAGGGATTCACGGCTGTCGCCGTTCAAAATAACGCCAGTCATCTTATGCCATTATCAACAGGCGACTCAAGGCTGGCCTCCCGCCGCTTGCGCCTTGCGAGCAAGGCCGCGACCCCGTAGAGTGAAAGCCCATCCGGCCAGCACAAGGAGTTCGCATGTTTGATTTTGATCGGGAAATAGACCGCAGTGGCACCATGAGCCTGAAATGGGACAAGTACAAGGGTCAGGACGTGCTGCCCATGTGGGTTGCCGACACCGATTTTTCCGCCCCTCCCGCCGTCATCAAGGCGCTCACCCGGCGCGTCGCCCACGGCATTTTCGGCTATTCACGCCCCTCGCCCCGCCTGATCGAACTCATCATCGAACGTCTGGCGACCCGCTACGGCTGGACCATACAGCCAGAGTGGCTGGTGTTCCTGCCCGGCGTGGTGCCGGGGCTGAACCTCGCCTGTAAGGCCTGGAGCCAGCATGGCCGCGGCATCATCACCCCCAAGCCGGTCTACTACCCCTTCCTGCAGGCCCCCGGTTTCAATGACCGCCCCCTGCTCACCGTGCCCATGGTAGAAGAGGCGGGCCGCTGGGTACTGGATCTGGAAGAGCTGGAGCGTCAGGCCCCCTCCGCCGATCTGCTGCTGCTGTGCAACCCCCACAACCCGGGGGGCACCGTCTTCACCCGCGAAGAGCTGCTGGCCATCGACGCCATCGCCGCGCGCCACAATCTGGTGATCTGCTCCGATGAGATCCACTGCGACCTGCTGCTGGATAAAAACGCCCGCCACATCCCCTACGGCGCCATCAGCCCGGACGCCGCCGAACGCTCGGCCGTGATGATGGCCCCGAGCAAGACCTTCAATATCGCGGGTCTGTGCTGTTCGTTTGCTGTGGTGCCCAATGCCCGTCTGCGCCTCAAGCTGCAGCAGGCGATGCGCGGCATCAGCGCCGACGTGAACCTGCTGGGCTTCGTGGCAGCCGAGGCCGCCTACGAGGGCGGTGAGCAGTGGCTCAGCGAGCAGATCGAGTATCTGGCCGCCAACCTGGCATTGATCGAACAGGCCGTCGCCCGCTGGCTCGGTGTCACCCTGGCGAACCATCAGGCCACCTATCTGGCCTGGCTCGACGTCAGTGGCCTTGGGCTCGATGATCCCATCGCCTTCTTCGAGCAGGCCGGGGTCGGACTCTCGCCGGGCGCCCAGTTTGGCGACGGCCAGTTCGTGCGTCTCAACTTCGGCTGTACCCGTGCTACCCTGACCAAGGCGCTGGCCCGAATGGAAAAAGCGATCCTGAGTCGCGGCAAAGCCTGATACCCCAGCAAGCGGGATGGGCATGGCCCATCCCTTTCATCCCACTCCCCAGTTGACGGTCAACTATGCATTTACGGATCTTGCGTCACCTTCTGCTCCCCCTCTGCGCCCTGCTGCCTGTCACCAGCCAGGCGCTGACTATAGGTACCGGGCCGGTCAATGGCGTCTACTACCCCACCGGAGGCGCCATCTGTCGGGTGCTCAATGCAGACCATGCCCTGCGCGGCGATCGCTGCACGGTACAGAGTACCCACGGCTCTCTGGCCAACCTGAAGGCGCTGGAAGAGGGGGACGTGCAGCTGGCGCTGGTGCAGTCCGATATCCTCCACCACGCCTTGCACGGCACCGGACCTTTCAGCGGACAAGGCGCCAACCACAAACTGCGCAGTCTGTTTCGCCTCTATCAGGAGTCGCTGACCCTGCTGGCCAGCCCCACCAGCGGCATCACCACCCTGGCAGATATCGAAGGAAAGCGGGTCTATCCGGGTGAACCCGGCGCCGGCGAGCCCACTACCAGCCAGGCCCTGATGAACGCCATGGGGTGGCACTCCGGCCAGTTTGCCACCTATCAGCTCACCCCGGGCCGGGATCCGCTGGAAGGGTTGTGCGATGGCAGCCTGGATGCCGCCTTTATCGTTGCCGGGCACCCCAGCCTGGCGATCGGCGATCTGACCGGCCGCTGCAAGGTGCGCCTCATCCCCATCGAGGGGGATCAGATCGATCGCCTGCTCAAGGAGCATCCCTACTACCAGCGCAGCCGCATCGCTGCCAACCTCTATCCGGGGCAGATCTCCGCCATCAACAACATCGGCATGAGCGCCGAACTGGTGGCGCTGGCCAGCCTGCCGGATCCCATAGTGCGCACCGTGCGTGACACCCTGCTGGCACGGGTCAAGCAGTTCAGCCGGCTACACCCGGCCTTGAGCAAGATTACCGTGGAGCGTCTGCAGGCGCAGACCGAGCTGCCCCTCCATGCCGGCATGTCGGCTCAGGCGCCCGAGCCCCTGCCGTTGGCCCCTGAACTGCTGATGCCGGATGATTCGCTGCAGGATGCCCCGAAAGGGGATACTCCCGAACCGACCACCACTGAGCCCCCTGCCGACGCAGGCAATGTCGCCAGCGCCGCCGTTGCCACCGAGCCCGCCAGCGAAACCTCACCTACCCGGGCGACCCCGGACGAGGTTGCCCCAAATACCGAGGCTCCGGATACGGTGTCGGCAGCGGCGCCGTCAGAGGCCGTCACGCCGGATAACAGGGAACAAGCAACCACCAGCGCGGCGCAAGGGACGACTCCAGCAGATGAATCTGTGCCGGAAGCTGCCGCCGGCGACACGACGCCGTCGCAGCCCTGAAACGGGCAAACCCAATAAAATCAAAGGGGCAGCCACAGCTGCCCCTTTGATTTATGACGTTCTGATCACTGCCCCGCCTCTCGCGCCAGATAGGGGTTGGGTTTTTGGATCTCCTCCTCCACCCAGACCAGCAACTGCTTGATGGCCCGCGACAGCACCTGATTCTGGCGCACCACGTACCCCAGACTGGTACCGGGAAAATCGGTCAGGCTGGTGACGGGGGCGGTCAGGTTGAGCCTGGGGTGCAGCGAGAAGTCGGGCACTATGGCCACGCCAAATCCCGCCTCGGCCCAATCCAGCTGGGCATCCACGCTGCCAACTTCCATGATGCGGCAGGGGGGCAACCCCAGCAGCGGCAGGGAGGGGTCGATAAGCGCCCTGGTGCGGGTATCGTGCCCCAGCAGGATCAGGGTCGGCTCGTCGAGGGGATCGCTCTTTCTCTCATCCCCCCCAGCCCCGACCTGCGCCCTCGCCTGCCAGCGGGCCAGCCCGTGACCCAGGGCGCACCAGGTCACCTGTTGCAGTTCGGTATAGAAGAGCGGCTCGCTGCGCTTTTGCGCCATCACGAAGCCGAGATCCGCCTTGCCCGCCTTGACCAGCTCCGCCGCCTGATCCGAGGTGGTGTTGAACAGGGTGAGGTCGATGCCGGGAAACTCCCGTTTGAAGCGCTGAAACGGCTGGATCAGCAACAGGCGGGAAATGATGTCGCTGGCGGCGATAGCGAGCGTCCCCTGGCTTAACTGATTGAGCGCATTGAGGTCGGACTGGCACAGCTGCAACTCGGCGATGGCACGCTCGGCGCTTTGCAGCAGTCGCTCCCCCGCCTGGGTCAGGCGAAACGGGCTGCGCTCGATGAGTCGTACCCGGGTCGCCTGCTCCAGCCGCTTGATGTGCAGGCTGACGTTGGGCTGGGTCATGTGCAGCTCGGTGGCGGTCTGGCCAAAGTGCTGCAACCGGGCCAGGGTGACAAAGGTTTGCAGCCAGTGAATATCCAGCATGTGGCTCCTCCACTCCCGTCTTGCGGGGTTTTGCACGGCAACAGCGGGAGAGGTTGCCGCTAAAATGGCCACAATTATATGGTTTTATTATCGGAATTATAAAGATAATTAATTTTTCTAATCCACATCAGGCTCCTAGGATGGATGCCTAACGTCTTAGGAGAAAGAGTCATGTCGTCTATCGTAGTCGTAGGTGCCAACTGGGGTGATGAAGGCAAGGGCCGCATCGTGGATTATCTGGCAGGCCAAGCCGGTGCCAGCATTCGCTTCCAGGGCGGCAACAACGCCGGCCACACCGTGGTCAACGATCTTGGCACCTTCAAGCTGCACCAGGTCCCGAGTGGCGTGTTCAACCCGGATTGCCTGGTCGTGCTCGGCCCGGGCATGGTGATCAGCCCCGAGAAGCTCACCGCCGAACTCGACGAAGTGAAAGCCTCCGGCATCACTCCCAAGCTGGCCATCTCTGACCGCGCAACCCTGTGCCTGCCGCTGCACGCACTGGAAGATACCCTGGAAGAGCAGCGTCTGGGTGACGGCGCCTATGGCTCCACCCGTCAGGGCATTGCCCCCGCCTACGGCGATCGCGTGATGAAGAAAGCGATCCTGGTTGGCTGGCTGAAACAGCCGGACGTGCTGGTCGAGCGCATCCAGTTCATGCTGGACTGGAAACTGCCGCAGATGAAGGCCCTCTACCCGGACTTCGAATTTGCCCAGACCGCCCAGGAAATGGCCGACTGGCTGCTGGAAGTCTCCGCCTCTTGGATCGACGCCGTCTGCAACGTCAGCATGCCGCTCAAGGCCCTGCAGGCCGAAGGCAAGACCCTGCTGTTCGAAGCCCAGCTGGGCGCCGGCCGTGACCTCATCTACGGCGAATACCCCTGGGTGACCTCCTCCCACGTTTCCGGCGCCTACGCCGGCATCGGTGGCGGCCTGCCGGGTCTGCGCCCGGAGCGCGTCATCGCCGTGGCCAAGGCATTCAGCTCCTCCGTCGGTACCGGCACCCTGCTGACCGCCATGGAGAACCAGGACGAGTTCCGCAAGATCACCAACGAGTTCGGCGCGACCACCGGCCGTCCCCGTGACGTCGGCTACTTCGACGCCGTGGCCACCAAGAACGGTGTCGAGCTGCAGGCCGCCACCGAAGTGGCCCTGACCAAGCTGGACTGCCTGACCGGTCTGCCGGATCTGAAGATCTGCGTGGCCTACGAAGGTGCCCACACCGAAAACCCGATTTGGCCGCAAACTGCCGCCCTTAAGCCAGTCTACGAGCAGATGGAAAGCTGGAGCGAAGACATCAGCGGCTGCCGCACCTTCGAAGAGCTGCCCAAGGCTGCCCAGCAGTACGTGCTGCGCATCGAACAGCTGCTCGGCGTACCGGTTCCGATGGTTTCCGTCGGCCCGGGTCGTGACGAGATGATCCTGCGCTAAGTCGCCCGCCCTCTCGGCACATAAAAACCGGCATTCTGGATGCCGGTTTTTTTATCTCTCTCTTCCCCCTCACCAATCTCACAAACGACATATCGACTCATATAATGGCCTGGATAGCGCCTCATTGAGCCGTTACGTAACTTCCATTTATCCCTGTTTGGCTAAAGTGAACCCGTTACCACACGAGGAGTCACCTTATGAGATTACCCCTGCGTTCCGCTTTGCTGCCCCTGTTCTGTCTGGCCGCCCTGCCTGCAGGTGCCATGACCCTGAACAGCACCGACATCCGCGAAGGCCAGCCGATGGACAAGGTGTTCAGCTTCAACGGCTTTGGTTGCAGCGGCGAGAACCGCTCGCCCCAGCTGAGCTGGCAGGATCTGCCCGCCGGCACCAAAAGCGTCGCCATCACGACCTATGATCCGGATGCCCCCACCGGCAGCGGCTGGTGGCACTGGCTGGTGGTCAATCTGCCGGCCAGCCAGAGCGAGCTGCCGACCAACGCCTCCGGCAAGCTCAAGCAGGGGCTGGAGCTGAGAACCGACTTCGGCAGCCAGGGCTACGGCGGCCCCTGCCCGCCCGCAGGCCACGGCATGCACCGCTACCAGTTCACCGCCTGGGCCCTGCCCCAGGATCTGGAGGTGAAGGCAGATACCCCGCCCGCCATGGTAGGCTACATGCTCAACGCCATGGCCCTTGGCAAGGCTACCCTGACCGCCACCTTCGTCACCCCCTAGGAGTCCGCCGGATGAGCACGCCCCTGCTGCAACAGCACCACTACCTCGGGATCCGCCAGCAGCCCCTGCACCGGGTGCTCATCTATGCCCCAACCCTCATCTGGGTGAAACAAGGGCACAAGCAGCTGTGGTGGAAAGAGCGGCGCCTGACGTTTGACAGGGAGAGCTGGCTGCTGATCCCGGCGGGCCACCAGCTCACCTTCGTCAACCAGCCGGAGCAGGGCACATTCCGCTCCCATGCCCTGACCCTGCTGGCGCAGCCGCCCGATGCCTGGCTATCGGCCATCGCCGCGGTTCCACAGAGGCTGCGAGAACCCAGGGTAAAAGTGACCCCCGGACTGGCATTTTGCTTCGAACTGGTCACCACCATGGCCGAGCGAGGAGTGAGCGAGGCAACCCAAGCCGAGCTGCTACAGGGCTTTTATGCCGAACTGCACGCCGCCCGGGCTCTCGATCTGCTCTATCCGGCCCGCACCATAACGCTGGGGGAGCGGCTGGCCCGCTATCTCGGCGTGGAGCCCGGCGCCGACCATACTCTGGAGGGGGTTGCTCCCCACTTCGCCATGAGTCGCGCCTCCCTGGTGCGCAAGCTGGCCAGCGAAGGACGCAGTTTTCGCCAACTGCTGGCCCAGGTGCGCATGAGTCATGCCCTCACCTTGCTGCAGCAATCCCTCACTCCGCTGGAGGTAGCTCTCGCCTGCGGCTACGACTCCCCCAGTCGCTTCGCCGCCCGCTTCAAGCAGGAGTTCGGCCTGACCCCGCACCAATATCGACAAACCTGTCCCTCCCCCGCAATCCGGCCCCGAGAAAGACGCCCCCGGCTAGCACATGGGTAGTCGAGATGGCCAAGCTGCTTGGTGTTTGCCAGATATGAAAAGGCCTCCGGATGGAGGCCTTTTGCCGTTTATCTATTTGTTGATGGTGCAACCTGGCCTTATTACACGCTCACCGGAGGCAGCGAGAGACGCTGGGCCAGCGCCTGAAAGTTCTGGCTCACCTCGGCCCCGAACAGGGGATCACCGATGGCACGGTTTTGCCAGTTTTGCTCCAGATGACGCCAGTCATCTTCGGTCAGGGTGTCCCGCAGCAGGGGGAAGATCACCCCCTCCTCGTAGTTCATGTGCGCCTCCTGCAGCGCCACGAAACGTTCCAGCTTACCGGTGAACTGGTCGAGCGGGATCACCGCATCCATCAGGATCATCTCCACCATCTCCTTGAGTTCGGTGCCCGCCTCCAGCAGTTTGGCGTGCTCCTCCTGCAGACGATTGGCGACCTCTCCCTCCACGACCCGGTATTTGAGGTAGTACTCGTAGATCATGTCTTCCTTGGGGTGATGGTACTTGTCAGACACTTCCCGTAGGTAGTCGATGACATCGCGGATCAGAAAGTAGCTGATGGGCTGCTCGGCCTGAATGGCTGCCAGCTTGTGCTTGAGCAGCCCCAGTAGCCGGGCGATGTTGAGATGATCCTTGTGCAGACTGGATAACATAGGCACTCCTTCGCTGAAATAAACTGTCACTTCCCTGAGTATACGGTCATCTGCCGACCAAACTTTGCACTCAATCAAGTCAGCCGCAGACTGAATTCCATTGGATGGGCTGTTTGCCCTGCTGTTCCAGCAGCCGGTTGGTCTCGGAAAAATGGCCACAACCGATGAAGCCACGATGGGCAGAGAGCGGGCTGGGATGGGGGGCGGTCAGCACGTGATGGCGCTGCCGGTCGATGAAACGCCCCTTCTTCTGGGCATGGGCACCCCAGAGCAGGAAGACCACGCCCTGACAGCTGGCATTGATCTGCTCGATCACCCGGTCGGTGAAGGTTTCCCAGCCCAGATGTGCGTGGGAGTGGGCCTGGCCGGCCTGCACCGTCAGCACGGTATTGAGCAGCAGCACCCCCTGTTTGGCCCAGGATTCGAGAAAGCCGTGATCCGGTGTGACAAACCCTGGCAGATCCCGCTGCATCTCTTTATAGATGTTGACCAGCGAGGGCGGGGTGCGCACCCCGGGCAGCACGGAGAAACAGAGACCATGGGCCTGATTGGGGCCGTGGTACGGATCCTGGCCCAGGATCACCACCTTGACCTGATCCAGTTCGGTGAGCTTGAACGCGTTGAAGACATCGGCTGCGGGTGGATAGATCACCTTGCCCGCTTCCCGCTCACTGCGCACCGTCGCCAGCGTACTCTTGAAATAGTCCTGCTCTTTTTCCGAGCCAATCACATCACTCCAGGTCAGCACCCCGAACTCCTCACTTGATACGGCGAAGGGCTCAGGATAGGGGGCCAGCCCGCAAGACGCAACCGTGGCAGGGCATGATGGACAGCATCATTTGCCTGCGATCACATGACATCACCACACACAGGCCCCATCCGATCAGGAGATATCGGGTTTTCTCCCTGGCAACCGCTGCAGATGGAGTCGCGCGCTGCAACCGCTTCCTTCACCGCCAATTTCCTTTCCATCAGCCATCTGCCGGCTACCCGTTTATCTTAAAAACAAGACAAAACATGTAGTTAAATTACTAGATTAAACAGATAAAAGATGTATGATTTGGATATCTTACGAAATCAGAAAAATGACCTATTTTTGATTCAACTCAATAATTTAATCCTACTTGGCGCAAGCTAAGTGGGATTTTATTGATTTGGATCAATTTTCGTAATAATCCCACCGTGGTATATATGACCCCATCAAAGTAAAGGTGTAAGGCAAGGCCCCTTTAAGCCATCGAAATTCGCGGTAGCTTAACTACATCAGGGTAATTTCCTTACAGTCGGATCCGCTTCCCATTGAGGAGTCATACCATGATCAAAGGCATTCAAATCACCCAGGCCGCCAACACCGCTCTGCTGAACTCTTTCTGGCTGCTGGACGAAGAGAAGCAACAGGCTCGCTGCATCTGCGCCAAAGGCGATGCCTTCACTGCCGATCAGGAAGTCCAGATCGCCGAGCTGGGCCAGTTCGAATACCGCGAGCTGCCGGTTCAGGCCGAGCCGGCCGTTGAAGGTGGCCAGCACCTGAACGTCAACGTGCTGCGTCGCGAAACCCTGGAAGACGCCATCGCCAACCCGGAAAAATACCCGCAGCTGACCATCCGTGTGTCCGGCTACGCAGTGCGCTTCAACGCCCTGACCCCGGAACAGCAGCGTGACGTGGTAACCCGTACCTTCACCCAGAGCCTGTGATCCACACTCTGTCGTGACGGCGGGCTGCACAGCCTGCCCTCAAAAACGGCCCCCGGGGGCCGTTTTTCATGGCCACAAGCCAGGCTCGCCAAACAAAAAGGCCCCGCATCGCGGGGCCTTTTGCTATCCATTGCCAATATCAGGCAGAGGTATCGAGGGGCTCGAAACCCTTGATCAGATCGTCGATAGCCTTCATCTGCTTGAGGAAACCTTCCAGCTTCTCCAGCGGCAGGGCGCTCGGGCCATCACAGCGGGCCACCTTCGGATCCGGGTGGGATTCGATGAACAGACCCGCCAGACCTACCGCCATGCCGGCGCGGGCCAGCTCGGTCACCTGCTCGCGGCGACCACCGGATGCGGCGCCCATGGGATCGCGGCACTGCAGGGAGTGAGTCACGTCGAAGATGACCGGGTAGCCGCCCGTGCTCTTCTTCATCACGCCCAAGCCCAGCATGTCCACCACCAGGTTGTCGTAACCGAAGTTGGCACCGCGCTCGCACAGGATCAGGCGATCGTTGCCGCACTCCTCGAACTTGTCGGTGATGTTCTTCATCTGGCTCGGGCTGAGGAACTGCGGCTTCTTGATGTTGATGACGTTGCCGGTGCGGGCCATGGCCTCCACCAGGTCGGTCTGGCGCGCCAGGAAGGCGGGCAGCTGGATGACATCCACTACCTCGGCCACCGGTTTGGCCTGCCACGGCTCGTGCAGATCGGAGATGACCGGCATGCCAAAGGTCGCTTTCAGCTCCTCAAAGATCTTCATCCCCTCTTCCAGACCCGGACCGCGGTAGGAGTGGATGGAGGAGCGGTTGGCCTTGTCCCAGCTCGCCTTGAACACGAATGGAATGCCCAGCTTGCTGGTCACTTCCACGTACTTCTCGCACACCGCCATCGCCATGTCGCGGGATTCCAGCACGTTCATGCCACCAAACAGCACGAACGGCTTGTCGTTGGCGACGTCGATCTGGTTGATCTTGATATTCTTCTGTTCCATCTCGGGCATCCTTAAGTGAAGAGGCTTGGGCACACCGGCCTTGATATTCTTCTGTTTCAATTCCCAGCCCCCCTCAATGGAGGGGCTTGGGAGTCAGATCCAGCGCGGCCAGCTGTGCCTTCAGCACATCTGCCACCGGATCATCCGGGCATTGTTCAATGAAATATTCAAAATCTTCCGCCGCCTGGCGGGGGCAGTCGAGCTGCTCGTAGATGAAGCCGCGATCCCGCGTCTCCAGGGGATCGCCGGGTTTCATCCGCAGCAGCAGTTCGCTGCAGCGCAGGGCCTCGGCCATGCGATCTTCCCGCAGCAGGGCTCCCTTGCTGACGTTGAGCAGCCGCTCGATGATCTCCCACTGACCGGAGGGCTGCAAATAATCCGGGGTCAGGGTCGCCAGATCCCCCAGGGCACCGCGCAGCAGCAGTTCGATACGGGCCAGGGTCAACTCGTCACCGGTGAAGGGATCGACATAGACCTCCCCCTCACCACCGGCAAAGCTCACCAGGAAGTGGCCGGGGAAGCAGATCCCCTCCACATCCAGCCCGAGTTTGCGCCCCAGCTGGATGATGAGGATACCGAGACTGACCGGGATCCCCTTGCGCTGCATCAGCACCTGGTTGATGTCGCAGTTCTGCGCCGAGAAATAATCCTGCCAGTCGCCGTAAAAGCCAAGGCTGTGGTAGAAGCCTTCAAGCAGTTGCTGGCGCACCTCGTCACAGGTGCCTTCGGCTATCTGTTCATCCAGCCACTCGTCGAGCAAGTCCAGCTCGCGCAGCCCCTGCCCGGCCGAGCCATATACCTCGTGACTCACCGCCAGCGCCAGCTCGGTGAGGTCATGGGCTTCAAAGTCGGTCCATTCGTCTATACGTAACATCGTCTTCATGCCTTAACCGAACAAACTCGCCTGTTTGAGCAGTGCCAGCTTGGCAATAAAATAGATCCATCCCAGTGCCCCGAGAAAGGAGCACCAGCGCACCAGGTTGCTTTTGGCCAGCCGCAACGCCATGGCGGCCAGGAACACCAGCACCAGGATGCCCATCAGCTTTTCGCTGAGCCAGGGAGTCCCGTTGTTGAAGGGGTTGAGATCCAGCACCATGCACAGCAGCACGCCCGAGAGAACTACCAGGCCATTGAGCAGGCCGCTCACCTTCAGCACGGGGACACTATAGGCCCGGTCAGAGCCGGCCTGAACCCAGTAAAAGCGAACCATGAACAAGAGCACGGCCCCGGCAATCAGGGTCAGGTGCAGATGCTTGAGCACAAAATACATATTCAATCCTTGGCCGCTGGGTCATCACCCAGCGACTCGTCAAACCGGTTGTAAAGGATTTAGCAGGCCGGACACTGGCCCAGGGTTACCCGCTCGTTGTCCCCGTAATCGCGCACCGTGGTCACGGCGCGATAGCCACGCGCCAGCAACAGCTGACGCACGGCGGCACCCTGCTCCCAGCCATGCTCCAGCAGCAGCCAGCCATCCGCCAGCAGATGAGCGGGCGCCTCGGCCACTATGTGGCGAATATCCGCCAGCCCCGCCTCGTCGGCCACCAAGGCCGAACGGGGTTCGAAGCGCACATCCCCCTGCTCGAGATGAGGATCGGCGCCGTCGATGTAGGGCGGGTTGGAGACAATCACCGCGAAACGGGGGGCCTTACCCAAGAGCGGATCGCAAAGCGGCGCGAACCAGCTGCCGTCGCGAACCTGGATGGGCAAATCCAGCGCGGCGCTGTTCTCGCGGGCCAGGGCCGCGGCATCCGCCATCCTGTCCACCGCCCATACATCGGCATCGGGCCGCTCGGACTTGAGCGCCAATGCGATGGCGCCGGTGCCGGTGCCCAGATCCAGCAGGGCGCAGGGGCCAGCGGGCAACCGTGCCAGCGCCTGTTCGACCAGCACCTCGGTATCGGGGCGCGGGATCAGGGTCGCCGGACTCACCTTGAGGGGCAGCGACCAGAACTCCCGCTCCCCCAGCAGGTGGGCGATGGGCTCGCCATTGAGGCGACGGGCGAGCCAGCCCTGCAGGGTCGCCTGCTGGGCGTCATCGAGTTCGCGCTCGGGCCAGGTCATCAGGTAGCTGCGCCGGCACTTCAGCAGATGGCAGAGCAGCACATCGGCATCGGCGCGGGGAGATTCCCCCCCCGCCAGGGTCGCCATGATGTGGGCGCGGGCTTGCTGGATTTGCATCAGTTTCCCCCCACCTTATTCGTCCCACTCTGAATGCGAGCTTGCCGGATCTGCATTTGCATCAATTGCTCTCGGCCAGGGAGGCGAGCTGATCGGCCTGATACTCCTGCACCAGCGGGGTGATGACGCAGTCCAGATCCCCTTCCAGGATCTCGGAGAGGCGATAGAGGGTGAGGTTGATGCGGTGCTCGGAGAGACGCCCCTGGGGATAGTTGTAGGTGCGGATGCGCTCGGAGCGATCCCCCGACCCCACCAGGTTACGACGGGTACTCTGCTCGGCGGCACGGTGGCGCTCATCCTCGGCCGCCTGCAGACGGGCAGAGAGCACCGACATCGCCTTGGCGCGGTTCTTGTGCTGGGAGCGCTCGTCCTGGCACTCCACCACCAGGCCGGTCGGCAGGTGGGTAATGCGAATGGCGGAGTCGGTCTTGTTGACGTGCTGACCACCGGCACCGGAGGCGCGGAAGGTGTCGATCTTCAGCTCGGACGGGTTGATCTCGATCTGTTCGGCCTCCGGCACTTCCGGCAGTACGGCGACGGTACAGGCGGAGGTGTGCACCCGCCCCTGGGATTCGGTTTCCGGTACCCGCTGCACCCGGTGACCACCGGACTCGAACTTGAGACGGCCGTAGACGTGCTCGCCATCGATCTTGGCGATCACCTCCTTGTAGCCACCATATTCCCCGTCGTTGCAGCTGACGATGGAGACGCGCCAGCCCTGGCGCTCGGCAAAGCGCGAATACATGCGAAACAGGTCGCCGGCAAAAATTGCCGCCTCGTCACCACCGGCACCGGCGCGGATCTCCAGATAGCAGTTGTTGTCATCCTTGGGATCCTTGGGCAGCAGCATCACCTGTAACTCCTGCTCCAGTGCCTCCAGCGCCGCCTTGGCGACCGGCAGCTCCTCCTGCGCCATCTCGCGCAGGTCGGCATCCTCCTCCTCCAGCATCAGCTGGGTGGTCTCGAGATCCTCCTGGGCCTGACGGAAACGCTGGAAGGCGTGAACGATATCCTCCAGCTGGGCATATTCCCGGGTCAGGGCGCGATAACGCTCCTGATCCGAGACCACGTCCGGCTCGCCGAGCATGGCCTGTACTTCTTCGTGGCGCTCGATGAGGCCTTCCAGCTTTCTGATCAGTGACGGATTCATAACTCTTGCAATCTCAATGGAGGAGAGGACGACCGGCTGGCCGCCCGAACACTATGACTCTTGTGACAACCCCAGCGCTTGGCGCAACCGGGACAGGGCGCTCTCGTCACCCTGGGAGGCCGCCTGGCGCAGAGCCTGGGTCGGCGCGTGGATCAACTTGTTGGTAAGGCGATGGGCCAGCGCCTTGAGCGCCTGCTCGGCACTCTCGCCCTGGGCCAGGGCCTGCAGGGCCCGCTGCAGCTCCTCGTCGGCGACCTGCTGGGAGTGCTGACGATAGTCGCGGATGAGATCCACCGAATTCTGGCCGCGATACCAGCCCATGAATTCGTCGCGCTCTTCCTGCACGATGAGTTCCGCCTCGGCGGCCGCCCGCTTGCGGGTCTCGAGGTTCTGCTCGATGATCCCCTGCAGATCGTCCACGGTGTAAAGATAGGCGTCAGAAAGCTCGTCCACCTCGGCCTCGATATCCCGCGGCACGGCGATATCCACCAGGAACATGGGCTTGAAGCGGCGCGCCTTGAGGGCCCGCTCCACCATGCCCTTGCCGATGATGGGCAAGGGGCTCGCGGTCGAGCTGATGACGATGTCCGCCTCGTGCAGGTAATCCGGGATCTCTTCGAGGGTCATCACCTGGGCGCCGAACTCGGCCGCCAGGGTCTGGGCCCGCTGCAGGGTGCGGTTCGCCACCATCATCTGGGTGACGTCCTGCTCGCGCAGATGGCGGGCCACCAGTTCGATGGTCTCGCCGGCGCCGACCAGCAGCACCTTGGTCTGGGAGAGATCGGAGAAGATCCGCCGCGCCAGGCTGACGGCAGCGAAGGCTACCGACACGGCGCTGGCCCCGATCTCGGTATCGGTACGCACCCGTTTTGCCACCGAGAAGGACTTCTGGAACAGGCGCTCCAGTGCCCCCTTGATCGCTTCCGACTGCTGGGCATGGGCGTAGGATTGCTTGATCTGCCCCAGGATCTGCGGCTCTCCCAGCACCAGGGAGTCGAGACCGCAGGCCACCCGCATCAGGTGGCGCACCGCCTCTTCGTCATGGTGCTGATAGATGGCGCTGACCAGTTCGGCCGCATCCAGCCCGTGAAACTGCTGCAACCAGCGCAATACTGCCTCTTGCTGCTCCCCGTCCAGATTGCAATAAAGTTCGGTCCGGTTGCAGGTGGAGACGATCACCGCCTCGCTGACGCCGGGTTGGCTCACCAGCTCACGCAGGGCGCGATCGATGCAGTCCGGGCCAAAGGCGACCCTTTCTCGCAAGGCGACACTGGCGGTGTTGTGGTTGATTCCGAGGGCAAGCAAACTCATGAGTGGGCGACGGTCATTTCATACGCTGGGTGCAAAGGCTGCCAATTGTACGAGAAAGGGTAAGTCTTTAAAAGCAATACGGCCGCCCCGTATACTGTGGCAAATTCCCCTCTCTGGAGCCTTGCCTTGCTGCTACGTATTTTCACCCTCGCCTGCCTGCTGATCCTCGGCGGCTGTGCCACCACCCAGCCCCAGCGGGACCAGGTGAACTGGAACCAGGAGCGTACCCGGCTCGAGCAGCTGACCCATTGGCAGCTTTCCGGCAAGATGGCCATCATCACCCCCCAGCAGAAGGGCAGCGCCCGCCTCAACTGGCAGCAGGACGGCGATGACTATCGCCTCAACCTCACCAGCCTGATCGGCACCAGCATTCTGGAGCTCTCCCGCAGCAAGGGCGAGATCACCCTGCTGGACAGCGATGGCAACCGCCACCAGAGCCAGGATGCCGAAGCGCTGGTCTATCAGCTCACCGGCTGGCACATCCCGGTCGCCGGATTGCCGGAGTGGATCAAGGGGCTGCCGGGCCAGGCCGAATTTGAGCTCAATCCCGACGCCAGCCTGGCCAGCGTCCGTGACGGTCAGTGGCAGATAGCCTATGGCGACTATCGGGATCAGGATGGCTACCGCCTGCCGCACCAGCTCACCATGACCGGCCAGGGCAGCCGCCTCAAGCTTCAGATCAACCAATGGACTCTCGCTCGCTGATGAACCCGACCCGCTGGCCGGCACCGGCCAAACTCAACCTGTTTCTCCACGTAAATGGCCGTCGTCCGGACGGCTATCACGAATTGCAGACCCTGTTCATCTTCCTCGATCACGGCGACTGGCTGGAATTCGACCCGCTCCCCGGCACCACTCTGCTGACCCAGAGCCCGGCCATTCCCGGCGTACCCGATGAACAGAACCTCATCATCCGCGCCGCCCGCCTGCTGCAGGCAAAACTGCCGAGCCCGCAGGGAGCGCATATCCGGCTGGAAAAAGTCTTGCCTATGGGCGGCGGCATCGGCGGCGGCTCATCGGATGCGGCCACTACCCTGGTGGCCCTCAACCATCTCTGGCAGGCAGGTTTGAACGAAGACGAGCTGGCGGATCTCGGCGTCCAGCTGGGAGCCGACGTGCCGGTGTTTGTGCGCGGCAGAGCCGCCTTTGCCGAGGGGGTGGGCGAGCGGCTGCAACCGGTCGAGGTGCCCTCTGCCTGGTATCTGGTGCTCAAGCCAGATTGCCATGTGGCAACCGCCGCCGTGTTCCAGGATCCGGACCTGCCGAGAGATACCCCGAAGATGGCATTGCACAATCTGCTGGAAGGGGAGTGGAAAAACGATTGCGAATTACTGGTGAAAAAGCGCCACCCCGAGGTTGCCAATGCGCTCGGCTGGTTGCTAGAATACGCGCCGTCAAGAATGACGGGCACAGGAGCCTGCGTCTTTGCTCAGTTTGAAGACGAAGTGACTGCTCGGGAAGTGTTGGCCAAAGTGCCGAAGGGGCTGGATGGGTTTGTCGCCAAGGGCGAGAACATATCACCACTCTTTGTCACTTTGCAACAGTTCAAATGATTGGGGTATCGCCAAGCGGTAAGGCAGCGGGTTTTGATCTCGCCATTCCTAGGTTCGAATCCTAGTACCCCAGCCAATTTGAGCGAGGAAGCGTGGGCGATGTCGTGCTCGCCCACCGACCTGAAGTGCTCCGTTTCACTGCGGCAGACATCTTGCTCGTTATCTTGATAAATCGTTTGCTCCCAAACGATCCGGGTCTGATTTCAGACTCCCCCACATACTGGATGCAACCCCGAGGTTTCAAACCGTGCCTGACATGAAGCTGTTTGCTGGTAACGCAACGCCGGAACTAGCCCAGAAGATCGCAGATCGCCTGTTTATCAAACTCGGCAATGCTGCCGTAGGTCGCTTTAGCGACGGCGAGATCAGCGTACAGATCAACGAGAATGTACGTGGTGGCGATATCTTCATCATTCAATCCACCTGTGCCCCGACCAACGACAATTTGATGGAATTGATCGTCATGGTGGATGCACTGCGTCGTGCTTCAGCTGGCCGTATCACTGCCGTTATCCCCTATTTTGGTTATGCCCGTCAGGACCGCCGCGTCCGCTCCGCCCGTGTGCCCATCACCGCCAAGGTTGTCGCCGACTTCCTCTCCAGCGTCGGTGTGGATCGCGTGCTGACCGTTGACCTGCATGCCGAGCAAATCCAGGGCTTCTTCGACGTTCCGGTAGACAACGTGTTCGGTAGCCCGGTGCTGCTGGAAGACATGAAGTCCAAGAACCTCGAGGCCCCTGTTGTCGTTTCTCCGGACATCGGCGGCGTGGTCCGTGCCCGTGCCATCGCCAAGCTGCTGGATGACACCGACATCGCCATCATCGACAAGCGCCGTCCCCGCCCGAACGTCTCCCAGGTCATGCATCTGATCGGTGACGTTGCCGGCCGCGACTGCATCATCGTCGATGACATGATCGACACCGGCGGTACCCTGTGCAAGGCCGCCGAAGCCCTGAAAGAACGTGGTGCCAAGCGCGTATTCGCCTACGCGACTCACCCGGTCTTCTCCGGCTCCGCCGTCGACAACATCAAGAACTCCGTGATCGACGAACTGATCATCACCGACTCCATCCCGCTCACCCCGGAGATGAAGGCGGTTGGCAAGGTCAAGCAACTGACCCTCTCGACCGTACTGGCCGAAGCCATTCGTCGCATCAGCAACGAAGAGTCCATCTCTGCCATGTTCGAGCATTGATGGATGCTGTATCAACGAAAACCGCCTACCGGCGGTTTTCGTCTTTCTAGCACCCTGATATCTGGTACTACCCTGCCCCCGGCAGGATTAAGGATTTGTCCATGAATTGCTTGCGTCCTCTCCTGCTCGCAACCCTCACCTCCGCCCTGTTCGCCTGTCAGCCAGCCAAAGAGAACCAGCCCTTCGTGCTGGCCCTGGCACACATGAACGACACCCACTCCCAGTTCGATCCGGTCAACGCCGAGCTGACGGGACATATCTTCAACAAGGACGAGGAGACGGACACCCTCTACACCCGCTTTGGCGGCTATCCGCGCCTGCTCACCATGGCAAAGGCCTACCAGGCCGAAGCGCTGGCCAAGAACCAGCCCCTGCTGCTGCTGCACGGCGGCGATGCCTGGCAGGGCAGCGGCTACTTCAAGCTCAACGAGGGGATGGCCAACGCCGAGTTGCTAAGCCAGTTCGGCCTTGATGCCATGGCGCTCGGCAACCACGAATTCGATCTCGACAACCAGAAGCTGGCCCGCTTCATCGAGGGGGTCAACTTCCCGGTGCTGGCTGCCAACCTGGATACCCGTGACGATCCGGCCCTGAGCAAGGTCAGCAATCTCAAGCCCTTTGTCGTCTATGCCTTCGACGGCAACCAGAAAAGCCCGGTCACCGATCTCAACAACCTGCCGCAAGGCAAGCAACTGGTCGCCGTGATGGGACTGGTGCTGGAAGACATGGGCAATATCGCCCCCAACGTGGGGAAACTGCGCTTTGACAAGGAAGTGGCCTCGGCCCAGGCCACGGTCGACATGCTGCAGGCCAAAGGCATTCACCAGATCGTCGCCCTGACCCACATCGGCAACGAGCGGGATCTGGCGCTGGCGGCCAAGGTCAACGGTATTGATGCCATCGTCGGCGGCCACTCCCACAGCCTGCTCGGCGATTTTCGCAATATCGGCTGGGGCAAGACCGGCGAGTACGCCAAGCTGGTGACCAATCCGGACGGCATCGGCAAGACCTGCGTGGTGCAGGCGGGCTCCTACGCCCAGGCCATCGGTCTGGCCCAGGTAAGTTTCGACAGCCAGGGGCAGGTGCAGGATTGCCAGGGCAACAACAGCCTGCTGGCCAGCCACGACTTCTTCGCCGATCCGGCCCGCAGCCAACCCCTCGACAAGCAGGGCAGTAAAAAGGCTAGCCAGTTCATCGACAACCAGCCCAACCTGGTGACCGTAGATGAGGATCCGCGCCTGCGCGGCATCATCGACAGCCACTACAAACCGGCACTGGATAAAGCCTATGGCCCGGTGATCGGCACCATCCCCGCCCAGCTGCAAAATGCCCGTCGCCCCGGCGACAACGGCAGCGACAGCCACGGCTCGGATGTCGCCCCCCTGGTCGCCGAAGGGCAGTATTACTGGGCCAACACCCCGGCGGTGCAAGCCCTGACCGGTGGTCCGGTGGATTTCGCCCTGGTGGCGGTGGGTGGCGTGCGCGCCGATCTGCCGGCCGGCGAATGGCGCGAAGGGGACAGTGCCCTCACCCTGCTGCCGTTCAAGAACCAGCTCGCGGTGCTGAGCCTGACCGGTGCCGATGTGCGTGCCCTCTTGAGCGAAACCATCACTGCCACCCTGCCCGCCAGCGCCCACGCCGGCAAGTTCCCCTATGGCGGCCACCTGCGTTACACCTTCCAGGAGACAGAGACAGGCAAGGCGGGCACCCTCACCCAACTGCAATACCAGACGGCCGATGGCCAGTGGCAGGATCTGATGGATGACCAGCGCTACCGGGTGGTAATGAATGCCTACAGCGCCAATGGCAATGATGGCTGGCAGGCCCTGGCCGATGCCCAGCGCCAGCAGAGCGAGCGGGTCGACATCGCCAGCGTCGACGGCAAGCTGGCCGCCTTCCCGGTGCTCAAGGTGGGGCAAAGCGGCGAGCGGCTCAATGCCATCTATGCCGACGGCAAGGCGCTCGATTGCAAGGCAAAAGGGGTGGATTGCGGCACTGACGCCGCCTCCTTCGTGCAGTACGTGCGCGAGGCGCGCCCCAACCTGACCGCCCTGGACGAGGAGACGGTCACCCTGCTGCGCGCCAAATAAAGGCGCCACGAGATGAACCGGCACGGGCCTCTTGCAAGAGGCCCGTTTGCCGAACGTTGGCCGCCAAATCGCGGGCAGATCCCGCCATTTCATGGGCACCCCGTGCACATCGGTTGAGTGATCGCCACTCGGCGGCTAGAATATTGCGTCCTATTGCCCTGGGTAGTGTACCCAGGACAGCTGCGAGTGAAGACATCAAGCGTGACAAGCCAAATCAAACTGATCGTGGGTCTGGGCAATCCCGGCCCGGAGTATGCCAAGACCCGCCACAATGCGGGTGCCTGGTACGTGGAGCAACTGGCCCGCTGGCACAATGCCAACCTGCGTGAAGAGCCCAAGTTCTTCGGCCACACAGCCCGTATCCAGGTCGAGGGGCAGGATGTGCGGCTGCTCATCCCGAACACCTACATGAACCTCTCGGGCAAGGCGGTCGCCGCGCTGGCACGCTTCTATCAGATTGAACCGGAAGCAATTCTGGTTGCCCACGACGAGCTTGACCTGCCCCCGGGCATCGCCAAGTTCAAGCAGGGCGGTGGCCACGGCGGCCACAACGGCCTCAAGGACATCATCGCCAAGATGGGCAACAACAATAACTTCTTCCGGCTGCGCCTCGGGATCGGTCATCCCGGCGCCAAGGAGCAAGTTGCCGGTTTCGTGCTGACCAAGGCACCGAGCAGCGAACAGAACCTGATCGACACCGCGCTGGATGAATCCCTGCGCGCCACCGACATCCTGTTCAAACAAGATATGACCAAGGCCATGAACCGCTTGCACAGCTTCAAGGCCGAATAAAGCATGACACGGGCCGCCTGCGGGCGTCCCTTACAGCATCCATCAATAAGGTAACAATCCATGGGTTTTAAATGCGGTATCGTGGGCCTGCCCAATGTAGGCAAATCCACCCTGTTCAACGCGCTGACCAAGGCCGGTATCGAAGCCGCCAACTTCCCGTTCTGCACCATCGAGCCGAACACTGGCGTGGTGCCGATGCCGGATCCCCGCCTTGATGCCCTGGCCGAGATCGTCAAGCCCCAGCGTGTCCTGCCAACCACCATGGAATTCGTGGACATCGCCGGTCTGGTTGCCGGTGCCTCCAAGGGCGAAGGTCTGGGCAACCAGTTCCTGGCCAACATCCGTGAAACCGAAGCGATCGGCCACGTGGTGCGCTGCTTCGACGACGAAAACATCATTCACGTTGCCGGCAAGGTCTCCCCTGCCGACGACATCGAGGTGATCAACACCGAGCTGGCCCTCTCCGACCTGGATGCCTGCGAGCGCGCTATCCACCGTCAGGCCAAGCGGGCCAAAGGCGGCGACAAGGATGCCAAGCTGGAAGTGGAAGTGCTGGAGAAGATCAAGGTGGCCCTGGAAAACGGTCAGATGATCCGTGGCATGAAGCTGGACAAGGAAGAGCTGGCCGCCGTCAGCCACCTCAACTTCCTGACCTTGAAGCCCACCATGTACATCGCCAACGTGGCGGAAGATGGTTTCGAGAACAACCCCTATCTGGACAAGGTGCGTGAAATCGCCGCCGCCGAGAACGCGGTCGTGGTCGTGGTCTGCTGCGCCATCGAGGCGGACATCGCCGAGCTGGATGATGAAGACCGCGCCGAATTCATGGCTGATCTGGGTATCGAAGAGCCGGGCCTGAACCGGGTGATCCGCTCCGGCTACCAGCTGCTGAACCTGCAGACCTACTTCACCGCCGGTGTGAAAGAGGTTCGCGCCTGGACCATCCCGGTCGGCGCCACTGCCCCGCAGGCGGCAGGCAAGATCCACACCGACTTCGAGAAGGGCTTTATCCGTGCCCAGACCATCGCCTTTGAAGACTTCATCACCTACAAGGGTGAGCAGGGCGCCAAGGAAGCGGGCAAGATGCGCGCCGAAGGGAAAGACTACATCGTCAAGGATGGCGATATCATGAACTTCCTGTTCAACGTCTAATCGCGTTTCCCTTTACTACGGGTCAACAGGCCCGGACCAAGGTAATACGGCAGACAACCAGAAGCCCATCCGGCAACGGATGGGCTTCTTCTTTAGCGATTCCCCCTGTTTCTTCTCCATCCTCCCTATCCCCCAGCCCCTTGAGCAACCCCTGCTACCCTGCGTTTACTGTGAGGACAGCCCTACGGATGAGAGCGACATCCAACAGCAGGCCAGCACGGGATCCGCCCCCCTGCCACTGAGCCCTCTATTACCTTGCCCAGAGGAGCAGCGAAAATCCCCACCCCCTCTGCCCGATTGAAGCAGGCAAAAACGGCCTCACAGCATATTTGCCTACAGCAACCCGATACAAAGCGCATTTATCTCCCAGCCGGAGGCACCAAACGGCTGATTTTAAACGATGCGACTCATGGAGAATGATCATTGTGACGACAGAATCCATGGCAAAGGGCTGCAAGCTCGCTCTCTTCACCCTAACCTCATGACAGTGCAGCAATTCCACGCCCGAGTTTTGCTGTATCCTGCTTGCCGAAAGAGTGGGAATGATTTAAAAAAATGCAGATTGTTGGGCTTTTGCGCAACAGAGGCCAATAACTGGTCAAACGCACTCAAATTGAGTTTTTCTGGCAAAAAAAGGGTTGACGCCCCAGAGCCAGATACGCATAATTCGGCCCGCACGGTGACGAGGTAACGACTCACCGGAAGCAAGGTTGGCTATGTAGCTCAGTTGGTTAGAGCATCGCACTCATAATGCGGGGGTCACAGGTTCGAATCCCGTCATAGCCACCATCTCTAGTTGGGGTATCGCCAAGCGGTAAGGCAGCGGGTTTTGATCTCGCCATTCCTAGGTTCGAATCCTAGTACCCCAGCCATTATTTCAGTTGTCGGCATTCAGGTGCCGGTAACAGGTCAAGGGAAGCATTGATGAGTGTTGAACTTGTCAATGTGTCCAGGTTCAAATCCTGGTATCCCGGCCACTTTTTAGAGATGTTTGATAGACTCTGTCAGGCATCGCTGTTGGGGCATCGCCAAGCGGTAAGGCAGCGGGTTTTGATCTCGCCATACCTAGGTTCGAATCCTAGTGCCCCAGCCATTTTTGAAAGATGTTTGATAGTCTCTGTCAGGCATCACTGTTGGGGTATCGCCAAGCGGTAAGGCAGCGGGTTTTGATCTCGCCATCCCTAGGTTCGAATCCTAGTACCCCAGCCATTTTTCTGTTCTCTTCCACTCAGGTGGTTGATAACAAATGGCTATGTAGCTCAGTTGGTTAGAGCATCGCACTCATAATGCGGGGGTCACAGGTTCGAATCCCGTCATAGCCACCATTTTAAAATGTTCCTTTCAATCTCATGATTGTGAAGAACGCTGTTGGGGTATCGCCAAGCGGTAAGGCAGCGGGTTTTGATCTCGCCATTCCTAGGTTCGAATCCTAGTACCCCAGCCATTTTTCTGTTCTCTTCCACGTCTGTGGTCGATAACAAACGGCTATGTAGCTCAGTTGGTTAGAGCATCGCACTCATAATGCGGGGGTCACAGGTTCGAATCCCGTCATAGCCACCATCAATTTGCGGAAGTGGCGAAATTGGTAGACGCACCAGATTTAGGTTCTGGCGCCCTAGGCGTGAGAGTTCGAGTCTCTCCTTCCGCACCATTGAAAAGCGTCATCAAACAGACCAGCCCAGGCTGGTTTTTTTGTATCTGGCAGTTGCCTCTTCCCCCCTGTTCTCTCTTTTTCTCCTTTTCGATTGTCACGACGCCCATCGTCCGGCTTGTCCATAAAAAAGCGGCCCGCAGGCCGCCATCGTTCAGGTTCTAGTTCAGAACGGGAAAAACCAGGGGATCGCCACCACGCTCACCCCCATCACCAGCAGGGTGAAGGGAACGCCGATGCGGATGAAGTCAGCGAAGCTGTAGTTGCCCGGCCCCAGCACCAGGGTGTTGACCGGTGACGAGACCGGCGTCATGAAGGCAGCCGAGGCGGCAATAGCGATGGTCATGGCAAACGGATAGGGCGAAACCCCCATCTGCTGGGCCGTCCCCAGCGCAATGGGTGCCATCAGCACCGCCGTCGCCGTGTTGGAGATAAATAGCCCGATCACGGCGCACAGGGCAAACAGGCTGGCCAGCATCACCCTGGGCCCCATGTTGCCCACCAGCGCCATCAGGCCATCGACGATAAGATCCACCCCACCGGTTTTTTGCAGTGCCAGCGCAAAGGGAAGCATGCCGACGATAAGGATCAGGGTTGGCCAGTGGATGGACTTGTAGGCACTCTCCATGTCGATGCAGCGGAACTTGCCCATCAACAGGCAGGCGATAAGGGCTGCAATCACGTTTGGCACGGGATCGGTCACCATCAGCAAAATCATCACCCCGAGCGCGATCAGGGCGTGAATGGCCTGGCTGCGGGCGGGCGCCATCTCGTCCACCTCGGCCGGTAGCCCCATCAGCAGAAAATCGCGGCTATGGGTCTGCAACTGCCGGATATGGCTCCAGTTGCCCACCACCAGCAGGGTATCCCCCATCAGCAGCGGCTCGTCCACCAGCTTGCCCGCCAGCGCCTCCCCGTCGCGGCGGATCCCCACCACACTCAGGCCATAGGTGGAGCGAAACGCCACCTCGCGGATGCTCTTGCCCAGCAGATTGGATTCGGGAATGAGGGAGACCTCCGCCATACCCACCTCCCGCGCCTGATCCGAGAAGTATTCGCCGCGCAGTATCATGGGTTCGAGCCGCGCCTCGCTGCAAAAGTGACGGACATCCACCCCGGGATCGGACATGTCGATCAGCAGCACGTCCCGGGCCTGAAACTCGCTGATGCCGGAGACGGGCACCATCACTCGGCGAAACTTGCGCCAGCGCTCCACCCCGATGACGTTGGCGCCAAAGCGGGCGCGCAGCTGCAGCTCGTCCAGGGTATGGCCAATCAGGGGGGAATCGGGCCTCAGCCCCAGCCGGCGGGCCCGACCGGTCAGGCGATAGTCGCGGATAAGGTCGCGCAGGGTTCGCCGCCCCGGCCCCTTGCTGACGCCGGACTCCCCCTGCCGCACCAGAGAGTCACGCACCAGCAACATGTAACCCAGGCCGCACACCAGAATCAGGGCCCCAAGAGGGGTGAAGCTGAAGAAGGTGAAACCGTGGATGCCATGGCGCATCATCTCGCTGTTGACCACCATGTTGGGGGGCGTCGCCACCAGCGTCATCATGCCGCTGATAAGGCCGGCAAAGCCGAGCGGCATCATCAGCCGGCCTGCCGGTATCTCCATCCGGTTCGCCACGCTCAGCACCACGGGAATGAAAATGGCCACCACGCCAGTCGAACTCATCACGGCGCCGAGGGTCGCCACTGCCACCATCAGCAACACCAGCAAGCGGGTTTCGCTGTTTCCCGCCACCTTCACCAGCCAGTCACCCACCTGATAGGCGATGCCGGTGCGTACCAGCCCCTCCCCCACCACGAACAGGGCGGCGATCAGGATGACGTTGGGGTCGCTGAAGCCTGCCAGCGCCTCCTGCAGGGTCAGGGTGTCGCTCAGCACGAACAGGATGACCACACCGAGGGCGACCACGTCCATGCGCACCTTGTTGGTCATGAAGAGATAGATGGCCCCGGCCAGCAGGCAGAGCACCCAGATCAACTCGGAATTCAATGACACCTCCTTTTTACCGCCCGGTTTATCCTCCCGAAGAGTGGACTCTATCAGACCACAGCCTGAGCGCTATCGTCTTGTTACATATCAATAAACCCCGGCCCCTGATGAGCCATAACTCATCAAGGCTTGAATAGGAACATCACTGGCGATTTCTTTGATATGACGCAAGCCGGGGGCGGACAAAAGTCCTGCCCCGCGATCCGCATCGGCCCTAGAATGGCCACCTCGCGTCATTCCACACTGCCAAGGACAAGCAAATGAGCATATTCGAGTGGTTCAGTATCAATCACACCCTGGTGACCATCCCCCTGGGCGGTGGCTACGCCATGTCATGGATCGAGGCCATCGGCACCCTGTTCGGCCTGGCCTGCATCTGGCTGGCCAGCCAGGAGAAGACCATCAATTACCTGTTCGGTCTCATCAACGTCACCCTGTTCGCCATCATCTTCTTCCAGATCCAGCTCTACGGCCTGTTGCTGCTGCAACTGTTCTTCTTCTGCGCCAACCTCTATGGCTGGTACGCCTGGACCCGCCCGACCAACGATCAGGGTGACCACCTGCAGATCCGCTGGCTCAGCAAACCCAAGCTCATCGCCACTGCGCTGGTGAGCGTGCTGGCCATCGCCCTGCTGACCCGCTATATCGACCCTGTCTTTGCCGCCTTGGCTCGCACTTCTGTCTCCCTGCTCAACGCCTTCGGCGCCGGTCTGACGCTGCCGGAGCCACAGCCCGACGCCTTCCCGTTCTGGGATGCCACCATGACGGTGCTCTCCGTGGTCGCCCAGATCCTGATGACCCGCAAATACGTGGAGAACTGGATCCTGTGGGTCGTCATCAACATCATCAGCGTCGGCATCTATGCCGCCCAGGGGGTCTACGCCATGTCCCTGGAGTACCTGATCCTGCTGTTCATCGCCGCCAACGGCACCCGCCTCTGGGTGTTGGCCGCCAAACGCCAGCAACAAGGGGCCTGAGCCATGACCCTGTTACCCCATCTGCAATGCCGCCCGGATCAGATTGCCGAACGGGTGGTGCTGTGCGGCGACCCGGCCCGGGTCGACCGCATCGCCAGCCAGCTAGAGCAGTGCGAGTCGCTCGGCCAGCATCGGGAATTTCGCCTGATCAACGGTCACTACCGGGGGCAAGCCATTACCGTCTGCAGTACCGGCATCGGCGGGGCTTCTGCCATCATCGCCCTGGAGGAGCTGGTGCAATCCGGCGCTCGCACTCTAGTCCGGGTCGGCTCCGCCGGTGCCCTGCAGCATAAGATAGCGCTGGGGGATCTTATCGTGGTGGAAGGGGCCATTCGTCATGACGGCGCCTCCCTGGCCTATCTGCCCGCCGAGTACCCCGCCTGCGCCGATATTCGGCTGCAAGCCGCCCTGCTCGACCATATCGCCGCCAGCGGTCATCCCCACTGGCACGGGCTGGTGCGCTCCCACGACAGCTTCTACCGGGATGACGAGCTGGCAGTGTGCCGCTACTGGCATCAGCGGGGCGTGCTCGGCGCCGACATGGAGACCGCATCGCTCCTGACGGTGGGGCGCCTTCGCCAGGTGCGGGTCGCCGCCGTGCTTTGCAACGTGGTGCCGTTCGAACAGGATGTGCAGCAGGGTGTGGGCGACTACGCCAGCGCCGAGCAGGCCATGATGGCTGCCGAGCGGCTCGCCGCCACCGCTGCCCTCGAGGCACTGGTGCAATAACGCCGCAAACCGTTAACTGCGGCACATCCCGCCTGACGCGGGCTGGTATCCGGCCCGCGCTCTTGCTAGCCTCATGCCCCTTCATCAGGTTCATCAGGTTTGCCATGCAGCGACAGCCCTACCCCATCGGGCGCTTTCACGCCGAACTCAAGGCCCTCGAACCCCGCTTTGCCGCGGCGCTGGCCGAGTGCAGCCTGCATCTACGCCGCTACCTGCCGGGGGAAGCCATCATGTGCCAGGGGGAGCAGAGTGAATGCCTCTATCTGGTGGAGAGTGGGCGGGTCTCCCTCAACAGCACTGTGCACTCGGGGCGCATCTTCCAGCTCGGGGAAATCGCCTGCCATCACCAGATCTTCGGCGAGATGGAGTTCTTCAGCGCCACCCCGGTGCAGTGGAGCGTGGTGGCCGAGACCGAGCTGGATGCCAGCGTGATCTGCGCTCACAAGCTGGCCCAGCGGCTGCTGGACGAACCTGCACTGACCCTCTTCTTCGCTTCGGCCCTGGCCAGTGACTACCTGGATACCCTGGAGATCACCACCAGCCGCTTGCTGCACCCCATCGCCTACAACATCGCCTTCGAGCTATGGCGCGAGCGCCAGCGCACCCCCATGCTGGGGTCGCGCAAACGGGCCCGTGAGGCGGCGCGTTTCGGCACCACGGAGCGGGTCTATCGCCGCGCCCTCAAGGAGCTGATCGAGCAGGGGATCCTGAGCGAGGGGCCCGACGGACCCGCCATCGCCGATCTCGCCAAGCTGCGCGCCTATCTCGACCTTTGACGTTTAATCACCATCGGAGTCCCCATGTCTGTTTCCAGCTACCCCGAGTTCACCTTCTTCAGCCGTTTCGTGGCCGATATCCAGGCGGGCCGCAAGACCATCACCATCCGCGACGAGAGCGAGGCGGGCTGGCAACCGGGCCAGCACCTCGCCCTCTTCACCAACCCGGAGCACCAGCCGTTTGGCACCATAGAGGTGCTGTCGGTCACGCCGGTGGCCTTCGACGCCCTGAGCGAGGCACACGCCCGCCAGGAGAATATGACCCTGGCCGAACTGAAAGAGGTGATCCGCGCCATCTATCCCGCGCTGCCGCCACTCTATGTAATTGAATTCAAACTGGTTGAAGCCTGATTTTGTGAACCGCCGCATGCCGCTTCGCTTGTGCTCCCGAATAGGAAGCGCACAATACCTGTTTTTATATACAGGCATTGTGCATCATGGAGAAACAACTTGAACCGGCCATTGCGGCCATGGTGGCAGACTTCATTGCAGCGGGTTGCCCCAAAGCGAGTGATCTGAGCTGGGAAGAGAGGCGGGCAGGCTACCTCGCCTCTGCCGAACTGGGTGGCGAACGGGAGGAAGTAGGCTGCATCGAAGAGTGGCTGGCAGAGCATTACGCCATCCGCCTCTACCAGCCTGTCGCTCCCTCACACTCCCCTTCTCCTGCGCTGATCTACTTTCATGGCGGCTGCTTTGTCAGCGGAGAGTTCGAAACCCACGACCGCCAGATGCGGATGTTATGCAACCGGGCCAATGCGCTGGTGTTTGCCATACACACCCGCCTCGCCCCCGAGCATACCTATCCGGCCGCCCATGATGATGCCCTGGCGGCAACCCTTGCCATCATGGCCGATATCACAAAGTGGCAGGGAGACCCGAACCGCATCGCGCTCGCCGGGGACAGCGCAGGCGGCCATCTTGCCCTCGTGACCACCTTGCGCCTCAAGAAGAGAGGCGCCCCGCTGCCGGCCGCCCAGATCCTCATCTATCCGATGCTCGATGCCCTGGGAGAGAGCGAAAGCTATCGCCAATTCGGTGACCACTACCTCATCACCCGCGACATGCTGTTAAGCGGTTTTCAGGCCTATCTGGGCAAACTGCCCGCTAGTGACCATCAGGTGAGTCCGCTTCGCCACCCCGCCCTTCAAGGCCTGCCCCCGACCCATATAGTGACCGCCGAATACGATCCCCTGCGGGACGAAGGAGAGACCCTCTATCACAAGCTGCTGCAAGCAGGAGTGAGCGCCACCTGCCAGCGGCAACTCGGAGTGATTCATGGTTTCTTCCAGCTGGCAGGAGTCAGCCCGGCGGCTCGCCAACTTATCGCCCGGCTCGCGGCACTGATAAAGGAGTTATAAAACAGCTGCAATTGCATCCATTTTGGTCCGACTTTATAGTCTACAACTTGTTCCAAACGCGACTGGCTTCCGACCATGCTTAATAGTGCCAACCTTGCTCCCCACGAAAGATGGTGGCTGACTTTGACCTCGCCGCAGATCGCCTTCCAGACCGAGTGGCGGGAATACCTCAAGCCCACCTCCCTGCGAGAGGGGCTCGAAGAACCCGATACACTCGCAGAGGACTGGGGCATTGAGAATCGTCTCGACTTGCACCGGCAGGTCCGTCAGCTGGCCTTTGGCGACTGTCACGGGCATCTCATGCTCGAGGAGTACGGCGCCTTTCACTGCCTGCAACCAAGCCAGTGGCAAGCCATGCGAGAGCGCGCAACCTCGCCGCGTCACCGCGCCTCACTCGACTTCGTGGCTCGTACCGCCCCCTATATCGGCCCTCATGGTGTGCAGGCGTGGGACTATGGGCGCGCATCCTATCTGACCCGGGAAGGACTTAGATTAGGTTGGGTAAGCGAGGAGGAGTTCGGCTTTATCCACAACCATCTCGCCCACCAGGCTCGTCGGCGTTATGGCTCCTGGGAACAGTACACCCAGGCCTGGTATGCCGGCCGCTGCCTATGGAAATTCAGTCATGAAGAGGGGGAGCCGGAGCAAGCCGCCCAGGCTCTGCTGCACGGCTGGATTGCCAGGGAGATGAGGACAATGCTGGCCGATGCGCTCAGGGATAAGGAGAACCCGATCCACGGACAGAGCTGGTACGAGGTCCCCCTACCCGACATAGAACAGCCCCAAAGCCTCATTGACCTCCTCAACAGCGAGCCGCAGGAATAAATCATGGATATCTGGCAACGACTCGGGCTTCAAGAGACCGACGATCTGGCCGCTATCAAGCGCGCCTACCATATCAAATTGCGTGACTGCCACCCGGAAGACGATCCCGAAGGCTTCCGCCTGCTGCGTGAGGCTTATGAAGAAGCCAGCCGGCCGCGTCCGGCCATGAGTGACGCCTCGAAGCCACAGACCGAGCTGGTTCGTCCGGCCGACGCTGCTGAACTGACCGCCCTGTTTGAACTGCTTGGCGATGCCAGCCGGCGCTTTGTCATGACCGAGTGGGATAAGTGGCAGACATCGCTGCAGTCGCTTTCGCTGGTCCAGCAGAGCCAGCTGTCGGACGAGGTGCTGCAACGCATCTTTCAATGGCAATGGCTGCCAGCACCGGTGATCGAGCGTCTCTGGCAAGCGCTCGACTGGGCGTCACTGCTGCGCCTCGCCGGCGACATGCAAAAGAAGGGGGAATTTCTCGACTGGTGGCGTCAGGCGCCGCTGGCAGCCCCTCTGGAGTGGCTTGCCACCCTGGACCACGCCCGTCAGCGCGCCGTGCTGGCCTTCTATCAACCACTGCTGCTGTCACTGGAGGCCGGTGATCGCAACGGCGTGCTGGGGCTCATCTATCACTATGCCCTGCCCATCGTCGGTGACCACCCGGATCTGCTCCGGCTGCAGTTGCGCGCGCTCCATACCGCCGGTACTGACGGTGATGCCACCCACCGCCTTGCGCTCACCCTGGCTCTGCTCGAGCAGGATCACCTCAGCGAAGATGACTGGCACCTGCTCTCCGACGCCAGCCTGCGCTGCGGCAAGGAACAGCTGGTGATGCAGGTTGCCGGGGCACTGGAAGAAAAGGGCCACGAGGCGCTGCTCGCCAATCACCTCATCCAGTGGCACCTGGGCAGCGATCAGGCGCTGTCCCGCTGGCTGCAGGCATTTGCCACCGCCCAGAAGTGGCCCACCTCGCGCAGCGCCTATTGGGAGCCCCAGTGGCTGATGCTGCCCTGGCAGCAACCGGACCCAGTGGAAGAGTGGCTGCACGACCAGATGCTGGGGTTTGACAATATGCCGCTCACCGCCCTGGCGCTGGACGCACTACCCGGCACACGCGGTGCCCTGGCCCGCCTCTGGTGGCACAGCGAATACGGCACTTGGCAGGCACTGGAAGCGGCACTGACACAGCCCGAGCTGACCGAGGCCGAGGGCGGCTGGCAGTACCTCGCACGCCTGCTGCAACGCCACGCTCACCGCAAACTGGCCGAGCGGCCAGCACTGCCCCTGCTTGACGCACTGCTTGCCCGCTATGGCAGCGATGACTGGCTAGCCACCTCGCCACCCAGTGCCGAACAGATTGCCTGCGCAACGCCGGAGCAGTGGCTCGAGTGCCTGCGCCGCTATCCGCTGCTGCCGGACGCCTGGTTCAAAGCCATCGCCCAGCGTGCCAGCAATGAAGGATGGGATGAGCGGATGATGCAGGGGATGCATCTGGGCGCCCGTCTCTCCCATCAACGCTACTACAGCGAAACGGTGCTCAGCGATGCCTGGCATGGCGAGAGCTGGCCAGGCTGTTTTCGCTGGGCGCAGTTCTACTATGCCCGGCCCTGGACGCCGAAACAGCATCTCGACGCCATTCGCCAGTCGATGGGCTCACTGCCGGCCAGTCAGGAGGACACGCCGCTCTCCACCCTCCTGCGTCTCTGTGCCCAGCCCACCCTATACCAGGCTGCCATCATGGACGCCTGCGCCCGCTGGCCGCAGCAGTACGTGTTGTCGCTGGAGCTGCGCAACCAGACCGAACTCCTCAAACGCTCCGATGTCGGCGACGAGGCGCTTCTCGAACGCGCACGCTTGAACGAACTGCCCGCCTTGGCCGCCCTGATCGACCGACGACTGGATAACGAACCGGATCTGGCCTGCACCATAGTGCTGTGGAACCTGCTGCTCAGCCACAAGGCAAGCAACGAGTCCTATGGCTACATTTTGACACCGCTGCGCGAACGGCTCGAAAAACTGCGCCAGGCACAGGGGTTAGCATTGGAAGTCTACCCCTACGCCGAAGAGTCGCTGATTTACGCTTACCTGCAACAGGACCCCGACAATATCACCACGCTGGAAGAACTTGAGAAACACCACCCGAACGAAGCGGCGGCCAAGTTTGTCTATCCCGTCTGTTATGCTCTGGCCATGCTGGCTCATGATTTTGGCAGAAATGGCTTTCAGGCCCGTCAGCTCGACCCGCTTTACAAGCAACGGGACGACCTCACGCCAGCCCAGCAGGAGGTGCGCTCTCTGGTGCAGGGCTATCTGGAGGACAAGCTCAACGCCCAGCTTGAACATGACAGGGCACACGCCAGAAAGCGTTTCAGGCTACAAAGCGGTGCACAGCTGATGTTCGTCAGCATACTGTCCGCCATCCTGCCCTACTTCGTGTTTCCACTGGAACCATCCCTGCGCGAAGTCCTCGCCTCCGGCTCCCCCTACTGGGTGGAATATTATTCCCTCGGTCTGGATATGGCGGCGATGCTGTTCATGAATCTCTATCTGATGTGGCATATCTGCCGAGCCCAGACACGTCCGCGTACCAGTCGGAACTATCTGCTCTGGAGCCTGATCTGGCTAGCCATCGCGTTCTACATCAACAGCGCCTGGCTGGCGGTCCCCCTGTGGCTCGGCCACCTCGTCATGAGCAGCCGGCTAAGACCGGGCGCACTGCACCGTGGCTGGCCCAGGGAGTTCTACAAGCAGGGCAGGATGTCGCTGAGCGACATCCTCGACTAGTGCCACTGCTTGAGCAGTTTGTTCATCTGCTGGCGGAACGAGTTGATGACTTGCGGGTCCTGGCTGGCCAGGACCCGTTCAAACTGCAGCAGCCACTGTTCGACCTGGCGCCGCTCGTCACCGATGCTCTCTTCATAGAGTTGCTGTAATCGCTCGCTCAGGGTCAGATTGGGTAACGCATCGCGCGGATGCTGCTTGAGGCGTGCGAGCCGCTCGCGACTCTCGCGCTTGCCCTCTTCGGTCACGCCAGCCGGACTTCGGTCTATCACCTTCTGGAACTGCTCACCCGAACTCACCAGGGTCACGTCCACCTCCAGCATGCCGTTGATGTCATAGCTGAAACGCACGTCCACTTCCTGAATGCCCTTGCCGGTCGGCAACGGGATCTCGAGATCGTCCACATGCAGGTTGTCCCGCACCCAGAACCGCTCCCCCTGATAGATGCTGATGCAGACGGACTTTTGCTGTTCATGGCCGCTGTGGTAGCGCTCTACCCGTGAGGCCGGCACCACTATATTGCGCTCGAGGATGGGACTGAACACGCCACTCTGATCCCCTTGATTAACCGCAATCCCCAAGGTAAAGGGACAGACGTCGGTCATGATAAGCTCCTCCACCGCACTGTCGCGCAGGCGGCAGGCTGCCTGGATAGCGGCCCCCATGGCGACCACCCGATCCGGATCCAGCTCGTGGCGGCCAAAGCGACCGAGCAGGCGCACCGCCGTTTGCTGCACCTCGCTCTGGCGGCTCGCCCCACCGACAAAAATCAGTTCGTCGACCTCGTCGGGCCGCAGGCGCGCATCGGAGAGCGCCTGGCTCAGCGGCTTGCGCAGCCGGTTGAGGGTCTCGCGCCAGATGTCGGCCAGCTCGCTTTCGGAGAACCCGAGCGTCCGGTTCCACTCCGCACCAAGCTCGACCTCAAGGCCGCTACCACTGCGATGACGTTTGGCCCGCTCGCAGGCCAGATAAACTTGCCCGAGTTGGGAGAGCGTCAGTTCGCCGCGATCGGTGTCGAGCCTGCCAAGCACCGCATCGACCAGATCCTGGGTAAAGTCCTCGCCACCGAGCCGGTTGTCCCCCGCCGAGGCGCGTACCTCCATGATGCCATCCTGATATTCCACCACGGTCACGTCGAAGGTGCCGCCCCCCAGGTCAAACACCAGAAAGCGGCGGCTGTGCTGCTCGTGCAGGCTGTAAGCCATGGCGGCGGCCGTCGGCTCGTTGATAAGGCGCACGGCATCAAGCCCGGCCAGCTCGGCCGCCAGCCGCACCTGCTTGCGCTGCTGATCGCCAAAATAGGCCGGCACCGAGATGACCACTTCGCGTACCCCGTGGCCAAGCCAGGCCTCGGCATCCGCCTTCAGACTACCCAGTATCAAGGCGCACAATTCGGTCGGATTGTACTGCTCCTTGCCCAACCGGTAGCGCCGCTCGCTGCCGAGAAAACGCTTGAAGTGGGAGGCAGTATTGGAGGGATGAGTCAGCAAGCGGGTGGCTGCTGCCTGGCCCACCAGCAGGGTATCGTCCTCACCGATACAGACGATCGATGGCGTCAGCTCCTCCCCATGGGCATTGGGAATGAGGTGAGCCTTGCCCTCCCGCCACACGGCAATCGCGCTGTTGGTTGTCCCCAGATCGATGCCGATGGCCGGCGTCGGAACCGCTGTCATGACGATACCTCTACGTATGTTGAGTCCATTTCAGAATCTGGATTGTCGCGATGGAGATTGTTCGCAGTCAAGTGGAACTCTATCTTTGAGCCCTTTTGCTCATCCTCATTGTCCTTTTCCGAGCCGTACGGCATTTGGCCTTTATGGATCAATATGTTAATAACATTGGACTCATTTTTATCAGGAGGATGCCAAGTGACAGACTGGTTGGCGTTAGCCCAGTGGAAGGAGGGCATGCTGCACGGCGTGGAGCTGGTTCAGTTTTCCCTCGAACTTATCTCGGTGGCCTGCGTGGTCATCGGCCTTGGCAAAACCCTCTGGCTGGCGGCCCGGGAACGGGATCATGAACCCGGCTTTCCGCGTATTCGCCTCTGTTTCGGCAGCTGGCTCATTCTGGCGCTGGAGTTCCAGCTCGCCGCCGATATCCTGGCCACCACCATAGCCCCGAGCCAGGAAGAGCTGATCCGCCTGGCGGTGATCGCGGTGATCCGCACCTTTCTCAACTACTTTCTCGGCAAGGAACTCGAGGAGCAGCGCGAGCAGCAGAAAACCTGATATGGCGGCAAGCCTTGCCACCCCGAACCTGGCGGCGAAAAAACTCACGGGTTGACGCACGGGCGCAAGCTGGGTATTTTGCGACCAGAATTTTTGTAGGACTGCTTTCAATGTTGTACATCCTGTTCAAATGCTCGGTCAGGAGGCTGTGCTCCGTGCACTAACACGATGAAGTGTTGCCCGGAGCCCATCGACTGAATCTTCATCAGCTGCGCGAATGCCCTCTCTTTGGGAGGCCGCCCCGCATCTGATGAAAACAGGAGACACAGGCCGGCGAGATGCTTCATCGCCGGCCTTTTTGTCTCTGCCATTTGGCAGCGTTTCACCTTGCTGAGACGGGGGGCCGGTACGTCGCGTACCTGCCCCCCGTTTTTTATGGATGTTACAACCATGAGTGTGCTCACTATCCACAACCTGACCTATCACATCGGCGACAAGACCCTGTACCAGCAGGCGAGCTTTCGTCTCCACGCCGGCGAGCATGTCTGCCTCACCGGCCACAACGGCGCCGGCAAGAGCACCCTGCTCCAGCTGATCCAGGGGGAACGCCTGCCAGACGGCGGCGACATCCTCTGGCAGCCCGGCATCAAGGCGGGCTATCTCGATCAGCACGCCGCGCGGGATGGCCACCTCACCCTGCGGGGCTACCTGCAGTCGGTGTTCGCCGATCTCTATGAGGCGGAAGCCGAGATGCTGGCCCTCTACGCCGACCCCGAACTGGGGTCGCGGCAGCTGGCCCGGGCGGCCGATCTGCAGGCGCACCTGGAGAGCCAGGGTTTTTACCAGTTAGATCCGCGCATCGACGAGGTGGCGGCCGGCCTCGGCCTGACCCAGCTCGGCATGCAGACCCTGCTCGCCAATGTCAGCGGCGGCCAGCGCCACAAGGTGATGCTGGCCGGCCTGCTGCTGCGCACGCCCGAGGTGCTGTTGCTCGACGAGCCGACCAACTACCTGGACACGGCCCACGTCGACTGGCTGGCGGGCTACCTGGAGCGCTTCCCCGGCGCCTTCCTGGTGGTCTCCCACGACCGCGCCTTCGTCAATCGCATCGCCACCGCCATCGCCGACATCGACCGCCAGCAGATCCACACCTATCGCGGCAACCTCGACCAGGCGCTGGCCCAGAAGGGCGCAGCCGAGGCGCTGCACGCCCGTCAATACCAGGCCCAGCAGCGGCAGATCGACAGGCTCGAGCAGTTCATCGCCAAGAACGGGGCCGGGGTCAACGCCAGCATCGCCAACGGCCGCAAGAAGCAGCTGGCGCGCATCGAGCGCCTGGCGCCCCCCGAGCAGGCCAAACCGGTCACCCTCAGCTTTCGCGCCGCCCAGGGAGGCCACCCGCAACTACTGGCCGCGAGCGAGCTGGAGATCGGCTACCACCAGCCCCTGCTGGCGCCGCTCAGCCTGCAGCTGCGCCACGGCGAGAAGGTGGTGATCGCCGGCTTCAACGGCATCGGCAAGTCGACCCTGCTCAACACCCTGACCGGCCGCCTCGTCCCGCTCGCCGGTGAGCTGGCCCTGGCCCCCGGCCTCAAATCGGGTTACTTCGAGCAGGCGCTGCACTGGCCCGATCCCGCGGCCACCCCGCTGGCTCTGGTCAAGGCCGTCGCCCCCGGGCTGGATGACAAGGGTGCCCGCCAGCAGCTGGCGCGCCTTGGCATCGGCGGCAAGCTGGCCATCCAGCCCATCAGTGCCCTGAGCGGCGGTGAGCAGACCCGGGTCAAGCTGTGCCGACTGGCGTTGCAGCCCACTCATCTGCTGATATTGGATGAGCCGACCACCCACCTGGATGCCGGCACCAAGGCCGCCCTGCGTCAGGCCCTGTGCGACTACCCGGGTAGCGTGCTCGCCGTCTGCCACGAGCCGGCCTTTGTGGCCGACTGGCCGGATCGGGTGGTGGACATCCAGCAGTTCGCCGCCGTGTCGACCCAAGCTTAAGGAATAAAAATTATGTTACTGAAAGTACTGCTGTTTTTGATTGCGTTTCTGGTCGGGGCCGACGAGCTGATGCTGGGCCCCCTGCTCGCCCCCATCGGCACCGAGCTGGGCGTCGCCCCGGAACGGGTGACCCTGTTCATCACCGCCTACAGCGTGGCGCTGGCCCTCATCGCCCCCCTGCTCGGCGGCCTGTCGGATCGCCACGGCCGGCTGCGGGTGATGCTGCCGGCCTCCCTGCTGTTTGGCGCCGCCTCGGTGGCCACCGGCCTGGTGGCGAGCTTCGAGGTTGGGCTGGCGACCCGGGTGATCACCGGGCTGGCCAGCGCCGGCATGCTCCCCATCGCCTTCGCCATGGCGGCGGACGGCGCGCCGGCCGACGCCATGAAGCGCATCGCCTGGGTGCAGTCGGGACTCACCCTCGGCATGATCTCGAGCCCGGCGGTGGGCGCCCTGCTGGCCCAGCTCAGCAGCTGGCGCACCCCCTTCATCGTGCTCGGCCTCTGCGCCTGGGCCGTGGCCGGCGCCTTGGCCTGGCTCACGGCGCGCACGCCGCAGGTTCATGCGAACGGCACGCCCCCCGCGCCGCAAGGCTCGGTGCTGGCCATTCCGGGGGCACTCGGCGCCCTGCTCGCCATGGGGTTGGGGCTGGGGGGCGGCATCGGCCTGTTCAACCTGGTCGGCCAGCACCTGCACGACAGCCAGGGGCTGCCCGTCTGGTCGGTGGGGCTGCTCTACGGCGCCCTTGGCGTGATCAGCGTGGTCGGCAACGTGCTGATGCCGCGCCTGGCCGGCTATGTGGAGAGCGGCCGCCCCCTGATGCGCGGCGCCCTGGTGGTGTGCGCCCTGGTCAGCGCCTTCTTCTACCTCTATCCGGCCGGCAGCCTGGCCAGCCTCGCCCTGCCGCTGGGTCTGTGGGCGCTGGCCGGCGGCATCGGCTCGCCGGCACTGCAGGGCTACATCGCCCAGCTCGCCCCGGCCCAGCGCGGTATGCTGATGTCGCTGGCCATGACCCTGATGCACCTCGGGGTGGCGCTCTGGTCCGCCGTCGCCGGCTTTGCCTACAGCGCCGGCCTCATGGCCATGGCCCTGCTGGCCCTGCTGCTGTTTGGCGGGGCTATCCTCGCCCTGCGCCCGGTGCGACTGGCCGGCTGAGTGCAACAGCCTGGTGCCGACACCATAACAAAAGGGCTCCCGCAGGAGCCCTTTTTATCTATTGCCTTGCCATCAGGCGTGCATGTCGGCCAGCTCGTGGCGTTTCAACGCCAGTAGCGTGATGAGCAGTGCGGCACTGGCGATCAGCGCCATGCCGATATAGGTGGTGCTGAAACCCGGGGCCAGCACGGTCGGGCTCAGGCTGGCCAAATTGTGGCTGGAGCCCGTTGGCAGGGCGGAATGGAACAGCACGGCGCAGATGGCAACCCCGACCGCGCCCCCCAGCTCCCGGCCGAAGTTGAACAACGACATGCCGATGCCGCGATCCTCCCGTGGCAGGGCATTTTGCACCACCACCGAGAGGGCGGGCAGCACCAGTCCCAACCCCAGGCCCGCAAAGCCGAGGGCCAACCTGACCCAGGCGTCGAAGTGGATTTGCCACAGAGCCAGCGCCGCCAGGGCAAACCCGACCACCACGAAGCGCTTGTAGCGGCCGGTGTGACTAATGAGCTTGCCACCGACAAAGGCCCCGACGGTGATGCAAACCATGAAGATCACCAGGCTCACCCCGCTCTCGCTGGCACTCATCCCCTTTTGCCATTGCATCTGGAGGGGCAGATAGACCAGCATGGCGAACATCAGCAGCTGAGAGAGCATCGCCAGCAGCACGCTCACCAGATAACCGGGCAGCCGCGCCAGATGGGCCGGCAGTATGGGGTCGTGGGCACGGCGTTCGATCTGGATCAGCAACAACAGGGCGAGCACCAGGGCGGCGGCCAGCCAGATGGCGGGCAGGGCGGTTTCGGGCGACAGCAGCAACAGAGTCAGGGTGGTGACCGTGATGAGCAGGCCCGCCCCCTTCCAGTCGAAGCGACTGTGGCGACGCACATTGAGCTGCTTGAGGTTGCGGTTGATGAGCCAGAGGGCGAGCGCCCCCAGTGGCAGGTTGATCCAGAAGATCCAGCGCCAGCTCAGCTGCTCGGTAAAGTAGCCGCCGAGCAGGGGCCCGGCGATGCTCGAAACCGCATAGACCATCGAGATATAGCCCTGATATTTGCCCACCTCCCGCGGCGGTATGGTGTCGGCGATGACGGTGAAGGCGAGCGCAATCAGCCCCCCTCCTCCCATCCCCTGCAGCACTCGCGCAGCCAGCAAGGTCGGCAGATCCTGGGCCAGGGCACAGGCGACGGAACCTGTCAGAAACAGTCCAATACCGATGTTGAGCATTCTCACCCGGCCGAACTGATCGCTCAGCTTGCCGTAGAGAGGGAGCACTGCGGTGGCAGCCAGCAAGTAGGCGGTGACCACCCAGGTGAGAGCGGCACCGGCGTTCAGCTCGGCGCCTATCATCGGCAGCGGCGTGGTGACTATGCTCTTTTCCAGTGAGCCCAGGGCGATCACCAGCGCCACGCTCGAGAAGATGGTTTTTGGGGACATGGAACGACTCGCTATTCAGGCTGGCCAACTCGGCCTATCACGGGCAGATCATTGTCACACAAATCAGCAAGAGGACAAAAATGGCCCTCTCCCGCACAACCATGAAGCAGATCCCACTCATGCCGCACCCAATCTGCTAGTCTGCTCCATTTGCTCCGAGGAACCGCCATGCATGCCTACGACAGTTTTGCTCATTACGACGCCCTGATCTTCGACATGGATGGCACCCTGGTGGACTCCATGCCCCTGCATCTGGACGCCTGGGCGCTCACCTGCGCCGAATTCGGCATCCCCTTCGAGCGCGCTCAGCTCTACCAGTATGGCGGCATTCCGACCCGCAAGATCATCGCCATGCTGGCCGAGCAGCAGGGGCTGACGGTCGACGTCGAGGCCTTCGCCCGGCGCAAGATTGCTCTCTATCTGGAACAGATCGATCGGGTCAGCGTCTTTCCTGCCATGTGGGAGCTGGTCCGGCAGTGCCACGGCAAGATACCTATGGGCATTGGCACAGGGTCGCCGCGCAATCAGGCGGAGTCGATCTTAAAGAGCACCGGGCTTGATGCCTATATCCAGGTGGTGGTGAGCGCCGATGATGTGAGTAACCACAAGCCACATCCGGACACCTTCCTGGAGGTGGCCAGACAACTTGGGGTCAATCCGGCCAACTGCCTGGTCTTTGAGGACACCCAGATCGGGATCGAAGCCGGCAAGGCGGCAGGGATGGAAACCATGCTGGTGATTGAGGGAGAGCCGGATCCGCGATAGTACAGATTGAGCGAATGCTCCCCACAAGCGAGGAAAAGAGCGGCGGTTGGCCGGGAAGGCGGGATCAGACTCCCGACACGCCGGTTATGGTAGCAGGGTGCGAGTTGGCCACATAAAAGTCGTCATGTGCCCCGAGCGCGTTCTCCATCTCCTCCTGACCTTGCAGTTGCGCCAGGGCGGCTGCCGGGCTGTCGGCAAAGGTAGGGGCCGCAAGGGGAGAAAAACCCTGCTCAATCAGATGGCCACGCTCGTCACCATAGCTGGGCGCATTGGCATCGAGATAGGTAAGAGCCTGACCTTGCTTGAAAAAATGATAATAAGGCATCGAACGACCCCCTAAAAAGAAAGCGCCATTCTACCCCTTTTCCCATCCCTGCCCGGGACGCAATTGGTGATCCCCTTCACAATTTGGCCAACAAAATGGACACACTTGCAGGAGTGCAGGAGCCTTTCCCTCTCTCCCATTCTCGACAACTGTCCCCATTCTATCGCCAGCAATAAAAACGCCTCCCGAAAGGAGGCGTTGCTTATGTCACTCTGGCTATCGCCACATGTGCGACGAGAGCGCCATTACATGGCGTTGGTGGATTCGAAAATCTTGTCGGCCGACGCCTCGACGAAACCCGGGTAGAGGGTGCCGTCGGCCTGCGGGTAACGCAGGGCAAATTCGTAGAAGCAGCTCGGGATGGTGTGCACACCGTCGCTGAAGGCCACATCGGCCTTGTCGGCCATGGTGGAGGATTGCTCCAGCATCACCTGCGGATCCCCTTTCACCTCGCCACCCACACAGTTGAGCACGAACCCGGCCGCTTTCAGCGCCGCATTCACCTGCTCTATGGTGTCGAACTCTTTGAGCTGGTTGATGTTGACCGTGAAGTGGTTGGCACGATAGCCCCAGGCCGCCATCCAGGCGGCGTACTCGCTTTCCGCCAGCAGGGTCTGGTAGTCGGCCCAGGAGACCTGCCAGGGCGCACCGGCGTAGAGGAAGGCATGGGTATCGGTCAGGTGAGCGGGGACCTGATCCACCAGCTTGTGGATGATGTCCTGGGCCGCCGGGGAGAGTTCCTCCACCTTCAGCTCGCTGATGAATACCTTGGGGGCATCCGGATCTTTATGTTCGAAGTGCTTGGCGTAGAGCTTCTTGGCCTTGAACTCATACTCCCCCTTCTGCTCGTAACCGAGCGCCAGGAAGTGGGCCGCCAGCTTCTCCAGCCCCAGCGTGGGCAGGTTGTAGGTACGAAACGCCACATGGTCGTTGATGATGGGCTCGCCGCCGCCCAGCAGGGCATGCACCTTGAGGGCGCTCGGCGTTACCTTGATGTAGTTGTCCCACAGATGACTGAACAGGGTATCGATATCCTTTTGCATCTCTCTTTCCTTTGATTGCGGGTACAGACAAGGGCACCCAAAGGGTGCCCCTTTTTCGTTATTGTCAGAAAGTCAGGCCGGGGGACAGCTGCTCCGGCATGCTCGCCTTGCTGTCTTCGACGGAGGCTACCGGATACGCACAATAGTCGGCGGCATAATAGGCGCTTGCCCTGTGGTTGCCGGAGGCTCCGATACCGCCAAACGGCGCGGCACTGGAGGCGCCTGTGATGGGCTTATTCCAGTTGACGATGCCGGCGCGGATGCGCTTGAAGAAGTGCTGCCAGTCAGCTTCCTTGTCGCCAAGCAGGCCGGCCGAGAGGCCGAAACTGGTGGCGTTCCCTTGATCGATGGCGGCATCGAAGTCGTCGTAACGAATGAGCTGCAGCAGTGGGCCGAAGTACTCTTCATCCGGCAGCGCGGCGACACCGGTGACGTCTATGATGCCCGGGGAGACGAAGCCGGTACCCGCTTCCAGGTGCTTGAGGGTGAGCAGACTCTCTCCCCCCAGCGCTTGCAGGTTGGCTTGTGCCGCCACCATGCCCAGCGCCGCCTTCTCGCTGATCATGGCGCCCATAAAGGGTTGAGTCGCATCATCGTAATGGCCGACCCTGATCTGACCGACCACCTCCACCAGACGCTTAACCAAGGCATCGCCTCGCTCACCACGCTCGACAAACAGGCGGCGCGAGCAGGTGCAGCGCTGGCCGGAGGTGATGAAGGCGGATTGCACGATGGCATGGACGGCACCGTCGATGTCGCTCACGTCTTTCACGATCAGCGGGTTGTTGCCGCCCATCTCGAGGGCCAGGATCTTGCCGGGTTGGCCGGCAAACTGTTGATGGAGCAGGTGGCCGGTGCGGGAAGAGCCGGTAAAGAAGAGACCGTCAATGCCGGGGTTGCCCGCCAGCGCCTTACCGGTCTCGACCTCACCCTGCACCAGGTTGAGCACGCCCTTGGGCAGCCCCGCCTCCTGCCACACCTCGACCATGGCCTCGGCCACCATGGGGGTCAGCTCGGAGGGTTTGAACACGACTGTGTTGCCGGCGATCAGCGCCGGAACGATATGACCGTTGGGCAGATGGCCCGGGAAGTTGTAGGGGCCGAACACGGCGACTACGCCGTGAGGCTTGTGGCGCACGAAGGCCTTGGCACCCGGCATGGGATTCTCGACCGTGCCGGTGCGCTCGTCATGGGCGCGGATGGAGATGGCGATCTTGCCCTGCATGGCGGCGACCTCGGTGCGGGTCTCCCACAGCGGCTTGCCGGTTTCGCGGGCGATGGTCAGCGCCAGTGCCTCCTTGTGCTCGCCAAGCAGGTCGGCGTAGCGGCGCACGATGGCCAGACGCTCGTCGAGGGCCAGATCGGACCAATGATAGAAGGCATGGCGGGCGGCCTTGACGGCGGCATCGACCTGGGCGGCGCTGGCGGCCTCCCCTTGCCAGATCACCTGATTCTTGGCCGGATCCTTTGATTCGAACGGCTTGCCTTCACCGGCCAGCCACTGGCCATCGATAAACTGCACTAAATGACTCATCCATTCACTCCCTGTGGTGTGCAGGCAGCCGAGGCTGCCTGTTTCATATTCGGTATTGCCGCCAGCCGGATCAGTCGAGATCGACGGCTCGCACCATGTCGCCATCCTGCACCTTGAGCGCCGCCGCCATCTTGGGTGGAATGATGGCTTCCTGCTTGTCGTGATCGACCCGGATATTGCCGTAGCAGGCGCGGTATTGCTCGAAGCGGGTGTTGCAAAGGAGGTAAGGGTGACCACCGATGGGCTCGCCGATCAGCACGCGCAGCTTCTGGCTGCGGCGCACACTGCGGATGTTCTTCAGCTCGCACTCCACCGCCGGGCCCGCGTCGAAGATGTCGACGTAGCCACGGTTCACAAACCCCTCGTCCTGCAGCATCTTGATGGCCGGGCGGGTCTTCTCGTGAGTCTGGCCGATGACGGCACGCGCCTCCTTGCTCAGCAAGTTGACGTAGATGGGGTACTTGGGCATCAGCTCGGCGATGAAGCGCTTCTTGCCGATACCGGTCAGATAGTCGACGGTGGGGAAATCCATCGAGAAGAAGTGGGTCTGCAGCCACTCGTAGAAGGGGCTGTGGCCATCGCTGTCCGAAACGCCGCGCATCTCGGCGAAGACGGTTTCGTCAAACAGTTCTGGGTGCTCGGCCATGAACAGGAAACGGTGCTTGGAGAGCAGGCGGCCATTGAGCCCCTCGCGGGCGCATTCACGCAGAAACAGGGTGCAGAGCTCGGAATTGCCGGTGTAGTCGTTGGAGAGGGTGAGGGTCTCCACCACGTTGTAGACACCGAGCTTGGGGGAAGAGTGCACCACCTTGCCGATGTGATAGTTGTAAAACGGCTGGGACAGGCCGACCGCGGCGTCGATGGCACAGGTACCGACCATCTCGCCGGTCTCCAGATCCTCGGCCACGAAGAAGTAGAGGCAATCCCCCTTGCCCGCCGGTTTGTCCGAAAAAGTCTGGGTCGAGGCATCGATCTTGCGCTGCAATAACTCATCGTTGACGGGCAACGAGGTCATGCCGGTGCCGGACTCGACGGCGCAGGTCTTGAGCCCGGCAAAATCTTTTTGCTCGATGGGACGGATAACCAACATAAATGACAACTCCCTTTCATTGACGACAGGTGGGGCCCCGGCTCCAGCCGGGAGGACTCCCCACCTCAATTTGGATCAGGCGTTAACCACCTGGGCAACCGCCTTCTCAAAGCGGGCCAACCCTTCCTTGATGTCCGCTTCCGGGATCACCAGAGACGGAGTGAAACGCACCACGTTGGTCCCTGCGACCAGCGCCATCAACCCCTGATCGATGGAGGCCAGCAGGAAATCGCGGGAGCGCCCCTTGTAGTCTTCGTTCAGCACGGCGCCCAGCAGCAGGCCCTGGCCACGCACTTCGCTAAAGCAACGGTACTTGGCATTGATGGCTTCAAGGCCGTCGCGGAACAGCTGCTCGCGCTGCTTGATGCCGCTAAGCACTTCCGGGGTGTTGACTACGTCGAGCACTGCCTCGGCGACGGCACAGGCCAGCGGGTTGCCGCCGTAGGTAGAGCCGTGAGTGCCCACTTTCAGGTAGGAGGCGATCTCGGTAGTGGTCAGCATGGCGCCGATGGGGAAGCCGCCGCCAAGGGCCTTGGCGCTGGTGAGGATGTCCGGCGTCACGCCCAGGCCCATATAGGCGTAGAGCTCACCGGTACGACCGACACCGGACTGCACCTCATCGTAAACCAGCAGTGCATTGTGCTTGTCGCACAGCTCGCGCACCCCTTTGGCAAACTCGTCGGTGGGACGAATGATGCCACCCTCACCTTGCAGCGGCTCCATCACCACGGCGCAGGTATTGTCGGAGATGACGGCAGCCAGCTCTTCCAGATTGTTGTAGGTCACATGGGTGATGTCGGCAGGCTTGGGACCGAAACCGTCGGAGTAGGCGGCCTGGCCACCCACGCTCACGGTAAAGAAGGTACGACCGTGGAAACCCTGATGGAAGGCGATGATCTGGGTCTTGTGGGGACCAAACTTCTCGATGGCGTAACGACGGGCCAGCTTGAGGGCCGCCTCGTTGGCCTCGGCGCCCGAGTTGCAGAAGTAGACCTTGTCGGCAAACGTGGCGGCGACCAGCTTCTTGGCCAGACGCAGGGCCGGCTCGTTGGTCATCACGTTGGAGAGATGCCACAGCTTCTCGCCCTGGGTTTTCAGGGCGTCGACCAGCTTGGGATGACAATGACCCAGACCATTGACCGCGATACCGCCGGCAAAGTCGATATATTCACGGCCTTCCTGATCCCAGACACGCGACCCCTCACCACGCACCGGGATGATCTTGGCCGGCGCATAGTTGGGAACCATCACTTCATCAAACACTTCACGTGTCACTGCCAACAACTCTGACATATAGCTCTCCTTCGAACTGGCAGCAGAATAATCCACCGCCCAAAAGTTAAATCCGTGTAAACGTGACGGGATTATCACAGAAATAAAGTAAAAAGTCTGTAACAAAACGGACTATGGGGAACAATCTTCGATTAGCCTTGAGATTTTAGGCAACCGCATTGCATAACGTATCAAGGGGGCTTGGCAAGAGATAATTTGGGCAGGAGGGGCAGTGAATAAACTATCAGGGAAATTTTTTTTGCCTTCTCTCGATTCTGAGAGGGTGATCACGAATTTTTACGAACGAGCGAGAAAATTGGCCAGTAACTGGTGGCCTTGCTCACTCAAAATGCTCTCCGGATGGAACTGAACTCCTTCGACATCAAGCGTCTTGTGGCGCAGCCCCATGATCTCGTCAAACGAGCCATCGGCATGCTCGCTCCAGGCGGTGATCTCGAAGCAATCGGGTAGCGTTGCCTGCTCTACCACCAGCGAGTGATAGCGGGTCACCCGCAGCGGATCCTTGAGCCCCTTGAAGACCCCCTCGCCCCGATGGCGAATGAGCGAGGTCTTGCCATGCATCACCTGACGGGCTCGCACCACGCGGGCACCAAACGCCTGTGCCAGGGACTGGTGACCAAGGCAGACACCGAGAATGGGCAATCGGCCGGAAAAATGGGTAATAGCGGCGAGGGAAATACCCGCCTCGTTGGGCGTGCAGGGGCCGGGAGAAATAACCAGATAGCGGGGAGATAATTGCGTAATGTCGGTCAGAGTCAGCTCATCATTACGCCTGACCACTACTTCTTGTCCCAGGGCGCCAAAATATTGCACCAGGTTCCAGGTAAAGGAATCGTAGTTATCGATCAATAACAGCATGTGATAACCAGTGGCCGAGAATTAACGGTCGAGAAAACGACCCTGTTCCATTTCCCGTTCACGCTGGCATTCGGCCAGATAGATGGCGGCAGCAATGGCGGGAGTTTTGTGATGCTTGTCGATGGCATTGGAAACCATCAGTTGCAGGGTATTGAGGTTTTTAGCCTTGCGGAATTTACGCAGCCAGTGACCCTTGTCACTCAGCTCTTCAACGGAGACATTTGATTGAACGGACATACTTGCTCTTGGGGAAATAACCCGGGTTGAAAAAGGGAAATAATTAAACAATTAACAGCAGGGAAAATAAAGAAAGCCAGGCAAATACCCAGCTCTCTTCTACTACACCTTCCCAGTATGTCAGGCTCGAGGAACGAAGCCGACTACATCATATACGCTGGTCAGGGTTTTTTCAGCTCTTTCGCGCGCCTTTTGTGCGCCTTCCGCCAAAATAGCAATCAGATGAGTCTCATCCTGACGCAGTTCGTGGAAACGGGCCTGGATGGGCTCCAGCAAGGCCACCACGGCCTCGGCAGTTTCGGTCTTGAGGTGACCGTACATCTTGCCTTCGAAGTGCTGTTCCAGCTCCGGGATGGAGCGGCCGGTCACCCCGGACATCAGGGTCAGCAGGTTGGAGACTCCTGGTTTGTTCTCCGGATCGAAACGCACCACGGCAGGATCGTCGGAGTCGGTAACCGCACGCTTGATCTTCTTGACGATCTGCTTGGGGTCTTCCAGCAGGCCGATGAAATTGGCCTCGTTGTCGTCTGACTTGGACATCTTCTTGGTCGGATCCTGCAGGCTCATCACCCGCGCCCCTTCGGTCGGAATGAAGGGCTCCGGCATGGTGAACACCTCGCCGTACAGGTTGTTGAAACGGGTGCAGATATCGCGGGTCAGCTCCAGGTGCTGCTTCTGGTCGTTGCCGACCGGCACCTGATTGGCCTGATAGAGCAGGATGTCGGCCGCCATCAGCACCGGATAACCAAACAGACCGACGTTGACGTTGTTCTCGAAACGGGCGGACTTGTCCTTGAACTGGGTCATGCGCGACAGCTCACCCATCTGGGTGTAGCAGTTGAGGATCCAGCCCAGCTCGGCGTGTTGCGGCACGTGGGACTGGATGAAAACGGTGCTCTTCCTGGGATCGATCCCCACCGCCAGATAGAGGGCGGCGGCATCGAGACAGGCCTTGCGCAGTGCCACCGGATCCTGACGGGTAGTGATGGCGTGCAGGTCGACGATGCAGTAGAGGCAATCGTACTCATCCTGCATGTTGACCCACTGACGCAGGGCTCCCATGTAGTTGCCGATAGTCAGTTGGCCAGAGGGCTGTGCGCCGCTCAATACGATAGGTTTAGTCATGAGAGTAGTAATCCTTGTTATTCAGCCAGCCCAGCTGCGCTATTAGACCAAAAGTGCATCGAGCTGTGCAAACTGCTCGCATACCCAGTCAGGATGGGAATCGGCGATAGGGCGGCCATAGTTGTAGCCGTAGGTGAGCCCCACTACCTTCATGCCGGCCGCCTTGGCAGCCAGCACGTCATTTTCGGAGTCGCCCACCATCAGGGTGCGAGCCGGGCTCACCCCCAGTTCGTGGCAGGCGTGCAGCAGGGGCTCCGGATTGGGTTTCTTCTGGGGTACGCAGTTGCCACCAAGCCAGAGTGCGAAGCAATCGGCAATGCCGAGGGCATCGAGAATGGGCTGCACGAACTGGCTCGGTTTGTTGGTTACCACCGCCTGGCGGTAACCCAGTTTCTGCAGGCGGCGCAGGCTCTGCTCCACCCCCTCATACATGTCCAGTCCTTGCAGCAGGCAAGCCTGATAGTGACCGTCAAACAGGGCACGGGCCTTGGCAAACAGCGCCGGATCGGCTTCGCAATGGGCAAGCGCCCGCTGGATCAGCTTGTCGGCACCGTTGCCGACCCAGGTGCGCACCAGCGCCTCGTCGGCCTCGGCCAGCTCCAGGTCGGCCAGAGTACGGTTGACCGCCAGTGCCAGCTGGGCGGCACTGTCGATAAGGGTGCCATCCAGATCGAACAGCACCAGATCAAATTCACGATTAACGACGGACATCAGCAAGCTCCGCACGCATCTGATCGATAACGGCCTTGTAGTCCGGCTTGCCGAAGATGGCGGAACCGGCCACGAACATGTCGGCACCGGCCTCGGCGATCTCGCGGATGTTGTCGACCTTGACACCACCGTCAATCTCGAGGCGGATGTCGCGGCCGCTCTCGTCGATCAGGCGGCGCACCTGGCGCAGCTTGTCGAGGGTACCGGGAATGAAGCTCTGGCCACCGAAGCCCGGGTTGACCGACATCAGCAGGATCACGTCCAGCTTGTCCATCACATACTCGAGGCAGGAGAGAGAGGTGGCCGGATTCAGCACCAGACCAGCCTGGCAGCCCTGCTCCTTGATGAGACCGAGGGAGCGGTCAACGTGATCGGAGGCTTCCGGGTGGAAGGTGATGAGGGAAGCCCCGGCCTTGACGAAATCGGGAATGATGCGATCCACCGGCTTGACCATCAGGTGGACGTCGATGGGCGCCTCGATGCCGTAGTCGCGCAGGGCCTGACAGACCATGGGGCCGATAGTCAGGTTCGGCACATAGTGGTTGTCCATCACGTCGAAGTGAACCACGTCGGCACCGGCGGCCAGCACCTTGGCAACATCGTCACCCAGACGGGCGAAATCGGCGGAGAGGATCGAGGGGGCAATCAGAAAGTCTTTCATCAGCATCATCCATTGGCAGCCAGGGAGAAAAAACGGCGCAATTTTAGCGTAAATATCCGGTGAAAACGACTCGAAAGGCCGAGAAAGGGGGCAATCCTTCCCGCCATCCTCTCCACGATCCCAATGCCAGCCTGAAGGATGACAATACGCCAACAAAAAACGGCGCCCGAGGGCGCCGTTTTATCAGCTCAGCGGCAGCAGCTCGCTGTCGCTTGGGTAATAGCCCTGTTCGGGCTCTATGCCGGGCGGATAAAGCGCCAGCAGTTCGGCCACCTTGTTGCGGGTACCGCCGTTGCGGCTGATGGTGCGCTTGACCAGGATCTCGTCAAGACGGGCACCGCGATAGAGCTCGCGGGTCAGTTCGATATCGTGGTTGCTGATGAGCACGGGCACCCCTTTATGGGCGGCGGTGTGGCGGGCCAGACGGGCCAGCACCGCCTGATCATCCAGGGTAAAGCCACCGGCCGCATAGGTGGTAAAGCTCGCCGTGGTGGAGAGCGGCGCGTAAGGGGGATCACAGTAGATCACCCAATCCTCCTCAGCCCGCTTGATGGCATCGGCGTAGCTTTCGCAGATGAAGGTCGCCTTCTGCGCCTTTTCGGCGAAGGCCCACAGCTCCTTCTCCGGGAAATAGGGCTTCTTGTAGGAACCGAAAGGCACGTTGAAACCACCCTTCTTGTTGTAGCGACACAGGCCATTGAAACCGTGACGGTTGAGGAACAGGAACAGCAACGCCCGCTCGAAGGTGTCTTCGGTGTGGTTGAACTGGGTGCGCAGCCGGTAATAGGCCGCCTTGTGGTTGTGTTCAGCTACAAAGAGCTTGCGCGCCTCGTCGATAAAGTTATCCGGCGTCAGCTTGAGATGATTGTAGAGACTGATGAGATCCGGATTGATGTCGTTGAGCACATAGGCGTCGTAGTCGGTGTTGAGAAACACGGACCCGGCCCCGACGAAGGGCTCCAGCAACACACGCCCGGCCGGCAAGCGCTCGGCGATCTCTTCAACCAGGGAGTATTTTCCCCCGGCCCATTTTAAAAAAGCGCGTGTTTTCTTCATGGAAATCCGGTGTGTAAGAAGGCAAGACCCAAAAAGGGGGATGATTCTACCCCCTTATCCGGTATCAAGGCTATTGCTTCAGCTCTTTTTGTACCTGGGCAAACGACTTGGGCCAGGGCTGCCCCTTCAGCAGGGCTGGCGACAGCTTGCGGATCGCGCTCTTGGCCTGGGTCAGGGTCGCGTAGTCCCCCTGCAGCACCACAAACCAGGGGCTGCCACGGAACTGGGTCTGATAAACCCAGACCTTGCCGGACAAACCATGTTCGGCAACAAACTGATCCACCGCCTTGGTGTTGCTCGCCCCCATCAGCTGGATGCTGTAGTGGTTGCGTGCCTTCTTGTTCAGGGTCGCCACCGGGGTCAGGGCCACCTTGGGAGCCGGCACAGCCGCCGGCTGAACGGCCGGTTGGCTCGTAGTGGCCGAAGGCTCGGCTGCCTTGACAGGCTTTTGCTGTGCGCCGCTTGCCGCGCTGGCAACGGCGCCGCTGGCTACTGTGCTCTTGCCGGTCAGCTCGTCGACCACCTCGGTCGGCAGGGCACCGCTCACACCGGGATCCGTCATCAACTTCTGGACGACTTCATCGGAGATCACCACCCGGCGCCCTTCATAATTGGTGGACTCGGTAGTGACGGTATCACTCTCTACCGACTTGGGCAGTACTTTCGACTCCGGCTGCCAATCCTTGACCACGGCGTTGGGATTCGTAGCTGCGCCATCATCTTGTCCCTTGGCGGCTCCGTCATCGGCGCCACCCGCAGTGACGGGAGAATCGCCCGGAACCGGAGGCGGCAGGGCCGTCGTTTGAGTCGACTCCTGAGGTGTGGTGGAGGTGTCGCCACCAAACAGGGCCGGCAGCAGATAGCTCAGGGCCAGCAGGCCAGCCGCCAGCGCGGCAATAGAGAGGGCAATCTTCTTGACAGGCAGTTCTGCCTGACGCTTCTTGGGCCTTCTGTCGGTCATGATATCCTCCAGTAACTGCATGATGGTGGACGGGTGTCCACTTGCCGTTGTCAGGATCTCTTCCACTTTCACTTTGGGCAAGAGGGCCGTCGGGATCTTGAGCTCCTTAGCTTTCTCGTACAGGAAGATGCGTTGTTCCGGCGGACTCAGAGACTGGACCTCCAGCTCGAGAGGCGGCATGGCGCGTCCCTTGAGCAGTGGCCGCTGACTACGACACCAGGTGTCACTGCCCGAGACCAGGATGGCCAGCTGGTGCGGTGCCGCCAGGGTGTCGTTGTGACGACTGATGGCCCACAGCTCTCCCAGCACGTCGGCAGGCAGCTCATCGGCCCGTTCGATGATCAGCAGCAGGGTCGCCGGCTTGGCCCCCTCCAGCATGCGAAAGAAGCTGTCTGCCAGCGCGTCCTGAGGATTGAACAGGGGACGGGCCACCACCTGGGGCAGCAGCAGCTGACGCACATCCGCCATCTTCATGGCCGGCGTGCCAATCAGGCTGACGACACGTACCTTTTCCGGCAACTGGCTGATCAGGGTCTCGCACAGAGTGCCGCGACCACTGCCCGGTTTGCCGGAGAGAAAAATGAAAGGGTGATTGAATTCAATCAGATGCAGCAGCCGGTCAACCAGCTGCCGCTGGGAAGGAAGCTTAAGCAGCTTATTATTAGTCACGTCCAGACTCGATCACCGCCAACAGTTCGGCATCGGAGACATCGGCCACCACCTGTGCATGGCCGATACCCACCGGCAATACCAGGCGCAACTTGCCTTCGAGGACCTTCTTGTCACGGCGCATATGGCGAATGAAGGCGGCAAAATCCATCTCGGCCGGGGCCTTGATGGGAAGATTGGCCGCCAGCAGCAAGGCGCGAACGCGTGCCACCTGTGATTCGGTCATCTCACCCCTGGCCAGCGCAGTGTCGGCCGCCAGCATGGTGCCGGCCGCAACGGCCTCGCCATGGAGCCAGTTGCCATAACCCTGTTCGGCTTCGATGGCATGACCAAAGGTATGACCCAGATTGAGCAGTGCACGTACCCCCTGCTCGGTCTCGTCCTGCCCGACCACATCGGCCTTGATTTCGCAGCAGCGTTTGATGGCATAGGAGAGGGCGGCAGGGTCCAGCCGTTGCAGACGGGTCATGTTCTGCTCCAGCCAGCTGAAGAACTCGGCATCCCAAATGATGCCGTATTTGATCACCTCGGCCATTCCGGCGGCAAATTCACGCGCAGGCAGGGTGCTCAGGCACTCGGTGTCGATGATGACCTGTCTGGGCTGATAGAAAGCCCCGATCATGTTCTTGCCGAGGGGATGATTGACGGCGGTCTTGCCGCCGACGGAGGAGTCAACCTGGGAGAGCAGTGTGGTCGGGATCTGGATAAAAGGAATGCCACGTTGATAGCTTGCTGCCGCAAAGCCCACCACATCCCCTATCACACCGCCCCCCAGGGCGATCAGCGTGGTATCACGCCCATGGTTGGTTCCAAGCAGAGCAGACATGATCTGCTCAAAGGTCGCCAAGTTCTTGTAGGCCTCGCCATCTGGCAGGATCAGGTGTTCTACCTGAAAATCCGACAGCAGGGCGCTGACCCGTTCAAGATAGAGAGGGGCGACGACCGTATTGGTCACTATCATCACCCGCTTGCCCTTGATGGCCGATGCCAGCACCTCGGGGCGCTGCAACAAGCCTGCGGCTATCTCGATGGGATAGCTGCGTTCACCCAGTTCGACCTTCAACCGTTCCATGGACGTCCTCTAGATTACATACCGATCAGTTTTACAATTTGATTGGCAACGATTTTGGCGCTCTGGTCGTCGGTGTGCACCACAAAATCGGCCACCTCTTCATACAGGGCATTGCGCTCTTTTGCCAGACGCTCGAGCACTTCACGTGCCGGCTCTTCGGTCTGCAGCAGGGGGCGACGCTTGTCACGCTGGGTGCGCGCCAGCTGCTTTTCGATAGTGGTTTCGAGATAGACCACGATGCCGCGGGCAGACAACTTGTTGCGGGTTTCGCGGCTCTTGATGGCACCGCCACCGGTCGCCAGCACGATACCCTGCTGCTCCGACAGCTCGCCGATCACCTTCTCTTCGCGAATACGGAAACCCTCTTCGCCTTCAACATCGAACACCCAGCTGATATCAGCACCACTGCGGCGCTCAATCTCATGATCTGAGTCGAAAAACTCCATATGCAGTTGTTCTGCCAGATGTCTACCTATGGTGCTCTTGCCCGCACCCATGGGACCTATCAGGAAAATATTGCGTTTCTCAGCCATGTCTTTTCGTTAGTAATTACAAACTGTACGACCCCGATAAATACTGGATCGGGGTACCTATGAACCTTATCTTGCGATGGATCAGGAGGGGGATTATCTCAATAGAAATCAGGACTGGCAACCGCAGCCCTTACGCCCCAGCCTCATTGGGGCGTAAGGTTATATGTGTTTTACCTTCACATGTAAAGCCTTCAGAAAGCGTCGGTCACTATCTTGGGCGTCACGAAAATCAGCAGCTCGCGCTTTTTGTTTTCGCTGGTGGTCTTGCGAAACAGCGCCCCCAACCCCGGGATATCCCCCAGCAACGGCACCTTGGTCACATCGCTCTTGATGGTCTGCTGATAGATGCCGCCGAGCACAAGCGTCTCGCCATTGTTGACCAGCACCTGGGTGGTGATGGACTGGGCGTTGATGGAGACGGCATCGCCGGTACCGGTCGGCACGGTTTCACCCTTGGTATCCTGGGTCACGGTCAGATCGAGAATGACACGGTTGTCAGGGGTGATCTGCGGCGTCACTTTCAGACTCAGCACCGCCTTCTTGAAGGTGACAGAGGTCGCCCCGCTGGAGGAGGATTCCACATAGGGGATCTCGGTACCCTGCTCGATCAGCGCCGGTTTCTGGTTGGCCGTGGTAACCCGGGGGCTTGCGATGATCTCGGCCTTGCTCTCTTTTTCAAGAGCAGAGAGCTCGAGATCCAGCAGAGTACCATTGGCCAAACGGGCAACCTGGAAGGCCAGGGTACCGGCCGCATTGGTCACCGGCAGATTGACGTTCAACCTGTCATCGGCGCCGGGTCTGGTGATGGCCGACACACCGTTATCGTTGCCGGAGCTATCATTGCCTTCGATGCTGCCCGAGGTGCTGTTGCCGTGCCCGTCGTTCTTGGTTACCCCCCAGCGCACCCCGAGGGCCTCGTCAAAGCCATCATCTATGGTCACCATGCGGGCTTCGATCACCACCTGCTTGACCGGAATGTCGAGAATGTCGAGCATCCGCTTGATGCTGCTGATCACATCCGCCGTATCCTTGACCACCAACACGTTGGTGCGCTCATCCACGCTCACGGCGCCACGGGGGGAGAGCAGCTTGGTACTGTCGGATGACAGCAGGGCAGCCACCTCGGATGCCTTGGCGTAGTTGATCTGCAGATATTCGGTGTAGAGCGGGGCAAGATCCGCCACCTGATTTCGGCTCTCAAGCTGCTGTTTCTCCCGGGTCGCAATCTCGTCGGCAGGAGCCACCAGCAGGATGTTGTTATCCAGCCGCTTGTCCAGCCCCCGCACTTTCAGAATGATGTCGAGGGCCTGCTCCCAGGGCACGCCATCCAACCGCAGGGTGATGTTGCCCCCGACCGAATCGGTCGTTACCAGGTTGAGATTGTTGAAATCGGCGATCAACTGCAACACGGTACGAACGGGGATATCCTGGAAGTTCAAGGAGATGGGCTTGCCCTGATACTGCTTGGCAGCGGTAGCTGCGCGCTTTTTCACCTCGATGATGAAGAGCTTGTCAGCCTGATCGTAGCGATAGTCAAACTGGCCATTCACCGACAGCTCAAACAGGGTATCGTTGCCCTGACGCGATACCTCCACCTGGGAGACCGGCGTCGCGAAATCCTGCACATTGATGAGATTGAGCAAGCCATCCGGCACCCGGGTGCCGTGGAATTTGGCCAGTACCGTCTGGCCCCGGCTGCTCACATCCACGGCCGCCGAGCTGTTGTCCAGCGTCACCAGAAACTCACCCTGGCCATCCTTGCCGCGGCGAAAATCAACACCGGTCACCGAGTTGAAATAGGCTCCGCCGCCGTTGCTCTGATAACTGTTGAGCACGGGTTTGGAGGCTGTCGGGGCAGCCACCGGCGCTGTCGCCGGCATCGACTTGGCGACCACCTGGGTATTGATGAGTGCCGACGGGGAGGAAGCGGGCGTCGAAGCGGTGACTGCGGGTGCCAACAATGCACTGTCATTGCTGCCAAGAGAGGAGGAAGATGCCCCTTCCCCCAGCGACACCAGCAACTTGCTGCCTTGCTGCCTGACCTGATAGGGCGCCAGCTGATCGAGAGCAATCTTGATGTCGAGCCCGGCGCCCTTGCCTTCCACCTTGATGCTGTCGACCCCCTGGCGCTGGATCGGCAAGGGGTTCACTTTCAATGCACCCATCGCACCGGGCACATGCAGCAACAGCTGGTTGGGTTGGTAGGAGAGGCGATCGGTAAAGCCGCTGACAGGCTCGCTAAAACTGAGTTCCAGTTGCAACTGGTCTGCAAGCAAGGGATTCACCTTCACTTCCTGCAGGGTTGCCACCGCCCAGGCCTGGCCGAAGAAGGCACTGGCACAAAACAGCAGAGCCACTTTGGTTACACACTCTCTTGTTGTTTTCATTGCTGTTCGTCCCTGATTATTGTTTTTCTTGCATATTGGCCATGGCCAACTGGGTTTCTCTTGTTACCCAGCACCCCTTCCCATCCGGAATGGTTTCCAGCAAATCCACCGCTGTATCGGAGATCTTGATAATGCGCCCCTGATCCAGACCCATATATTGGTTGAGGCCTACCCGTACCGATTGACCATCCGGCGTACGGATCAGAGCCCACAATTGCCCTGTTTTGCCCAAAGAACCCTGCATCGACAAACTGGCAAGGGAGTAATTTTCCAGCATCTCCTTTTCACGATCCTTCACCACCAGCGCACAATCCGGTTGCAGTTTGGCACTGTTGTCCCCCCCGCCAGCCGCCTCCGGCTGCGGTGCCATGAAGGGGCTGCGCAGCTCACGCTGCTGGTATGCCATGGGAGAAAAGGGTTTGAGTTCTGGCAGAGGCTCGATAGGGACGGGAGGGCGTGCCTTGGTCTGAGCCACATAAGCATCCATGTCCTCCTGGCCACCACAGGCAGCCAGCAGCAAGGCAGGCAACAACCAGCAGATGCGTCTCATTACTTCGCCTCCCCTGTCTTGCCGTTGTACTTGTAGGTCTTGGCCAGCATCGACATCGAGATCAGATCCCCTGCATCCTTGTTTTGTCCCAGGGTAAAGGAGTCGAGAATGACGATACGGGGCAAGGCCGCCATGTCCGCGGTGAACTTGCCGATCTCGTGGTAACTGCCCACCACTTCGATACGCATGGGAAGCTCGGTCGAGAACTCATGCTTGACCTCGGGTTCCCAGTTGATCCGGTTGAGTTTCAAACCGTTGTCGGTGGCGATAAAGCTGATATCGTCCAGCAAGCCCGCCACTTCATGGGTATTGGGCAGTTGCTTGAGCTGGGTATCGACCATCTGCTCGAGCGTCACCATTTGTTCCTTATAGGCACCCAGGTTTGCCGCCAGCATCGCCTTGCTTTCAAACTGGGCTTTCAGCTCGGTCTCCTTGTCGGTCTCCTGAGTCAGCAGGGTCAGCGAATTGGCGATCACATAGTAATAGAGGGCGCCTCCCGTCAACGCACAGCAAAAAAAGATGAAGATCCCTTTGGCCCATTTCGGCCAGCTGGCGATGTCATTGATATCCAGCTCGTTCAATTGCTGAAGATTCATTTGCCCTCCTTGGCCACATCGTCAGTCGCGGAGGCCTTGGCCACCAGAAACATCATGGAGAATTGACTCAGGGATACGGGAGCGACATCCGCCGCAAAAATAGTGCTGATCTTCGACTGGCTCAGCCAGCCCGAGCCATCGATACGGCGCATCATGCTGGCAACCCGACCATAGGCCTCGGTCTTGCCATTCACATCGATGATGTTGTTCTGCATGGAGAGCGTGTTGAGGTAAACCCCGTTGGGCACCAGGGAGGGCAACTGATTAAAAAGGCGGACGGGCAGGTTGCGGCGCATCTGCAGCTGTTCGATCAACTGCATCCGGTCGATCAACTCCTTGCGGCGCTCCTTGAGCAAGCGGATCTCGCCCAACTGGGCATCCAGGATAGCCATCTCCTGCACCAGTCGCTGATTGCGCTGCTGTTGGGCGCTGACCTGACGATTGACCAACCAGTCGGCGCCAAATCCCAATGCCACCGTCACCAGCACAAATGCCCCCAGCAGGGCGCCAAACTCTTTCTTCTGCCGCTGGGCCCTGGCTTCACGCCATGGCAGCAGGTTTATATTTGACATGGCGTGAAACTCCTCAGAGCCAACCCGAATGCCGTCATATATTTAGCGCCGTGGGTCGCTTCGGCTTCCCCTTTGGGTTTGCCAAACAGGGCAAACAGATCCGGGTGCAACACCTCGCAATTGGCCTCTTCCTGCACCTGTAGTGACAGACCCGGCAGCAGGCTGCCCCCACCGGTCAGCACCAGCTTCGAAATCTCGCGATAACCGGAAGAGCTGCAAAACAGCTGGATATTGCGACGAACCTGTTGCAGCAATGCATTGATATGAGGCATCAGTACATCGAGTTCGTGGTCGACCGGCAGGGTTCCCTTGATCTTGGCCTGCTCCGCCTCATCCAGTGCCATCCCATAAAAAGAGGAGAGCGCCTGACTGTATTGATCCCCACCGAAGTTCTGCAGACGGGAGTAGATCACCTCCCCCTTGACCAAAGCGGCGAAGGTCATGGCGCTGGCACCGATATCGATCACCCCGACCGGCCGATCGCTCTCCTTCAACTCAGGCAAGCAGGCCAACACGGCACGCCCCAACGCATGGGCTCCCACATCGACGACCTTGACGACAATACCGGCCTCGGCAAGGGCGCTGACCCGGCCATTGACGCTCTCGGTGCGGGCTGCACTGAGCAGCACATCCTGGCGATCTTCATTGTTGCTGGTAGTGCCCAGCACCTCGAAATCGAGGCTCACTTCATCGAGGGGAAAGGGGATGATCTGTTCGGCCTCCAGCTGAACCTGATTTTCCAGCTCTTTATCACTCAGGCTGGCATCAATCTGGATCACCTTGGTGATGACGTTGGAGCCCGTCACCGCCGTGGCGGCATAGTCGCTGTGGCCCGAGAGCTGGCGTTTGAGGTTTTTGAGGGATTGGCTGACCCGCTCGATATCCTGCAGCTGGTAATCGACCAGCGTCCCTTTCGGGGTAACGATATCGGCCACCGCATCTATGTGCAGTTTGCCGGGACGTCCGCTGATGGTGACGGCCTTGATGGTCTGATTGCCAAAATCAACGCCCACCAAGGGGAGGAGGGAGCCTTTGCTAAATAGCCCAAACATATACACATCCATGCGTTATGGGGTTCTGTTCCCGAATTGAGTGTAGGACACTCGTCACAAGAGGACGGGTTGATTAATCCTAAATGCTCTAAGTATCAATGTCATAAAGTTTATACCGAAAAGTGACCCACCTCGCTTTCTGACCGAGGGGATCCCATTCTTGGTTATTGTTCCCCGTAATGCTAACCTCTCGCCTCCCTTCTTAGGTGGGTCGCTGGCCACAGGAAAACCTCGAATTCCAGATGGCAAAAGGGCTATACTCTGCGCCCGTTGGCTAATTTTAAGACGATTGGTAGTTCTTCCATGCTGAAATGGCTCGTTCGCCTGTTTATTGTCATGATGCTGGGTGCAGTGCTGGGTGTTGCCAGCCTCATCGGCATCTATTTCTATATCAAACCCCAATTGCCCGATGTCACCGCCCTGCGTGACGTCAAGCTGGCGACCCCGATGCGGGTCTACAGCCGCGATGGTGAATTGATCTCCCAATATGGCGAAATTCGTCGTATTCCATTGCGCCTTGACGAAATCCCGCAGCAGATGATCGATGCCGTGCTGGCAACCGAAGATGCCCGTTTCTATGAGCACCCGGGGATTGACCCGATTGGCATCATCCGTGCTGCTTCTGTCTGGGCCATTTCGGGCCAGGCTCGCCAAGGTGCCAGTACCATTACCCAGCAGGTAGCCCGCAACTTTTTCCTGAGCAACGAGAAGACGCTCGTTCGCAAGATCAAGGAAGTGTTCCTGGCCTGGCGGATCGAGCAGAACCTCACCAAGGACGAGATCCTCGAGCTCTACCTCAACAAGATCCCCCTCGGTTACCGCTCTTTCGGAGTCGGGGCTGCGGCTCAGGTCTACTTTGGCAAAGAGGTCAAGGATCTGGGGCTGGACGAGATCGCCATCATTGCAGGTCTGCCCAAGGCGCCCTCCATGCTGAACCCCATCCGCTCTCCCGAGCGTGCCTTTGCTCGCCGCAACGTGGTGCTGGGCCGGATGCTGGAGACTGGCAAGATCACTCGTGCCCAGTTTGATGAGGCATCCCAGATGCCGATCAAGGCCCGCTATCACGGCGCCGAGGTGACCCTGAACGCTCCCTATCTCGGTGAGATGGTTCGCCAGAAGATGGTGGAGCAGTTTGGCGAAGATGCCTACACCATGGGTCTGCATGTCTACACCACGGTCAGCGCGGAGCGTCAGCGGGCAGCCAAAAAGGCATTGATCGACGGCGTCTTTGACTACGACATGCGCCACGGCTATCGCGGCCCGGCTGCACAGCTGTGGAAAGCGGGTGAACCGGCCTGGGATTATGAGCAGATAGTGGCACACCTTGCCAAGCAGCCCACCTACGAGCCGCTGATGGCCGCTGTGGTGACCAAGCTCGGGGATCGCAATGCCACCCTGGTATTGAAAAATGGCAAGGAGGCAGAGCTTGGCTGGAATGGCATCAAGTGGGCTCGCTCCTTTATCACCGACGATCGCCAGAGCTATCTACCGAAATCGGCTCGTGATGTCCTGAAAGTGGGTGCCCAGATCTGGGTGCGCGAGCAGGGCGAAGAGCTGCTGCTGGCGCAGATCCCGGACGTCAACGGGGCACTGGTCGCCATGAACCCGAAAAATGGCGCCCTTGAGGCCGTGGTCGGTGGCTTCAGCTTCGAGCTGTCCAAGTTCAACCGGGTCGATCAGGCACGCCGCCAGATCGGTTCCAACATCAAGCCGTTCCTGTACGCCACAGCGCTGGAGCACGGCTATACCCTGGCCTCCCTGATCAACGATGCCCCGATCAACCAATGGGATCCATCCAAAGGCCCCATGTGGCAACCAAAAAACTCGCCCGCCATCTATGAAGGCCCCACCCCCCTTCGCATAGGGCTGGCCAAGTCCAAGAACGTCATGTCGGTACGCCTGATGCGCGCCATCGGTCTGGATACCTACATCGACGGGCTGACCCGATTCGGCTTCCCGCGTGACTTCATCTCCCCGCATGAGTCGCTGGCACTGGGTGCTGCCGAATTTACTCCGCTCGAGGTGGTGCGCGGTTACTCTGTGCTGGCAAACGGCGGCTTCCTGGTCACCCCCTACTTTATCGACAAGGTGACCGACAGCCAGGAACACATCCTCTATCAGGCCAACCCCGTGATTGCCTGTGCCGATTGCGAACAACAAGCAGCGCTGCTGCCCGAGTCGCAGCCAACACAACAGCCCGGCTCTGACGCTCATCCGGCGCCCCTTGCCCCCATGCTGGCGCCCCACACCATCAGTGCCGAGAGCGCGTTCCTCATCACCGACACCCTGACGAGCGCCATCTGGGGTGGCAATGGCTGGCGTGGTACCGGCTGGCGTGCTGCCCGTGACCTCAAGCGTCACGATATTTCCGGCAAGACGGGGACCACCAACGAATCCAGGGATGCCTGGTTCTCCGGCTATACCCCTGAGCTGGTTGCCACCTCCTGGATCGGTTTTGACAACCATCAGCGCAGTCTTGGCCGTGGTGAGTTCGGGGGCGGTACTGCCCAACCCATGTGGATCGACTTCATGAAAGTCGCCCTCAAGGGAGTACCCGAGCACAAGATGCCTGTACCAGAGGGGATTATGACGGTCAGGATCGACAGCGAAACCGGCCTGCTGGCCGCCGGTGGTGGTACGAATGAGTACTTCAAGGAGGGGACAGAACCGACCCGTTATGCCTCTCCCAGCTCGGACGGCAACCAGGTCTATGGTGGTGACAACACAAACAGCGAAGGCCCCGTCTCGACCGACGATATCTTCTGATCCCCGCATAGCAAAAACAGAACCGGCAGCCTTGGCTGCCGATTTTTTTATTTGGTCAACTGCCCAGCCATCAATTTGATGATGCGGGCGGCCAGCTCGTTGAAACAAGGCCGGCGTACCGAGTAATGACGATAGAGCATGGCGATGGTTCGCCCGGGCACAGGCTCTATCACCGGGCGGTAACTTACCCCACCTTCATCGTGATTGGGCGGTACCGCCAGTTGAGGGATCAGGGTCATGCCACTGCCCGCTGCTACCATATTGCGCAAGGTCTCGAGACTGGTGCCCTTGAAGCGCTGATCCTCGCCAATCCCACCGGCAAAACAGAAGCCCATCGCCTGATCCCGCAGGCAGTGGCCATCTTCCAGCATCAGCAATTTCTTGCCCTTGAGATTGCCGAGCGGTACCTGTCTGGCCTGGGCCTCCGGGTGGTGGCTGGGGACGGCCAACCACATCGGCTCATGGTAGAGCTGGATGGCGCCAAACCCGTCCATCCCCTCCATTTCGGCCAGGATGACGCAATCCAGCTCCCCCTCTTCCAGCCGTTTCAGCAGTACGTGGGTCTGCTCTTCATAGAGATAGAACTCAAGCTGGGGAAAGCTTTCACGCAAGGTCTGGATGATGCGGGGCAGCAGATAAGGTCCCACCGTGGGAATGAAACCGATATGGATCTCTCCCGACATGGGGTCGGAGAAGTGCTGACCTATGCTCTTGAGTTCACGCACCTCCTTGAGTACCCGCCTGGCCTGATGCGCCATGGCATCACCGGCCGGAGTGAACAACACCTTGCGCGAGGTACGTTCGATGAGGATCACCCCCAGCTCATCCTCCAGCTTGCGCAGCTGACCACTGAGGGTCGGCTGGCTGACAAAGCAGCGCTCCGCCGCCTTGCGAAAGTGTTTCTCCTCATCCAGTGCCACCAGATATTCGAGATCGCGAAGATTCATACAACAAGAGTCCTGACTGGCAAAAGAGCCATCAGCATGCACAAGATTGGCTTCTGGAACAAGCATGACCCCCAGGTCATCAAGGGAAAGTACCCGATCTCCAGATAACAAAAGCCCGGCCACCTCGCGGTAACCGGGCTTGCCTTCAAGTGTCCTCAAACACGGAAGCGGCGAACCATATCCTGCAACTGGGTGGCCAGATGGTTGAGCTCGTTGCATGCCTGCGCCATCTGGGTGGCGCCAGCCGCAACCTCCTCCGAAGCGTGGCTGATATTGACCACGTTGCGATTGAGCTCCTCGCTCACCGCCCCCTGCTCCTCGGTTGCCGTGGCGATCTGGATATTCATGTGGGAGATACTGCTGACCGAGCCACTGATCTGGGAGATGGACTCACCGGCCTCACGGGCCGTCGCGACCGTCGCATTCATCAGCTCCTGGCTCTGCATCATGGTCGTGCCCGCCTGCTCGGCGCGCTGTTGCAGCTCGGCGATGATGGTGTTGATCTGGGAGGTGGAATCCTGGGTACGCTTGGCCAGGGTACGCACTTCATCGGCTACTACCGCAAACCCGCGCCCCTGTTCACCGGCTCGGGCGGCTTCGATGGCCGCGTTCAGTGCCAGCAGGTTGGTCTGCTCGGCAATGCCGCGGATAACCTCAAGCACCATGCCGATATTGCGGCTGTCATCCCCCAGTTGGCGGATAACCACGGCCGTGCTTTCGATGGCGCCGGCCACCCGCTCGATGCGCTGGATGGAATCATTCACCGTTCTTGCGCCAAGCTCGGCCGTTTCACTGGCCGAGGTGGCGGCACTCGCCGCATCGCTGGTGTTGCGAGAAACCTCCTGTACCGTCGCTTGCATCTCGTTCATCGCAGTCGCCAGCTGGTTCAGTTCATGCTGCTGGGCATTCATGTTGTTGGCGGACTGGCTGGCTACCGAACTTATCTCCTCGGCGGCGGAGCTCAGCTGCACAACAGAGCCCGACACTTCGCTGACCAGGGTTCGCAAATTGCCCTGCATCTCGCCAAACCCTTTGGCCAGAGTGCCCAGTTCATCGTTGTTGAATTTATGCATGTCGAGGTGCGAGGTGAGATCCCCCGCCGACACCTTGCGGGTTTGCTCAAGCAGTGCCATCACTGGATTTCGGACCTGTCCCGTCAACAACCAGGCTATCGCCACCACAAACCCGAGGGTCACCAGGCTGACGATGATGCTCATGGTCTTGGCACTGCTGTAGAGTGCAGCCACATTCTGGGTCATCTTGTTGGCTATTTCGGTATTGATCTCCCGTAACTGAAATGCCTTGGCGCCGACTTCCTCCAATGCGACCCGGGTCTCGTTACGACGCAAACTCTTGACCTTCTGCAGATCATCGGCGGCAAAAGCCTTCATTAACTCGTCATGCACCGCAAAATACTTGGCTCCGGCCGCCTTCGCCTGCTCATAGACCTGTTTTTCTTCGCTGGTACTGAACGTGAGGGCGCCATATGCCTGAATAGCCTTCTCGAACTCCTGTTTCGCCTGATCAAAGGTACGGGCCCGCTCGTTCACTTCCTCATCATCCTTGTTGAGACTGGCGATCACCTGGGCCAGTTCAGAGCGACGGGCATCCAGAATGGAAACATGCATCTGGGCGGCCAGACGAGTCGATGGCAACAGGTTGCTGGTGATGGTTTCGGTATCATCATAAAGCCGCGCCAGCTGACTGCTGGAAAACCAGGCCAACCCAAGGACAAGCAACGCCAGAATGGCGAATCCGGCACTCAATTTCTGGCCAATAGACATGTTTTTGAACATATGAGGGCTTCCTTGATATGAGTCTTCACTCCCGAAATATCTCCCGGAAATGGTCATATAGAGCATAGCCCGCATGCAGAAAACAGAAGTCCCTCATAGCGCTTCTGCCATCATGTTATTTCACATGAAAAAAACTCTCTTCCGCGTCTCTGAATCGAGCCTGCGGGATCAGCGCATCAGGGCCATCAACTGGCGGCACAGACTCTCCGGATCCCCGTAAAAATCGGCGACCCGAATGCCGAGGATCCGGCCATTCTGCTCCACTCCGAGAGTGGGGTACCCTTGGCCACCCAGCCGCTCCATCCAGCCCTGGCTATCCGCCAGATGAGCGGCCAGATCCACCTCCTGATAGACATTGATAAACGCCTCTTGCGATATGCCCTGCTCCGCCGCCAAGGCGGCCAGTGTGGCGAGAGCACCAACCCAGATGCCGTCCCGATAGTGGGATTGCTGGAGCCGGTGCAACATGGCAAGTCCATCTCCCCCCAGAGCTGTCACCGCCAGGATGGCGCGAATGGGAGGCTCTGAGTCCAGCATTCCCCCCTCCCGGAGCAGCAGTTCGTTGAAGTAACGCTCGCCAAAGGACTGACCGGTCAAGGCCGCGATCCGCTCATCGTGGGGGCGAACATAGTCACGCAGCGCCATCCCCATCGGCTGGCGACGAGCCCCCAGCCAGAGGCCGCCGGCATGCAGCTCGATGGCGATCCCCGGGATGCCTGCGGCGGCCGCCAGCAGGGGGGCGGCCCCATAGCACCAGCCACAGAGGGGGTCATAGACGTAATGCAGAGTGAGAGTGTGTGCATTCATGGCGTAATTTTCCTTGAATATCGTCCGGATCAAAAAACCGGGCCCAGGGCCCGGTAAAAAACACAGGGAAACGGCTCGGTGTATTACCACTTCATCTCACCGGTATTGACCTTGGCGCCGATGGCCAGGCCGTCATCGACCGGCAGGGCGGGGTAGGCTTTCTGCATACGCTCGACCAGCTCGCCTGAGTGCTTGACCTGCGCCAACTCTTGCTCGAAACGCTGCACATAGTCGCGGGTAAAGGTGACTGCATCGCTACCCTTGGGCTCGGCACCGAGGAAGTGGCCCGGCACCACGCGCTCGGGCTTGAGCGCCAGCAAGCCGTTCAGGGTCTCGACCCAGCTGGTGCGGGCCGCCTTGGTCTGACTATCCGCCATCCAGACGTGGACTCCACCGTATACCGCCACGCCGCCCAGCGCCGTCTTGATGGAAGGCACCCACAAATAGGCACTCGGCGTATTCATCTCCCGCACCTCGATCTGCTGCCCTTCGAGGGTCAGATGGTTAGCGGTCATCACCTCGGGCACCGTCAGGCTTTTCGGAGCCCCCTTACCCAGGATCTGGCCCCAGTAGGCCAGCTTGTCATCCTTGGTCTTGTTGATGTGATCCACCACATGCTGATCGGCGAGGACTTTCACGTCGGGGAAGGCCGCCTTGATGGGCTCCAGGCCGAAGTAGAAATCCGGGTCGCCGCCACTGATGTAGACGGTGGTCAGCTTCTTGCCGCTCTGTTTGATCAGATCCACCAGTGCCTGGCCATTCTCTACGTCAAACTGGGCATCGATCAGGATCGCCTCCTTGTCGCCCGCCACCAAGGAGGAGGAGACGGGGAAGATCCCCTGCTCGCCCGGGTTGTAAACGGTCACGCTCAAAGGGCTGGCCAGGGCTGCGCCGCTCAACAGAGTGGTGGCCAGGGTCAGGTTGCGGATCAGGGTGCTGTTCATCATGTGTTCCTCATTCATCATTCGGGTCATTGGATGGACACAGTCTATTGGAACGATTAAGTTGCAAATACAGCGTGTAACGCGCATCACTGTTGCGTATATCGAGCATATTGAGGGGCATACATGGATCGACTGACCGCATTGCGGGTCTTCGTCACCGTCGTGGAGCAGGGCAGCCTGAGCGGGGCAGGCGAAAAGCTGGAGATGTCGCGGGCCATGGTCTCCCGCTATCTGGCAGAACTGGAACACTGGATGGGGGCACGCCTGCTGCACCGCACTACCCGGCGTCTGAGCCTGACCGGCCCGGGGGAAGAGACCTTGGGCCGCGCCCGCCTCATGCTGGCATTGGGCGAGGAGATGGAGCAGGTCGCCATACGGGGGGATGACGCCCCCAAGGGACAGCTGCGGATCACCAGCAGTTACTCCCTCTCCGAGGCGCTGCTGGTGGGGACAGCCAACGACTACCTTGCCCGCTATCCGGGCACTGCCATCGATATCCTGCTGCTCGACAGAACCGTCAACCTGGTGGAGGAGCGGATCGATCTGGCGGTACGCATCACCAACGATCTGGATCCCAATCTGGTGGCCCGCCGTCTCGGCACCTGCCACTCTGTGGTGTGCGCCAGCCCGGACTACCTGGCTCGCCACCCGACCCCGCACAAGGCCCAGGATCTGGCGTTGCACAACTGCCTGACCTACACCTATTTCGGCAAGAGCCTGTGGGAGTTCAGCGGGCCGGATGGCCCGGAGTCGGTGCCGGTCAGCGGCAACCTCAGCGCCAATATCTCCAACCTGCTGCTGGAAGCGACCCTGAAAGGCGCCGGGATCAGCCTGCAGCCCCGCTACTCGGCGCAGCCCTATCTGGAACGTGGCGAGCTGATTGCCCTGCTGCCCCAGTGGCAACCCAAGCGGCTCGGCGTCTACGGGGTCTATGCAACCCGCAAGCAGATGTCGCCGCTGCTGCGCAGCTTCCTCGACTTTCTGGTGGCGCGCATGGCGGACGATCCTCTCTGGCAGGAGTAACCACCACAATAAAAAAGGGGCCTTAAGGCCCCTTCTTTATCTTGCATCAGGCTTCGAAGCCGAACGGTGTGACGGGCGGCTGCGCCTCTTCGCTCTCATCGAGGAAGATATCCCGATAGGCCACATAAATGGAGTAGTTGAGCGCCGGGATCACCACCAACAGACCGACCAGCATCAAGGCGGCGCCGAACAGCAGCAGGATGGCGCACAGAGCCCCCCACCAGAAGAAGGGCCACATATTGCGCCAGCAGCCAGCAAAGCTCAGACGCACGGCCTGCACAATGCCCACATCGTGGAAATAGATGAGGGCCGGGGCAAAGGTCACCGCCATCAGCGCCGGAATGAGCAGCGCCGTGCCCACCAGCAGCACCAGCAACAGCTGTTGCAGCTGGCCGGGCGATACCACCATGGTCTCTGGATCCTGGCTCAGCACGGGAAGCAATCCCCAGCTGGAGAGCAATCCGAGACACACCAGCCCGATCAGGCTGAACAGCCCCAGCACCAGGAGCCCCCCCAGCATCAGCGGGGTCAGCTTGTGACGAAATCCGGCAAACAGATCGGCAAAATTGAGGGCCTCCCCCCGATAGCCCCGAGCTGCCACCACGGCCCAACCTGCCCCCCACACCATATAAAGCAGCTGGGAGATGAGGCTGCCCGCCGGCAACTGATCCAGCACCATGCCGACCACAAACCAGACCAGCACCATGGCCACGCTGACGCCCATCCCCTTGTTGAAGATATCGAACCCGCTGCGGACCCAGACCCAGCCACGGCCGATCGGGTGGCGTGCCGGGTTTGTGCGCAAAGTGGGTAATCCGTTCATGTCATCTCCTCTGTGTATCGTGGGCATCAGTACTGGATGCCGATTCTAGAGGCAGGGCGGATACGACTCAATGGCAACGCCCTGCCCTCATCACACAAACCTGACGCAGCAGCGCCACAAAACCGGCACGGGCAGGCTCACAGGCTGGCCGTCACGGTGGGAACGAGGCACAATCAGCCCCTTGCAGCAGTTCCGTTTCCCCCTGTTTTGATCGCGAGTGGTATCGTCATGAGAGTTGTTTGTTGTCTGTTGTTGTTGCTGGCCAGCCAGTCGGCACTGGCCGAAGGCTTTATCAGCCGTCTGCTCAATCATCCGGTGCCGGGCGGTGTCGCCGTGGTGCCGCTGGGCAGTGAAGCGCAGGCACCGACTGCCCGCTATCAGGGCAAACCGGTGCTGGTAGTGCGTGAAGAGGGCAAGCGCTGGATCGCCATCGTCGGCATCTCCCTCAAGAGCAAGACAGGTGCCCACCAGTTGCAGGTAAATGATGGTCGAACCCTCAACTTCACCGTCACTCCCAAGCACTACCGCGAGCAGCACATCAAGCTCAAGAACGGTCGCCAGGTCAATCCGCTGGCCGAGGACATGGTGCGCATCAACCGCGAGCTGGCGGAGCAGACCCGCGCCTACCAGACTTTCAGCCCCAACCAGCCCAGCAATCTGCTGTTCGACAAACCGGTCAATGGCCCCCTCTCCAGCCCGTTCGGCCTGCGCCGCTTCTTCAACGGTGAGGAACGCAATCCCCACTCCGGCCTCGACTTTGCCGTGGGTGCCGGCACCCCCATCAAGTCACCGGCGGCAGGCAAGGTGATCCTCATCGGCAACTACTTCTTCAACGGCAACACCGTCTTCGTCGATCACGGCCAGGGGCTCATCAGCATGTTCTGCCATATGTCCAAGGTCGACGTGAAGCTGGGCCAGAGCCTGCCCCGCGGCGGCATCGTCGGCCGGGTGGGCGCTACCGGCCGCGCCACCGGCCCCCATATGCACTGGAACGTCAGCCTCAACGATACCCGGGTCGATCCCGCCATCTTTATCGGGGCTTTCAAACCTTAAGCCCCACGACGACAAAGGCAGCCAGTTGGCTGCCTTTTTGTCGTCTACCATCCTATCACTACGGCTAGCTCGCCACCCCGTGAGCACTGGCCTCCCCGCGCATGGCACGCCACATCAGCAGCACCAGCAAGGCGCTGCAACTGGGCAACGCCAGCCAGACACCGGGGACACCCCACAAGGAGGAGAATCCCCACAAGAAGGCGCCGATCAGCACCAGCTTGCCACCAGTCAGCAAGGAGGCAATACGGGCCCGGTTGATGGCCTGGAAATAGGTGGCCCCCACCAGCAACAATCCCTCCATCGGCAGGCCCCAGAAGTAGAGCCAGATCCCGAGGCTCGCCACCGGAAGCAGCGCCGCGTTGTCGCCAGCGAACAGATAGACAGCCGCTTCCGGCCACAGGTAGAGCGGCACCATGCCACACAGGGCGATGCCCAGGGTCACCCCGAGCGCCAGATTGCGTATGCGCAGCACCCGCTGCCAGTGGCCGGCCCCGGCGTTGAAGCTGGCGATGGGCTGGATGCCCATGGCTATCCCCTCGAATACCAGATAGAAAAAGGCCTCGGTGTAGCTGATCACCCCGTAGGCAGCCACATGGAGGGAGGTGCCGACCGAGAGCAGCGCCTTGTTGTGCAGCGCCAACACCACAGACAGATAGAGGTACATCAGAAAGCTGGAGACACCGAGCCTCAGGGTATCGGCCATCAGTGCCGGGTCGGGGCGCAGGCTGTCCAGACCGATGCGCAGCTGGCTGCGGGGGGTGAAGAAGTGCCACAGGCAGCACAGACCGGTGACCGCCTGGGCCAGCATGGTGGCCGTGGCCACTCCAGCCAGGCCAAACGGAAACACCACCATCAACAGATAGTCGAGCAGCACATTGATCAGGCAACCAAGCACCATGATGAGGCTGACAAAGCCGGGCCGCCCATCATTGCGCAGCAGCGAGCTGAACGTCATCGAGAGCACCGCAAAGCCGCCCAGCCAGGCATAAGCCTGCAAATAGGCGAGGCCTGCGGTAAAGATCTCCCCCTCGGCCCCCATCCAGGCCAGCATGGGGCCGCCATAGCGCAGCCCGATAACACTGAGCAGGAGCGACGAAAACACCACCAGCACCAGCGCGTTGCCCACGATACGGCGCGCTCTGGCCGGGTCGCTCCGCCCCAGATGGAAGGAGACCAGCGAGGAGGCCCCCATGCCGATCAGGGCTCCCACCGCATAAAGAATGGCGCAGATGGGATAGGCCAGCATCAGACCGGCCAGGCCATCCTGCCCGAGCACATGACCGACGAAGATGCCATCTATGGTGACATAGATGCCGGTGACCAGCATGGTGGCCACGGTCGGGGTAACGTAACGCCAGAAGAGGCGAGAGAGGGGGGCGGTGCCCAGATCAACGGCTGACATAATCGGCTCAAAGAGGAGAAAGCGGCGGCATCATAGCGGAACGTCCGGATGAGTTCCTGTTATTTATGTGATGAGTCATTAAGGATAACCACCTTTACCCACCGCCCTTCACTGCTTTAGGCTAGGGCCATCCTTCATGACCAGAAACGAGCCTCATGTTGCAACGCCTGCTCACCCTCTTTTTGTTCTGTCTTGTCCCCTTGTCATCCGCCTGGGCCGAGGACGCCGTCACCCAGGCCGAAGCCCTGCTGCAAAGCGTACCCAAAAGCGATACCCCCGAAAACCAGAAGCTGCGCGAGAGCTATCAGCAGGCACTGCAGTTTGCCCGCGAGGCCGAACGCTACCGGGAACAGAGCAAGGCCTACCAGCAGATCCTCATCGACTATCCCCAGGAGTCGAGCCGCCTCAAGGAGAGCCTGCACAACTATCAACCCGCTGCCCGGCCTCCCCTCTCCCGCCTCAAGGAGGAGACCCTGCGCCAGGCCATTGGCCTGAGTAACAACCGCCAGCTCAACCTGCGCAAGGAGCGCCAGGGGGTGATGGACAGCCTCAATCAGCTCGAAAGCACGGGCCAGGAGTATCACCTGCGGGTGGACGACCTGCGCAAGCAGCTGCAGCTGACTCGCAGCCAGCTGGATCGCCTGAGCCTGGGGAGCGAGTCGGATCGGCTGCTGGAGGCCCAGCAACTGGTGACCCGCATGAAGGAGCAAAGCCTCTCTGACCGGATCCAGATGCTGGAGCTGGAGCAGCTCTCGGCCCAGCAACGCAACGATCTTGGCAAGCTGAAGCTGCAGGAGCTCAACCTGGCCATCGCCGACGAGGATGAGTGGCAGACCAGCCTGCTGAACCAGCAGAACCAGCTGCGCCGTGAGAAAACGGAGCAGGCGCTGGCGGAGAGCGAGCGGCTGCGCAAACAGCTCACCTCCGACATGCCGCTGCTGCTGGAGCAACAAAAGCAGAACCAGGCCCTCTCCCTGCAACTCAGCGGTCTCGAAGACGAGATAGAGCGGGTTCAGGACGAGCAGCGCACCATCGACAAGAACCTGTTTACCCTCAACGAGCTGGTCAACTCGGTGCGCGAACAGCTGGAGTGGCTGCAGATCAGCAATGCCTATGGCGAAAACCTGCGCAGCAAGCTGGCGGATCTGCCCGCCTACTTCCCGCTGGACAAGCTGGAGTCGGCCATCGTCAACGCCCGCAGGGCCAAATATCAGTACGAGACCGAGCAGGATGACCTCGCCGATCCTCGTCAATTGCGCGAACAACTGCTGGCCGGCGAAGAGGTGACTCTGGATCGCTCGCAACTGGCGGTACTCGACAACCTGCTCAAGGCCCGCCGCCAGCTGCTGACCCGTCTCAACGATGCCTCCGATACCCTGATCCAGGAACAGACCCGGCTCAAGCTGCTCTACAGCCGCCAGAACAGCAAGATCGACGAGATCCGCGAGCTCAGCGCCAGCCACCTGTTCTGGCTGCCGGACGTGCGCCCCTTCACTCCCCAGGTCATCCTCGGCATCCCCGCCGCCCTGGCGCTGGCCTTCAACCCGAACAACTGGTTGCAACTGCCCCGCGCCATCGCCGAGAACAATCCCCTGACCCTCACGATGGCCGGTCTCGGCCTGCTGGTGCTGGCCTGGAGCTGGTTCAAGCTGGCCGGCCACCTGGTCCGCTTCTGCGAACACGTGGCGCCGCGCATCGGCAAGGTCACCCAGGACAAGTACAGCCTCACCAGTCGCCTGCTGCTGCGTACCCTGATCGCCTCGCTGCCGTTCCCGGCCATAGTGTTGATGGTGCGCGGCCTGCTCGAGGGGGTCTGGCAATATCCCTGCGCGGTAGCGGTGGGCCGGGGGCTTGGCGAGATCTGGTTCCTGCTGCTGGCCCTGATGATGGCGCGCCACCTCACTCTGGAGAAAGGGATCCTGATCCACCACTTCCGCTGGTCCAAAGAGCGAGTACAGCGAGTCTGGGGGCAATTTCGTACCCTGCTGCTGGTGCTGATCCCGAGCTTCTTCGTACAGGGGATGGCGAACAGCTACCAGGAGCACGCCTTCTACGACTCCCTCGGCAGGTTGGCCTTCATCATCGGCGCCCTCTGGCTGCTGCTGTTCTTCGCCCGCCTCAACCGGGAGCGGCTGCCGCTGACCTGGGGCCAGAGCGACATGAGCAAGCCCCATCTGCTGCACCATTTTATCTGGAACAGCCTGATGCTGGCCCCCCTGCTGGCGGTGATCGGCTCCCTGTTCGGCTACTTCTACACCTCCCGCACCCTGCTCAGGCAGCTGGAGCTGAGTCTGCTGATGGGGCTCGGCGCCCTGCTCGTCTACTACCTGGCCAGACGCTGGATGCTGATCCAGCGCCGCCGCCTCGCCTTCGAACGGGCCAAGAGCAAGCGGGCCGAGATCCTGGCCCAGCGGGACGATCCCAACAGCGATCTCAGTTCGGAGATCCCCGATGTGGTGGAAGAGGCGGAGCTGGATCTCGACACCATCAGCGCCCAGTCCCTCGGGCTGGTGCGCACCCTGTTGATGCTGGGCTTCACCATGTTGCTGCTGGTGCAATGGTCGGATCTCAACTCCGCCTTCAGCTTCCTGAGCAACATCGAGGTGTGGCAGGTGAGCAACAAGATAGGCGGCATCGAGCAGCTCTCCGCCATCACCCTGCAGGATCTGATGATGACGGCCTTCATCTTTATCCTGACGGTGGTGACGGCCCGCAACTTGCCCGGTCTGATGGAGCTAACCCTGCTCCAGCACCTGAGCCTCTCACCGGGGACCGGCTTTGCTCTCACCACCGTCAGCAAGTACCTGGTGATCCTGATAGGCGCCCTCACCGGCTTCTCCATGCTCGGCATCGACTGGTCCAAGACCCAGTGGCTGGTGGCGGCCCTCTCGGTGGGCCTGGGTTTCGGTTTGCAGGAGATCTTCGCCAACTTCGTCTCCGGCCTCATCATACTGTTCGAAAAACCGATCCGCCTCGGCGACACCGTCACCATCCGGGATCTGACCGGTACCGTCACCAAGATCAAGACCCGGGCCACCACCATAGTGGATTGGGACAGGAAGGAGATCATCGTCCCCAACAAGGCGTTCATCACCGAGCAGTTCATCAACTGGTCGCTGTCGGATGCCATCACCCGGGTCAAACTGCGCATCCGCATCGGCCTCACCCGGGATCCCAAGCTGGTGCAGCGCATTCTGGAAGAGTCGATACAGGCATCGACCCTGGTGCTGGATAGCCCGACCCCGGAGGTGTTCCTGGTCGAGTTCACCGATTCGGCGCTGATCTACGAGATCCGTCTCTACGTCAACAACATGGATCACCGGATGCCCATCACCCACGAGGTCCATTCGCTGGTGCTGGATAAACTGCAGCAGCAGGGGCTCACCCTGCCCCACCAGCAGATAGACATTCACCTGACCCGGGGCTGACCCGACCCGGCACGCAAAGGAGCAAGCATGCAGATCATTGCCCATCGGGGAGCCAGCGGACTGGCGCCCGAGAACACCCTCAAGGCGATCGCCCTGGCGCTGGCACAGGGAGCTGAGGCCATCGAGATCGACGTGCAGGCCGCCGACGGCGAATTGTGGGTCTTCCATGACCGACGGCTGGAACGCTGTACCAATGGCGAGGGGGTACTGAGCGAGCAATCCTGCGCCTATCTGCAGAGTCTGGATGCAGGCGACGGCGAGCCCATCCCGACCCTGTGGCAGGTGATGAGCCTGATCAGAGGCCGCTGCGAGCTGCATATCGAGCTCAAGGGGGCCAATACCGCCAAGCCAGTCGCGGCATTGACCAAAAAGGCAGAGGCCGAGCTTGGTTTTACCACTGCCCAGTGGATTGTCTCCTCCTTTCATCACCCCGAGCTGGCCAGCTTTGCCGGCCTGCGGCCCGAGATCCGCCTCGGCGCCCTCACTGCCAACCTGCCCCTCAACCTGGCCCTGTTCGCCGAACGCCTGGGGGCCTGGTCCATCAACTGCGATGTGGATTTTGTCGACGAGATGCTGATTGAGGATGCCCACCAACGGGGGCTCAAGGTGCTGGTCTATACCGTGGATCATCTCGCCGATCAGCAGCGGCTGGCGCAGTGGGGCGTCGACGGTATTTTCACCAATCGTCCGGATCGCTTCCTCCCATCCGGCCACCCTGACCCTGTAGATGGCTAAGACGCCCGATCAGCACTAACTTTAGAAAGCTGATCGGGATACAAAAAGTTCAAACTCGGCCGATAAGAGTTGGCTCACAACAATAACAACGCAATACACCTACTTCAGACTGACGCTCACAAGGATGTAATTATGAACTTGTCGATCAAAAACAAACTCGTCCTCGCCATCGGGGTCATCATTCTGGTGATCACCGGTCTGCAGGTCTGGTACAACACCTCGCAACTGCGCAGCGAGACTCAACGACTGATCTGGAACTTCATCGACGAAAGTTCTGCTGCCAACGTCAAGGGGATCTCCCGCTGGCTCGACGCCAGGGTGAACATGGTCAGCTCCACCAAGGAAGCCTTTGCCAAGGAAGACGAGCCCATCAGCCATCTCGCCCAATCCATGAATGCAGGCGGCTTCGATCTGGTTTATGTGGGCACCACGGATGGCCGGATGATCCAGAGCAAACCGACCGACCTGCCAGCCGGTTATGATCCCCGCAAGCGCCCCTGGTATCAGGACGCCACGACTGCGGGCAAGATGACCATCACCTCTCCCTATGCCGACATCACCACGGGCCAACTCATCATCACCATCGCCGAGCCATTCCAGCGCGGCAACACCCAGGGGGTGATCGCCGGTGATGTCTCCATCAGCGGTCTGGTCTCCGACATTCTGGCGGTCAACACCGAGGGCACCTACGCTGTGCTGATCGACAGCAATGGCACCATCATCGCCCACCCTGACACCTCGCTGACCCTGAAACCGGCCACCGAGCTCTCCCCCGAGCTGACGGCTGCCGGCGTCAACCGGATTGCCAATGACGGCACCATCTCCGAGATGGATATCAGCGGCAAGCTGAGCGTGTTCGACCTGAACCTTATCCCCAACACCAACTGGTACTACGGCATAGTGGTGGATGATGCGGTGGCCTATCAGTCAGTCAGACGCATGGTCACCTCGGCCCTGTTGCAAGGCTTGATCACCATCATCATAGTGGCCGGCTTCTCCTACGTGGCCATCCACGGCTCCCTGGCACCGCTGAAAACCCTGGGTGAGGCCATTGCCGATCTCTCCCGTGGCAATGGCGATCTGACCCGCCGCATCAAGATCGAGCGGGACGACGAGGTGGGAACTGTAGCCAAACACGTCAACACCTTCATCGATCGGATCCACACCATGGTGCAGGATATCTCCAACTCCTCCACCCAGCTCAACCAGCAGGCCAAGTCCTCCCACAACATGGCCGAGAAATCGAGTCAGGGGCTGGCGCGCCAGCAGAACGAGATCTCCCAGATTGCCACCGCCGTGCACGAAATGTCCGCCACCGCAGTGGAAGTGGCCAGCAATGCCGAACAGACCGCCGAGGCGGCGCGCTCCTCCTCCAGCAGCTGCGAGCACGGCAAGCAGGTCATCGCCCGCAACCAGCGCTCCATCACGGATCTGGCAACCCAGGTCGAACAAGCCTCCAACATCATTCAGGAACTGGAGAAGAACGCCCAGGAGATCAACACCATCCTCTCCACTATTCAGGGCATCGCCGAGCAGACCAACCTGCTGGCTCTGAACGCCGCCATCGAGGCTGCCCGTGCCGGTGAGCAGGGTCGTGGTTTCGCTGTGGTAGCCGACGAGGTGCGGGTGCTGTCACAACGCACCCACAGCTCCACCGTCGAGATCCGCAACATGATCGAAACCCTGCAACGCAACACCCAGGGCGCGGTCAGCACCATGCACGAGGGCCAGCTGCTGGCGCAAAACAGCGTGGATGATGCCAACAACGCCACCCAGGCGCTCGAGCAGATCACCCTCTCGATCAACCAGATCTCCGACATGGCAACCCAGATCTCCAGCGCTGCCGAAGAGCAGCGGGCCGTGACCGACGAGGTCAGTCGCAACATTCAGGCGGTGAAAGATGTCTCTGACGAACTGGCGGTAGACGCCGACAGCTCGCGTCATCTCTCGGAACAACTGAAAAATATTTCGGGTGAACTGAACAATCAGGTGGGTATGTTCCGCATCTGAATGCGCTAAAAAGGGGGCCACACCGGCCCCCTTTCATTTCATAATAGCCCTTATTTTTCAGTGATTAATCCAATACCGAGCAGATTTACCTCTCCCCCTTCCCTTCCCGATTCCCGGGACGGCACCACACCTGGTCACCTCGCCACACACCCACAACATAAATTAGATTTACTAATCCGAAATCATGACTGGTAATAATTCTCAATAAACATTTTTAATAAAAAACTTAAAAACTTTTTTGCGGATACCCAAAAAGAGAGGTAATTCTCATTTTGTTGAAAGAAAACTACGTACAATCCGGTAGTTAAAGTTTTCGCGGCTGTGTGTTCGATTGCTCAGTAACACTGAAAACCGGCGATAATTGCAACATTTTCATCCAGGGAACAGGGTGTTTGATAGAAAAATCACTAGTAAAAATGGAATAAAACCAAGCTGTTTGACTTGTATCAAACTTGAATTTTTTTCATAGAGCAAAATCGTGCCCAGCAAATCTATCCCTAAGGAGGCAGATGTGGATATTATCAAGACCGATGTTGCCATCATCGGCGCCGGTGGTGGTGGCCTGCGTGCCGCAATCGCCATTGCTGAAGCCCACCCGGAACTGGAGATCGCGCTGATCTCCAAGGTTTATCCGATGCGCAGCCATACCGTTGCTGCCGAAGGTGGTGCCGCCGGCGTCGTCCGTGATGATGACTCCCTGGAAAACCACTTCAACGATACCGTCTCTGGCGGTGACTGGCTGTGTGAACAGGACGTGGTGGAATACTTCGTCGAAAACGCTACCAACGAAATGATCCAGCTGGAACACTGGGGCTGCCCCTGGAGCCGCAAGCCGGATGGCAAGGCCAACGTCCGTCGTTTCGGCGGGATGAAGATCCCGCGCACCTGGTTTGCCGCTGACAAATCCGGTTTCCACATTCTGCACACCCTGTTCCAGACCTCCATCAAGTACCCGAGCATCAAGCGTTTCGACGAGCATTTCTGCCTTGATCTGATCGTGGAAGATGGCCGCGTCCAGGGCGTACTGACCTTCGATATCCAGAACGGCATCACCCGTTTCATCCAGGCCAAGTCCGTGGTACTGGCTACCGGCGGTGCCGGTCGTGTCTATCGCTACAACACCAACGGCGGCATCGTCACCGGTGACGGCATGGCCCTGGCCTACCGCCACGGCGTACCGCTGCGCGACATGGAGTTCGTCCAGTATCACCCGACCGGCCTGCCTGGCACCGGCATCCTGATGACCGAAGGTTGTCGTGGTGAAGGCGGCATCCTGCTGAACAAGGATGGCTACCGCTACCTGCAAGACTACGGCTTGGGCCCGGAAACCCCGGTTGGCCAGCCGAAGAACAAGCACATGGAGCTGGGTCCCCGTGACCGTCTCTCCCAGGCATTCTGGCAAGAGCAGCAAAAAGGCCGCGTGATCCAGGGCCCGATGGGCGACGTGGTTCACCTCGACCTGCGCCACCTCGGCGAGAAGTACCTGAAAGAACGTCTGCCCTTCATCTGCGAACTGGCCAAGGCCTACGTGGGTGTAGATCCGGTCAAGGAACCGATCCCGGTACGTCCGACCGCCCACTACACCATGGGAGGTATCGAAACTGACGGCAAGTGCGCCACCCGTCTGGCCGGCCTCTACGCCGCCGGTGAGTGTGCCTCCGTCGGTCTGCACGGCGCCAACCGTCTGGGTTCCAATTCCCTGTCCGAGATCGTGGTATTCGGTAAAGTGGCCGGTGAACAGGCTGCCGAATTTGCCGCTACCCAGCAGCACGGCAACACCCAGGCGCTGGTCGCCAAGGCCGAGGCGCTCATCAAGCAGCACCTCTCCCTGCTCGATATCGATGGCACCGAAAACCCGGCCGATATCCGCAATGAGCTGGGCATGTCCATGGAAGCCGGTGTCGGTATCTACCGTACCGAAGAGCTGATGCAGGGCACCATCGACAAGATCAACGAGCTGAAAGCCCGTTACAAGAAGATCAAGATCAACGACAAGTCCTCTGTCTTCAACACCGACCTGCTGTACGCCATCGAACTGGGCTACATGCTGGACGTGGCCGAAGCCATGGCTCACTCCGCCATCAACCGTAAAGAGTCCCGTGGTTCCCACCAGCGTCTGGACGGTTATGAGGAGCGTGATGACGTGAACTTCCTCAAGCACACTCTCTCCTTCTACAACGATGAAGGGGCCCCGACCATCGATTACTCCGATGTGAAGATCACTAAATCCCAACCGGCGAAACGCGTGTACGGTTCCGAGGGTGAGAAACAAGACGAGGCTAAGAAGAATGGCTGAGATGATCGAAATTGAAATCCTGCGCTACCGTCCCGAGCAGGATAACGAGCCCTGGATGCAGACCTTCCAGGTGCCTTACCTGAAAGAGATGTCCCTGCTGGATGCCCTGCAGTACATCAAGGATCACCTGGACTCTACTCTGAGCTTCCGCTGGTCCTGCCGGATGGCGATCTGCGGCTCCTGCGGCATGATGGTCAACGGCGTGCCCAAGCTGGGTTGCAAGACCTTCCTGCGCGACTACCTGCCGGGCAAGATGACTATCGAGCCGCTCAACAACTTCCCGATCGAGCGCGATCTGGTGGTCGACATGTCCGACTTCATCGAGAAGCTGGAGAGCATCAAGCCCTACATCATCCCGAGCGAGCCGCGCAGCCTGTGCGATGGCGAGTACACCCAGACTCCGGCTGACATGGCGAAGTATCACCAGTTCTCCATGTGCATCAACTGCGGTCTGTGCTACGCAGCCTGCCCGCAATATGGCATCAACAAGAAGTTCACCGGTCCGGCGGCACTGGCTCTGGCCTATCGCTACAACGCCGACAACCGCGACAGCGCGTCCAAAGAGCGGATGAAGATCCTGAGCCAGGACGAAGGTGTCTGGGGTTGTACCTTCGTGGGCTACTGCTCCGAAGTGTGCCCGAAAGGCGTGGATCCGGCCGCTGCCATCCAGCTTGGCAAGGTCGAAAGCGCCAAGGACTACATGATTGCCATGTTCAAGCCAGATTGAGATCAGGAATGAGACCATGAACAACACCCAAAGCAAACGTAAGCCTTACGTCCGCGAAATGAAGAAAGACTGGTGGCTGAAGAATGCCTTCTACACCGGTTACATGATCCGCGAGGGTACCAGTATCTTCGTCTCCATCTATGCCGTCGTGCTGATGTGGGGTCTGATGCGTCTGGTACAGGGTCAGGAAGCGTTCAACGGCTGGCTGGAATCCCTGCAAAGCCCGATCGCCATCCTGTTCCATGTGATTGCCCTGGCGGCCTGCCTGTTCCACGCCAAGACCTGGTTTGCCCTGGCGCCGAAAGCCATGCGCATCTTCCGGGGTGAAGACCTGGTGCCGGAGAAACCGATCGTTCTGGCCCAGTATGTGGCGCTGGCGGTGGTATCCCTGCTTGTCCTGATCATCGTGGCTTGAGGAGAAAACAATGAGACGTTCTGACGAACCAATTTACTGGGGTCTGTTTGGTGCAGGCGGCATGGTCGTCGCCATGCTGCTGCCGGTCATTGTCCTCATTACCGGTCTGCTGGTGCCCATGGGCATCATGGACGTGGAGACCATGAGCTACGATCGCGTGCACGCCTTCGCCAGCTCCTGGTGGGGTGCCTGCATCCTGCTGGTGATCATCGCCCTGCCCATCTGGCACGGCATGCACCGTATCTACCACGGTCTGCATGACCTCGGGATCCACACCACCAAGCTGCACCACTATGTGTTCTATGGCTTCGCCTTCCTGGTGTCCGCCATCACCATCGGTCTGCTGATGGTACTGGTATTCCAGTAATCACCACCGACTTGCATGACCAAACCGGGCCTCGCGCCCGGTTTTTTCTTTTCCGCCATCCGGCGCCCCTGTCATACCGCCCGCATAACACTGCCATTCAAAAATCCCTGCAAAAACCGGATTTTTATCCATCAAAGCAACGATCACCATCACATAAAACCACAACAAACACCAAAGACAGTGCGCCTGTTTGACCGCCATCAATTTACTGATAATTGCATCATTCATACTGCAAGCGATTAAATATTTATTCAGATGGAGCTAAATCATGACTGACAAATCACGCTCGGTAACGATAGGCAGTTACCTGGCACTGGCGTTCGCCATCGTCTTCTTTTCGGGACTGTTGCAGTCCAACCAGTGGTACGGAGTGTTCGACTTCACCACACTGAACGGTTCGTTCGGCACCATGGTACAGAGCGTCAGCGAGAACGGCGACGGCCTCAAGACTGCCATGACCGACATGCGCGGCAAGGGGGGCAACGGCGCCCGCGACGGCTTCCTGTTTGCCCTGACCCTGATCCCCACCGTGATGTTCGCCCTCGGCATGATCAATGTGCTGGAACACTACGGCGCCCTGGATGCCGCCCGCAAGCTGCTGACCCCGCTGCTGCGCCCGCTGATGGGGATCCCGGGCAACACGGGTCTGGCGCTGATCGCCTCCCTGCAGAGTACCGATGCCGGCGCCGCCATGACCCGCCAGCTCAAGGATGAAGGGCTCATCACCAAGCGCGAGACCGATGTCTTCACCATGTTCCAGTTCTCTGCCGGTGCCACCATAGTCAACTTCTTCTCCTCCGGCGCCGTGCTCTTCACCCTGACCCTGGCCGATGGCAGCCCGGCAGTCAGCTCCTCCATCGGTCTCGCCGTGGTGGTGATGTTTGCCTTCAAATTTGTCGGCGCCAACCTGTTTCGGGTCTACCTCAACCTGACCGAAGGCAAAAACAGCGACAACACCCAGCACGCCACGACCCCCAGCACCCAGGAGCAAGCCAAATGAGCCAGGCCAACGTCAAGAAGCCCATCGTCACCGATATCTTCGTCGAAGGGGCCAAAAAGGGATGGGTCATCGCCACCACCTCCACCGTCCCCAACGTGCTGATGGCCTTCGTCATCATCAAGGCGCTGCAGATCACCGGCGCCCTGGACGCCATGGGTGCCATCTTCTCCCCCATCATGGCGGTGTTCGGCCTGCCCGGTGAGGCAGCTGCCGTGCTGATCGGTGCCTGGATGTCCATGGGCGGCGCGGTCGGCGTGGTTATCACCCTGTTCGATCAGGGGATCCTCAACGGTACCCACATCGCCATCCTGGCCCCCGCCATCTACCTGATGGGCTCCCAGGTGCAGTACATGGGCCGCATCCTCGGCTGCATCGGCACCGAAGGGCGCTACATCCCCATCATGGTCGCCATCTCAGTGCTCAACGCCTTCGGCGCCATGCTGGTGATGAACATCCTTCTCTGACCCTTTTCGTACAACCACACAAGTGGAGCAACCGATGACTTTTTCTCTGGATGAATACCTGGCCGAGCTGGCCCCTCTCATCAACCTGGATTGCGGCTCATTGCACCAACCTGGCATAACCGCAGTGGCGGATCTGATGGCCGCCAAATACGAGGCCATGGGTGGCTGGCACATCAAGCGGGTCGACTGCGGGGTCGCTGGCGTGGGACTGGAAATTCGCAACCGGCCTGATGCCGAGCAGATCGATGTGATGTTGATTGGCCATATGGACACCGTCTTCCCCCTCGGCACCGCCGCCGCCCGCCCGATGAGCGTCGATGGCGAGCGGGCCTACGGTCCCGGCGTCTCCGACATGAAATCCGGCCTGCTCAACATCGTCTATGCTCTGCGGGCCCTGCCCCGCGAGGTGCGCGATAGCCTGAGCATCTGCGTCTGCATGAACCCGGACGAAGAGATTGGCTCCCTGCACTCCAGCGACTGGCTGGCCTCGGTGGCCAAACAGGCCCGTCAAGTGCTGGTGGCCGAAGCGGCCCGTGCCGACGGCTCTCTGGTCAAGGCGCGCAAGGGGATGGCCCGCTATCGCCTCGATTTCACCGGCAAAGCGGCCCACGCGGGCAACGAGCCGCAGAAGGGGCGCAGCGCCATCACCGAGCTGGGTCACTGGATCCTGGCCATCAATGCCCTCACCAACTTCGAGAGCGGCACCACCCTCAACATCGGCATCGTCGAGGGGGGCAATGGCGCCAACATAGTGCCGGCCCACGCCAGCGCCGTGGTGGACGTGCGCTTCTGGGACAACCAGGAGTACAGCCAGGTCAACGACCGGCTGCTGACCCTGGCCGAGCGCCCTCATCTGGAAGGGGTCACCATCAAGCTGACTCGCGAGGCCCACAAGCCGGCCATGGTGCCGTCAGAAGGAACCAAGGCCCTGATGGCCATCGTGGAGGAGTGTGGTCAAGAGCTGGGTCTGCCCATCCGCTGGCAAGAGGTCGGTGGCGGCTCGGATGCCAACCTGACCGCCGCCCTCGGCATTCCGACCCTGGATGGTCTGGGCCCTATCGGCGCCGGTTTCCACAGTGACGAGGAGTATCTGGATCTGGCGAGCATTGCTCCGCGCATCGAGCTGCTGGTGAAGGTACTGACCCGCCTGGCCGCGTGATATCCCCATCCATGACCAAGGCCAGCCGGTTTGCACCGGCTGGCCTTTTTTATATCCGGCGACGCCGTCACTCCAGCGGCGGCAGAAACTTCGCCATCACCTCGCGGGTATGCCCCTCCTCCTCAAAGGCCACCAGCGTCTGATCCAGCTGAGTAATGAGCTCCCGGGCCCGTGGCGATCCCTTGCTCACTATCAGATAGAACCCCTTGCGATTGGGTAGGCGCAGATGGGTCAAGCCGGGCTCGCTCTGGTAGATGCCAAGGCTGAGGCCGCTTAGCAGCGGCTCGACCGAATTTGGCAGAAAATCGCAGCGCCCCCGCGCCAGCAGGTCGAGTGCCTGCTGCAACCGCTTGACCCGCCGCAGCTTCTTGTTGATGCCATAGGGGGCATAGTTGTAGCCGAGCAGTCCGCACATCCGGCCGCGGCTGGCCACCTCCAGATCCGGTGCCTCGGGGAAGCGGCGCTTGAGATAAAAGAGGCCGAGACGGGTGTGATAGAGGGGAACACTGTAGTAAACATGGGCCGCCAGCTCCGGCTTGTAGCTGGCATCCCAGGTCAGCTCGCACAGGCCGTTTTGGTCATAGTCGACCAGTTCCTGCTTGACCCTGGCCCATGGCAGGTAGCGGATCTGGTGAGACAGGCCATTCTGGCGCAGGGCATCGAGCACCAGGGTCGCCGCCGCCCCGGTCAGCCGTTCGGGTTCCGGCACGCCGTTGTGGCGCACCCAATACGTGTAGGGAGGCCATTCACTGCCATTGCCGAGGCAGATCCGCACCGGCGCGTCACTCTCCTGTGCCGAGGCGACCGGCATCAGCATGGCAAGGATCACGCCCGACAGCAGCCAGAATCCCTTCATCCCTCTTCTCCCATGTGCCAATCCCCTGAGTGCAGAGCGTCTTTCCCTCTGCGCTCCCCTCACAGCCCCTGCTCCGGGCGCCATAGCGCCAACAGGGGGGGCGGAATATCGCCATAGGCCAGCGTCGGCGTCTGGTGCCACTGCGCCAGCTTTTGCAGCGCATTTGCCAACTCCCTTGCCAGGGTGCGAGTCACCCTGACCCCGGCCTCCAGATAGAGGTTCTTTATCTCGAAGATCCCCTGCTGGCGATGGGCCTTGGCATCCATCCTGCCCACCAGTTTGCCGCGATGCAGCAGCGGCAGCACGAAGTAGCCGTACTGGCGCTTGTGCGCCGGGGTATAGCACTCGATGCGGTAGTCGAACCCGAACAGCTCGCGGGCCCGCCTGCGATCCCACACCAGAGGATCAAAGGGCGACAGGGCCGTGGTATGGGTCGCCCTGAGGGTGCCCCCCTGCGCCTTGGCCAGCTCGTCAGCCTGCGAGGCGTGGACGAAGGCACCGTGTTGCCATCCCTCCACCCGCACCGGCAACAGCTCTCCTTCGTCGGCCAGTTGATGGAGCAGGGCATCGTATTTGCCGCGTCGCAGCCGATAGTAATCGGCCACCCAGTCAGCCTTGACCAGCCCCAGCGCCCGGCAGCTGGCACGTACCATCTCTCGCTGCGCTGTCTCCAAACTCGGCAGATCCCGCTCGTCGCACCAGCCGGGCATGACCCGCTCTGCCAAATCATAGACCCGCTGGAAGTTGCGCCGCTCGCGCACCATCAGGCGCCCCGCGGTGAAGAGCACCTCGAGATGGCGCTTCTCCGGCTTCCAATCCCACCAGCCGTTGCCCTTCTCCCCCTGGCGGGCAAAATCGGCCGCCCGCACCGGCCCCTGCTGGCGGATCTGCTCGAGTAGCCGGTCAATGTCCTGCTGATGGGTAGCGAGCCAGTGGGCCGAAAACTTCCAGCCCATGGCGGCAGGATCCAGCATGCGATGACGCAGCAGCCGGTAATCCTCGCGGGGAATGAAGCAGGCCTCATGGGCCCAGTATTCGAAAATGTCGCCGTCGGCCAGCAGTTGCTCGAGCCAGCCGGGTTCGTACTGTCCGAGCCGGCTGAACAACACCAGATAGGGGCTGCGCGCCACCACCGAGATGGTGTCTATCTGCAACAGCGCCATGCGGCGGATGGTAGCCAGCAGATCCGCCGGACGCGCCTTGCTACGGCGCGGGGCGAGCAGGCCCTGGGCTGCCAGTTGCAGATGACGGGCATCCTGCAACGACAGATGGGGAATGGACATGGATCACCGCTCCTTGGTATCAGATCATCAGCATGCCCAACTCATCGCCAAATGAAAATGGCGGGGTCAGGGTTTGGTGAACAGGGCCACATCGGCGTGGGGAAACTCAACCTCTGCCTGCCAGCTGACCGCCAGGGTGCGAAACGACGCTTCTGCAAAGAAGACGATGTGGGTCGGATCGTGGCGATAGCGCCAGGTTTTAAAGCGCTCGTCACCGAGCACCCGCTGGGTCTGCAACACCAGAATGCCGCCGGGCTTGAGGCAGCGCCACAGCAGATCCAGTGCAACCCGTGGCTCGGCGATGTGTTCGATCACCTCTGTGCTGGTGATAAAGTCATACTGTCTCGTCAACAACTCGGGCTCATCGGCATAGAACTTGTCGTAGCCCGCCATCTCAAAGCCCGCTTCCCGGCCCATGGCGATGAGCGCAGGCCCCGGGCCACAACCAAAATCGAGGCCGCTGGCAGGCGCTGGCACCCGGGCCAGCACCTCGCCAAAGGGCCGCATCAAAAAGGCACGATAACGGGGATCATCCACCCGGTTGTCATGGCCGTCATAGACCGCCTTCTCCCCCTCGGCATCCAGATGATCCGCCGCATCCAGCCAGACCAGCTCGCACCGCTCGCAGCGGTAATAACGCTTGCCCGCCACCGGCAGGGGGTAGGCCTGATGGCTGGCACACAGGGGGCAGCAGGGGGTGGATGACATGACGATACCTCTGGCAAGTGACAGCCGGGCAGATTGCCTGCCCGCCCCGCCGCTGGCAACTGTTTTATCGCCGCCACGCCACTGCATATCGAGGCCAGCAGCCCTTTGCCCACCGTCATGACTTCCATCCGGTCATGGCAACTTTTTGCGCCCCTTAAGGCTTTCTTAAGTTTGCCCTTTTAGGCTCAACTCATCGCAAGAGAAGGAGCATTCCATGACCACAGAGATCCAGGCACCCTACCGCTTGATGCTGGCCGACTCCCCGCAGCAGGTCATGGCGCTGCAGGCCTATATCCAGGCGGCCTACACCCAGGAATTCAACGCCCGCATTCCCCATTTCCTGCCCTGCCTGCTTGGACTCTACCGTGCCGACGGCGTGCTGGTCGGCGCCTGTGGTCTCAACCTGGCCAGCGCGGGTGCGCTCTATCTGGAGCAGTATCTGGAGCACCCCGTAGAGGCGGCCATCGAGACCCGCCTCGGGGTACGCCCGGAGCGCCAGCGCATCATAGAGGTGGGCAATCTGGCCTGCAGCGAGCCGGGCAATGCCCGCCTGATGTTTGCCGCGCTCTGTCGCCTGCTGTGCGACAACGCCCTCGACTACGTGGTGTTCACCGGCACCGCCAAGCTGCGCAACAGCTTTCATCGCCTGCGCCTCGATCCGGTGGAGCTGGCTCCCGCCCAGGCGCATCAGGTGGGCGAAGATGCCGCCGCCTGGGGGGAATACTACCGCTGCCAGCCCAGGGTGATGGTGGGTGACCTCAATCAGGGGCGCGAGGTGCTCGCCCAAAGCAGCCTGCTGCTCAACCTGCTGGCCCCCATGCCCGCCCTGTTCGACGACTCCCGAGAGGCCTGCCGTATGGCTCGTGATAAAAGGTGCGCCCAATGACGCTGTTTGATGCCATCGCCAGCACGGCGAAGCAGAACCCGACACAGCCGGCCCTGATGGATAGCCGGCAGCAGCTGGATTACCGCCAGCTGTGGCAGCAGATCCTGCGCCTGGCCGACGAGTTGCAACAGGCGCAGATCCGGCGCCTGGCCCTGCAACTGGACAACGGCCTGCCCTGGGCGCTGATCGATCTGGCCTGCACCCGGGCGGGAATCGTGGTGATCCCCGTCCCCCACTTCTTCAGCCTGGCCCAGCAGGCGTGGTTGCTCGAGAGCAGCGGCGCCGATGCTCTGGTGGGCCCGTCCCATCCTGACTGGCACCCGGCCGCCCCCCTTGTGCTGACGGTGACCTCCCTCGCCGACGGTACGCCCGGCGAGCTGACCGTCCCCCTGTGGCGGCATGTCCCGCTCAACCCGCCGGCCCTGCCCGCAGGCACCGCCAAGATCACCTACACCTCGGGCACCACGGGGCAACCCAAGGGGGTCTGCCTCTCCCTGGCCCGGATGATGACGGTCTGCCAGTCACTGGCAGAGCGGGTCGCCCCGGCCCGGGTGGAGCAGCACCTCACCCTGTTGCCACTGGCAACCCTGCTCGAGAACCTGACCGGCCTCTACGTGCCCCTGCTGACCGGTGCCTGCAGCCGCATCCCGTCACTCGGGGAGATCGGCTTCTCCGGCTCCAGTGCCCTCAACCCGGCCATGCTGGCCCAGGCGCTGCTGCGCTGGCCCAGCCACAGCCTGGTGCTGGTGCCCGAGCTGCTGCGCCTGCTGCTGGTGCTGGCCGGCAACAACCCGGCGCTGCTTCGCCAGTTGCAGGGGCTGCGTTTTATCGCCGTCGGGGGTGGCAAGGTGGCCCCCGAGCTGATCGCTCGCGCCCGCGCCGCCGGTCTGCCCGTCTATGAAGGGTATGGCCTCTCCGAATGCTGCTCCGTGGTGGCGCTCAACAACCCGCAGTCGGACAGGCCCGGCAGCGTCGGTCGCCCCCTGCCTCACTGCCGGGTCACCATCGCCGGAGATGGCGAGATCCTGGTGAGCGGCAACGCCATGCTGGGCTATCTCGGCCATGGAGATGCCGCCCACGATGAGGCCGCCACCATCGCCACCGGCGATCTCGGCTACCTGGATGAGGATGGCTACCTGCACATCACCGGGCGCAAGAAGAATGTCCAGATCACCGCCTTTGGTCGCAACTTCTCCCCCGAGTGGGTAGAGGCCGAGGCCCAGCTCTGCCCCGCCATCGCCCGCATCGTGGTCTTTGGCGACGGCCAGCCGGCCAACGTGGCGCTGATCCAGCCCCTGCCCGGCAGCGAAGGGGATCTGCCCCGCCAGATCGCACAGCTGAACAGCCGGCTGCCCGACTACGCCCGCCTGCATCACTGGTTGCCGGTAGCGCTGGATCAGTCCCCCGAGCTGCTGACCGCCAACGGCCGGCCCCGTCGCAACGAGATTTATCAACACTTTTCCCGGCAGATCAGCCAGTGCCTCAGCGAAGGCCTCACAGGAGAATCAGCATGAGCTTCTACCAGACCCTGCAACAAGCCACTTCCCAGGAGCGCGAGCACCTGTTCAATGCGCCCATCATCGAGGCTTGCCGCCGTGGCGACATCCAGCGCGAGACCTATCTCGCCTTCCTGACCGAAGCCTATTACCACGTGCGCCACACGGTTCCCCTGCTGATGGCAACCGGTGGCAAGCTGGGTCAGGAGTACGAGTGGGTGCGCGCGGCCATCAAGGAGTACATAGAGGAGGAGTACGGCCATCAGGAGTGGATCTTAAGCGACATCCGCGCCTGCGGCGGGGATGCCGAGGCGGTGCGCCACGGCCAGCCCGGTCTGCCCATCGAGCTGATGGTGGCCTTCCTCTACGACCAGATCCAGCGGGGCAATCCCATGGGCTTCTTCGGCATGGTGCAGGTGCTGGAGGGAACCAGCGTCGCCATCGCCCTGACGGTGGCGGATCAGATCAAGAGCGGGCTGGGGCTGCCTCCCCAGGCGATGAGCTACCTGAGCTCCCATGGTGCCCTGGATCAGGAGCATCTCAAGTTCTTCGAATCCCTGATGAACCGGGTGGAGAACCCTGCCGACCAGGCCGCCATCATCCATGCCGCCCGCGTGGTCTACCGCCTCTATGGCGAGATGCTCTACAACCTGACCGCCCGGGCGTGAACCGCCCACAGTGAAGGAAGCACATACCATGCAACTTGAAGGGAAACGCGTGCTGCTCACCGGAGCCAGTGGCGGCATAGGGGAAGAGCTGGCGCAGGAGCTGGCGGCCCAGGGGGCCCATCTGCTGTTAAACGGACGACGAGGTCCGGCACTGGAGCGGCTGCGAAAGTCCCTGCCCCATCCGGAGCTCCACCAGGTGCTGATCGCCGATCTGGGATCGTCCCAGGAGCGGGCCAGGTTGCTGCAGCATCCCCTGCTGGAAGAGGGGATCGACGTCTTGATCAACAACGCAGGCTGCAACCAGTTTGCCTGGCTCGAGGATCAGAGCAGCGAACAGGTGGAGCGTCAGCTGCGGCTCAACATCGAGGCCCCCATCCAGCTGACCCGGACCCTGCTCCCGCAGATGCGCAAACCCGGCATCATCATGAACGTGGGGTCGAGTTTTGGCAGCATCGGCTACCCCGGCTACAGCGTCTACTGCGCCAGCAAGTTCGCCCTGCGTGGTTTTAGCGAGGCGCTGGGACGGGAGCTGGAGGGAAGCGGCATCAAGGTGCTCCACTTTGCACCCCGAGCCACCCGCACCCGTCTCAACTCGGAGGCCGCCTACGAGATGAACGCCGAGCTCGGCACCCACACCGACAGCCCCCAGGAGGTGGCCGAAGAGGCGGTTATCGCCCTGTGCAACGAGACCCGCCGCCGCTGGCTCGGCTGGCCGGAGCAGCTGTTCGTGCGTCTCAACGCCTTGCTGCCCGGCATCGTCGACAAGGCGCTGGCCAAGCAGCTGCCCATCATCGAACGCTATGCCCGGCATCTGCCGCACGAGGCGCTGCCCCATTCCATCCCGACCAAGAAGGAGTCCTGATATGACCCGGATTGCTTGCAAATACGGCGTCCTCGCCATCCTGCTGGGGGCCGCCGGCGCCCAGGCGGCAGACGATGCCCTGATCCCCATCCAGCAGCAATGGGCCGTCTGCCAGTACCAGCAGGTCGACAAGGCCAAGGAGCGCTGCCTGGAGACCCTGAGCGGCCAGGCCGAACAGGCCAGTGCCAAGGAGCCCTTTCGCACCGATCTGCTGATCTGGTCGGCCATCGTCAAGAGCACCTGGGCCGGCGCCAAGGGCGGCCTGGGGGCGCTCGGGCTGGTGAAAGAGGCCAAGGCCAAGCTGGAGCTGGCCCTCAAGCAGGATCCCAAGGCCCTCGACGGCTCGGCTTACACCAGCCTGGGCTCCCTCTACTATCAGGTGCCCGGCTGGCCGGTCGGCTTTGGCGATGACGAAAAAGCGGAGCAGCTGCTCAAGCAGGCGCTCGTCATTAACCCCACCGGCATCGACCCCAACTTCTTCTATGGCGACTTCCTGCTCGATCAGGGGCGCAAGGCAGAAGCGAAAACCTATCTGGACAAGGCGCTGGCCGCCCCAGCCCGCCCGGGGCGCGAGCTGGCCGACGAGGGGCGCCGCAGCGAAATTCGCGAACGCCTCACCAAGCTGTAAAAAGCCAGCCTGATCAGACAGCTATTTAAACTCTGCCCACCAGCTTGCATACTGGTGGGCAGAGTCGTTTATGTCGTAAAGCCGGACTACCGGCTTGTTCCCTGACGTGATGGAGAGAGAGATGCGCATCCTGCTGGTAGAAGATGACGTGATGCTGGGCGATGGCATGCAGGATGCCCTGCGCCACAGCGGATACACGGTGGACTGGTTGCAGCAGGGGTTGCCCGCCCTGGCGGCCCTCAAGAGCGACGAATTTGCCGCCCTCATCCTCGACCTCAACCTGCCGGACATCGACGGCCTCAGCCTGCTGCGCAAGCTGCGCCGGGAGGGGCACCAGCTGCCGGTGCTGATCCTCACCGCCCGCGATGCCCTCGACGATCGGGTGATCGGGCTGGATGCAGGCTCCGATGACTACATGGTCAAGCCCTTTGCCCTGCAGGAGCTCAACGCCCGCCTGCGTGCCCTGGTGCGCCGCAGCAAGGGGCAGGCCCAGGCGATGGTGGAGTATGGCGACATCCTCATCTATCCCGAATCCCAGCAGGTCACCTATCAGGGGGAAGCGGTCAAGCTCACTCCCCACGAGTACAAACTGCTACTGGAGCTGCTCAGCCAAAGCGGCCGGGTGCTGAGCAAGGAGCAGTTGCAGCAGAGTCTCTATGGCTGGGATGAGGGGGCCGAGAGCAACGCGGTGGAGGTTCACATCCACCACCTGCGCAAGAAGTTTTACAGCGACCTTATCCGCAACATCCGCGGGGTCGGCTACATCATTCCCCAGCTCGATCAGGCAGGACGGACCCAGGCACGATGAGACGCTCGAGCTCCATTCGCCGCTTTCTGCTCACCGGCATCCTGACCCTGGTGAGCGCGAGCCTCACCATCAGCACCTTCATCGGCTACATGGAGGCAAGCCACGAGATGGAGGAGCTGTTCGACGCTCGTCTTGCCCAGTCGGCCCGCATCACCAACAAGCTGCTGGCCCGCTACATGGCACAGGAGGGGCCGCTCCCCCTGGATGGCACCATCTATCAGGAGTGGGAGCAGCAAAATCCCGATGGCTGGCAGAAAGACAAGAGCCTCAATATCACCGGTGAGGACAGGGAGATCACCCCCTATGGTCACGAGTTCGAACGCAACCTCTACTTTCAGCTGCTGAACGAGCAGGGAAATCTGCTGCTGAGCTCCCCTAGCGCCCCGCGCCAGCCGCTGGTCACTCTGACCCGCGGCTTCGATACGGTGGAAAAGGATCACCACCATTGGCGCACCTTCACCCTCTACAACGAGGAGGAGCGAACCTGGCTGGTTGTGGCGGAGCGGGATGACGAGCGGAGCGAGCTGGCCAGCAAGATGGCGACCCTCGCCATGCTGCCGCTGCTCATCACCCTGCCCTTCCTGCTGGGGTTGCTGTGGTGGCTGATCACCCATGGCCTGGCCCCCTTGCGTCAGCTGGCCCAGGCCATCAGCGAGCGCCACCCCGCCAACCTGACTCCCCTCAACCTCAAGGCGGACGCTCAGGAGCTGACGCCGCTGGTCAACGAGATAAACCGCCTGATGCAGGCGCTGGCCGAAACCCTGGAGCGGGAGAAACAGTTCACCAACGAAGCGGCCCACGAGCTGCGCACCCCGCTGGCGGTGCTCAGGATCCACAGCGAAAACGCCCTGGCGGCGGACGATGAGGAGAGCCGCCGCCAGTCGCTGCACAAGATGCTGCAGGCGCTGGATCGCAGCGATCGCCTGATCCGCCAACTGTTGACCCAGGCGCGCATCGACAACCAGCAGGAGGTCGTGCTGGTCGAACTGGAGATCGGCCACCTGCTGCAAGGTACCCTGGCGACCCTGGCCCCCATCGCCCTGCAAAAGGATCAGCAATTGTCGCTCGAGAGCGATACGCCACTGCGGGTAATGGGACAGGCCACCCTGCTCGAGCTGCTGTTTGGCAACCTCATCGACAATGCCCTGCGCTACACCCAGCCAGGTGGCGAGATCCGGGTGCAGGTGCGGCGGGAAGGCAGCCGGGTGAGAGTGGATGTGAGCGACAACGGGCCCGGCATTCCGGACCACGCCCTGTCACGGCTGTGCGAGCGCTTCTATCGGGTCAATCCCCAGCAGGGGGACGGAGTCGGCCTTGGCATGGCCATCGTCTCGCGCATCGCCCAGCTGCATGGTGCCGATCTCGATGTACACAACCTGCCGGACAGGGGTCTGGAAGTGAGTCTCTGGCTGCCGCTGTCGGCCAGCGCCAAATAAATTACTCGGTAGATAAACAGAGGGGCCGCTTGCTGCGGCCCCTCTGTTTGGCTGTACATCTGTTTGGCTGCACATCGGCAGCGCAGATTTAGCGACAATCCGGCTGGCGAGTGAAGGTGCGACCTGCATCCACCGGCCCCATCTCTTCCAGCATACGGCGCCCCAGCAGCACCGGATAGATCATCTTGCTGCGATCCCGCAGGGTAAACCAACCCTCATAGACCCGGCTCCCCACACAGACGGACATGGTCACGACCGGCCGCTTCTGTTTCTCCTTGCCCCCGGCGCCGCGCACCGTCACGTGACGTTCCACCGGCCGTTCAAACTGCCGGGAGACCTGTTTGTCGCTGTCGGCATCGGTCACTCGCAGCCAGAAGCGTACCCAGGGTTTGCCATCGCGCGTGAATTGCTCCAGATCCTGAGCATCCATTGAAGAGGTGCGCGCCCCCGTATCCAGCTTCATCTTGACTGCCACTCCGGTGGGGAGGATCAGCCCCTTCTCCACCCAGCCATACCCTTCCTGCAGCGCCGCCAGTGCGCTGCCGCAGAGGGCCAATATCAGTGCCGTGCCTGCTATCCACTTGCTCATACCACAACCTCAGCCGTCTCATCTTCACAAGGTGAGGCCCAGACTTATCACACTGTCTTGCGAGGGAACATCGCTTTGTGCCGGGCGGTAGCCCAGGAGGGCGGAGGGGGATGACGAGGCGACAACCAATGTCTGGCGACGGGAAATGGCGGGGGAAGAGAAACACCGGGTTAGCCTTGGATGAAACCATCGGCCAACCTCAGGTTGTGACGCCAAAGGCTACCACAACAGTTGGTGAAATATCAGTCTTGTTCCGGGGGGATTTTTGCCTACACTGTTGTAAACCGGAGGCCCTGAAAACCCCCGGTTTTTTTGTGCCTGCCGAAAATTTGCCACTGCAACAGTGACGCATCACTCAAGGCTCAATAAGGAATTTGCAATGCGTATCGAAGAAGACTTGAAGCTCGGTTTCAAGGATGTCCTGTTTCGCCCCAAGCGCTCTACTCTCAAGAGCCGTTCCCAAGTCAGCCTGACCCGTCAGTTCACCTTCAAGCACACCCGGACCCAATGGCAAGGGGTGCCCGTCATCGCCGCCAACATGGATACCGTCGGCAGCTTCGCCATGGCCCGCGCCTTGGCCGGTTTCGAGATGATGACGGCGGTGCACAAACACTACAGCCTCAAGCAGTGGCAAACCTTCGTCAATGAGACCGACCCTGCCCTGCTGGGTCATGTGATGGTATCGACCGGCACGTCGGACGAAGACTTCGTCAAGACCCGCCAGATCCTCGCCATGTCCGAGGCGCTGCGCTTCATTTGCGTGGACGTGGCCAACGGCTACTCCCAGCACTTCGTCGAGTTCCTGCGCAAAATCCGTGAGGCCTGCCCCAATCACGTCATCCTGGCGGGCAACGTGGTGACCGGCGAGATGGTGGAGGAGCTGATCCTCTCCGGCGCCGACATCGTCAAGGTAGGCATTGGCCCGGGCTCGGTCTGCACTACCCGGGTCAAGACCGGTGTCGGCTATCCCCAGCTCTCCGCCATCATCGAATGTGCCGATGCCGCCCACGGCCTTGGTGGCCAGATCGTCGGCGACGGCGGCTGTACCTGCCCGGGGGATGTGGCCAAAGCCTTCGGCGGCGGCGCCGACTTCGTGATGCTGGGGGGCATGCTGGCGGCCCATGAGGAGTGCGGCGGCGAAATCATCGACGTGGATGGCGAGCCCTTCATGAAGTTCTACGGCATGAGCTCGTCGAGTGCCATGGACAAGCACGCCGGCGGCGTCGCCGAGTACCGTGCCTCCGAGGGCAAGACGGTGCTGCTGCCCTATCGCGGCCCGGTGGAGAATGCCGTGCGCGATATCCTGGGGGGCGTGCGCTCCACCTGTACTTATGTCGGTGCCAGCCAGCTGAAAGAATTGACCAAGCGCACCACCTTTATCCGGGTGCGCGAGCAGGAGAACAACGTCTACGGCAAGGAGTGATCCGCCAGACTACCTGCGACCTGCTGACGATTAGAAGCCAGTCCACCGGTGTGCTACCCTGCGCACCGGTTTTTTTGCATCTGGATCCCCGATATGACAAGCCCCCTGCCCCGGTTCGACTGGGATATCTTCTGCTGCGTAGTGGACAACTTCGGTGACATCGGCGTCACCTGGCGACTCGCCCGGCAGCTGGAGCAGGAGGGGCATGGTGCGGTGCGGCTCTGGGTGGACGATCTGGCCAGCTTCGCCCGCATCTGCCTGGGGCTCAACCCCGAGCTGGACTGCCAGTGGGTCGAGGGTATCCATATCCAGCACTGGCATGAAACCCTGCCCGCCGACATCACCCCGGCCAGGGTCGTCATCGAGGCCTTTGCCTGCGAGCTGCCCTCCCCCTTTGTCGAACGCATGGCCGAGCAGAGCCCGCCCCCCTGCTGGATCAATCTGGAGTACCTCTCGGCCGAGAGTTGGGTCGAGGATTGCCACGGCCTCGCCTCCCCCCAGCGGGTGTGCAACCGGAGCCTCGACAAATACTTCTTCTTCCCGGGTTTTAGCGCCAGAACCGGCGGCCTGCTCTGCGAGCGGGCACTGCTGGCCGAGCGGGATCGCTGGCAACAGGATGAAACTGGCCTTGCCGCCTACTGGGCGAGCCTGGGCCTGCCGCCCAAACAAGAGAACGAGCTGAGAGTCAGCCTCTTTACCTACGAGAGCGAGGCGCTGACCAGTCTGGTCGAGAGCTGGTGCCAGGGCACCACGCCGGTCACCTTGCTGCTTCCATTGGGGCGCTCATTGCACGACGTACTGCGTGGCGCAGGTTTGGAAGATGCCATCCCTACGGCCAGGGCAGGCGATCTGCTCCATTCGGGCAACCTCGCCATCAAGCTGCTGCCGATGACGGATCAGGCCGGCTACGATCGGCTGCTGTGGAGCTGCGATCTCAATCTGGTGCGCGGGGAAGACTCCTTCGTGCGCGCCCAGTGGGCCGCCCGCCCCTTCCTGTGGCACATCTACCAGCAGGAGGAAGAGGCCCATCTGATCAAGCTGGAGCACTTCCTCGACCACTATCTGGCGGACTTGCCCGCCGAGTGCGGTCAGTGGCTGCGCGACTTCAATTTCGCCCTCAATCGGGGCGAGGATTGCCGCGCATTCTGGGCTAACTGGCCACGCTATAGCGCCATTTGGCAGCAACATGGGCGAAGCTGGTCACAGAAGTTGCAGCACGATGGGGATCTCGTCACACGATTGGTGAAATTTCTGGAAAGCCGTATATAATCTGGCAGTTTTTATCCGTCCGTTTCACGAACAGGAATTTTTTACATGAAAACCGCACAGGAAATCCGCGCTGGTAACGTAGTCATGATCGGCAGCGAGCCGATGGTGGTCCAGAAGGCTGAATTCAACAAATCCGGCCGTAACTCCGCCGTGGTCAAAATGAAGCTGAAGGGTCTGCTGAACGGCAGCGCCACCGAGACCGTCTTCAAGGCCGATGACAAGCTGGACGTGGTTCAGCTGGAACGTAAAGAGTGCACCTACTCCTACTTCTCCGACCCCCTGTATGTCTTTATGGACACCGAGTACAACCAGTACGACGTAGAGAAAGACAACCTGGGTGACGTGCTGAACTACCTGGTAGACGGCATGGAAGACATCTGCGAAGTGACTTTCTACAACGAGAAAGCCATCTCCGTAGAACTGCCGACCACCATCGTTCGCGAAGTGGAATACACCGAGCCGGCTGCCCGTGGCGACACCTCCGGTAAAGTGACCAAGCCTGCCCGTCTGAAAGGCACTACCTACGAGCTGTCTGTGGCAGCCTTCGTAGAGATCGGTGACAAGATCGAAATCGATACCCGCACCGGTGAATTCAAGCGTCGCGTCAACTAAGTTGACCCCTTGAACAGGATGCAAAAAAGCGAGCCACTGGCTCGCTTTTTTATTGCTCCTTGCTCGCACCTTCAGAAAATGACGCCGTGGCCGCTAACCCAGATAACCGAGGGAGCACACTATGGCCAGATTATCCTTATCACTGCTGTTACTGACGATGCTGGCCAGCCATGGCGCGCAAGCCATTGAGGTCGCGCCGCCCGCCCCCGTCGATCACTGGCAGGAGAGCGACTGGCAAGGGCTGCCTGACGTCACCCGCATCGACAAGCAGACGGTGCTGTTTGCCAAGCACGACAGCGAAAACTATCTGGGGCTCGCTATCTTGCTGCCGGACTGGCAACGCAGCGGCCAACTATGGCAACTCACCCGGGATCTTCGCCTGCTGGGCTTCGATACTTTGCTGCTGCTCCCCTCTCCCGAGCAGGCCGAGCTCGACCCGGCCGCCGAGAAGAAAGCGAAAAACAGCGACGCCTTTCGCAAGCAGTTTGCCGAGCGGATCAGCAAGCTGGCCGAGGCCAAGCTGCAGGATGGCGGCTTCAAGCTGATATTGGCCCAGGGCACAGGGGCTGCCTGGACCACCAACCTCATCGCCAGCGAGCAGTTGCCCGCCCCCGATGCGCTGGTACTGCTTGACGGCTTCTTCCCCGATCAACAGAGCAACCAGACCCTGGCCAAGCAGGTGGCCCAAGCCACCATCCCCACCCTGGATCTCTATCAGGAAGAGGGCGGCAGATGGCCGCAGCTCGCGGCGGCAGAGCGCCTTAGCGAGACCCGTCGCAGCCACAAGCTCAACTATCGCCCCTACGCCCTGATGGAACTGGCGGAGACGCCAACCCGCATTCAGGGCTGGCTCAACCACCTGGGCTGGCTCTGATCCAGCCCTGCCCCTGCACGCCAAAGCGCGGGCACGGTCACATCTGCCGCAGAAAGCCCTCCTTCGCGCCCCGCGACACTGGCTCTGGCTGCATTCTCTTTGGCATCATGACCGTTCGGCCCCGTTCATGGTAGGAAGGACCATGCAGCAGATTGTGTTTCTCGACAGCGATACCCTGGATGCAGGCATCACCCTGCACCATCCCGACTTCCCCCATCACTGGCAGAGCTATCCGAGTACGACGCCAGAGCAGGTGGTCGAGCGGCTCCAGGACGCCAGCATCGCCATCATCAACAAGGTGCGCATCGGGGCCGGGGAACTGGCCAGGCTGCCCCAACTCAAGCTCATCGCGCTGGCGGCCACCGGCAGCGACAACGTGGATCTGGAGGCCTGCCGCGCCGCCAACGTCGGCGTCTGCAACATCCGCAACTACTCGGGTCCCTCGGTGCCGGAACACGCCATGGCACTGATGCTGGCCCTGTCGCGCAACCTGTTTGCCTGGCGCCAGTCGCTGCTGGAGGGACGCTGGCAGCAGAGCGGCCAGTTCTGCTTCTTCGATCACCCCATTGCGGATCTGCATGGCAAGCGGCTTGGCATCATTGGCAAGGGAACGCTCGGCCAGGCGCTGGGCGAGCGGGCAAAAGGGATAGGCATGGAGGTACGTTACGCCCAGAGCCAGATCGGAGGCAACGCGGATGACGACCGGCTGCCGCTGGATGACCTGCTGCAAAGCTCGGATGTGGTGAGCCTGCACTGCCCGCTCACCCCCTATACCCGCAACCTCATCGGCGAGCGGGAACTGGGGCTGATGAAACCGGGCGCCTTGCTGATCAACGTGGGACGCGGCGGTCTGGTGGATGAAGCCGCCCTGTTGCGGGCGCTGGCCAACGGCCGTCTCGGCGGCGCCGGATTCGATGTGGCGAGCGTCGAGCCGCCGCCCCCCGATCACCCCCTGATGCAGGCCCTGCAATATCCCAACTTCATCCTGACCCCCCATGTGGCCTGGGCCAGCGAGGAGTCGATGCAGCGCCTCGCGGACCAGCTGATCGACAACATCAATGCCTTCGCCGCCGGGCGGCGCCAACACCGGCTGGTGTGAGCCAGAAACAGAAACGGGGCCTGCAGGCCCCGTCTTCATTCACACGCACCGGAGGGCATCAATCATCGTCGTCATCGTGCCATCTGTGTTTCTTGTGCTTCTTGTGTTTCTTGTAGTAGTGGCGGTGATGATGATCATCGTCGTCGTAATAACGATCCCGGCTCTTGTGGCCATCCCCCGTCTTGGCACCGATGGCCGAGCCACTGGCACCGCCCACCCCAGCCCCGATCAGCCGACCGGTATCACCGCCGACACTCTTGCCGATGGCGGCGCCACCGAGCGCTCCGACGGCGCCGCCGAGGGCGGCTTCATTCTTGTTGCCTCTGTTGGCTGTTGCTGCACCACCGGCCGCACCGCCAATGGCGGCCCCCACCAGTGCCCCGGTGTCGCCACCGAGCTCCTTGCCGATCATGGTGCCCGCCACGCCGCCGGCACCGCCCCCCAGGATGGTATTGAGCGTCTCGGAAGCGTGTGCCACCGAACTTCCCAACAACAAGCCACCCAACAGAGCCAGGGCACTCAGGCCACGCTTGTTCATCCCCATGGATACTCCTGTCAACGCTGATTAATTTTCCCGAACTATACGATTTACGACAGGATGTGCCAGTGTCGCAGGAGAGCGACAGGTGCCTCTCTTGCACTGGATAATGAATTTATAATCCATTGAATTTAAATCAAAAAACAACTTTATCAGAAAGCTGGCAAGAGGTTGGGGGCAAGGTCCCCCGACAGGCAGGGAGCATTTAGCCATCATCGCTCGGACAGAATTTGTCAGTACTATCCGCGTTACTCTGCTCATTTTGGATCTGTGCTGACAGGGACCAGCGATCACGCCCCAGCCGCTTGCTCTGGTAGAGGTACTCATCGGCCCGCTCGAACAGGTTGTGGTGCACCTCCGGATAGTGGACTCCCCCTGCGCTCAGGGTGACGGCGATCCGCTTCTCGCGCCACTGCTGATTGCGCACCCGGATGAACAGCCGCCGCAATCTCTCCTCCAGATCAGCCCGTTCCATGGTCAGCAAGGCGGCAAACTCGTCCCCGCCAAAACGATAGACATTCCCCTCGCCCAACTGCTCTGCCAACAGAGCCGCTATCCGGCGCAACACCTGATCGCCGCAGGCATGACCATGGGAGTCGTTGATGTTCTTGAAAAAATCTACATCGAGCAGGAGCAGCCAATGAGGCATCCCCTCTTTCAGCAGGGTTTGCTGCCTGGCATCGAACGCCCGACGGTTCATGATCCCGGTGAGAGGGTCGTGGTGCAGGGCATCCTGTCCGCGCAGCAGATTGGCCCTGACCAGATCCACCTTGGAGAGGCTGTCATCGACAAACCAGGTCTTGTGACCGGGGAAGCGCCGGCCACTCTGGACATCCCGGGAGATCTCGCTGAGGGAGCCGGCCACCAGACGCTGCTCCAGCCGGAAGATCCTGACCAGCACGAGCAGGCTCAGCAGCCAGATGACGGCAAGCAGCAGCTGGGGCAACACCAGCATCCGCAGATCTTCCCCGAGGATGGCGCGAAAGAGGGGGGCAGAGAGATAGATATGCAGATCCCATCCTATGTCCTGCAAGGGATGGGTGAGATGCACCCCGTTGCCAAGCACGCCGAAGCCCGGCCAGCTCCAGATGCCCTCGGGCTTCTCCCCGCGCCGGGCAAGCAAGTCGAGGTTGCTGGCAACGATGACATCATCATCGCCGGCAGGGGTCAGATAGATGGCCACCGCCTGCTCATCGCCCAGGGAGTTTTGCAGCGCCCGCTGCAGGGATGCAAACTGCATGTCGACCATCAGCAGTCCCAGCAGGCGATCCTCCTTGTCCATGACCCGTTTGACCAGAGTGAGGGTCTGGACCCTGGTGTCATATTCCGGATAGGGGCCCAGCCATAATGGCTCTTCCCCGGCCTGGGTGACTGCGGCATACCAGGGTCGCTCGGTGGCCTTGAATTGCGGCGGACGCTCCCAGGCGGGATAGGTATCGATGCGATCATGGCGCAGATTATAGAAATAGATGAAGTGATCATCGGGCTGGATCCGGTGCGCTATGGTCCAGTAAGGGTTCAGGGCCGACTCGCCACGGGCGATCGCCTCCCTGTCCAGCGAATCGTCGAGCACCGTAATCTGGCGCTCACTGACCTGTATCATCTCATGGATCAGGGTGGCTTCGATGGAGGCGGCGATGCGGTCATAGCTGGCGATCGTCCTGTCGATATCGCGCAGCAACCCCTGCACGCCCAATATCAGTGTCGTGATGAGCACCAGGCCACCCAGCAGCAGGGTCATGGGTACCAGCAGGTAATACCGTTTGCAGGGAGGAGCGAGACTCACACATGTACCTCTGGATGACCATGGAGAGACCCTCATTCTAAAAGCAATAAATACAATCAATCATTGACCGGCATCAGCATTCCACTCTAAATAACAGTGAAATCAACAGTTGCCTAACGCAATGATTATTCTATGCTTTTATGGATTCTTTCGCAGCCATCTCCATACACCGCCATGGCCAAAGTCGCCATCAGGAGTCTCTCATGGAAGAGATAAAACCCTCGTACATAGACGTACTCCGCGCCCCTCCCTGCGCCTTCTTGTGTATGGCCACCCTGATATGCCTCTTTTCACTGGCCGGGATCTTCACCCGCCCTCCCGACATGCTGGCCGCCTTCTGGCCCGCCAACGCCGTGTTCCTCGGCATCATGATCCGCTACCCCATTCTGGCTTCCCCCGCCGGCTGGCTGGGCGGAATAGCCGGTTATCTGCTGGCTGCTCTCTTCACCGATGACTCGCTGCTGAAAACCGGCCTGCTGACCCTGGGCAACCTGGTGGGCGTCGGTGTCGGCTATCTGCTCTACCGACGACTGGGCAGGGATAATGTGCGCCTCAGGCACCCCAACGCCATCGTTTACCTGCTGCTGATCAGCATGGCCGCCTCGTTTGCCGCCGGGCTGGTCGGCGCCCTGATCAACCCCATCCTGTTCAATGGCCGCTCGTTGCACGGACTGGGTTTCTGGTTTGCAAGCGAACTGGTCAACTACATGGCCTTGCTGCCGGTGCTCCTGACGCTGCCCCATGCCGGCGCGATACGAACCTGGTTCAAGGCGCTGTGGTTGCCACACGTCTCCTGGGCAAGAGTGCTGCCCTTGCTGATGTTTATCTGCTCCCTGTTGCTGGCGGAGATCGTCTCGGGCCCGGGCTCCCTCGCCTTCCCGGTCCCTGCCCTGCTGTGGTGCGCCGTCAGCTATTCGCTCTTTACCACCACCCTGCTGTCGCTCGGCTTTACAACCCTGACCCTGCTTGCCATCTCCAGCGGTTATCTCGTCATCAACCACGACGCCCAGACCCAGTACTGGATGTTCTCGGTGCGGATCGGGATCATGCTGATCGGCCTCACCCCTCTCACGGCAGCCAGCATCATGGCGACCCGCAACATCCTGCTGCGCCAGATGGAGTACATGGCCCACCACGATCACCTGACCGGCGCCCTCAATCGTGCGGGCTTCTGGCCGAGCGCCCAACAAATGCTGGCACAGCTGGATCAGCAACATAAGCCGGTCGCCGTCTGCATGCTGGATCTGGACAACTTCAAGCAACTCAATGACAACCACGGCCATGAGGCGGGGGACCGTGCGCTCAAGGCATTCACCATGGCCATCAGCCAGGGGATGCCCGGCAGCACTCTGCTCGGACGGCTCGGTGGCGAGGAGTTTGCGCTGCTGCTGCCCGATGTGCCGCCGTCCCAGGCCTGGGAGCTGGTCGATCGGCTGCGAAGCGAGGTGGCGCAGTTGCAAGTCATTGACGAGGCCATGCGCCCCGTCACGATCACGGTCAGCATAGGGCTCGCCTATCGCGAGCCCGGCCATCTCAACCTGGAACAGCTGCTCTCCCACGCCGATGCGGCGCTCTATCGCGCCAAGCACAACGGCCGCAACCGGGTAGAGTGGTATCAGGACACGACCTGCAGTCAGGAGTATGGCCGCTGAGCCGGGCAAAACCCGGCACCCCCGCAGGTAATATCGCGAGTTGGGAAGCCCGAAGCTCATGAGCTCTCCGCAAACTTCAACCAAAGAAGCTTGTTGCGAGCGCGGCAAAAGACATCCATCACTGGCCGACATCAGGAACTCCATCCAAACAACAGGGTGACAAAGTCTCCCACACCGCGGACAGCCATCCCTCAACAGGCTACCCTTCTGCCCGCCCCGTTCGCCGAGGGTTTTATGACCGCTCAGGTCAACAACCTCAGCTGCAGGCCGTCATCTGCCTCCACCATGCTCACCTGACGCCAATCCTGGATCAGCGCACTGACGCCGGGATCCAGCCGCTGTCTGCCTCCCACCTGTACCACGGTGCAACCGGCCCGCAGGGCACTGGTGATGCCAGCCGGTGCATCCTCAAATACCAGGCAATCGGCGGCCGCCACTCCCAGCCGCTCTGCCGCAAGCAGATAGGGCTCGGGATCCGGTTTGCCGTTTACCACATCGTCAGCCCCCACCAGCAGGGTGGGCAACGCCAAGCCGGCGCTCAGCAGCCGATGACGGGCCACCCGCTGGCTGGCCGAGGTCACCAGCGCCCAGCGCTCAGTCGGCAGGCTTGCCAGCAGGGTACGGGCGCCGGAAAGGGCCTCAGCCTGGCCGGTGTGATGGATCTCCAACTCGTCGAGCAGGGCCACCTCCTGCGCCAGGTCCAGCTGCGGGGTCAGGGTGCGGATCACCTCCCGCGAGCGCACCCCGTGACAGATGGCCAATACGGGTTCGGGAGCCAGCCGGTGGCGGCGGCACCAGAGCCGCCACACCGTCTCTACCTCACCGGTGGAGTGCACCAGGGTGCCATCCATGTCCAGCAGCAGGGCAGCGGCCCGCAGGGTTAGCCTGCTCATGACAAAACGCCTGCCACGGCGGGTTCGGCCCCCGCCAGGATATCGCCGAAGGCCCGCTGCTGGGCGGCTCGCTCATAGCAGGCGAGGGCCTGCTCGGCGTTGCTTGCCCAGACCTGCAGGGGACCAACCGCAAAACCCTGTTGCAGCAGACTCGTCAAGAGCTCTCCCGTTTCGGGGGCAGCCAGTGGCTGTGCCATCACCAGGGATCCCTTGATTAAGAACAGATAGCGTTCGCTAGACATGGCGTGACTCCTTGTGTGCCGGACGGGCAACAGGCCCGCCGCACATCCATTACAACAAGGAGGTGTGATAATTTATAATCAATAAATCGCCACATTGGATAACCAACTGGAATGAAATTCGACTTGAGGCAACTGCAGGCTTTCGTGATGCTGGCAAAGACCGCCAACTACCGGGAGGCCGCCAACCGGCTCTTCATCACCCAGCCGGCCCTCACCAAGCAGATCCAAGGGCTGGAACAGGCCCTTGGCTGCACCCTGTTTCACCGGGGCAGGCACGGCGCCGAGCTGACCTCCCTTGGCGCCCAATTGCTTACCCAGGCCAACGCCCTGGTCGAACACGGCAAGGGATTCGAGCGCCATGCCCTGGCGCTGGCGAGCGGCATCGCCGGGCGGCTCAAGATAGGTTTCGGACTGTCGAGCTTCGCGCTGGCCCCCTCGCTGGTGGCCCGCTTCAGGCAGCTGGTTCCCGAGGTGATGGTCCATCTGCAAGACATGCCTTCCGCCATCCAGCACGAACAGCTGCTCTGTGGCCAACTGCAGCTGGGCTTCATGCGTCGGCCCCAGGCGCCGCAACTGCAGGAGCACAGGTTGTTGACCGACCGGTTGGTGCTGGCCGTTCCCACCCAAGTCACGGGATCGGATCCGGCCAATTTCGACGTCGAACAGGCTCTGACCAGCCAGCCGTTGTTGCAGATGGTCGGCCATCGCTGCCCCGGCCTTAGCCAGCAGATCGCCGGTTTCCTCGGCGCCAACCGGCTGACCGGCATGATCCAGGAGACGGAAGATGTCCAGACCCTGGTCGCCCTGGTCTCCGCCGGCATAGGCAACGCCATACTGCCGCGCAGCGTCAGCTTCATCGCAGGCCCAGATGTGACCCTCTACCCCCTCTCGGGTCCCTATTCAGAGTGGGAAATCAGTCTGGTGTGGAACCCGGAATTTGCCGATCCCATCCGGGATCGCTTCCTGCAACTGGTCCTGGAGGCTCACCCGACTGTCTGCCCCGCGACCAAACGATAAGCCGGACTCATCTTTTGCCTTGCCAATGAGAGAGGCATAAGATGGGGCAGCAAGTACCCAGTCAACATATGAAGGGAGATCAACATGATAAAAACGGTTATTGCGCTACTACCCGTTCTGCTGCTGGCCGGCTGCGCCACCGAGAAAGCGCCTGCCCCGGTCGGCATGGCCAATCCGGCCTCGGTCTACTGCGGCGAGCAGGGAGGCAAGGTCATCATCAAGCAGGAAGCCGATGGCGCCGTGGGATACTGCCATCTGCCGGATGGCCAGGTGGTCGAAGAGTGGACCCTCTATCGCGCGGCTCATCCGTAATCTTGCAGCAACAACAGGCATGATACACAAGGGGGTCGGTTCACCAGAACCGACCCCCTTGTCGTTGTGGCCATGTGGGCGATAACAGCCCCAACCTATCTATTGCCAATCTGTCTCAGACCAGGCCCAGGGCGTAGCGCAGCGCCATCTCCTTGAGCGGCCCCGCCTTGTCCGCCACATTGAGGGCCAGATTGCGGGCCAGCTTGAGTGGCCCTATGTCGTTGCTGAATGCCCCGTAGAAGAGATCCATCCCTGACTGCATCAATAGATTGTCCGGACGTCGGCGCCTTTCATAACGGGTCGCCAACTCGGGCTTGTGCCACTCGGCACCGGCGCTGTGCAGCAGATCCGCCCAGCAGGCCACATCCTTGAAGCCGAGGTTGACCCCCTGCCCCGCCAGCGGGTTGATGGTATGGGCAGCATCGCCGAGCAACACCACCCGCCCGGCGTGATAGTCGTTGGCGTGGCGACGCACCAGCGGGAAACTCCCCTTAGCCATTACGGTGAAACCACCGAGACGAGCGGGGAAGTGGCGACGCACCTCGGTGGCCAGCGCCTCGTTGCTCATGGCGGCCAGCGCCCGGATGCGGGCCGGGCTGTCATACCATACCAGGGAGCCATGCCGGCCGGGCAGCGGCAAGAAAGCGCGCGGACCGCTCGGGGTAAACTGCTGCCAGGTGATGTCCTCTTGCGCGAACTCGGTATCGATATTGATCAGCATGCAGTGCTGGCGATACTCGAATCGCGACACGCCGATGCCGGCCAGTTTGCGGGTATGGGATTCCGCGCCGTCACAGGCCAGCACCCAGCGCGCCGAGAGCATCGTTTCATCGTCCAGCTGCAGCATCACATCGTCGGTACTCTGGCGCAGGCTCAGCACCGCCGCCGGGGTATGGGTCTGGATATTGGGAAAATCCTCCATCCGTTTGAGCAGCGCCAACTGCACCAGCCGGTTTTCGATGATGTAGCCCAGCTGGGGCAGGCCGAGGTCGGCCGCGTTGAAGCGGGTGGCAAAGCCGTCCAGCTCCCAGGTCTCCAGCCGGCGATAGGGGCACAGCCGCATCTGCTGCAGGTATTGCCAGGCGCCGGCCTGCTCCAGCAGTTCCACCGAGGCCTGGCTGATGGCGGAGACCCGCAGATCCAGCGGCTGCGCCGGGTCGTAGGATTCCGGCAGCCGGGTCTCGATGACCCGCACCGAGAGGCCCTGGGCCGCCAGCAAGCAGGCGGTGGCGGCGCCCACCATGCCGGCACCGACGATGGCAATATCACAGTGTTCCATAACGTTGTTCCTGAAGAGGGGTGGCCCGACGATGACGCGGGCCTGAACCTGATGGGGGCATCATAACGCAAGGACGCGCCGGAAACAGTGAGGCAAACGGAGAATTGCCGTGTCAAATCAAGGGGAAATAGATACACCCTCGATTGAACAAGAGGCTCGCTGGCCGCCATGGCGACTGGATATTAACTGGTCAGCACCCCGATTGCGGAGTAAAATGCGCGGTCCTTTGACCATGCCGATTTCAAAACCAGTCAAGAGAAGCAATGAGCAAGAAACTTCACATTAAAACCTGGGGTTGCCAGATGAACGAGTATGACTCGTCCAAGATGGCTGACCTGTTGGATGCCAGCAATGGCTACACGCTGACCGAAGAGCCCGAAGAGGCAGACGTCTTGCTGCTGAACACCTGTTCCATTCGCGAAAAGGCGCAGGAAAAAGTGTTCCACCAGCTGGGGCGCTGGAAGAAGCTCAAGGCAAGCAAGCCCGATCTGGTGATCGGTGTGGGTGGCTGCGTTGCCTCTCAGGAGGGCGACGCCATTCGCAGCCGCGCCCCCTACGTGGATATCGTGTTTGGTCCGCAGACCCTGCACCGCCTGCCGGTGATGATCAAACAGGTTCAGGAGGGCCGTGGCGCCCAGGTGGACGTCAGCTTCCCCGAAATCGAGAAGTTCGACCGCCTGCCCGAGCCGCGCGCCGAAGGGGCCACCGCCTTTGTCTCCATCATGGAAGGCTGCTCCAAGTACTGCTCCTTCTGCGTAGTGCCCTACACCCGTGGTGAAGAGGTGAGCCGGCCAATGGATGACGTGCTCTACGAAATCGCCCAGCTCGCCCAGCAGGGCGTGCGCGAGGTGAACCTGCTCGGCCAGAACGTCAACGCCTATCGCGGCGCCACCTTCGATGGCGGCATCTGCACCTTCGCCGAGCTGTTGCGCCTGGTGGCGGCCATCGACGGCATCGACCGCGTACGCTACACCACCAGCCACCCCATCGAGTTCACCGACGACATCATCGAGGTCTACAAGGACACGCCGGAAGTGGTCAGCTTCCTGCACCTGCCGGTGCAGAGCGGCTCTGATCGCATCCTGACCATGATGAAGCGCCCGCATACAGTGCTGGAGTACAAGTCCAAGATCCGCCGCCTGCGCGCCGCCCGTCCCGACATCACCATCAGTTCCGACTTCATCGTCGGCTTCCCGAACGAGACGGATGAGGATTTCGAGGCCACCATGAAGCTGATCGAGGATGTCGGTTTCGACATGAGCTTCAGCTTCATCTACAGCCCGCGCCCCGGCACTCCGGCCGCCGACATGCCCGACGACGTCGACATGGAGGTGAAAAAAGCCCGTCTGTCCCGCCTGCAGCACGCCATCAACAACCAGGCGATGCAGATTGGCCGCGCCATGCTGGGCACCACCCAGCGCATCCTGGTGGAGGGGCCCTCCAAGCTCAACCCCATGGAGCTGTGCGGTCGCACCGAGAACAACCGGGTGGTCAACTTCGAAGGCCCACACACCCTGATCGGCGGCTTTGCCGACGTGGAGATCACCGAGGTGCTGCCCAACTCCTTGCGCGGCACCTTTATCCGCGGCGAGAGCGAGATGAACCTGCGCATCGCCACCGCCCCGAGCGAGATCCTGGCCCGTCGTCCCGACAACGTGCCGGACGAGCTGGGCGTTGCCGCCTTCACTCCCCATTAATCCCCTCCTCCCCCTGTGCCCGGGCGCAGGGGGAGCGCCTTGAGACGAGGATACCGTGAGCCGACACATCTCGACCCTGAATCTGCATCTGGAGCCAGCCGACAACCAGCGCCTCGCCAGCCTCTGCGGCCCCTTCGATGACAACCTCAAGCAGCTGGAGCGCCGCCTCGGCATCGAGATCAGCTACCGCGACAACCACTTCCAGCTACTGGGCAAGCAGGCCCAGGTGGATGCAGTTGCCGTCATCATCAAGCACCTCTACGTCGAGACCCAGCCCCTCAAGGGGGGCAAGGTGACCGACATCACCCCCGACATGGTTCATCTGGCCATTCTGGAGTCGCGGGTGCTGGAGCAGGATGACGAGCCGACGCCGAGCATCCCCTATGGCAAGGAGGTGACGGTCAAGACCAAGCGCGGCCTCATCAAGCCACGCAGCCCCAACCAGGCCCAGTACATCGCCAATATCGTGCGCCACGACATCTGCTTCGGCATTGGTCCGGCCGGTACCGGCAAGACCTATCTGGCGGTAGCGGCGGCGGTGGATGCCCTGGAGCGCCAGGAGATCCGTCGCATTCTGCTGACCCGTCCGGCGGTGGAAGCGGGTGAGAAGCTCGGCTTCCTGCCCGGCGATCTCTCCCAAAAGGTGGACCCCTACCTGCGCCCGCTCTACGACGCCCTGTTCGAGATGCTGGGTTTCGAGCGGGTGGAGAAGCTGATGGAGCGCAACATCATCGAAGTGGCGCCGCTCGCCTATATGCGCGGTCGCACCCTCAACGATGCCTTCATCATCCTGGATGAAGCCCAGAACACCACCACGGAACAGATGAAGATGTTCCTGACCCGCATCGGCTTCAACTCCAAAGCGGTGGTCACCGGCGACATCACCCAGATCGACCTGCCGCGCAACGCCAAGTCCGGCCTGCGCCATGCCCTGGAAGTGCTGCAGAATGTCGACGGCCTCTCCTTCAACTTCTTCCAGTCCACCGACGTGGTGCGCCACCCGGTAGTGGCCCGCATCGTGCAAGCCTACGAGGCGTTCGATGCCGCTCAGGCAGCCGAGAAAAACGCGGCAAACACCCGCAAGGAGAACGAACAATGAGCGTGACCCTGGATCTGCAACTGGCCAGTGCCAGCACCGAGGGGCTGCCGAGCGAAGCCCAGCTGCAGGGCTGGCTCGATGGCACTATCCTCGGCTTTCAGACCGAGGCCGAGGTAACGGTACGCATCGTCGACGAGGCGGAGAGCAACGAGCTCAACCTCACCTATCGCGGCAAGGACAAGCCCACCAATGTGCTCTCCTTCCCGTTCGAAGCGCCCCCTGGCCTCGAGCTGCCGCTGCTCGGCGATCTCGTCATCTGCCGCCAGGTGGTGGAGCGTGAGGCCAGCGAACAGGGCAAGCCGCTGGAGGCCCACTGGGCGCACATGGTTGTGCACGGCAGTCTGCATCTGCTAGGTTATGACCATATCGAGGATGAGGAAGCCGAAGAGATGGAGCAGCTCGAGCGCGACATCATGCAGGAACTCGGCTATTCCGACCCTTATCTGAACGACGAAGTGTAATGGCGAAAGGGGCGGGCCGGCAGCTTGAAACGGATGTTGGCCATCCTCATATAGCAAAGACAAAACATCAGTATCTTCAATGAGTAACCAAGAGAAAAAATGACCGACGATCACCCTAGTACCGGCTCGCCGAAGAAAACCTGGCTCGACAAACTCAGCCAACTCTTCCAGGGCGAGCCAAAAGACCGCAATGATTTGGTAGACGTGATAGCCGATGCCGAAGAGCGCGACCTCATCGATCAGGACACCAAGGACATGATCGAAGGGGTGCTGGAGATCGCCGATCTGCGCGTACGCGACATCATGATCCCCCGCTCCCAGATGGTGACCATCGAGAAATCCCAGCCGGTGGACGAGATCCTGCCGGTGATCATCGAATCCGGCCACTCCCGCTTCCCGGTGATCAACGAAGACAAGGATCACGTCGAGGGCATACTGCTCGCCAAGGATCTGCTGCCATTCGGTTTCGGCGGCGATCTGGCCAAGGAGCCGCTGCAGCTCGAGAACATTCTGCGCCCCACCGTGATCGTGCCCGAGAGCAAACGGGTCGACCGCCTGCTCAAGGAGTTTCGCGAAGAGCGCTACCACATGGCTATCGTGGTCGACGAGTTTGGTGGCGTCTCCGGTCTGGTGACCATTGAAGACATACTGGAGCTCATCGTCGGCGAGATCGACGACGAGTTTGACGATATCGAGGACGAGCCCGAAGAGATCCGTCGTCTCAGCAAGCGGGTCTTCTCCATCAGCGCCCTCACCGAGATCGAGGATTTCAACGACTTCTTCGGCACCAAGTTCAGCGATGAAGAGGTGGATACGGTGGGCGGTCTGGTGATGCACGCCTTCAGCCACCTGCCCAAGAAGGGTGAGGAGATCGAGCTGGATGGCTACCTGTTCAAGGTGATGCACGCCGATCGGCGCCGTTTGCAGCAACTGCAGGTGAAGATCCCGGAGAACCACGCGGTGGCCCAATCAGAGCCGCAATAACGCCGCTTTGGATGATACCAACAACGCCCCGATCACGGGGCGTTGTGCTATCTGCAGGCTCGCGGTCACCCGCCTTACGGGGTAAGATACCGCCCATTCAACCCAGCAGCCCAAGACGAGCATCCATCACCCGTGAAAACATCACCCGTGACATCCAAAATCCTGTTAAGTATCAGTGCCCTGGCAGCCGGAGCCTGCGCCGTCTTCGCCTTCTCTCCCTTCAACTACTGGCCGCTGGTGATCCCCTCCCTGCTCGGCCTTTATGCCCTGCTGGACAAGGCAACCCCCAGGCAGGCGGCCTGGCGCGGTTTTGGCTACGCCATGGGGCTGTTTCTGCCGGGGCTGTGGTGGATCCACGTCAGCATGACGGAATTTGGCGGCATCATACTGCCGGTCGCCTTCGTGCTGCTGGCCCTGCTCTCCGCCTATCTGGCGCTCTATCCGGCGCTGGCCTGCTGGGTCTTCGCCCGCTTCTTTGGCGGCCGTCACTGGAGCCGCTGGCTGCTCGCCTTCCCGGCACTCTGGCTGGTAGCAGACTGGCTGCGCGGCTGGGTGATGACGGGCTTCCCCTGGCTCTGGTTCGGCTACACCCAGATCGACGGCCCGCTCAAGGGCTTCGCCCCCGTTCTGGGGGTACAGGGCATCACGCTCGCGCTGCTGCTCGCCAGCTCCGCCCTCTGGATGGTGTGGAAGTCCCGCTCTCCCTTCTGGCTGTTGCTGCCCGCCGCCCTGGTGGCCGGTGGTCACAGCCTGATGCAGATTGATTGGGTCACCCGGGGCGAGCCGGTCAAGGTGGCTTTGGTGCAGGGCAATATCGCCCAGTCCCTCAAGTGGGATCCGGAGGCGCTGGCCCCCACGGTGCGCACCTATCAGGATCTCAGTCGCGAGAATCAGGATGCCGACATCATCGTCTGGCCGGAGTCGGCGATCCCGGCCCTCGAGCAGCAGATGGGCCCCTATCTGGAGAATCTGGACAAGGCGATGAAGGTAAACGAGACCGGCCTGCTGGCGGGTATCATTCATTACGACCAGGAGCAGCAGCGCTTCTACAATACCGTGCTCGGCATGGGAGTTCAGGATGCGGACGGCAAGGAGTCCTATTTCTACAACCACCCGAATCGCTACAACAAGTATCACCTGCTGCCCATCGGCGAGTTCGTGCCGTTTGAAGATCTGCTGCGCCCCATCGCCCCCTTCTTCAATCTGCCCATGTCCTCCTTCAGCCGGGGCGATGCAATCCAGCCCAACCTGATCGCCAAGGGGCTCAAGTTTGCCGCGGCCATCTGCTACGAGATCATCTTTCCGGAAGAGGTGCGCCGCAATGTCACGCCAGAGACCGACTTCCTGCTGACCGTCTCCAACGACGCCTGGTTTGGCACCAGTATCGGTCCCTGGCAGCATATGCAGATCGCCCGGATGCGCGCCCTCGAATTGGCGCGCCCGCTGCTGCGCGCCACCAACACCGGCATCACGGTCGTCACCGAGATCGACGGCAGCATCATCGGCCAGATCCCGCAGTTCGAGGCGGCGGTGCTGCGCAGCGAAGTGCGCCCCGCCCACGGCGAGACCCCCTACCTGCGCTTTGGTAACTGGCCCCTGTACGGCCTGACCGCCCTGCTGCTGGTGCTGGCACTGGCGCTGCGCCCCAAGGCTCACCCCTGGGCTGGCAAGCGCTGATCCCGCGTGAAGGAAGTACCATAGACAAGAGGCGCCATAAGGCGCCTCATTTTTTATCCAGACACGGCGGCCGCTGACCGCAATTCTGTCTTGTTATCCCTGATTGAAAGCCGGGTGGTAGCTCACCTCACCACGGGCACTGGTTGCACCAAACGACCTGGCCATAAAGTACTCGGGTGGCACACCGGGTAGCAGCAACGCCGAGTTCTGCTCAAAGCTAAAGCGGCCGTAGAAGCCAGGATCCCCCAGCACTACACAACCGTCCGCACCTTGTTCCTCGAGAGCGGCCAGCCCTTCCGCCATCAGGTGTGACCCTATCCCCTTGCCATGCAGCTCGGGCAGTACCGAGATGGGACCAAGGCCAAACCAGTTCTTGCTGCCATCCGTGATGGTCACCGGCGAGAAGCAGAGGTGGCCGACCACCCGCCCCGCCTGCTCCGCCACCAACGACAGACTGAGTGCCCCGGCCTGGCGCAGGTCGCGCACGATCAGCTGCTCGTTGTGATCGGTATGGGGGGCCTTGAGGAATGCGGCCACGGTCACCGCTTCGATGGCGTCATGATCGGCGCCCGTTTCGGGTCGAATAAGTATGTTCATGTTGTTCTTTCTCTCTCGCTTGATGGGATGATCAGGCCACCTGCAGGCAACAGATCACATAACCATAGCTGCCCAGGTACTGGCGGTGGATGGCCACTTCCCGGCTCAGATCCTGCCAGGCTGGGCTATCCCCCAGCTCGGCGCGATGGCGCGCCAGATTGCGCTCGATGGGATTCAAATAGTTGTGCCAGGCAACCATGGGCAACAGGGTATGGGAGAGGCAGCGATAACCGGCCGCTCGCACTGTTTCGAGCAAAGCGGGCAAGCTCTGCATCGCCGGATACTCTTGCTGCCAGAACACCAGCGCCTCCTCTGGCGGCATGTCGGTCAGCCACACCAGCTCGCTCAGCACTATGCAGGCATCGGGGCATGACAGCAGCGCATGCCACGCTTTCAACGCATCGGGCACCCCCATGACGTAGGCGCTCCCCTCCGCCCAGATAAGGTCCGCCGCAGGCAGCTCTACCGGCAGTGCCGCCATGTTGGCGCACAGGGTAGTGACCTGCTCAAAGCCAGCCGCGCTGGCCGATCTGGCCAAGGCGGCCAGCGCCTCCTCGTCGAGGTCAATGGCCACGATGGCAGCGTCCGTCACCTGGGCCAGAGCCAGGGTAGAGGCGCCCCGCCCGCAGCCCATGTCGAGGATCCGGCGCGGTTGAATAGGCAGCGCGGCGAATTGCTGCTGGGTGAAGGCGCGATCTCCCGGTCCCCAATAGCTCATGCCATCCAGCAACTGTTTAAAATCCCGGATGTAGCGATCATGCTCGTTCATGTCCTTGCTGAGCCATTGCAAGTGGTAGCGCTCCTTTTCACTGAATCCCTGCTTCATCACCCAGTCGAAGTAGGCCTCTGGCGCTTCACGCTGCAGTTGCAACTGCCAGGCCTTGAACTCGTCGCCGGAGCCTGTACGCAAGCCAGCGAGGCCTGCCAGCAGATCCCGCGCTCTTTGCATCCGCGCCAGCTCGCCGTCCAGCTCTCTGACCCGGGCTTGCAATACCTCCTGATCTATCTCCCCCGCCAGGCAAGCGAGGCACTGCTTGAGGCTGAGCCCCCCCGCCTGCAGCGCCTGCACCATCTGCAGACGCTGCAGATCGGATTCGTCGTAGTGGCGATAGCCGTTGGCTGCTCTCACTCCCGCAATCACCCCCAACTTCTCGTAGTAGAGCAGTGTGGAGCGGGCCACACCGCAGCGGCGGGCCAGTTCGGATATTTTCATAACAACGACTCGCAGTGGGGTCCGTAACCCGATGAAGGAAAGCTTAAACCGTGAAGCAATAGACGGGTCAACGGCAAAATTCGGGTTCACTCCATAAAAAAACGGCCACCCCAGAGTGACCGTTATCGGCAGCAAGAGAGACTCACGGGATCAGAGGCCGGCGGCCTCCAGATGCTCCACCAGCAGTTGCACGCTGCGATTACCTCGCCACTCGTTGACATCGAGCCGGTAGACCAGCCGCACCCGCTTGACCGAGGCATCGGGCCAGCGCTGCAAATCGACCCCGAAGGCGATGGCATCCACCGCATGGCCAGAGTCGGTCGTCAGCATCATCTTGAGGTGTTTCTCCCCCACCAACCTTTGTTGCACCAGTACGAACTCGCCGTCAAACAGCGGTTCGGGGAAGGCCTGACCCCAGGGGCCTGAGGCGCGAATAAGCTCCGCCAGCTCGAGGTTGAGCTCGTCCGGCAAGAGCTCGCCATCGGTGAGCAGCACCCCGGTCAAGAGCTCAGGCGTCACCAGCTCGCTGATGACCGCTTCGAAAGCACGACCGAACGCCTCGATATTGGCCTTGGGCAGGGTCAGCCCCGCCGCCATGGCGTGGCCACCGAACTTGCCCATCAGCCCCGGGTGGCGGGTATCGAGCAGTTCCAACGCATCGCGCAGGTGCACGCCGGGGATGGAGCGCCCGGAACCCTTGAGCTCGGTCTCGCTGCTCTCGGCAAAGGCGATGACGGGGCGGTAGTACTTCTCCTTCACCTTGGAGGCCACCAACCCCACCACCCCCTGATGCCACTCGTCCCGATGCAATACGATCCCCGACGGTACTTCGCCATCGCGAAAACGGATCTGCTCCAGGGTGGCGAGGGCCTCCTGCTGCATCCCCTGCTCTATCTCCTTGCGCTCCTGGTTGAGGCTGTCCATCTCGGACGCCAGCTGGCGCGCCAGGTTGAGGTCGTCACACAACAGGCAGGCGACCCCGAGGGACATGTCATCGAGCCGGCCCACCGCGTTGAGGCGCGGCCCCAGCGCGAAGCCGAGATCGGCGGCGGTGAGGCGGCGGCCATCCCGACCCGACACGTCCACCAGCGCCTGAATGCCGGGGCGGCAGCGCCCGGCCCGGATCCGCTGCAGCCCCTGATGGACCAGGATGCGGTTGTTGCCATCGAGCGCCACCACGTCGGCGACGGTGCCGAGGGCTACCAGATCCAGATAGTCCGCCACATTGGGGGCCGGGATGCCGTGGCGCTCGTACCAGCCCGCCTGCTTGAGGTGGGTGTTGAGGGCCGCCATCAGGTAGAAGGCCACCCCCACCCCGGCCAGGGACTTGGAGGGGAAGTCGCAGCCATGCTGGTTGGGGTTCACTATCGCGTCGGCGTCAGGCAGCTCCTGGCCCGGCAAATGGTGATCGGTAACCAGTACCTGCATGCCGGCCGCCTTGGCTGCCGCCACCCCGGCGATGCTGGAGATGCCGTTGTCCACCGTGATGAGGAACTCGGCGCCGCGGGCCACCGCCAGCTCGACGATCTCCGGGGTGAGCCCATACCCGAACTCGAAGCGGTTGGGCACCAGAAAATCGATGTGGCGGCCACCCATGGCGCGCAGGGCCAGCACGCACAGGGCCGAGCTGGTGGCGCCGTCGCAATCGAAGTCACCGACGATGAGGATCCGCTTCTGTGCGGCCAGGGCATCCGCCAGCAGCGGCACCGCCTGCGCCATGCCGAACAGGCGCCGGGGTGGCAGCAGCTGATTGGCGCTGCGCTCCAGCAAGGCAGGGTCTTCGACCCCACGGCTGGCGAAGATTTGCCGCAGCAAGGGATGAAGGGTGGCGGGCAGATGGGAATCATCAACTCGCGGACGACGACGGATTTGCAGGGGCATCGATGTGATCCAGTATCTTGAGCAGTTGTTCAGGGCTCTGGTAACCGCGCACCAGGTCTCCGTTTGGCAGGACCCAGCTCGGCAGCGCCTTGATCCCGAGCCACTGGCTCAGGCCGATATAGTGGGAGAGGATCTCACTACAGCGCGCCACTGGCAAATGTTCACTGAATTGGGGGTGACGCCAGGCGCCAGCCTCGCACTGCTCCGGCGAGCTCCGGCCCTGCCCGCCGGCGGGCGACACGATCGGCAGCAGTTGCACCGTGACACCCAACTCCTGCAGGCGGGGCAGTTGATCCAGCGCCCGGCGACAATCGGTACAGGCGTCATCGGTAAAGAGGGTGATCCGGTGCGTCTCTTTCGTTGCCCGAAGCAGCATGGGGGGCTCACCTATCTGCGCCAGCGCCATGCGCCTTTGATGACGCAGGCCGGAGAGGGTCAGGTTTTTCATGTCGCGGGTCATGTCCAGCATGACCCCCTGCACCAGATAGTCTCCGTTGGCATCGCTATAGAGCACGCCCTGGGAGGTGCCCACCATGTAGAGCCCGGGGATCGGGGTACGATCCACCAGATAGACGGGAACCCCCAACCGGCTGGAGACCGTCTCCTTCAGGGTTTGCGGGTTCACCCCGGCATAGGCAGCAAATGTGCATAGAAGCATTGCCATCGATATTAAATGCTTCACCATTTTACTCTTGCAGCATAAATGATTGAGTCCAACACACTAATATGGATGGCACCTGTTATTCAATCCGTTATTTGCTTGATTATTAATACTCCCTTGGCACCAAAAAATCCGCATTCCCCGATTGCCAAGGAGATGCAACCTCAGCAAGCTAGAGAAGACGACAGGAACAACGCGGCGTGGCCTCCGTTTTCCTGATGCGGATCGCCCACACGATCCACACTCTATCTTGTTCGGTTTCGGAGGAAATAATGAGTCTTATCCAGGAGTTCAAAGCCTTTGCATCCAGAGGCAACGTGATCGACATGGCGGTCGGTATCATCATAGGGGCCGCCTTTGGCAAAATCGTCTCCTCGTTCGTCGGCGACGTCATCATGCCACCCATAGGTCTGATCCTGGGAGGGGTGGATTTCAGCGATCTGGCCATCACTCTCAAGGCGGCGGAAGGATCGGCCCCGGCCGTGGTCATCGCCTATGGCAAGTTTCTCCAGACCATCATCGACTTTCTGATCATCTCCTTCGCCATCTTCATGGGGCTGAAGGCGATCAATACCCTCAAGCGCAAACAGGAAGAGGAAGCCGCGGCGGCACCGGCCGGCCCGACCAAGGATCAGGAACTGCTCGCCGAAATCCGCGATCTGCTCAAGGCCCGGCAGGAGAAATAAGCACCCGCCCCTGTCGTGTGTACAAAAAACCGCCTTTCGGCGGTTTTTTTGCTGACACTAGGCCACAACACCGTAGACTACGGCACAATTCAGCCTGGGGCTAAACACTCGCGGCTCTTGCGCCACATCATGATCGAATGCATGCAAAATCTACAGGAGTCATCGCCATGACATCCCCGACAGTGAAGACCAGACCGAAACATGGTTTCATTCTGCGCTATTTGCTGTTGCTCTCCCTGCCCCTGTTGCTGATGACAGCCAGCAGCTTCTACCTGTTTGCCATCAAACAACAGAATGTCGTGCGCGATCGCATGGAGTTTTTCAGCAGCAGCACGGCCCAGCAGTGGGACAACGCGCTGAGTTCGGTCGAAGAGCAGCTCAACATTCTGGCGGCCGATCTCGCCGCCTATGACGGTATGCTCCCGCCGGAGATGAAGGCGCGGCACAACTCGGTGTGGCAACAACTCAGCCGCTCGGGCAGCTTATTGAAGGGACTCTACTATGTGCAGCGAGATAACTCCCTGGTCAACTTCAACCATCTGGCGACCCCCTCGACTCAAACCATGGCCAAGCAGCAGTGGTATCAGGCTGCCATTCATACCCCGGGGATCAACACCTGGAGCGCTCCCTATCTCGACAGCGTCCAGCACATTCCGGTGATCACCCTGTCGCGAGCAGTACTGAATCAGCAAGGCAAAGTAGTGGCCGTGGTCGGCATTGATGTCGATCTGGCGAAAGTCTCGGACCGGATCGGCCGCATGCTGCAGGGCGGGAAACAGATGGCTTATCTGCTCTACGATCGCCAACATCAGCTCATCATCGCACACAGCAACCCGCTCCTGAATGTCACCCCGCTCGATGAGCCCTGGCTGCCCCGAATCAAGGGCCAAAATGGCACCCTCACGACCGGGGATGACGAGTTGATCGCCTACTACACCCTGACCAACAACCCCAGCTGGCAGGTCATTACCGTGTTTCCGTTCAGCAACTCCTTCGTTATCAAGGAGCTGCTGCCCACCATGATGGTGGGGCTGATCCTCTCCCTGGCCATGTTCATACTGGTGGCCATCATCTTCCACCAGCGCCTGGAAAATACCATCAGCATGCTGGTGCAGGTGGTGCGCCTGCTGCGGGTTACCCCGCCCGGGCAGCCCATCGCCATCCCCAGCATTCCGGGTATCGAGGAGCTTGAGGACGAGATCACCATGATTTCCGACCAGATGCAGGCCGAGAGCGAGAAGGCCCAGCGCGATGCCCTCACCGGGCTCTACAACCGCCGCTACATGGACGGCCTGCTCGCCAGGCTGCACCAGGAGCACGTTCCCTATGTGCTTGCCATCATCGACATCGACAATTTCAAGCAGATCAACGATGAATATGGCCACCCCATCGGGGATGCCGTGTTGAGACGCACCGCCGCCATAGGCCGCCAACTGCTGGAAGATCAGGCGACCCTGTGCCGCTTCGGCGGCGAAGAGATGGTCGCCATCTTCGAGCAGGGAGAGCTGGCCCAGGCCCACCAGCTGATGGAGGCGTGGCGCCAAGCCATGGTGGATCAGGAGTGGCGCGAGCCCCCCCTCGAAGTGCGTTTCAGCGGCGGCCTTGCCGAGGCGCTGGATGCTCCGCCGGCCCAGGTGCTGGCGCAAGCGGATGCCGCCCTCTATCGCGCCAAGCAGGAGGGGAAAAACCGCCTCTATCTGGCCTAGGCGCGCGGGTGATGCTCGCCGTGCAGCGCCTTGAGCCGCTCATTGGCCACATGGGTGTAGATCTGGGTGGTGGAGAGATCGGCATGGCCCAGCAGCATCTGCACCACCCGCAGGTCGGCGCCATGATTGAGCAGATGGGTGGCGAAGGCGTGCCGCAGAGTGTGGGGGGAGAGCTCCCCGTTGATGCCGGCGCGCAGGGCGTAGAGCTTGATACGGTGCCAGAAGGTCTGTCGGGTCATCATCTGGGCCCGTTTGGAGGGAAACACCACGTCCGAGCTGGTGCCGCCAAGCAGCAGACCGCGCCCTTCCCGGTAATAGCGCTCCAGCCAGTAGACAGCCTCTTCCCCCATGGGTACCAGCCGCTCCTTGTTGCCCTTGCCCACCACCCGCACCAGCCCCTGGCGCAGGCTGACATGCTCGGCTGTGAGCCCCACCAGCTCGGAGACCCGCAGCCCGGTGGCGTAAAGCAGCTCCAGCATCGCCTTGTCTCTGAGTTCCAGCGGATCGTCCACCAGCGGGGCCTGCAGCAGCGCCTCCACCTCGGCTTCACTCAGATCGGCCGGCAGCTTCTTGGGCAGCTTGGGCCCTTCCAGCAGCACGGTGGGATCGTCACTGCGCAATTTTTCCCGGTTCAGATACTGGTAGAAACGGCGCAGGGCCGACAGAAAGCGAGCCGTGCTGCTCGCCGCAAACTGGTTGTCGACCCGCCAAGCGAGATAGTGCTGAATGTCATCCATGCCCGCCAGCAGCAGGGAGCTGCCCTGCCCGTCGAGCCAGAGGGCGAATTTTTCCAAGTCGGTGCGATAGGAGCTGACCGTGTTGTCAGACAGCCCTCGTTCGAGCCAGAGGGCGTCGAGAAAAGGTTCGATCAGGGGATGGGAGTCAGGCTTGCTCATGATGCGCCGCAGTCAGAAAAAAGATGGCCCATTGTAGCGCGCGGGCTCGCCCCCCGTGCAAGCCCGCTTGCCCGCCAGCCAATATCTGAGGGCAGTGAAGGGGCCCCGGCAATCTGCTAGACTGGCGCCCTCCCCTTAGGTTGCCAACATGGCGCAGCCCACAGCAGTCAAGAGAAGAGCGATGAAGATTGGTCTGTTTTACGGTTCCACCACCTGCTACACCGAGATGGCCGCCGAGAAGATCCGCGCCCTCATCGGCCCCGAGCTGGTCGACATCCACAACATCAAGGATGTGCCCCTGGTGCGCATGCAGGATTACGACATCCTGATCCTCGGCATCTCCACCTGGGATTTTGGCGAGCTGCAGGAGGACTGGGAGTCCCGCTGGGAAGATATCGCCGATCTGGAGCTGGAGGGGCGCATCGTGGCCCTGTTTGGCCTTGGCGATCAGCTCGGTTACGGCGAGTGGTATCAGGATGCCCTCGGCATGCTGCACGATCAGCTGGTGCCCAAGGGGGTCAAACTGGTGGGTTACTGGCCCAACGAGGGGTACGAGTTCGATGCCTCCAAGGCGCTGATCGACGATGGTCGCCACTTCGTCGGCCTGGCCCTCGACGATGCAAACCAGTACGACCAGACCGATTCCCGCATCGAGCAGTGGGTCGACCAGATCCTGGCCGAAATCCACGAACTCCTCTGATTGATGCCCGGCGGTCAGCCCGAGTACTGACCGCTTGGGCGCATATCTCGCGCCGATTTTCTCAATCGGTATCATCGTATGACGCTATAGCGACTTTTTTGTGCTGGTCTGTAACAATGAGTCTGACGCCCCATAACAAGCAAAGCAGGGCGCCGGAAGCAAACGGACAGATCAGAAAAGGAAATTCTATGACCTCATTCTCCCTGTTGGCCCCTGCCATCGCCCGCGACGTGCTCGATCACGCCCTGGCGCTGGGTGCCGACTTTGCCGAGCTGTTTGTGGAGCGCAAGCGCCGCAGCCAGCTCAGCCTGCTCTCCAGCCAGATAGAGAACATCAGCGGTGGCCTCGATTTCGGCATCGGCGTGCGCCTGTGCTACGGCCACAAGGTGCTCTACGGCTACACCAACCAGACCAGCCGTGACGAGCTGCTGCGCATCGTCACCCTGCTGGCGGCCAAGGACAGGCGTGACCCCGTGGTGACCGCCACCGCCTTCGATTTCACCCGTCTCACCGACCGCCATCCGGTGGCCCTGCCCCTGTCGGCGGACAAGCTGCTGGAGCAGAAGATCGCCTATCTGCACACCATGGATGCCGCGGTCCGCGCCGAGAGCGACAAGGTGAGCCAGTTCTCCGGCAACGTGCTGGGCTGGGAGCAGGAGGTGGAGATCCTCAACAGCGAAGGGTTGCAGGTCAGCGATCGTCGCCACTACAACCGCATCATGGCCCAGACCATCGCCCGGGAAGGGAGCGAGCAGAGCATGGGCTACGAGGCCCCCGGCGCCCTGATGGGCTGGGAACACGCCGAGCGCATCGATCCCCGCGAGCTGGCCCTCACCGCCACTCGCCAGGCCCTGGTGAAGCTGGGCGCCGCCCCCTGCCCGAGCGGTACCCTGCCGGTCATCATGGAGAGCGGCTTTGGCGGCGTCATCTTCCACGAGGCGTGCGGCCATCTGCTGGAGACCACCTCGGTGGCCAAAAAGGCCTCGGTGTTCCACGACAAGATGGGCCAGCTGATCGCCAATCCCGCGGTCAGTGCGGTGGACGAAGGCTTGCAGGGCAACGCCTGGGGCTCCATCAACGTCGATGATGAAGGAATGGCGACCCAGCACACCCAGCTCATCAAGGATGGGGTGCTGACCGGCTTTCTGGTGGACAGGATGGGCTCGCTCAAGACAGGTTACGCCCGCACCGGCTCGGGGCGACGCGAATCCTACAAGTTCGCCCCCACCTCGCGCATGCGCAACACCTATATCGAGCCGGGCAACTACAGCCTGGACGAGATGCTGGCCACGGTAGAGCACGGCATTTATGCCAAAAAAATGGGTGGCGGCTCGGTGCAACCGGGTACCGGCGAGTTCAACTTCAACGTGCAGGAGGCCTACCTCATCGAGCACGGCAAGGTGACCAGACCGCTCAAGTCGGCGACCCTGATCGGCACCGGCCCTCAGGTGCTTAAAGAGATCTCCATGGTGGGCCGCAATCTGGCGCTGGCCGCCGGCATGTGCGGCTCCGTCTCCGGCTCTGTGCCCACCTCGGTCGGCCAGCCCGCCCTGAAAGTAGACAATATTCTGGTGGGGGGTAATGCCTGATGAATGACACCATTAAGCGCCTGAAAGTGGACCTTATGCTGATCGGGAGGAATGCCCGATGAATGGCACCATTAAGCGCCTGAAAGTGGACCTTATGCTGATCGGGAGGAATGCCCGATGAATGACACCATTAAGCTCCTGAAAGTGGACCTTATGCTGATCGGGGGGAACGCCTGATGAGCGCCATCGACATGAACCAACTGCTTGCCCGCCTGCTGGACAAGGTCGCCGATATCAATGCACAAGCGGATATCATCGCCAATCAGGACAGGGCCTTCTCCCTCAAGGCCGACAAGGGGGAGCTTGGGGAATACAAGGTCACCAGCAGCCAGCAGATCGGTATTCGCCTGATCAAAGAGGGCCGGGTCGGCATCGCCTACTCCGAGTCCCTCGATGAGGCCGCGCTCAATGCCATGCTGCAGGATGCCTGTGACGCCAGCCGCTTTGCCAAGGTGGATGCGGATCAGGCAATCTCGGTCGCCAACAGCCGGCTCACCACCGACTGCGCCGAGATTAATCAGCCCGATACCACGCCCGTGGAAGAGAAGATCGCCCTGGCCCTGCGCCTCGAGTCGGACATGCTGGCCCTGCCGGATGTGACCGGCGCCCCCTACAACAGCTTCTTCGAAGGGGAGAGCCGTCTCTGGCTCGCCAACAGCCTGGGCACTTTCTGCGAGCACGGCGAATTTTCCGTCGGCTGCTACACCTCGGCTCTGGTCGAACGGGATGGCCAACAGTCCATGCATTCCCAAGGGCAGTATGGCCGTCGCTTCGACGAGCTGGACAGCCAGATCCTTGCCCAACAGATCCATACCGTAGCCGCGGGCCTGCTGCCGGGTGAGGCGGTCACGAGCGGCCGCTACAGCGTTATCTTCAGCACTAACTGTTTCGCCAGCCTGTTTGGCTGCTTCCAGGCGGCGCTCTCGGGCAAGTGGGCCCAGCAGGGGATCAACCCCTGGCGAGACAAGGTGGGGCAACCCGTTGCCTCCCGCTGGCTCACCCTGGAGAGCCGGGTCCATATGCCGGGTGGCATGAACATCAAGGCCTTCGACGGCGAGGGGGCCACCACCTCGGATCTGCTGCTGATTGGCGAGGGGGAACTCAAGACCCTGCTGCACAACAGCGCCACCGCCCGCCACTTCGGCGTGGCGAGCAACGGCTCGGCGGCTCGCGGCGCCCGCAGTGCGCTGGATGTGACCCCTCGTCACCTGGTGTTCGGTACCGGCCCTCATAGCGAGGCAGAGGTGCAGAGCGGCGACTATCTGGAGCTGGTCAAGCTGGACGGCCTGCACTCGGGCGCCGATGCGGTCAGCGGCGACTTCTCCTTTGGCGCGTCAGGGTTTCTCTGTCGTGACGGGGTGCGTATCCAACCGGTGCGCGGCATCACGGTGGCGGGCAACTTCTATCGTCTGCTGGGGGCGCTGGAAGCAGTCGGCGATACCCTGCATCACAACGATGGCAAGGGCTTCTATGCCCCGCTGATCCGCTTTGGCGGCCTCGCCGTGGCGGGCAAGTAACACCACCGAATAATCACAAAGAGGCGCCTGATGGCGCCTCTTTTCGTTGGATGCTCAAGAGATTGGCAATCAGGGCGAGAGGGGTTCACGGTGATATTCAGTGCCGCCGCATTCGGGACAGGTATCCAGCTGCTCGGGACGCAGAACCTTATGGCGCCAGCCACACTGGTTGCACTCCATGACCCCCAGCCCGACCCACTCCCCCGCCTCGTAGACGCCCTTATGCTCCAGCTCGTCCGCCAATTCGCGCCACTCCACCTGGGCCCGATCGGTCACGTCCGCCAGCCAGGACCAGGCAGTGTCCTTGAGCGCCAGCATAAAGGCTGACTCCTCCACCGCCTCATCACTGCGCCCCTCATCATAGTTGCCCAGATCCCGCTTCACGTACTCGGCGATCAGTGCCAGCTCGTCCTGGGTCAGATCGCTGGCTGCCTCCAGATAGGCCTGCACCCTGGCAATCATCCGGTTGAGACGCTCTCCCTGGAACTCTCCGGTCTCCTGCCACTGCTTTTTCAGCTCGGCGATGAAGGTTTCGTATCCTTTTTTATGTTTGTCCATGGCCGTTCCTCCTCTACTAAACCCCGATCAGACCCGGCTTGAGGCCCGAGGGACGCTGGCGGTTGTTGCCGCCGCAGGATATGGGTATTCTATTGCGATTTCCCAGCTGATTTATCTATCCATTTCACAGATCCGGATGTCACCAATGCAAGAGCAATACGTTCCCCAATCAATCGAACCAGCAGTGCAAAAGCACTGGGATGCCAAGAAAACCTTCAAGGCCGTGGAGAAAGTAGACAAGGAGAAGTTCTACTGCCTGTCCATGTTCCCCTATCCGTCTGGTCGTCTACACATGGGTCACGTGCGCAACTACACCATAGGTGATGTTATCTCACGTTATCAACGCCTTAATGGCAAGAACGTGCTGCAACCCATCGGTTGGGACGCATTCGGCCTGCCGGCCGAGAACGCCGCCATCAAGAACAACACGGCGCCGGCGCCCTGGACCTACGAAAACATCGAATACATGAAGAACCAGCTGAAGATGCTGGGTCTGGGTTATGACTGGGATCGCGAGCTGGCCACCTGCAAGCCGGATTACTACCGCTGGGAGCAGTGGTTCTTCACCAAGCTCTACGAGAAGGGCCTGGTCTACAAGAAGACCTCCTCCGTCAACTGGTGCCCGAACGACATGACGGTGCTGGCCAACGAGCAGGTGGTGGACAACTGCTGCTGGCGTTGTGACACCCCGGTGGAACAGAAAGAGATCCCCCAGTGGTTCATCAAGATCACCGACTATGCCGAAGAGCTGCTGAACGACATCGACAACCTCGAAGGCTGGCCCGAGATGGTCAAGACCATGCAGCGCAACTGGATTGGCCGCTCCGAAGGGGTCAACATCAGCTTCGCCATCGATGGGCAGGATGAGCACCTTGAGGTCTACACCACCCGTCCGGACACCTTCATGGGCGTGACTTACGTGGGCATCGCCGCCGGCCACCCGCTGGCCCTGCAGGCTGCCGAACACAATCCGGAGCTGGCCGCCTTTATCGAAGAGTGCAAGAACACCAAGGTGGCCGAAGCCGAGCTCGCCACCATGGAGAAGAAGGGCATGGCCACCGGCCTGTACGCCATTCATCCGCTGGATGGTCGCAAGGTCCCGGTCTGGGTCGCCAACTTCGTGCTGATGAACTACGGCACCGGCGCCGTGATGGCGGTACCGGGTCACGACCAGCGTGACTTCGAATTCGCCACCAAATACGGCCTCGACATCAAGGCGGTGATCAAGCCGGCCGATGGCGAGCTAGACGTGAGCGAGGCGGCCTACACCGAGAAAGGCGTGCTGTTCAACTCCGGCGAGTTCGACGGTCTCGACTTCCAGGCGGCCTTCGATGCCATCGCCACCAAGCTGGAGGCAATTGGCAAGGGCAAGCGCACCGTCAACTACCGCCTGCGCGACTGGGGTGTCTCCCGTCAGCGCTACTGGGGTGCCCCCATCCCCATGCTGACCCTGGCTGACGGCACAGTAGTGCCGACGCCGGAAGACCAGCTGCCGGTACTGCTGCCGGAAGACGTGGTGATGGACGGCATCCAGAGCCCGATCAAGGCCGATGCCGAGTGGGCCAAGACCACTTACAACGGTCAGGAAGCGTTCCGGGAAACTGACACTTTTGACACCTTTATGGAGTCCTCCTGGTACTACGCCCGCTACTGCTCCCCGGACTACGACAAGGGCATGCTGGATCCCGCGGCCGCCAACCACTGGCTGCCGGTGGATCAGTACATTGGCGGCATCGAGCACGCCTGTATGCACCTGCTCTACGCCCGCTTCTTCCACAAGCTGCTGCGTGACGCGGGCCTGGTGAACAGCGACGAGCCGTTCAAGCGCCTGCTCTGCCAGGGCATGGTGCTGGCCGACGCCTTCTACTACAAGGACGAAAAGGGTGGCAACGTCTGGGTCAGCCCGACCGACGTCAAGGTGGAGCGTGACGAGAAAGGCCGCATCATCAAGGCGGTGGACCTTGAGGGCCGCGAAGTCATCCACTCCGGCATGACCAAGATGTCCAAGTCCAAGAACAACGGCATCGACCCGCAGCTGATGGTGGAGCGTTACGGCGCCGACACCGTCCGCCTGTTCATGATGTTCGCCTCCCCGGCCGAGATGACTCTGGAGTGGTCCGACTCCGGCGTGGAAGGTGCCCAGCGCTTCCTGCGTCGTCTGTGGCGCATCACCTTCGAACACGTTGCCGGTGGCGCCGTGCCGGCGCTGGATGTGGCCGCCCTCTCCAGCGAGCAGAAGGCGATTCGTCGCGAGCTGCACAAGACCATCGCCAAGGTGAGCGATGACGTGGGTCGTCGCCAGACCTTCAACACAGCCATCGCCGCCATCATGGAGCTGATGAACAACCTGGCCAAACTGGGCTCCGAGCCTCAGGATCGCGCCCTGATGCAGGAAGCGATGGAAGCGGTCGTGGTCATGCTCTACCCCATCACTCCGCACATCGGCTTCGAGCTGTGGAAGATGCTGGGCAAGGGCGACGACATCGACCACGCCACCTGGCCGGTCGCCGACGAGGCCGCCATGGTCGAGACCGAGAAGCTGGTGGTGGTGCAGATCAACGGCAAGATGCGCGGCAAACTGACCGTGCCGGCCGAGATCAGCCAGGCCGACGTCGAGAAGCTGGCCATGGCCGACGCCTCGGTGCAGAAGTTCACCGACGGCCTGACCGTGCGCAAGGTGATCTATGTGCCGGGCAAACTGCTCAACATCGTTGCCAACTGATTTGGTCGCTAACTGATCGTTGCCAAGCGGTGACGGTAAACCGATGATAACGGCGGGCCTTGCGCCCGCCGCTCTTCACTTAACGCAAAGAGGATTTCATATGGGCTCCATCTTCACTCGCTGGATGGCCATCATGCTGGCAGCCCTGCTGCTGCAGGGTTGCGGTTTTCATATGCGCGGCACCGGCATCCCGGCGGAGTTGATGACCATGAAGGTCGTGGGCGACAACAAGAGCGACTTCTATCGCCTGGTCACCACCCGCCTCAAGGCTGCGGGCGTCACCCTGGCCGACAAGGAGGGCATCCCGGTGCTGACTCTGGGCGGCATCGGCAGCTCCAGCCAGGTTGCCTCGGTCAATGCTCTGGGGGCCGATACCGAGTATGTGCTGGGCTTTAGCACCCGCTTCACCGTCGCAGTACCGGGCAAGCCGACTCAAGTCTTCCCCATCAACTTCAACCGCAGCTTCCTGAACAAGCCGGATGCGGCGCTGGCCTCCTCCCGCGAGCAGGAGCAGCTCAACCGCGAGATGCAGGAGCAGGCAGCCAGCCAGGTGATCCGTCAGTTGAGCCAGGTCAGCTTCTGATGCGGATCTACCCCGAGCAGTTTGGTGAACACCTCAAAGCAGGGCTTCGGCCCTGCTATCTCGTTTTTGGCGACGAGCCACTGCTGCGGCTGGAGGCGCTCGACGCCATCCGCCAGATCGCCCACAAGCAGGGATTCGATGAACGCCACAGCTTCGTGGTCGAGCAGGGACTGGACTGGAATCAGGTCTACGACGCCTGTCAAGCCATGAGCCTCTTCTCCGCCCGCCAGATCATCGAGCTGGAGCTGCCCGCCAAGGTCGACAAGGATCTCGCCGCCCGCATCAGCGAGATCGGCAAACAGCTCCACCCCGACCTGTTGCTGGTGTTGAGCGGTGGTCGTCTCAACCAGACCCAGATGAAGGCGGCCTGGTTCGACAAGCTCTACCAGATCGGCACCTATGTGCCGGTCAACCATCCCGAGCCCAAGTTTTTCCCGCGCTGGATGAATGCCCGTTTCCAGCGTTTCGGTCTCAAGGCGCTGCCGGACGCCATCAACTTCATGTGCCACAGCTATGAGGGCAACCTGCTGGCCGCGAGCCAGGAGATAGAGAAGCTGACCCTGCTCTCGCCGCCCCAGCCCATCAGCGTCGCCTATCTGCAGGAGACCATCATCCGCCACGCCCACTTTACCCCGTTCCAGCTGGTCGATACCCTGCTGGAGGGCAAGGTAAACCGGGCCCAGCGGATCCTGGCAGCCCTGCGTGCCGAGGGCACCGAACCCGGCATGCTGGCCTGGACCCTGTGCCGCGAGCTGGAGCAGCTCACCGAGCTGTCGCTGGCCATGCGCAGTGGCCAACCGCTGGGGGAGCATTTCAGCCGACTGCGCATCTGGCAGAGCCGCCAGCAGCTGATCCAGCAGGCGCTGACCCGGCTCCCCTTCGCCAAGCTGCAGCAGTTGTGGCAACTGATGGCCCGGCTCGATGACGCCCAGCGCCGCTTCGACACCGAGCAGGCCTGGCTGATGCTGCAGACCCTGGCTCTCGGCTTTCGCGATGGCACCCCGTTGCCGCTGGCGATGGAGGAGAGTCCGTGCTGAAGGCTCCTATCAGACCACTGAAGGCTCCTGTCGGCCTGCTGGGGGGGACCTTCGATCCCATCCACATCGGCCACCTGAGACCCGCCATCGAGGCGCGCGATGCCTTGCGGCTCGAAGAGATCCGCCTGATCCCGAACCATATTCCGCCTCACAGGGCACACCCTCTCTGCTCGAGCGAACAGCGTCTGGCCATGGTCAAGCTGGCGGCGGCGGAGAATCGCAGTTTCGTGGTGGATGAACGGGAGCTCAAGCGCGACACCCCCTCCTGGACCATTGATACACTGGTCGAGCTGAGGAACGAGCTGCCCGACACGCCGCTCTGCTTTCTGATGGGGATGGATTCGCTGCTGAGCCTGGCAAGCTGGCATCGCTGGCAGGAGCTGCTCGATTATGCCCATCTGGTGGTGAGTTCACGCCCCGGCTGGCAGCCCGACTATCCCGCGGAGATCGCCGACTTGCTGGCTCGCCACCAGACCACCCGGGTACAGGCACTGCATCAGCGTCTGGCCGGCCATATCTGGCTGGCGGACAACCAGCCCGTCGCGCTGTCGGCTACCCGGCTGCGGGCGCTGCTGGAAGCGGGACAGGATGTCCGCTACCTCCTGCCCGAGTCGGTTGCACACTATATTGATCAACAGGGGCTCTACCGCGCCACCGGCCAGTAAGACCCTGTCGTAATCCCGTCTCAGCCCAATGGGGAAACGGGATTGACCATGATATAATCCGCCGCCCTCACGCCGTACGAGCGCGCCGGAATACAGGAGAGACTCATTGCAAGGCCAAGAACTGCACGCCTTTATCATCGACAAGATCGATGACATGAAAGGCCGCGATATCATCACCCTCGATGTGCGCGGCAAATCCAGCATCACTGATACCATGATCATCTGCTCTGGCAACTCCAACCGTCACGTTTGCGCCATCGCCAGTCATCTGGCCAGCGAAGCCCGCCATGCCGGACTCGATCTGCTGAGCGTGGAAGGCCAGCTGAGCGGCGAATGGGTACTGGTAGACATGGGGTCGGTGATCGTGCACGTGATGCAGGATGAATATCGCGACTTCTACCAACTGGAAAAACTGTGGGGCGGCGCCCCGATCCAGGCGTAACGACCATGAAGATCCAGTTGATTGCGGTGGGCACCAAGATGCCCGCCTGGGTAGAACATGGCTTCGAAGAGTACCGTCGCCGTTTCCCGAAAGACATGCCGTTCGAGCTGGTGGAAATTGGCGCCGGCAAGCGCGGCAAGAATGCCGACATTCCCCGCATCCTGCAAAAAGAGGGGGAGGCCATGCTGGCGGCGGCCGGTCGCTCGCGCATCGTCACCCTGGATATCCCGGGCAAGCCCTGGACCACGGAGCAACTGGCCAGCCAACTCGAGGCGTGGAAGCTGGACGGTCGCGACGTGGCCCTGCTGGTGGGCGGGCCCGAGGGATTGTCGCCCGAATGCAAGGCCGCGGCTGAGCAGAGCTGGTCCCTGTCACCGCTGACTCTGCCCCACCCGCTGGTGCGAGTTCTTGTAGCCGAGAGCCTCTACCGGGCCTGGAGCATTACCACCAATCACCCGTATCACAGGGAGTGATCCATGATGTCGTGGCCGATCGTCCCTGCTGCATTTGCGTACTACAGAGAGTGAACCATGCCGTTCTTGCTGTTATTGCCCCCTATGGAGTTGAGGTAGAGGCATGCTGAAACAACGCATCGAGATGCGCGATCACAGTGCCGAGGGCAATCTGTTCTTCCGGCGCACCCTGGTAGCCTACATCGGCATCATAGTGTTGATGCTGGTGCTGCTGGGCAATCTCTATTACCTGCAGGTAGAGTCCTACGACACCTATCAGACCCGCTCCAATGACAACCGGATCCGGGTCGTGCCGGTGGCGCCGCCCCGCGGCCTCATTTATGACGCCAACGGCGTGTTGCTGGCGGAGAACCGCCCGGTCTACAGCCTGGAAATCGTGCCGGAAGAGACCAAGGATCTGGCGAAGACCGCCGACGACCTCATCGCCCTGCTGAAGCTGCCGGAGGGGACCAAGGAGAAGTTCCTGGCCGAGGTGAAACGTCAGCGCCGCTTCAAGCCGGTGGCGCTGTACGAGAAGCTGACCGAGTATCAGGTCGCCCTCTTCTCGGTCAACCAGCACAACTACCCGGGCGCCAGCATCGAGGCCTACCTCAAGCGCTACTACCCGTTTGGCGATACCCTCACCCATGCCCTCGGCTATGTGGCCAAGATCAACACCCGCGACGTGGAACGCCTCGAAAAGGAGGAGAAGCTCGCCAACTATGCCGCCACCAAGGACATCGGCAAGCAGGGGGTGGAGAAGTACTACGAGGACGATCTGCACGGGGTGGCCGGCTATCAGGAAGTCGAGGTCAATAACCGCGGCCGGGTAGTGCGCACCCTCAAGTTCCAGCCGCCGCTCCCGGGCAAGGACATCTACCTCAACATCGACATCCGGATGCAACTCAAGGCCCAGCAGCTGCTGGGAGGCCAGCGGGGAGCCATCGTCATGATGGATCCTTCCACCGGTGCCATCATCGCCATGGAGTCGAGCCCGAGCTATGACCCCAACCTGTTCGTGACCGGCATCTCCAGCGCCAACTACTCGGCGCTGCTCAACGATCCGGCCCGTCCCCTGGTAAACCGTACCACCCAGGGCATCTATGCCCCCGCCTCCACCGTCAAGCCCATGATGGCGGTGATGGGGCTCAACGAGGGGGCCATCACCCCCAACTATCGCTACTTCGGCGGCCCCAGCTTCTCCATTCCGGGCACCACCAAGAAGTTTCGCGACTGGCGCCGCTGGGGCCATGGCTGGCTCGACGTCTACCGCGCCATCGAGGTGTCGGCGGATACCTACTTCTACGATCTCGCCTACCGGGTCGGCATCGACAAGATCCACGACTACATGACCAAGTTCGGCTTCGGCCGCTACAGTGGCGTCGATCTCTATGAAGAGACCAAGGGTGTCATGCCGTCCCGCGACTGGAAGATGGCGCGCTGGCGCCAGCCCTGGTATCAGGGTGACACCATCTCGGTCGGCATCGGTCAGGGCTACTGGAGCGCCACCCCAATCCAGCTGGCCAAGGCGATCAGCATCCTGACCCAGAACGGTCACGACGTGACGCCTCACCTGTTGAAGCGCCTGACTTCAGCCACAGGCAACGAAGACGCCCCGGTCAACCAGAAGATGGCTCTGCAGGTGAAAAACGACAGCTACTGGAAAGTGGCCCAGGACGGCATGTGGCGCGTCAACCATGGCCGCGAAGGCAGTGGTCGCCTCTCGTTTGCCAAAGCCCCCTACTCCTCGGGTGGCAAGTCGGGTACCGCCCAGGTGGTCGGTCTCAAGGAGAACCAGGTCTATAACATCAAAACCGTCAAGGCCGAGCACCGCGACAACGCGCTGTTCGTCGCCTATGCGCCGTTTGAAGCGCCCAAGGCGGTAGTCGCCCTGGTGCTGGAGAACTCGATTGGTGGCGGCGGTGGTCGAGCCGGTGCGCCTATCGCACGCCAGATGCTGGATGCCTATCTGCTGCCGCCCGACCCCCAGCTGCCGCCGGCACCGGTCAAGCAGCCCCAATCCGAAGAGGTCACCCCTCATGAGTAATTCTGCTCGCCAGCAGAGCATCTGGTACAAGCTGCATATCGACCTGCCGCTGTTTCTCGGCCTGCTGGCCGTGATGGCCCTCTCCATGGTGGTGCTCTACTCCGCCTCAGGTCAGGACATGGACTCCATCGTGCGCCAGCTGGTACGCGGCGGGATCGCCTTCGCCCTGATGATCGCCATGGCCCAGCTGCCCCCTTCCCTCTATGCCCGCTGGTCGGTGCCGCTGTTTGTGGTGGTGGTGCTGTTGCTCATCGCGGTGGACGTGTTCGGCCATATCGGCAAGGGGGCCCAGCGCTGGCTGGATCTCGGCTTTATGAAGTTCCAGCCCTCCGAGGTGATGAAGCTCTCCATGCCCATCATGGTGGCCGCCTGGCTCAGCCGCCACTCGCTGCCCCCCAAGCTCAGCCACGTGGCGATCGCCTTGGTCATGGTGCTGTTGCCGACCCTGCTGATCGCGGCCCAACCCGATCTCGGCACCTCCATCCTGGTGGCCGCCTCCGGTTTCTTCGTCATCTTCCTGGCGGGATTGAGCTGGTGGCTGATCGGGCTGGCGGTGGTGATGGCACTGGCCTTCATGCCGGTGCTCTGGTTCTTCCTGATGCACGAATACCAGCGCCAGCGGGTACTGATGCTGCTCGACCCGGAAAAAGATCCCCTCGGGCGTGGCTATCACATCATCCAGTCCAAGATCGCCATCGGCTCCGGCGGCGTCTTCGGCAAGGGGTGGCTGCAGGGCACCCAGTCCCAGCTCGAATTTCTGCCCGAACGCCACACCGACTTTATCTTCGCGGTATTCAGCGAGGAGTTCGGTCTGGTGGGAGTCGCCCTGCTGCTGGTGCTCTACCTCTATGTCATCAGCCGCTGCCTGTTTATCTCGATGCAGGCCCAGAGCAGCTTCGAGCGTCTGCTTGGCGGCGCCCTGACCCTCACCTTCTTCGTCTATGTATTCGTCAACATGGGCATGGTGAGCGGCATACTGCCGGTGGTGGGGGTTCCTCTGCCGCTGGTGAGTTACGGTGGCACCTCCATGGTGACCCTGATGGCCGGTTTTGGCATACTGATGTCAATTCAGACTCATAGAAGGCTACTCGCCTGATGAGATGGGGTTGGGCACTGCTCTCCCTCTGGGCCATTGCGGCCCAGGCCGGTGTGCCGCAGGAGCGTCTGGCGCAGCTCGCCGAGCAGCAACAGGTACCGCTGGCGGCGCTGCAGGCCGCCGCCAAGGAGGCCAGGCTGCGCCAAGAGGTGCTCGACACCATCAACCGTCCCTGGGAGGCCAAGCCCTGGTATCGCTACCGGCCGCTGTTCGTGACTCAGGAGCGGATTGCCGACGGACTGCGCTTCTGGCAGCGCCATGCCGCCACCCTGAGCCGGGCCGAGCAGACCTACAAGGTGCCTGCGGCGCTCATCGTGGCCATCATAGGGGTCGAGACTTTCTACGGCCGACAGATGGGGCGTCATCCGGTACTGGACAGTCTCTATACCCTGGGTTTTCACTATCCGGCGCGGGCCGACTTCTTCGCCAAGGAGTTTGCCCAGCTGGTGCTGCTGGCCCGGGAAGAGGGCTGGCCGCTGGCGCGCCTCAAGGGCTCCTACGCCGGGGCCATGGGGATGGGGCAGTTCATGCCCTCCAGCTATCGTCACTACGGCGTCGATTTCGACGGTGACGGTAAACGGGATCTGTTTGCCAATCCGGCCGATGCCATCGGCAGCGTGGCCAACTACTTTGCCGAACATCAGTGGCGCTGGGGCGAGTCGGTGGTCGAACCGGCCCAGACCGGTTTGCTGGCGATCGAGCCCCTGCTGAGATCCGAGCCCGAGCTGACACAACAGTGGGCGGAACTGGCGGCGGCAGGCATCGAGCTTGCCACCCCGCCGGCCCCGCAGACGCCGGTCAAGTTGCTGGTGTTCGAACAAGCCGATGGACCGGAATACTGGGTCGCACGGCATAACTTTTATGTGATCACCCGCTACAATCGCAGCCCCCTTTATGCGATGGCGGTGTATCAACTTAGCCAAGCCATTCAGGAAGCGTATGCAACTTCGTCACAAACTCCTCCCGCTCAGCCTGAGCTTGTTGCTGGCCGCCTGTAGCAGCCAGCCGGAACAGAGCGCCCCGGTCGAACCGCAAGCACCGGTCAGCAAACCGCCCGTTATCGAGATACCGCAAGCCACCGGCGCCATTCCGCGCCCCGAGCCCCTGAGTACCAGCGGCAACCGGAACTACTGGATTGGCAAGCAGAAATACGAGGTATGGCGCGACATCAAGCACTACACCGAGGAGGGCACCGCCAGCTGGCTGGCCAAGGATCTGGACGGCAACAAGACCGCCAACGGCGACGTGCTGGACAGCAAGCTGTTCAGCGCCGCCCACCGCAACCTGCCAATCCCGAGCTATGTGCGGGTCACCAATCTGGACAACGGCCTCGAGACCATAGTGCGGGTCAATGACCGCGGTCCATTTGACAGCAGCCGCCTCATCGACCTCTCCTACGCCGCCGCCGAGCAGCTGGACATGGTCCACACTGGCGAGGCCCGTGTGCGGCTTGAACTCATCAGCGACACGCCGGATCAGCGAGTGATCATGGAGCCGATGGCCCCGATGATGCCGGCCGAAACACCTGCAGATACCCAGGTTGCCCCCTCGCCCAAGCCGACCACTCCTGCCGCCACACCGGCCAGCAGCGCCAGCAAGCCGGTTGCGGCCAAACAGGCTCAGCCCCAGGCGGCCAGTGGTCAGGGCAAGATGATCCAGGTGCTGGCCAGCGGCTCCCGGGAGCGAGCCGAGGCGATGGGCAAGGTAATGACCCAGCGCTACGGCGTGCCCTACCGGATCGACACCCATGGTGCCATCTTCCGGGTGCTGATAGGCCCGATCCCGGCCGACCAACAACTGAGCACACTGGAAAAAGTTCGCCAGGGTGGGCTGGAACAGGCGTTCATCGTGCCCTGATCCCCTCCAGATTGTGGGTCTATCTGCCGGCAAACCCGCTCATCACGTCGCTTTGTGGCGTGGTGAACGGGGCCGATGGATAAAAAACCAGAGTTGATCGCCACGTCGGACTATGACCGGCGGGTGCATCTGGTATAGTTAGGCCCGCATTCATTCCCCATCTGGCTCGCAGGAATTTCAAGATGTCCAAATTTGCCCGTTCCGTTATTCTGGCCTCTCTGATAAGCGCCACCGCTCAGGCCAACACGCCTGTCCCTACGCCGAACGCCAACCCTGTGGTCGTTCCCGCCGCGCCGGAAATCTCCGCCAAGGCCCATATTCTCATCGATTACTACTCCGGTCAGGTGCTGGCCGAGCAGAACGCCGAAGAGCGTCTGCCGCCTGCCAGTCTGACCAAGATGATGACCTCCTACATCATTGGCCAGGAGCTGGCCAAGGGGAACATCAAGCGCACCGACATGGTGACCATCAGCCAGAACGCCTGGTCCAAGAACTACGCCGACTCCTCCAAAATGTTCATCGAGGTGGGCAAACAGGTCTCCGTTGATGATCTCAACAAGGGCATCATCATCCAGTCCGGCAACGACGCCTGCGTCGCCATGGCCGAATTCCTGGCGGGCAGCACCGACTCCTTCGCCAGCCTGATGAACAGCTGGGCAGCCAAGCTCGGCATGAATGACAGCCATTTCGTGAACCCCCACGGTCTGGATGCGGAAGGCCACTACAGTACCGCCCATGACATGGCCCGTCTGGGTCAGGCGCTGATCCGCGATCTGCCGGAGGAGTACAAGATCTACTCCCAGAAGTCCTTCGTCTTCAACGGCATCACCCAGCACAACCGCAACCGCCTGCTGTGGGACCAGTCCCTGCAGGTGGATGGCATCAAGACCGGTCACGTCAGCCAGGTGGGCTACAACCTGGTCTCCTCCGCCACCAACAACGAAGGCATGCGCCTGATCGCAGTCGTGCTGGGTGCCAACAGCGAAGCCACCCGCGCCGCCGAGAGCAAGAAGCTGCTCACCTACGGTTTCCGTTTCTTCCAGAGCCTGACCCCGTACAAGGCTGGTACCGAGCTGGTCACCCAGAAGATCTGGATGGGTGACAAGTCCGAGGTAAAACTGGGCGTCGACCAGGATGTCTCCGTGCTGGTGACCCGCGGTCAGGGCAACAACCTCAAAGCTGACTTCCAGCTCGACAGCGAGCTCAAAGCTCCGCTGGCCAAGGGTCAGCGAGTCGGTACCGTGTACCTCAAGCAGGGCGACAAGGAGATCAAGCAGGTTCCGCTGGTTGCTCTGGAAGAGGTGCAGGAAGGCGGTCTGATGAGCCGTTTGTGGGACTATCTGGTACTGCTGGTTTCCAGCTGGTTCAAGTAACAGGGACGCACAATCCTCACCCAACAGCGGCGCCAACAGGCGCCGCTGCTGTCTCTGGCCGTCAGGGCAGTGAATAACCCTGCAAACTGCAGGTTCCGCCACACCCCGATTTGTGGTAAAAAGCAGCACTCCCATTCTTGTCTGACCGCTCCGGGCCTTGATCCTGGCCAGGATCGTGCCCATATAGACAGCAATGGCGGCCCCAAGGGGCCACCGGCAACTAGCCATCCAAGATGAAGTCGTCCCCGTGACGATGCAAAAGGTGAGTAAATGAATACCAAGTTTGATGAACTGCTGGAGTTTCCCTGCAAATTCCCGTTCAAGGTGCTCGGCGTCGCCGATCCGGCGCTGCCGGACATGGTGGTGGAAGTGCTGCAGCAGCACGCCCCCGGTACTTACAGCCCGACCGTCCAGCCCAGCTCCAAGGGTAACTATCACTCGGTCCGAGTGACGGTCACCGCCCAGAGCAAGGAGCACATCGAGGCGATGTATACCGCCCTCGGCAAGATCGAGCTGGTGAAATACGTACTGTAACGTCTCTCTCGCCCCGTTCTGCGGGGCGACTGTTTTTGGCAGTAGCCTGCCGTGAGGAAGCCATGTCATCCCGGATCTCCGCCCAGCCCACGCTTATCGTCAGACATCTGGGCCGTCGTCCCTACCAACCGGTATGGGACGCCATGAAAGCCTTCACCGACAGCCGCACCGGCGAGACCCCGGACGAGTTCTGGGTGGTGGAGCACGATCCCGTCTACACCCAGGGGCAAGCTGGCAAGGCCGAACATCTGCTGAACCCGGGCAATATCCCGGTGGTACAGAGCGATCGCGGCGGCCAGATAACCTATCACGGTCCCGGCCAGCTGGTGCTCTATGTGCTGGTGGATGTGCGCCGTTGCAAGCTGACGGTGCGCGAACTGGTCACCGCGCTGGAGACCGCCATCATCAATACCCTGGCGAAAAGCGACATCACGGCCTATGCCAAAGCGGACGCCCCCGGTGTCTACGTGAAAAACGAGCTCGGCATGGAGGCCAAACTGGCTTCCCTCGGCCTGCGCATCCGCAAGGGGTGCTCGTTTCACGGGCTGGCCCTCAACATCAACATGGACATGACCCCCTTCCTGCACATCAATCCGTGCGGCTACGCGGGCATGGCCATGACCCAGACCAGCGCCCTGGGCGGCCCGCAAAGCGTGGCCGAGGCGCAATCCATTCTGGTGGCCGAACTGGCCAGCCTGATTGGCTATCAGACAATAACAAACACCGAGAGTGAATCATGAGCAAACCCGTTCGTATGGAGCCGGGCGTCAAGCTGCGCGATGGCGACAAGATGGCCCTGATCCCGGTGAAATTCATGCCGGATCCCAACGAAGAACTCCTTCGCAAACCGGATTGGATGCGGATCAAACTGCCCCCCTCCAGCCAGAAGATCGAGCACATCAAGAGCACCCTGCGCAAGAACAAGCTGCACTCGGTCTGTGAAGAGGCCTCCTGCCCCAACCTGGCGGAGTGCTTCAACCACGGCACGGCGACCTTCATGATCATGGGCGCCATCTGCACCCGCCGCTGCCCTTTCTGCGACGTGGCCCACGGCCGTCCGCTCCCGCTGGATCCGGAAGAGCCGAAGAAGCTGGCGCTCACCATCAAGGAGATGAACCTCAAGTACGTGGTGATCACCTCGGTGGACCGCGACGATCTGCGCGACGGCGGAGCCCAGCACTTCGCCGACTGCATCAAGCAGATCCGCGAGCACAGCCCGCAGACCCGCATCGAGATCCTGACCCCTGATTTCCGCGGTCGCATGGAGCAGGCCCTCGAGGTGTTCCGCGAGACCCCGCCGGACGTCTTCAACCACAACCTGGAAACCGCCCCGCGCATGTACCGGGTGGCTCGTCCGGGCGCCGACTACAAGTGGTCGCTGGAGCTGCTGCGCCGCATCAAGGAGATGCACCCGCACGTACCGACCAAGTCCGGTCTGATGATGGGTCTTGGCGAAACCAACGAAGAGATAGTCGAGGTGCTCAAGGATCTGCGCGAGCACGGCGTCAACATGCTGACCCTGGGCCAGTATCTGCAGCCGAGCCGTCACCACCTGCCGGTGAAGCGCTACGTGCCGCCCGCAGAGTTCGACGAGCTGAAAGACGTGGCGATGGAGCTCGGCTTCAGCCACGCCGCCTGCGGTCCCTTCGTGCGTTCCTCCTATCACGCCGATCTGCAGGCCAAGGGAGAAGAGGTCAAGTAACCTCATCCCTTGCCATCAAAAAGAGCGCCACAAGGCGCTCTTTTTATATCCGCTTCTCGACATTACCACTCATCGAACACGCCGCGCTGCCACCAGCGCTGCAGCTGGGCCAACACCCGGGTCTCGCGCACAGTCCACTGCGGACAGGGGCCCGCCAGCTGGGTCTTGTTGATCTGCAGCGCCTCCTCGATGGCGATCCAGCCGGGTGCGAAACCGAGCCGGATCTCGTAGGGCTGGGGCTGTGGGGCCACCAGCGTCTCCCCGATCCGGCAGAGGTAATAGAGGGAGCGTATGCAGTAGGCATCGACCCCCTGCTCCCGGGCCGGCCGGTACTCGCGGGTCTCGCCGAGCAGGGGCCCCACCTCCAGCAGCTCGGCGCCGCACTCCTCTCGCAATTCGCGGGCCAGCGCCACGGCATGGCTCTCACCTGCCTCGACGCCGCCGCCCGGGAACATGAAGTCGCCATTGACCCGGGAGTGCACCAGCAGCAGCTCGTCATCTCGCGCCACCACGGCGCGTACCGTCAGGCGCTCCAGGTTGCTGCCATCGGTCGGCACCTGGCCGTGGACAAAGTCGATGGCAAAGGGGTCGGGCCAACAGGAAGTCTGTGTCTGTAACGTCATCATTGTCTCAAGGCCGGTAGTTGCCTTGCCGGATCTGCTCGACCAGCTCGGCGGCCCGCTTGTCGTAGGCTTCGAGATCGGTCTTGCTCAGGGTGTGATAGATGCCAAAGCGCGCGGTGGAGACCTCGGGAGAGCCTTTGAACGATTCGCTCACCTTGCCCCAGAGGTAGGCCTGCCCATACTGCTTCTGACCCATGTAGAGGGTGCTGAGGGAGGTCAGCAGGCGGCTGTTGACCGCGTCCCCCTGCCGGTAGAGGGAGAGACCGTGCTGCAGGGTGTCGATCGCCTTGGCCGGATCGCTCTTGGCATAGATGCCCCCCAGCGCCAGCTGCAATTCAGGCTCCTCGAGCACCGGCTTGCCCTCGAGCGCCATGAACTGCTGGCGAGCCAGCTCGTTGGTGTTGTTGGTCCAGTGCCAGAGCAGCAGGTAGGGATCCTGGGAGTTGCGGGTCGCCACATCCAGCTGGGCCAGCTGTTCGCCGGCGGCCAGCATGCCTTCCACCCGCGGACTCTTGAGCTCCTTGGCATTCTTGTATTCGATGTTGGTGGAGCGCTCTGCGCACTTGAGGTAACGCTCAAGGTTGCGAATCAGCTCGTATTTGCGGCGATCCGTCTCCTCCTCCTTGAGGTAGAAACGGCTGCGGATGATGTCGGTGCGCTCGTAGCGGCACCAGCCATCGTCCACCAAGTCCTGACACAACTCGGGATGGTTGTTGCAAATGTTGTGGAGCCGATCGTCATTGCAGCCTGCGGCGGCAAACATGATCGGGAGCAGGATGAGTGTTGGGCGCATAGGCAGTTCTGTCATGACTCACATCTGGTTAATTACAATAGGAGCCTGATGCGGCCACCTCCGGCTAGCAAACCGGTTACATATCCATTACAATGCGCGCGCCACTCAAGAGGCCGCGATTGCAGAATAATATAACGAAATATACACCCCTACAGTGATCTGCATTCGACGATTTTCTATTTGCACCAACAACGTGAAATAAAGGATCTGGTTAATGACCCACGAGCACTACTTGCAAGCGTGGCAGGAGAGCCAGGAGCTCGCCGAAGCCATGCAACCCCTGATTGGTCGTCTCTATCGCCAGCAAGGGGTCGAGATCACCGTCTACGGACGTCCGCTACAAAACGCCTCCACCATCGATATCCTCAAGGCCCACAGGGTCGTACGCCGCCACCAGGGCGCTCCTCTCCCCATCCAACAGAGCTTTCCCCTGCTGCAGGTCATCGTGGCCCTGAAACCGACCGTTGCCGAGATCGATCTGGGTAAACTGGCCGTCGGTTACTGGCAGGAACATCAGGATGAGGCGGGCATCGAGGATTATCTGAAAGCCAAACTGGCACCGGCCCTGGGCCGTGGTGAGGTTCCCCAGCCGACGGATGTAGTGCTCTACGGTTTTGGTCGCATCGGCCGCCTGCTGGCCCGCCTGCTGATCGAACGCACCGGCGCCGCCAACTCCCTGCGCCTGCGCGCCATCGTGGTACGCGGCGGTCGTGACGGAGATCTGGAAAAACGCGCCAGCCTGCTGCGCCGCGACTCCGTCCACGGCCCCTTCAACGGCTCCATCGAAGTGGACGTGGAACGCAGCGCCATCATCGCCAACGGCACCTACATCCAGGTGATCTACGCCAATAGCCCGGCCGATATCGATTACACCGCCTACGGCATCCAGAACGCCCTGATCATCGACAACACAGGTGTCTGGCGCGACGAGGCCGGCCTCAGCGAACATCTCAAGGCGCGCGGCGCCAGCAAGGTGCTGCTGACCGCTCCCGGCAAGGGCGAGATGAAGAATGTGGTATTCGGGGTCAACCACGAGGTGATTACCCCGGAAGATCGCATCATCTCCGCCGCTTCCTGCACCACCAACGCCATCACCCCTGTGCTCAAGGTGATGCAGGAGAAATACGGCATCCGCCACGGCCACGTCGAAACGGTGCACTCCTACACCAACGATCAGAACCTGATCGACAACTATCACAAGGGCGAGCGCCGCGGTCGCAGTGCAGCCCTCAACATGGTGATGACCAGCACGGGCGCCGCCAAGGCGGTAGCCAAGGCGCTGCCCGAGCTCAAGGGCAAGCTGACCGGCAACGCCATCCGGGTGCCGACCCCCAACGTGTCGCTGGCCATTATCAACCTGTCCCTGGAGCAGGCCACCGATCGGGAGAGCCTCAACGCCTATCTGCAACAGATGTCGCTGAGCTCGGCCCTGCATCGCCAGATTGACTTCAGCGCCAGCACCGAACTGGTCTCCTCCGACATGGTGGGTTCCCGCTTCGCCGGCATCGTGGACTCCCAGGCCACCATCGCCGAAGGGGATCACTGCGTGCTCTACGTGTGGTATGACAACGAGTTCGGATACAGTTGTCAGGTAGTGCGGGTGATGGAGCAGATGGCCGGCGTAGTCCGCCAGGATCTACCGATATAGTCCGCCAGGATCTGCCCGCCTAAGCCCGGGTTCATGGCTCAATTTCAAGGAGAGGCCGGATGTCGTATCAACAAGGTGAGTTTCAACAAGCAATCAGGCAGATGCCCAAAGAGGTGTACGAGCGGCTCAAGACCGCGGTCGAGCTTGGCAAGTGGCCAGATGGCAAGCCCCTCACCGACGAGCAGAAGGCCACCTCCCTGCAGGCCGTGATGGCCTGGCAGGCGATGCACCTTGAAAATCCCGAGCACATGAACATTGGCCGTGACGGCGAGATCGTGATGAAGAGTAAGAGCGAGCTCAAGCGCCAGTACCGCGACGAGGAAGAGATAGTCCGTATCGAGATCAGCCACTGAGCGAGCTCACGCATCGCGGTGACGAAACGAAAGAGGGGAGCCATATTGGCTCCCCTCTTTTTTATCTGCGCCTCACCATCAGGGGGTCAGCTCCCCGCGCAGGGATTGCTGCATCAGCTCGCGAATGCGGTGGGAGGGCAAGCCCTGGCTCAGCAGGAAGTGCAGCTTGGTCAGTGCCGCCTCGGCGGTCATGTCGAAGCCCGAGATGACCCCAGCGCGGGAGAGGGCGTTGCCGGTGGCATAGCCGCCCATGTTGACCTTGCCGTGCAGACACTGGCTCAGGTTGACGATGATGACACCGCGAGCCGAGGCCTCGGAGAGCAGCGCCAGCATGGTCGGATTCTGCGGTGCATTGCCGACCCCGAAGGAGAGCAGGATCAGCGCCTTCACCGGCTGCTGCAGGATGTTGGCGATCACCTCGCTGGAGATCCCGGGATAGAGGGTCACCACGCCGATGGGCTGGGGGGTGATGTCGTGCAGCACCAGGGGCTGATCGGACGGTACCCCCAGCTCGCCTGCCTCCAGGGAGATGGCGATGCCGGCATTGAGCAGCGGCGGATAGTTCGGCGAGTCGAAGGCGTGGAAGCCGTCCGCATGCACCTTCTTGCTGCGATTGCCGCGATAGAGCTGGTTGTTGAAAAAGAGCGTCACTTCGTGGATCGGGTAGTTGGCCGCGATATAGAGGGCGTTAAGCAGGTTCTGCTGACCGTCGGAACGCAGCTCGGCGAGCGGGATCTGGGAGCCGGTGATGATGACCGGCTTGTGCAGATCTTCGAGCATGAAGGATAGCGCCGAGGCGGTGAACGACATGGTGTCGGTACCGTGCAGGATGACGAAACCGTCGTATTTCTCGTAGTTGTCGCGAATGTCCTCGGCGATGCGCTGCCAGTCCGCCGGGGTCATGTCGGAGGAGTCGATGAGGGGATCATATTCGTGAATATGGTAATCGGGCATCTCGGGCCGATGAAACTCGGGCATCCGCGCCAGACAATCTTCCATAAAGCCCGCCATCGGCACATAGCCGTGGTCGGAACGCTGCATCCCAATGGTGCCGCCTGTGTAGGCGATGTAGATGGACTTCTTCACACCCTCTCCTCTTGGTTGGCCGGATCAGTGGGCCGGAAACCGGCGGATTATATAGGGATAGCCCCTCTTCTTCACACCCCATCCGTCGCATCTTGTGATACCTGCCCAAGCACGATGGGGCGGCAAGGTGTGCCATATCCATTGTTATCCCTCAGTCAAACACACTGTTTTTCCCACGCCCGGGCTGGGTTTGACGGGCAGCAGGAGCCAACCATTTCGAACCTCAACACGCCCTACCCCATAGGTATTAAATCTCGAAAAAAGAACAAATAATGGTCAATAAGGCATGAAATATGGAATTAATAGGTGTTTTTTGCTACAGTCCGCCGGATTTTACCAAAATCTCATCTGGATGCCTGAGCATGTCAGGCCCGCACTGGCTCCATCTTCATGGAGCGGGGAACCTTTCCCCTTCTTTGCTGGCACGTTCGCCGCACTGTTTTTATCCCGGCTGAATCTGTGAGTCTTCACCACCGAAAGACACAGCCAATCAACATGGGAGTACTGAATGCTACAACTTGATTCCTACGCCACTCTTGTCGCCGCCACCCTGGTGTTGCTGCTTGGTCGTCTGCTGGTTACCCGCGTCGGGCTGCTGCGCACCTTCAACATCCCCAAACCGGTTGCCGGCGGCCTGGTGGTCGCGCTGGTACTGCTGTTGCTGCGCTCCACCCTGCAGATGGAGTTGCAATTCGACACCAGCCTGCAAACCCCGCTGATGCTGGCCTTCTTCGCCTCCATCGGCCTCTCCGCCGATCTGGGCAGCCTCAAGCGCGGCGGCAAGGCGGTGGTCACCTTCCTGATGGTGGTCACCGGCCTGCTGCTGGTACAAAACAGCCTGGGGGTGGGCCTGGCCACTCTGCTCGGTCTGGATCCCCACATGGGGCTGCTGGCCGGCTCCATCACCCTCTCCGGCGGCCACGGCACCGGAGCGGCCTGGAGCGCTACCTTCTCCGACAAGTACGGCGTGCAGTCTGCTGCCGAACTCGCCATCGCCTGCGCCACCTTCGGTCTGGTGCTGGGTGGCCTGATCGGCGGCCCGGTGGCCCGCTATCTGGTGAAGAAGGTGCAGGTGCCGGGCGAAGAGCACAACCAGGATGACGCGCCCCAGGGCTTCGAGATGCCCGACATGGAGCGCCCGCTCACCCCGTTCAGCGTGATTGAGACCCTGGCGCTCATCGCCATTAGCTTGAAAGGGGGCGAGCTGCTCTCCCTCTACCTCAAGGGCAGTGTCCTCGAGCTGCCGATCTTCGTCTGCGTGCTGTTCGTCGGCGTACTGCTGCGCAACGCCCTGACCCTGCTCAACTGGCATGAGGTGAGTGACCGCGAAGTCTCCCTGCTCGGCAACATCAGCCTGTCGCTGTTCCTGGCGATGGCGCTGATGAGCCTGAAGCTGTGGGATCTGGCCAGCCTGGCGCTGCCCATCTTCATCCTGCTGGCCGCCCAGACAGTGGCGATGGCGCTCTACGCCGTCTTCGTCACCTTCCGGGTCATGGGCAAAAACTACGATGCGGCCGTGCTGGCGGCGGGTCACTGCGGCTTTGGCCTGGGGGCGACTCCGACGGCCATTGCCAACATGCAGGCCATCACCCTGCGCTTCGGCCCTTCTCACCTGGCGTTTCTGGTGGTGCCCATGGTGGGGGCCTTCTTCATCGACATCATCAACGCCATGGTGATCAAGCTGTTTATGGCGCTGCCCTTCCTGTAAGCCCGACCAGACAGAACCATGATGACAAGAGCCCACCACAAGGTGGGCTCTCTGTTTTGGGCATCAATCTGCTTGGCAAAGTGCTGACCAAAGGCCAGATATGCTGTCCCCTGGCACATGGGAGTTAAGCGCAGGTTGCCGTTTCCCCCCTACTTCCCCTTTCCCAACCGCTGCGACCACGATAACGACCAATAAAAAGCCCCGCGATCATCGATCGCGGGGCTCGGTTGCAACGGGTCTGCCTGATTACAGGATAAAGGTCGCGACCTGCTGGTTCAGGTCGGTTGCCCGTCCCTTGAGTCCGGCGGCCTGATCTAGATCCCGCATGGCGGCGGCGGTGATCTCGTCGCTCACATCCTTGATGGCGGTGGTGTTCTGGGTGATCTCGCCGGTCACCTGGGTCTGCTCCTCGGCGGCAGTGGCAATCTGGCCCGCCATGTCGGAGATGAGGGAGACGGCCTGGGTGATCTCTTCGAGCGCGGCAGCGGCGGCATCGGCATCCTGCACGCTGTTGTCGGCCAGCCCCTGGCTGGTCTGCATCAGGCTCACGGCACGGGAGGTGGTCTGCTGCAGCGTCTCTATGGTGGACTGGATCTCCTGGGTGGAGTCCTGGGTACGGCGCGACAGCACCCGCACCTCGTCCGCCACCACGGCGAAACCGCGACCCTGTTCACCGGCACGGGCCGCTTCGATGGCGGCATTGAGCGCCAGCAGGTTGGTCTGCTCGGCAATCCCCTGAATGGTGGAGAGGATGCCAGAGATGGCCTGGGCGTGACGACTCAGCTCGCCGATCACCTCGGTCGCCTGACCCACTTCATCGGCCAGACCGTTGATGGATTGACGAGTCTTGTTGACCAGCATCTTGCCCTGCTCACTGCTCTGGGCCGACTGCTGGGCCGCAGCGGCGGTGCTCTCGGCGTTGTTGGCGATCTCCTGGGTGGCGCTCGCCATCTCGGTGACCGCGGTGGCGACCATGGTCACCTCCTGCTGCTGGCGCTGCAACTCTTCAACCGCCGCCTGGTTGGTCACTAGGCTGCGCTCGGCATCGGCGTCCAGCTCGCTGGCCAGCTTGCGGATATTGCCGATCAGCTGGTGCTGACTGCCCACGAAGCGGTTGAAGCTGTTGGCCAGCTGACCCACTTCGTCATTGGTGTCGATCTTAATGCGCTGGGTAAGATCGCCGTTACCGTCGGCGATGCGAGCCAGTGCATGGGAAACCTTGGTGAGGGGGCCGAGCAGCAGGCTGACCAACCAGGAGATGGCGAGGATGCTGCCCACCAGCACCAGCAGGGCCAGGCCGAGCTGGGTCATCAACAGGGAGGAGAGCGGCGCCTCCAGGGTCGCTTTGTCCAGCACCAATACCAGCTCCCAGTCGGTGTCCGGAATGTCCACCGCCCACAGCAGCTTGTCGCGTCCTTCGCCGTCGAAGTAGGCCGGCACCAGCTCGTGGCTGGCCTTGCTCTGCTCAATCAGGGCGTTGGTCAGATCGTTGTCGATCTCGGTGGCCGGCTTCATCGCCTTGGCGGCATCCTTGTAGGCGATGACGGTGCCATCCTTGTGCATCATGACGGCGAAACCGTCGGCCGGCAGAGTCATCTTGGTGACGTCTTCCACCAGAGAGGCGATGGAGAGATCGCCGCCAACCACACCGCCCTGGGCCGGTTGGGCCAGGGTCACCACCAGGATGTTGTAGGCCACGTCCAGATAGGGTTTGGTGACGATCATGCCCCCCTTGGCCATGGCCTCCTGATACCAGCCACGGGAGCGGGGATCATAACCGTCACGGTTGATGGATGGGTCAGAGTCATTCATCTTGCCACTGCTCTCGCCAAAATAGGTGAGCTGGAAGCGGCCGGATACCTGTGCCTGCTGCAGGGCATTAAGGGGCTCGGCGCCAGCCTTGTTGCCAAGGGCCTGCACTACATCGCGACGGGCAGCCAGCCAGTCGCTGATCCGTTCAGCCTGCTGGTTGCCCAGACGCTGTACCTGCTCCTGACTACCTTGCAACAGCAGCGACTTCTGGCTGCTGTAGCCTTGCCAGGAGAGCAAGGTGATCACCAGCGAGAGGGCGATCACCACCGATAACAGTATCTTTTGCTTGAGTGATAGATTTTTCATCATGGTTCTTCTTATGAGATCAGGAACAGGATTTCCCAAAAAGTGCATGGCACCCGTATGTTATAGCGACGTTATTAGCCAGAACTGAACCCTTATTCAGGGTTGCGGGCGGTATTTTCTACTGGAGTGGGGAAAACTGCACCAGAAATTGCCTACAGGGCACGCACAAGGACAGGCGGCCCTGTTTATTCCTTCCACAATTGGCTAGAATGACCCGTTTTCAAATCACATCGATCCTGAGAGTTTTCACGATGTTCGAAGTTAATCCTGTATTGAACAAACTTAAGGAGCTGTCTGAGCGGACCGAGCTTCTTAGGGGGTACCTTTGACTATGACGCCAAGAAAGAGCGTCTGGAAGAGGTAAACGCCGAGCTGGAACAGCCCGACGTCTGGAATGAGCCGGAGCGCGCACAGGCGCTCGGCAAGGAGCGCGTCGCGCTGGAAAACGTGGTTGGCACCATCGATACCCTGACTCAGGGCGTGGAAGATGTCGAGATGCTGGTAAGCCTGGCCGTGGAAGGGGAAGACGAAGAGACCTTCCTTGAGGCCATCGTCGAAGCCGAGCAACTGGAAGCCAAGCTGGTGGAGCTGGAGTTCCGCCGCATGTTCTCCGGCCAGCACGACGGTTCCGACTGCTATATCGACATTCAATCCGGCTCCGGTGGTACCGAAGCACAGGATTGGGCCAACATGGTGCTGCGCATGTACCTGCGCTGGGGCGATGCCCACGGCTACAAGCCGGAGCTCATCGAATGCTCCGAGGGTGACGTGGCCGGCATCAAGTCCGCCACCATCAAGTTCACCGGCGAATACGCCTTCGGCTGGCTGCGCACCGAAACCGGCGTGCACCGTCTGGTTCGCAAATCCCCGTTCGATTCCGGTGGCCGTCGCCACACCTCGTTCTGCTCCGTGTTCGTCTATCCCGAGATCGACGACGATATCGAAATCGATATCAACCCGGCCGATCTGCGTATCGACGTCTACCGCGCCTCCGGTGCCGGCGGTCAGCACGTTAACCGGACTGAATCCGCGGTGCGTATCACCCACGTCCCGACCGGTGTCGTGGTACAGTGCCAGAACGACCGTTCCCAGCACAAAAACAAAGATCAGTGTATGAAGCAGCTGAAAGCCAAGCTCTACGAGCTGGAAATTCAGAAGCAAAACGCTGAGAAACAAGCCCTGGAAGAGACCAAGTCCGATATCGGTTGGGGCAGCCAGATCCGCTCTTACGTGCTGGATGACTCCCGTATCAAGGATCTGCGCACCGGCGTCGAAACCCGTAATACCCAATCGGTGCTCGACGGTGACTTGGACAAGTTTATCGAAGCCAGCCTGAAATCAGGTCTGTAAACAAGCAGGAATCACCATGTCTGAACAAACCACTACTCCGGAAGTCGACCAAACTCTCGAACTCAACAATGAGATGACAGAGCGTCGTTCCAAGCTGGCCGCCCTGCGCGCCCAGGGCAATCCCTTCCCCAACGACTTTCGTCGTGACAGCCTCTCCGGCGATCTGCAGGCAGAGTTTGGCGACAAAAGCGCCGAGGAGCTGACAGCCTTGGGTAAACGGGTGAAGATTGCCGGTCGTATCATGACCCGCCGGATCATGGGCAAGGCATCCTTCGCGACCCTGCAGGACATGGCTGGCAAGATCCAGGTCTATGTGACTCGTGACGACCTGCCGGAAGGCTTCTACAACGAGCAGTTCAAGAAGTGGGATCTGGGTGACATCGTCGGTGTCGAAGGCACCCTGTTCAAGACCCAGACCGGCGAGCTGTCCGTGCACGTCTCCGACATCCGCCTGCTGACCAAGGCACTGCGCCCGCTGCCCGAGAAGCACAAGGGTCTGACCGACCAGGAAGCCCGCTGCCGTCAGCGTTACCTGGATCTGATCGCCAACGAAGAGTCCCGCAAGACCTTCGTGACCCGTACCAAGGTGGTGGCCGGTATCCGCAAGTTCCTGAACGACAAGCGCTTCATGGAAGTGGAAACCCCCATGATGCAGGTCATCCCGGGTGGCGCCTCTGCCCGTCCGTTCATCACCCACCACAACGCGCTGGACATCGACATGTACCTGCGTATCGCTCCGGAACTCTATCTGAAGCGTCTGGTGGTCGGTGGCTTCGAGCGTGTCTACGAGATCAACCGCAACTTCCGTAACGAAGGTATCTCCGTTCGCCATAACCCCGAGTTCACCATGCTCGAGTTCTATATGGCCTACGCCGACTACATCGATCTGATGGACCTCACCGAAGAGATGCTGCGCACCCTGGCGCAAGACATTCTGGGCGACACCAAGATCCGTTACGCCAAAGAGGGCGAAGAGGGCCTGACCATCGATTTCGGTCAGCCGTTCCAGCGTCTCTCCATGGTTGACTCCATCCTGAAGTACAACCCGGATGTGACCCGCGACGATCTGGCGACCCTGGAGAAGGCCACCGCCGTCGCCAAGCGCCTGCACATCGAGCTGATGAAGAGCTGGGAGCTGGGTCATGTGATCACCGCGATCTTCGAAGAGACCGTGGAGCACATGCTGCTGCAGCCGACCTTCATCACCGAGTACCCGGCCGCCGTCTCTCCGCTGGCCCGTCGCAACGACCAGAACCCGGACGTCACCGACCGCTTCGAATTCTTCATCGGCGGCCGCGAGCTGGCCAACGGCTTCTCCGAGCTGAACGATGCGGAAGATCAGGCCGAGCGCTTCCAGGCTCAGGTTGACCAGAAAGCCGCCGGCGATGACGAAGCCATGTTCTACGACGCCGACTTCGTGACTGCGCTGGAACACGGTCTGCCGCCGACTGCCGGTCAGGGTATCGGTATCGACCGTCTGGTGATGCTGTTCACCAACAGCCACACCATCCGCGACGTCATCCTGTTCCCGGCTCTGCGTCCACAAAAGTAAGCGCCGCAGACATAAGGCCGTAGCAGCACTGCTGCCGTCCATGACAATCAAAACGCCCCGCCACTGCGGGGCGTTTTTTATGGCGGACACAAACCGGTGGCGAACACTCAAGCCGCCGCCAGCTTGCCGCTTATGAGGCTGGCGGCAACAGCCACTCCCCCTGCCACAAGGTGACGGCCTGACCCGCCATCAGCACCCGATCTCCCTGCAATTCAAGCCGCAGCTCACCGCCCCGGGCCGAGATCTGGCGGGCCCGCAGTTGCTGTTTGCCTAGCCGTTCGGCCCAGAAGGGCACCAGGGCGCAGTGGTTGGAGCCGGTCACCGGATCCTCGTCTACCCCGACCCAGGGGGCGAAGTAGCGGGAGACGAAGTCATGGTCCGGATCGCGCGAGGGCGCCGTCACCATCAGGCCGCGGCCAGGCAGGGCGCGCAGGGCCTGAAAATCTGGGCTGAGCGCGCGGACCTCCTCCTCGCTGGCGAGCTCCAGCAAGAACTTAGCGCCGGCCGCCAGCGCCTGCAGTGGCTTGCAACCAAGGGCGACAGCATAGGCAGGGTCCAGCGTCAGAGGGGTGAGTGGGATGCACGGAAAATCAAGCCAGATCCACTCCCCTTCGCGCCGGGCCAGCAGCTCGCCACTGCGGGTCTCGAAGCCAATGACCTCATCCTCTGCCACCGCTCCCGTCTGCCACAACACGTGGGCCGCCGCCAGGGTGCCGTGACCACAGAGATCCACTTCCAGCTCGGGGGTAAACCAGCGCAACTGGTAGCGGGCATGGCCAAGGGGCACCAAAAAGGCGGTCTCCGACTGGTTGAACTCGGCCGCCATGGCCAGCAGGGTGGCATCCGGCTGGCTCGGCCCCAGCGCCACTACCGCCGGGTTGCCGCCAAAGGGGCGCCGGCTGAAGGCATTGACATGAAACAAGCTGATGATCGACATTCACGCTTCCTGTGTGGGTAATACGGGCTCATTCATCGCCCTTTATACCATGAGAACCCTGTCGACCTGCGTCGCCTTGCGACCCTCTCCATCGCCTTTTTAATGCAGTAATAGAATAAAAAAGACATTTTTATTCTTTGTTGTTATCCATCACACCCCTTAACCTGACCAAAAATCAGACCATGGAAGACGTGTGTGATGCAATTGAAGGACTCCCTGACCAACCTGACTCCCCTTTCTGACGAGCAGCAGCGACAACTGAGCCAGGCGCTATCGACCCTCAATACCCAGCAACTGGCCTGGGTGAGCGGTTATCTCTACGGTCTCTCCCAGGCGGGCAGCCAGCCTGCCGTGACCGGGGCAGCAGCCGCCACCCCCAGCGGCAGCCTGACCATTCTCTACGGCTCCCAGACCGGCAACGCCAAGGGCGTGGCCAGCGCCATCAAGGCGCAGGCCGAAGCCCGTGGCCTGCCGGTGACCCTCACCTCCATGGCGGACTACAAACCCAAGCAGCTCAAGAAAGAGACCCACCTGCTGGTGGTAGTAAGCACTTACGGGGAGGGTGAACCACCGGAGAGCGCGGTCGATCTGTACGAGCAGCTCAAGAAGGGCAAGGTTGGCAAGCTGGAAGGGCTCAAGTTCGCCGTACTGGGGCTGGGTGACAGCTCCTATGAGTTCTTCTGTCAGACCGGCAAGGACTTTGACAGCCTGCTGACCAAGGCCGGCGCCGATCGGGTGCATGAACTCGCCAGCCTGGACGTGGATTATCAGGATGCCGCCAAGGCGTGGGGCGAGCAGGCGCTCAACGCCATCGCCGCCACCCTCTCTGCCGGCCCTGCCGGCAGCAGCGTAGCCAGCGCGGTACAGCAGGCGGTCGGCCACAGCCAGTACAGCAAGGAGAACCCCTTCCCGGCCAGGCTCTCGGTCAACCAGAAGATCACCGGCCGCGACTCGACCAAGGATATCCGCCACATCGAGATCAGCCTGGAAGAGTCCGGCATCCGCTATCAGCCGGGCGATGCGCTGGGCATCTGGTTTGACAACGATGCCGACCTGGTCGGTGAGGTCTTGGCGCTGGCTCATCTCTCCGGCGACGAGGCCACCGCCCGCGGCAGCCTGCGCGAGGTGCTCAGCCGCGAGCTGGAGCTGACTCGCTTGCACGGCGGCTTTATCACCGGCTTGGCAGAGATCTCGGACAACGCGGCGCTCAAAGATCTGGCCGGTGACAAGGCCCAGGTCAACGCGCTGGTGGCCAGCGCCCAGGTGGTGGATGTGCTCAAACGCTTCCCGACCGAGCTCACAGCCGAACAGCTGCTGGGCCTGCTGCGCCCGCTCACTCCGCGCCTCTACTCCATCGCTTCCAGCCAGAGCGAGGTGGAAGAAGAGGTGCACCTGACCGTCGGCGTGGTGCGCTACCCGCAGGAAGACGGCACAGTGCGCAGCGGCGCCGCCTCCTCCTATCTGGCGGACCGTCTGCCGGAAGATGCCGAGGTGCGGGTATTCGTGGAGCACAACGACAACTTCCGCCTGCCTGCTAACCCCGATGCCCCCGTCATCATGGTGGGCCCGGGCACCGGCATCGCCCCCTTCCGAGCCTTCTTGCAGGAGCGGGAAGCGCAAGGGGCCGACGGCAAGAACTGGCTCTTCTTCGGCAACCCCCACTTTACCCAGGATTTCCTCTATCAGGTGGAGTGGCAGCGTTATGTGAAGTCGGGCCTGCTGTCGAAGATCTCCCTGGCCTTCAGCCGGGATCAGGCCAACAAGATTTATGTGCAGGATCGCCTGCGCGAGGCGGGGCTCGAGCTCTACCAGTGGCTGGAAGCAGGCGCTCACTTCTATGTGTGCGGCGACGCCAATCATATGGCCAAAGATGTGCAGGAAGCCCTGCTGGATGTGATTGCCGAACATGGCCAGAAGAGCCGTGAGGAAGCAGAAGAGTATCTGAGCGAATTGCGTCGTGCCAAACGTTATCAAAGGGATGTCTATTGATGAGCAAACAAGTTATTCCAGGACCGGTGGAAGGACCGCTGGCCGACAACGAACGTCTGAAACGCGAGAGCAACTTTCTGCGCGGCACCATAGAGCAGGATCTCAAGGACCCGCTCACCGGCGGCTTCAACGGCGACAACTTCCAGCTGATCCGCTTTCACGGCATGTATCAGCAGGATGACCGCGACATTCGCCCGGAACGCGCCGCCCAGAAGCTGGAGCCCCTGCACAACGTCATGCTGCGCGCCCGCCTGCCCGGCGGCATCATCACCCCGGCCCAGTGGCTGGTGATCGACAAGTTCGCCGAGGAACACAGCCTGTACGGCAGCATCCGCCTGACTACCCGCCAGACCTTCCAGTTCCACGGGGTACTGAAGCGCGACATCAAGCTGATGCACCAGACCCTCAACAGCACCGGCATCGATTCCATCGCCACCGCCGGCGACGTGAACCGCAACGTGCTGTGCACCAGTAACCCGGTGGAGTCCGAGCTGCATCAGGAGGCCTACGAGTGGGCCAAGAAGATCTCCGAGCACCTGCTGCCCAAGACCCGCGCCTACGTGGAGATCTGGCTGGACGGCGAGAAGCTGGGGGATGACGAGGAGCCGATCCTGGGTTCCAACTACCTGCCGCGCAAATTCAAGACGACCGTGGTGATCCCGCCCCACAACGACGTGGACATCCACGCCAACGATCTGAACTTCGTGGCCATCGCCGAAGGTGGCAAGCTGGTGGGCTTCAACGTGCTGGTGGGCGGGGGTCTGGCCATGACTCACGGCGACACCAGCACCTACCCGCGCAAGGCGAGCGACTTTGGCTTCGTGCCCCTCTCCCACGTGCTGGAGGTGGCGGCAGCCGTGGTCGGCACCCAGCGCGACTGGGGCAACCGGGTCAACCGCAAGAACGCCAAGACCAAGTACACCCTTGAACGGGTGGGGGTCGAGGCCTTCAAGGCTGAGGTAGAGAGTCGTGCCGGTATCCAGTTCGGGCCGGTTCGCCCCTATGAGTTCACCAGCCGCGGCGATCGCTTCGGTTGGGTGGAGGGGATCGACGGCAAGCACCACCTGACCCTGTTCATCGAGAATGGCCGCCTGCTGGACTTCCCAGGCAAGCCGCTCAAAACCGGCATGCTGGAGATCGCCAAGGTGCATCAGGGAGATTTTCGCCTGACCGCCAACCAGAACCTCATCATCGCGGGCGTCCCGACCGGCGAGAAGGCCCGCATCGAGGCGCTGGCGCGCCAGTACGGCCTGCTGGATGACGGCGTGAGCGAGCAGCGCAAACAGTCCATGGCCTGCGTGGCCCTGCCCACCTGCCCGCTGGCGATGGCCGAGGCCGAACGCATGCTGCCGGCCTTCGTCACCGACATCGAGGGGTTGCTGGCCAAACACGATCTCGCCGATGACGCCATCATCTTCCGGGTCACCGGTTGCCCCAACGGCTGCGGCCGCGCCATGCTGGCGGAGGTGGGTCTGGTGGGCAAGGCACCCGGCCGCTACAACCTGCACCTGGGTGGCAACCTGGAGGGGACCCGCATCCCGCGCCTGCACCTGGAGAACATCACGGAGCCGCAGATCCTGGCCGAGCTGGACGCCCTGATCGGCCGCTGGGCCAAGGATCGCAACCCAGGCGAGTGCTTCGGCGATTTTGTCATTCGCGCCGGGATCATAGCTCCGGTCATCGACTCCGCGAGGGACTTCTATGCAGCCTGAACAGACTGATACAGCCCGGCTGGCGCGCACTGCCGACGGCCAGCTCGACCTCGACGCCCTGCTGGCCTTGAGCCGGGAGGAGCAGGTCGAGGCGCTGGCTCCCCTCAACCGGGAGCTGGACGCCATGAGCGCCCCCGAGCGGGTGCGCTGGGCGCTGGCCAACCTGCCGGGAGAGCATGTGCTGTCGTCCAGCTTCGGCATCCAGGCGGCGCTCATGCTGCACCTGGTGAGCCGGGAGCGGGCCGACGTGCCCGTAGTGCTGACCGATACCGGTTATCTCTTCCCCGAGACCTACCGCTTCATCGACGAGCTGACCGAGCGTCTCGCCCTCAACCTCAAGATCTACCGGGCCGCGCTCAGCCCGGCCTGGCAGGAGGCCCGCTTCGGCCTCTTGTGGGAACAGGGGGTGGAGGGGATCACCCGCTATAACCAGCTCAACAAGGTGGAGCCGATGGATCGCGCCCTGAGCGAGCTGGGCGCCCGCACCTGGTTCTCGGGTCTGCGCCGGGAGCAATCCGGCAGCCGGGGCAAGCTGCCTGTGCTGGCCATCCAGCGCGGTCGCTTCAAGTTCCTGCCGGTGATCGACTGGAGCAACAAGGACGTCTTCTACTACTTCAAGGAGTTCGACCTCCCCTACCACCCCTTGTGGGAGCAGGGTTACCTGTCGGTGGGCGATGTGCACACCACCACCAAGTGGGAGCCCGGCATGAGCGAGGAGCAGACCCGCTTCTTCGGCCTCAAGCGCGAGTGCGGCCTGCACGAGGAGAATGGCGAGAGCGACGGCTCCGGCATCTGATCCCGTCCGGCAACGCACCCTTCCGACCACAAAAAGCGCCCGGCAACTGCCGGGCACTTTTATAAGTGACACTCAAAGAACTTGGATGCCTGAGCGGTACGGTTGCATCTTCTTGTTCCCTGCCCCCGCTTACTTCGCGGCGCGAGCCCGAGTCAGCCAGTCGTTGACCAAATCCTTGTGCCCCTTGAGCCAGGCATCTGCGTGACGCTCGATATCCGCCGGCTTGTTCTGACCCTGCTTCATCAGCCCATTTTGTACGTTGATGTCATTGATGGGCAGCTTCATCTCGGCAAACAGCTTGGCGGCAGAGGGGTTGGCCTCGGCAAACCCCTTGTTGGCGACTATGTGCATGGTATTCATTTCAAAGCCATAGTTTTTGCCATTCGCCAATTGGGTATCCCCCTCACGTCCCTCTGGCAAGGCGGTATAAGGCACTTCCAGCCATACCACATCCTTGCCGGGCACCAGCTCACCACTCACCCAGTACGGGGTCCAGGTGTAGTAGAGCACGGTTTTTTGTTCCTTGAAGCGGGTAATGGTGTCGGCAATGATGGCCGCATAATTGCCCTGTTGATGCGTCACTGTCTGCGCCAGACCGTATGTCTTGAGCTGATGATTGATCACCATCTCGCAGCCCCAACCCGGATTGCAGCCGGCCAGATCAGCCTTGCCATCGCCATCGCTGTCAAACAGGGCAGCCAGCTTGGGATCCTTCAACTGGGCTATGTTGGTGATGCCGTATTTGTCGGCAGTAGCCTTGTCGATGAGATAACCCTGGGCCGCCCCGGTCACATAGGTACCCTTGCGGTAGAACCTGGTATCGCCCCCGGCCTTTTCATACTTGTCCTTATGAAGCGGATCCCAGTTGAAAGCGAGAAAAGTGGCATCGCCACTGGCGACCGAGGCATATCCTACGTTGTAGTCCGCATCTTTGGCTGGTTTGACATCATAACCCAGCTCACCCAGCAGCTTGCTCACCAGCAGAGTCTGAAAGGCTTCCTCCGGCAACGTGCTCTGGATGGGTTGAACCGTGACACCGGCCATGGCGGCCGTGCTCAGCAGCAGGCAACCCAGCGTCATTCCTTGGGTAATGGCTTTCATACTTGTCCTCCTTTGGTGTGAGTCTTGTGGCGATGTTCGAACGGGGCGAGCAACAGGGCAATAGGACCACGCCGATACCAGCGGCCAACATGCCCTGATTTGGACTGGCCCATCGCCTGGGTCATGCGATCCAGCACTATGGCCAGCAGCACAATGCCAAGCCCCCCTACCGAGGCCATCCCCATGTCGAGACGTCCGATACCGCGCAATACCATCTGGCCAAGACCCCCCACGGCTATCATGGAGGCGATCACCACCATGGAGAGGGAAAGCATCAGCGACTGATTGACCCCTGCCATGATGGTGGGCATGGCGAGCGGCAGCTGCACCTTGAGCAGCAGCTGGGAGGGGCTGGCACCAAATGAATTCCCGGCTTCGATGAGATCCTCCGGTACCTGACGAATGCCGAGGATGGTCAGTCTGATCATGGGCGGCAATGCAAAGATGATGGTCACCACCACCCCGGGCACATTCCCTATGCCAAACAACATGACGATGGGGATGAGATAGACAAAGGCCGGGGTCGTCTGCATGGCATCCAGCAACGGCCGGGTCCAGCTGGTCGCTTTCTCGCTACGGGCCAGCAGAATACCGGCCGGCAAGCCAATCAGGATGCAGAAGAAGAGTGAAGTCAACACCAGCGACAGGGTCACCATGGCATCAGCCCAGGCACCGATAAGACCTATGCCGATCAGCGAGACCAACGTCCCCAACGCCATCCGCCCACTGACCAGTTGCCAGGCAACCAGGGTCAATAGCACAACCATGATGGAAGAAGGAATGCTTTGCAGCGCACTGGTCAGCGCATTGAGTGTCACTTCGACGGGTGCACGTATGATCTGGAACAGGGGTCTAAAGTTGCTCACCAGCACGCCAATGCCCTGTTCGACCCAGCTATCGAGTGGCACCCAGGCATGCTGGAAAGGATCCAGGGGGTCGAAAGCCGGCTCTTCCGCTTTCGCAGCAAGCTCGGCCTGCCAGTCATTGCTGGCCACCGCCGTCTCGGTTGAACTGCCCCAGGGATCCTCGGCCGCGTCCTTAGTCTCACTGCTGACCGCATCATCTTGATGATTGGCCGTCGCCTCTTCAGCCCATGCGGGGTAGCTTGCCAGCAACAGGAGTGCCAGGCAGAGGGAGAGTAATTGCTTCATGCCGGGGTACTCCTGTCCAGGGTGTTGAGTAGATTCGCCTTTGAAATGAGGCCCAGATAAGTACCATCCTCCTCAATAACCGGCACCTGGCAGGGAGCCGCCGCTACCTGGCTGATCAGCTCATGCAGCGGGGTATCAGCCAATAGCGGCGTCACCTCATCCAGCAAGGCCTGTTCCAGGCTGCCCTTGCTATCCACAGTGCGCGCCAGCGATGCGAGAGAGACAACGCCCACGAAACGACGAGCACGATCAACCACATAACCAAACTCACGATCCTGCTGCTTGAGTTGGCGCAGGGCGTTGGCCGGCCCGTCCGTGGTGTGCTTCTTGATAAGCGGCATCTGCTTACGGCTGACAATATCGCGGGCACTGAACACGTTGGCCAGATCCACACCGCGAAAAAAGGCACGCACATAGTCGTTGGCAGGCTGACTCAGGATCTCGTCGGGTGTCCCGACCTGGATCACCTGCCCATCCTGCATGATGGCGATGCGATCACCGATGCGCATCGCCTCATCCAGGTCGTGAGAGATGAAGACGATGGTGCGTTGGTGGCTGGCCTGCAGCTTGAGCAACTCATCCTGCATCTCGGTGCGGATCAGCGGATCCAGCGCGGAGAAGGCCTCATCCATCAACAGAATGTCGGGATCATTGGCCAGCGCCCGGGCCAGGCCAACCCGCTGCTTCATGCCACCGGAGAGGGCGTCGGGGAAGACATTCATCCAGGGCCCCAGCCCCACCTGATCGAGAGCCTGACGGGCACTTTGCTGGCGCTCGAGAAGTGGCACACCAGCCAGCTCCAGGCCAAAGGCGGTATTTTCCAGCACGGTCAAATGAGGCATAAGAGCAAAAGACTGAAACACCATGCTGATCTTCTTGCGCCGCACCTGACGCAGTTCTCTGTCCGAGATGGTGGCAATGTCTTCACCATCGATCAGTACCTGACCACGGGTCGGCTCGATCAGCCGGTTGAAGAGCCGCACCAGAGTAGATTTACCCGAGCCGGACAAGCCCATCACGACGAAGATCTCCCCCTCGTGGATGGCCAGATCGACCCCCTGCACACCCAGGGTCTGTCCGGTCTTTTTTAGAATGCTGGCGCGGTCGTGCCCTTTCGCCAGTAATTTGAACGCCTTTTCCGGCTGTTCTCCGAAGATTTTATAGAGTGATTTGACTTCGATTTTGACTGTCATACTGTCCTTTTTTCATGGTCGGCATCTTGGCAATTTGCCTGCCGAACGCGAGCCAATTGCTTTTAACACTAAGCAATTTGCATCTAGAAAAAAAGGTTTATATGCCACTAGAAAAGAACGGAATCAGCCAATTCATTGATTGAAAAGGGTTTATTTGAACAACAAAAATACATTAAGTTGAACATTATTCAGATGACAGGATGAAAAATACTTCGCCATTTAATAATTGATATTTTTATTGAACAGTCAGTGACAGAGGGAACGCTGGCAAGAAAATGGGAGTCGTCAGCAGGTTCAGAATCGCCCGTATTAACAAGGTTGGCGACGCCATAGCCGGGATGAAAAACAGGAAAGCTTGAGCGTCAAAAAAGCATGGGTCATGCCGGCATCAATTATGTGGTCAGGTAACTCATCATTGTTGCGTTTTGACAAGTCATGAAGAGCGGGAGAAAGATCAGACTGTTCGGTGGTGGCGCCGGGACATGCTCCCGAGCAGTCATCAGGGCTGTGAAAATCATTACAACCCTAACGATATCAAGCCGAAAAAGGAGCGAATGAAGTAGCGCGGTTTGGTGCAGCCATGGCAGAGATCTTGTCTGCCAGACAGAAGCTTCATTGCAAGAAAAAGCCCCTTGTGCGGCACCAGGGGCTTTTTGGCTTCAACGATGATGCAATGAGGTTCAGCAGCGCTGCCAGGTCTCGAAACGATAGGGATGCGGGTTCTTCTCGTCGGCGGGATAGGCTTCGCTTTCGACAAGCTGCCACTGGCCGTCATCAAACGCAGGAAAACGGGTGTCCCCCTCCACCGCCAGCTCGATGCGGGTCAGATAGAGGCAATCGGCCTTGGCCAGCAGCTGGCCATAGAGGTGACCACCGCCGATCACCATCAGCTCGTCCACTTCCCCCACCTCTGCCAACGTTGCCAACACGGCCTCAATGGATGGAAACACCTCGGTTCCTTCAGGAGCTGTATAAGCGGCGTTGCGGCTAATGATCAAATTGCGGCGCCCGGGCAAGGGGCGACCAATGGACTCGAAGGTCTTGCGCCCCATCAGTACCGGCTTGCCGAGCGTGACCCGCTTGAAGTGGGCTAGATCGGCCGGCAGATGCCAGGGCATCTGGTTGTCCTTGCCGATCACCCGATCCTGGGCCATGGCGGCGATCATGGAAATCTTCATGGTGTCAGCCTCTCACAAAACCATCTAAATTATGGGCCGGTTACGATATACGACCAGAGAGGGGATCGCCAACCCAAAACTTAAGGCCCCTACGATAAAGATAGACTTTAACCCGTTCTCCACCGCGCTCTGGATGAGCTCCATGCTCACCCCCGAGATATTGAGCTCCACCACCGCAATCATGGTCTTGAACGCATAGCTGCCCGGGATCATTGGAATAATGGAGGCGACGCTGAATACGGGGCGGGGCGCCAGCAGGCGGCGTGACCAGTAGACGCAGACAAACCCGACCGTGGTCGCCGCCGCCAGGGTAGCCCATTCGATGGTCATGCCGTAATGGATGAGCAGGGTACGCAGGCTGTGGGCCAGCGCCCCGCCCATGGCGCAATATTTGAGCATGCGCGGCGGCACGTTAAAGATCATGGCAAAACCCACCGCCGGTATGGCCGACCAGAAGGCATCCTTGGCCAGCAGCCAGAGCAGATCCATCATACTTTCCACCCCCTGATTCCGGTCACCGAGATGGTCAGAATGATGCCGATATGGCTTCCTGCGCTGATGGCCAGATCCTCATGTGCCAACTCAGAGTCAACAACCATCATACCTTCCACCCCCAGATGCCCGTCACCGTCATCGCCAGGATAATACCGATGGCTGCGCTGATGGTCAGCAGGGTCGCTGTGCCCCAGCGGGCCAGCCCCATATTGAAGTAGCCCTTCACCATATCGGAGACCGCATTGATGAGCGGGAAGCCCGGCACCAGCAGCAACACGCTGGCCGCCATGGCCAGATAGGGTTGCTCACCCCAATGGAAGAAGGTGGCGCTGGAGGAGAGCAGGGTCGCGATAAAGCCGGTCACGGCAAAGTTGATCAAGGGGCTGTGGTGATGGCGAGCCATCAGCTGGCGCACCCGCATCGCCACGGCGGAGGAGAAACAGGTGACCAGGAAGATGGGCCAGTCACCGCCAAACAGCAGGCTGAACGCGCCGCAGGATAGCCCGACCATGGGCACCACCAGCCAGGGATGGTAGTGAAACGGCACTATGGCCTCGAGCCGTTGGCGTACTTCCCGGGCACCAATCAACTCTTTTTCCGCCATGATGCAGATACGCTGGATTTCGCACACCACCTGCATATTGATGCCATGCTCCCGTACTCTGCGGGTGGTGGTGACGCACCCTCCCTGATAGAGGCTGGTAAGCACGATGGCGCTTGAGGAGATGGCCATCTCGACGCTCTCCAGCCCCAGCGCCAACCCCAACCGAACCGTGGTCTGCTCTATGATGCGGCTCTCTGCGCCAAACTGGGCCAGCATTTGACCCACCTTGACGATAATGCGGGTGATCTCGGTCTGCTGCTCCCGCGACAACACCCGCCTTGGCGTGATACTTCTCATAATCCCTTCGAGTCGTAGCAATTAAAACTTTGGCCATATTAGCTTACTTCTTGCTGCCATTCATCCATTGACAGCAACGACATATCGTCATTATTTATTAAATAACTCCCCACAAATCACAACTTCATTACAAGTCAACTCAGAAGTAACAACATTAAAGAAGCCCCTCCCGGTGTATATTCCTGCCGGGTGCGCTTGATTAATTCTGGCAATAATAATGACGAGAGATTATTTAATGCGTTGATAATCTGCCAACTGGATTATTTTGCTATTGCTATCGTTTTCAGCCGATATCTCCTCTTCCTTGAATTGCATCATTTCGGTTTGCATCAAATAAAAGGAGTCTTTCATCATATTGGCAATCCGGATGCAGCTGTCGAGATTGTTTTTTGCCAGACGGCGCTGGCCATCAATCTGGAACTGCAGGCCCAGCAGACGACGCTGCTGCTCAGGCCCCGCCCGGGCCATCAACTCATCTATCTGTTGCTGCAGTATTGTGTCGAGTTGGGCCGGTTCAGTGGCAGCAAGCTCTTTCAGGGTATCGAAATCAGGCAATTCCATAAATATGCCCTCCATCATGCGCCGCAATATGGACTAAGAAAAGACGACGGCTCATCATCGGCCTCTCTCGTTTTTATATACGCCTGAACAATCCCGGGTTCACTCCCAAAAGTGCGCCTTGCCAGAAACAACAAGACTCAAACTGACAGCAAAGTCTGTAATTATCGATACATTTCAATAAATTATTAATTCAATCCTGAACTCGGTTCCACTTATACAATTTTGTATTATCCCTCCCCTCTTTTATTGCGACCAAACGAACCAGCCTCATTATTTTTGCTTCATTCGACACTTATATTTCAATCAAGCATCGCTGCCCAAGCTACCATCGTTTAACTTATCTTGCTGATTATGCTATTTTATTTTCCACTTATTCAGCGCAACCAAGAGCAGACCATGAGCAAGGCAAAAATCGGTATCGTTACTGTCAGCGATCGTGCCAGTGCCGGCATCTATGAAGACCTCTCCGGCAAGGCCATCATCGACACTCTCAACGCCTACCTGACTTCGGAGTGGGAGCCTGTTTACCAGGTGATCCCGGATGAGCAGGATCAGATCGAGGCAACCCTGATCCGCCTGGCGGATGAAGAGGAGTGCTGCCTTGTGGTCACCACCGGCGGTACTGGCCCGGCCAAGCGAGACGTCACCCCGGAAGCCACCGAAGCGGTATGCGATCGCATGATGCCCGGTTTTGGCGAGCTGATGCGGGCCGAATCTCTCAAGTTTGTGCCAACCGCCATACTCTCCCGCCAGACCGCCGGCTTGCGGGATGACACCCTGATCGTCAACTTGCCGGGCAAGCCAAAGTCCATCCGTGAGTGCCTGGACGCAGTCTTCCCCGCCATCCCCTACTGCATCGATCTGATGGAAGGGCCTTATCTCGAATGCGATGAAACCGTCATCAAACCCTTCCGTCCGAAAAAATAATAAAAAAATGGCGAGCCACCCGGCTCGCCATATTCACGGAACAAGAAAATTAATATCCAGGCAGTATTCGTTTACTTGCGACCAAATACTTTAACGCCAGCCTTGCTACGCTCTGAATTACCATAGACTTCAATTTTCTTCACGCAGCGACGTGAACCCAGCGAGCGCCACTCCGTTTCTTTCTCGCCACGCATTTCCCGATCAAAATAGATGGTTTTGGTGCGATCACCACCATAGGTCACCACCACACGCTCCAAGGTCAAATCCCGCTCGGCTTTCACCTTGATATATTTAGTCTGACGGCAGATCACCAAAGGGATGGTCGCGCCATGATCCCCGGCCCCCAGCAGTATGGTCCGTCCCAGGGTAAATTGGTCATCGCCTGCGTAGCTGCTCGATGCAACGGCCAGCAAGGCGCCCCCCAGCAGGGCTCGGACGGAAAGACGTGGTTTAAGGACAGATATCAGGGACATAACACCTCCAATAAAACGGAGCGTCATGATAGCGGCGAAACCATAACGGCAGCTGTACCCGATTAATAAATATTGCTGAAAAATCATCCACTAATAACAAAGTGTGAGCGAATTAATCATTTCGGGAGAGAGATATGAAAATGACAGGGGCCGCCCATGGGCAGCCCCTGTGACCACGGATGGCGATCAGCGCTCCATGATCTGGGTGACGTCATCCTTCTTGATCATCACCTCACGCCCCTCTTCATCGTAATAACGATACATGCCGGTGCTCTCGTCCAGCCTGGGCTTGCTGTCGGTGGTGATCATTTTCCCGTCTTTGGTACTCATGATGTATTGGGAACTGCACGCCACCAACCCGAATGCACATACCAGGATAATCATCAGTTGTTTCATCACCAGTCTCATCTCCCTGTGTTCTCCCTCAACTCCGAGGGCGGTGTTTGAAGCCTAGTCCAGAATCGCCAAGCCTGAAGGGATTTTCGCCAACTATCAGCTACTTGCGTCCACCTTGCTTGCCACCGCCCGTGCTGCTAGTGCTGCCGTCACACCCGAGCGCCAGCCGATCCGCCGCCGCCCTGGCCTGCACCAGGCCGTAGCCATAGCTGTTGTCCCGTCCGGCCGCGCCCAGATCCTGAGCGCTGAGGCGCAAGGTCTGGCGCAATTGATCGTTGCTGCACTCCAGCCGCTGCGACCAGGCCAGAGCGGCCACCCCGACCACGTGAGGCGTCGCCATCGAAGTGCCACTGTAGTAGGCGTAACCGCCCGGCACGGTCGACATCACCGAGACGCCGGGTGCCGCCAGCTCCACTTGATCGTTGCGTTGGGAGAAATAAGCAAGCTGCTTGTTGGCATCGATGGCTGCCACGCTCACCACACTGCTGTAGGAGGCAGGATAGGACTTGCTGGTATTGCCGGCATTGCCTGCCGCCGCCACGCTCAGCACATTCTGGCTGTAGGCCTGGTTGAAGGCTCTCTCTTCGGTCTTGCTGGGGACACTCCCCCCCAGACTCATATTGATGACCATGCGGGTAAAACCACGGCTGGACATTGCCTGCTGGCAGGCGTTGAGTGCCCCCACCAGGTTGGAGGTATAGGCCCAACCATTGGCGCCAAACACCTTGATGATGTGCAGCGGCACGCTCTGGTTCGGCAGCACCCCGACCACGCCCATGTCGTTGCCACCCACTGCGGCTATGGTGCCCGCCACATGGGTGCCGTGGCCATTTTCGTCGCTGCTCCAGCTGCCGGTACCGGCATTGTCACTGCCCTGTACCTGAGCCCCATGCGGCAAGTCGGGATGATTGCCGCTGTAACCCGAGTCGATGATGCATATCAGTACCTCCCCGGCCGCCGCATCACTCAGCTCCGGCGCCTGGACCATGGGAATGCCGTAAGGCAGCGTTTCGGCACTGGCATAACGTTTGGCATCCGGTTCAACCCAGAGTACGTTGGGATTACGCGCCAAGGCTGTGACTGCCGTCGACGGCAACCAGAGTGCAAGGGCATTTTGCTCCTTCAGCACCAGTGCCAGCTCGCCCCCCATCCCCCGACTCTGAGCCAGCACGGAGTCGCTGGCACCCGGTTTGATCTGCACCAGATAGCGGGCCCGCTCTGCGGCCATGGCCCCCTGCCCCAGCATCCCTGCCACCAGCAGACTTATCCATACCCGTTTCATCAGTCACTCCTCACGTCGATCTGATATCTCTTCGCAAAAAGTGTAGTGTTCCGTGGCCGCTGACACGAACCGGGATAAAAAAAGCCGGACAGATGTCCGGCCTTTTCACGATTATCAATTACTTGGCGGGCTGACGCTCACCGGTCACCGTGGGATTCCTGGGATCCATGCTCCACTCGTACCAGCCACCGTCATAGACGCTGATCCGCTTCCAGTCCATCAGCCAGGCGTAGAAGAAGGCCTCGGAAGCGCGCCAGCCGGTACCGCAATAGAAGGCGGCCTGCTGGGTCGGCTCTATGTTCCACTCATCCCACATGGCGAGGATCTCGCCGGCCGGTTTCATGGTGCCGTCCGGGTTGTGGAAGTCGCTCATGCTGTTGGCATCCACGCCACCACGCCCCCACTTGGCCCCCGGGATGTCCCCTTTCGGCTTGATGTAGCTGTAACCCGAGGTGTTGCCGACAAACTCGTCCCAGGTTCGCACACTGACCAGGGCGCCATCGGGCTGTTTGAGCAGCTCCTTGGCCTGGGCCAGGGTGGTGAGGTACTCGGGATGCACAGGAATGGTGGCTCCGAACTCTTTGACCGGTGCAAAGGTATTGGGCAGGCCGGTTTCGGTGCGCAGATGTTGGCCGAACCAGGCCTCCAAGCCGCCGTCCAGCAGCCGCACATCTTCCACTCCGGCATACATCATCAGGTGGGCCGCACGGGCCGCCGCCATGGTGTTGCGACCATAGAGGATGACGGTGGTATCGTGACGGATGCCATTTTCCAGCAGCAGCTTCTTGAGCGCCTCATCAGAGACCTTGTTCCACAGCGGCTCCTCCTCCAGGCGGTTGGTGTCGATATACCCCGCCCCCGGAATATGGCTGATGAGGTAGGCCTTGGGTGCCCCCCAATCCACCTCGAACAACTTCCACTCCCCTTTCGGCGCGGCAACCACCGGCTTGCCGGCCTGCAGATCAGCCAGCCACTGCGGATAGACCAGCTGCTGCCAGCGAACCAGATGCTCGCGCGGGACACTCTGCCAATCCTGCAGCTCGAACAGATGCTTGATGCCCTGCTGGCGCAACAGGCGGGCCACTTCGGCCACCTCGCGCGGCGCACCGTAGAGAACGACCGGACGATCGGCTTTCAGTCCCTTGGCGGCAAGCGCCTTGGGCCACTCTTCATCGCTGTATTTCCAGTCGGCGGAGAGGAGTTCGGCCCCGGCCACATGGCCACCCTGCTGCTCGCCCTCCATTGGCCACCCCTGATAGAAGTAGCTGGCACGGGTATCCAGGATGACCGCCTGCTTGGCCTTGGCATCGGTCAGGGTGAGCGACGGCAATTCGGCGGCGAGGACGGGCCAGGCACACCAGAACAGCAAGGTCGCCAGTGCGGCCTGCAGAGAGCGAAGATATCGTTTCATGATGATCTCTCGATTCATTGAACAAGGTTAAAAAATGGAGCGGCCCAGGCGCTCGGCCAGCAACTCCAGCGCCGCCGTGCCCGCCAGCGAATTGCCGGCCTTGTTGAGCTCGGGCGACCAGACACAGACGCACAACTCACCCGGGATGAGGGCAATAATGCCGCCGCCGACCCCGGATTTGCCCGGCATCCCCACCCGATAGGCAAAATCACCGGCCTCGTCATAGAGGCCGCAGGTGGCGAGCAGGGCATTGACCTGCTTGGTGGTACGGGCCGGCAGCAGCGGCGTCGTCTCACCGAGCGGTACCCCCCGGTTGGCCAGATAGATGAAGGCCCGCGCCAGATCGACGCAACTCATACGGATCGCGCAGGCATTGAAGTAGCTTTGCAGCACCTTGTCCACTTCATTTTCGAAGTTGCCATAAGCCTTCATCAGGTAGGCGATGGCGGCGTTGCGGGCGGAGTGCTGGTATTCGGAGCGAGCCACTATCTGATCCGCCATGATGGCCGGGTTACCGGAAAGACGGCGGGCCAGCTCCAGGGTGCGCTGGCGCGGGGCGGTCAGGCGGGTCTCCAGCAGATCGCTCACTACCAGGGCTCCGGCATTGATGAAGGGGTTGCGGGGAATGCCCTGTTCGAACTCCAGCTGGACCAGGGAGTTGAATGGCTGGCCGGACGGCTCCTTACCCACCCGGGCCCAGATCTCCTCCTCCTGATAGAGGGTGAGGGCCAGCGTGAGGCTCAGGGCCTTGGAGATACTCTGGATGGAGAAGGGCTCGAAGGCATCACCTGCGGTGAACAGCTCTCCCTCCACGGTACAGACCGCCATGCCAAGCCGATCGGCGGGCACCTGGGCCAGGGCGGGAATGTAGTCGGCCACCTTGCCTTGCCCCAGCAGCGGGCGCACCTCTTCCAGAATGCTGGCCAGTAATTCGGATGACAACACCATAAGCGATTCCATGACTAAAACGGCTGCGAAGAACCCGGGTCCACTGACAAAAATCCCGCCAGCGGCGGGATTTGTCTATCTGCCCACCATGGGCAAGAGATGATTAGGCCGGTTCACCGTACCAGAGGTCAAACAGCTCGCTGACCACCACGGCTTCCATCCCCTTGGCTTCCAGCCAGGCTTTGACGGCGGCGCGATCTTCTTCGGTGCACTTGCCGAGCAGCTGGGTGCAGATCATCCCTTCCCAGGCCAGGTGGCCGGAACCGGCGAAGGCCAGTTTGCGGGGTTCAATCACTTCATCGATCATCGCATCGACTACCGCATCGATGGTTTCTTCGGCAGTGCCGACCGGGAAGTTGAAACCGATGTCGAACCCCATTTCCTGGAATTCATCGACGCGCAGTTTCTTACGCAGGCGGCGGCTACGATTGGCCATGATAGCTCCTTAGTTAGTTGACACGTTTGAAAATCAGATCCCAAACCCCGTGACCAAGACGATGGCCCCGTTGTTCGAATTTGGTCAGCGGACGCCAGTCGGGACGCGGCACCCAGTTGCCGGTGGCAGAGGTGTTTTCGTACCCCTCGGCAGCGCTCATCACCTCCAGCATGTGCTCGGCATAATTTTCCCAGTCGGTGGCCATGTGGAAGACACCACCGATGGCCAGCTTCTGACGAATGGCCTGGGCGAACGCCGGCTGCACGATGCGGCGCTTGTGGTGGCGGCTCTTGTGCCAGGGGTCAGGGAAGAAGAGCTGCAGGCAGGCGAGAGAGCCGTTCGGGATCATGTGATCCAGCACCTCGACCGCGTCGTGGCAAATGACCTTGAGATTGGTGACGCCCGCTTCCTGGGCGGTACCCAGGCAGGCACCCACTCCCGGGGTGTGTACCTCGATGCCGATGAAGTTTTTCTCGGGGGCGTTCTTGGCCATCTCAACCAGGGAGGCGCCCATGCCGAAACCGATCTCCAGCACTACCGGTGCTTCGCGGCCAAACAGGGCGACCAGATCGAGCGGCTCTGGCGCGAAATCGATACCCATGACCGGCCAGAGTTCTTCCAGGGCCTTCTCCTGCCCTTTGGTCAGGCGGCCTTCGCGACGGACAAAGCTGCGGATCTTGCGCATGAACTTGCCGTCTTCGTTAAATACATCTTGGGTCACAGGCATAATTGTCTCGTTATTTCATCAATCCGGGTAATACGTCTTGGATCCGCTCAGCGCAAGGACGGCTCGACGCTCGTTATTTCATCGCCTGGCGAAAACAGGGGAGCGAATTATCCCAAGATAGCCACTGGGCGCAAGTGTTTCGCACAACAAATCTTCCATCCACGCCCGCGGATCTCGCAGTCATGGGCAGTGGCCGCCGCCACGGCGCCAAACCGGCTCTTTTTTGGCGAATATTGTTACAGCCATTGCCTCATTTTTTAAATCTGATACAACCGGATAACTTGGCGGTCGAATGGAGTGACCGCTCATCATGCCAGAGAGAGTCCTATGCAGCCGTTTTTTGCCCAGCGTTTCGAAAAAGTCGAGCCTTCCTTTATCCGCGAAATCCTTAAAGTTGCCGCCAACCCGGAGATCATCTCCTTCGCCGGCGGTCTGCCCAACCCGCACCTGTTTCCGGTCAAGGCCATCGACCAGGCCTGCCAGGACGTGCTGCGCGAGCAGGGTGCCGCCGCCCTGCAGTATGCCGCCACCGAGGGCTTCGCCCCGCTGCGCCAATATATTGCCGACCGCTATCTGAGCCGCCACGGCATGCAGGTCAACCCGGACAACATCCTCATCACCAGCGGCTCCCAGCAGGCGCTGGATCTGCTGGGCAAGGTACTGATCGACGAGGAGCAGGACCTCATCATCGAGGAGCCAGGCTATCTTGGCGCCATCCAGGCATTTTCCGTCTATCAGCCCACCTTCAAGCCCATCACCCTCGGTGAAGAAGGGCTGGATCTGGCGGCGCTGGATGCGCTGCTGGCCAGCGGCTCCAATGCCAAGCTGCTCTACGGCGTGCCCAACTTCCAGAACCCGAGCGGCGTCTCCTACAGCCGCACCAACCGCGAGGCGCTGGCCGAGCGGCTGGTGCGCCACGAGCTCTTGATGGTGGAAGATGACCCCTACGGCGAGCTGCGCTTCGAGGGCGAGCACCTGCCCCCCATCGCCAAGCTGGCGCCGAACAATACCGTGCTGCTCGGCTCCTTCTCCAAGACCGTCGTCCCGGCCTTCCGCCTCGGCTGGATGCTGGTGCCTGACTGGCTGCGCAAGAAGGTCACCATCGCCAAGCAGGCCACCGACCTGCACAGCAACGCCTTCAGCCAGCAGGTGCTACACCGCTTCCTGATCGACAACTCGCTGGATGCTCATCTGGAGAAGCTCAAGGAGGTCTATGGCCGCCAGCGCGCCGCCATGGAGGCTGCCCTGGCCCGTCACTGCCCGCCCGGCGTCAGCTACACCCGACCGGAAGGGGGCATGTTCCTCTGGCTGACCCTGCCGCCGAGCGTCAGCGCCATGGCGCTGTTTGACGAGGCGATCAAGGAGAAAGTTGCCTTCGTACCCGGGGCCCCCTTCTACGTGCGCCCCGAGATCCAGAACACCCTGCGCCTGAGCTTCTCCTGCGTGGATGAGGCAACCATCGAAGAGGGGGTCAAGCGCCTCTGCCGCGCTCTCACCCGCATGCTCTGATAGCGCCGCCATGACGGCGAGCACGTTCCTGAAACCAGCGAGTGATCCGCTGGTTTTTTTTCGCCCGCATCCCGCTGCGGTAACAGAGCAGGCAGAGAATGATGAACCTGCGGCCACTTGTTCAATGCCCAAGAGCTGATTAGAGTGAAAACAACGAATTAGGGAGCGCAGCGATGAAGATTCTGATCACGGGGGGCACCGGCTTTATCGGCCGTCGACTAGTGGCCCATCTCAAGGTAAACCACGAGGTGGTGGTATTGAGCCGCCAGGGCAGCCGCGCCTATACCCTGCTGGGTCACGACATCAAGGTGCTCGACAGCCTGGACAGGCTCGACGATCTCAATGACGTGGATGCGGTCATCAACCTGGCGGGGGAGCCCATCGCCGCCGGACGCTGGAGCGAGCAGCGCAAGCAGCTGCTCTGCGACAGCCGCTGGCTGCTGACCGAACAGCTGGTGGATCTCATCAAGCTCTCGACCACGCCCCCCAAGGTGCTGATCAACGCCTCCGCCATCGGCTGGTATGGCAGGCAAGACGATGCGCCGCTGGATGAGCAGTGTCAGACGCCCCACGACGAGTTCACCCACCAGCTCTGCCAGCAGTGGGAAACCCTGGCTCAGGAGGCCCGCAGCCGCCTGACCCGGGTCTGCATCGTGCGGATCGGACTGGTGCTTGGCACCGATGGCGGCGCCCTGCCCAAAATGCTGCCCCCCTACCGGTTTGGTCTCGGCGGTCCCATGGGCGCCGGCAACCAGGTGATGAGCTGGATCCATGTGCAGGATCTGGTGCGCGCCATCCTGTTTTTGCTGGAGCACGGCGAGTGCGACGGCATCTTCAACGGCACAGCCCCCCATCCGGTCAGCAACAGGGAGTTCAGCCAGACTCTGGCGCACACCCTTCACCGCCCCCACCTCTTTACCGTGCCCGCAGCCTTGCTGCGCCTGATGATGGGAGAAGCATCGGATCTGCTGCTGACCGGACAACACGTGCTACCCGCCCGCCTGCAGCAGGCCGGTTTTCACTTCACTTACCCTGAACTCCCCCAGGCCCTCACCAATCTGCTGAGATCTCCCCGCTAGCACGCCAGATCCCAATAAAAACAACCCGGCCAATTGGCCGGGTTGTTTTTATTGACTGTAAATATGCCTACCGCCGCTTACAGCAAGCCTTGCCCCAGGCCGCGCAAGCGATCGCTCAGGGTACCCGCCAGCAGTTGACGGCGCATCCCCTGCCCGGCCAGCGTCACCAGCACGGCCCCCAGGGTAGGCAAGGTGAGCCAGATGGCCCAGTGGAACTGCCACTGCCCCTCGAACCACCACCACTGCAGGCCGAAGGAGCAGAGTTCCACCACCATGGCGGCGCACAGCCCCGCCAGAGCGCCGCTCGCCACCAGCTCCCAGCGCAGCATCCTCTTGAGCAGCGCGCTACCGGCTCCCAGGGTGCGCATCAGCAGCAGCTCGCGGCGCCGGTGGGCCATGCTGGCCTGGGTCTGGGTCAGCAGCACCAGCAACGCCGCCACCGTCACCAGCCCCAGCATCAGGGCCAGCGCCCGGCTCACCTGTTCGGAAACCTGACTCAAACGGGCGATCAAGTCATCTACGTCGATGAGGCTGACCGTGGGATGGCGGCGGATGATCTCCACCTCGGCGGCGCGCCCGGCGGCGGGCAGCCGGTAGCTGCCGAGCCAGGTACGGGAGAAGGAGGAGAGCAGATCCTCCGAGAAGATCATGTAGAAATTGGGGCGCATGTTGTCCCACTTGATGCTGCGAAGGCTGGTCACTCGAGCCCCGAAGCTGCGCCCGTCAATAGTGAAACCGAGCATGTCCCCCAGCTTGATGCCGAGCCTGCCGGCCAGCTCGCTGTCCACCGACACTTCCCCGGGCCCGTCAAACCAGCGCCCCGCCACCAGCTGGTTGTCGACCGGCAGGGTGCTGGTGGTGGTGAAATTGAGCTCCCGATCGACCCCCTCGCGGCCGCTGGCGGCCCCCTCACCCACCGCCTCGCCGGCGATGTGGGTCAGGCGACCGCGCACCATGGGATAGAAGTCCGAGGTGACCGCGCCCGCCGCCGCCAGATCGGCCAGGATCCCCTCGCGCTCATGTTCCGCCACATTGACCAAAAACCGGTTGGGGGCATCGGCGGGCAAACGGGCCGAGAACTCGTCCAGCAGATCGACGCGCGCCGCCCACAAGAGGCCAAACAGCATGAGCGCCAGCGCAAAGCCCGCCAGCTGGAACAGGCCACTGCTGCGCTCGCGGGAAAGATGGGCCAGTGCCAGACGCAGGGCGTGAGGGCCATTTACCCCGGCCCCCAGCCGCAGCAGACCGGCGGCCAGCAGCGCCAGCAACCCCATCAGCAGGCCCATACCCCCGATCAGCCCGAACGCCAGACGCATGTCGGCGGTAAAGCCCCACACCAGGGCAAACAGGCCGAGCAACCCCACCGGCAACGCCAGCCAGGGGGGAACGCTCGCCTCCAGCTCGCGGCGCAATACCCGCAGGGGCGGCACCTTGAGCAGGCGCAGGAAGGGTACGAAGGCGAGCAACAGGGTGATGAAGAAGGCGACCGCCACCCCGAGGGCGAAGGGGCGCCAGGAGGGAGGCGGCAGATCCGGGGGCAGCAACTCCCCCAACAGCTGCAGAGTGACCCACTGCATCACAGTGCCCGCCAGCAGGCCAAGCAGGGCGCCAATCAGGGTCAGGGAGAGCAGCAGCACGCTCATCAGTTGCCACAGGCTGGCACGGGAAGCCCCCAGGGTCTTGAGCAGCGCCACCATATTGGTCTGGCGCTCGGCAAAGTGGCGCACTGCGATCCCCATGGCCAGCGCCCCCAGCAGCACGCCGCTCAGGGAGGCCAGCCGGAAGAAACGCTCCGCATTGGCGAGCGAGCGCCCCACCCGGGACTCGCCGTCATCCGGCTTGATCCACTTCTGGCCCGGCTGCAGCTTTGGCTCCAGCCAGCGCTCGTAGCGGGCCAGTGACTCCCGCGAGCCCTGGAACAGATAGCGCCACTGCTGGCGCGAGCCGGGCAACAGGGCGCCGGTCGCCTCGATATCGGCACTGTGAATGAGAGCCCTGGGCGCCAGCAGGAAGGGGCTGAAGCCCTGATCCGGCTCCTCGCCAAGCAGCCCGGCCACTTTCAGCACCGTATTGCCGACCTCCAGTTCGTCCCCCGGCTTGGCCGCCAGCAGCTGCATCACCCGGGCCGACAGCCAGATCTCCCCAAGCGCGGGAGAACGCTGCGGGGTCAACTCCAGCTTGCCGTAGAAGGGAAAACCGTCCGGCACCGCCCGAATGGAGGCGAGCTGCAGCGCCTCGCCATGAAACAGCATGCTGTTGAAGCTGACCGTGGTCTGCACCGCCAATCCGTCATTTTTTGCCTGCTGCAACCAGCCATCCGGCATGGCCGTGGCGGTGCGCAGCACCCGATCCGCCCCGATAAAGTCGCGGCCCGATGCCTTGAGGCCGGCATCAAGCCGATCTGCCACCAGCGCCACGCTCAGCACGCAAGCCACGCTCAGGGCCAGCGCCAGCACAAACCAGCGCAGCTCGCCGTTGAATCCCTCCCGGCGAAGCAGTCGCCATCCCAGTCGCCACTGCATCATTCCCCGTGACCTCCATTTACTGGCCAAACAGGCAGGCATGTCATCCCGGATCGTCTCATGCCTCCACCTCTTCGGAATTCCCTTCCAACCGTCCGGCCGCCATCACGATCTGGCGCTGGCAGCGCCGGGCCAGCTCGTGGTCGTGGGTCACCACCACCAGGGTCGTGCCGTGCTTGCGGTTGAGCTCGAACAGCAGCTCTATCACCTTCTCGCCCGTCTTGCTGTCGAGGTTGCCGGTCGGCTCGTCGGCCAGCAGCAGGCTGGGGCGGGTCATGAAGGCTCGTGCGATGGCGACCCTCTGCTGCTCGCCACCGGAAAGGCGGGGTGGCAGATGGTGCAGCCGTTCACTCAAGCCCACCGCCGCCAGCAGCTCGCGGGCCCTCTGCTCGCACTCCCGCTCGCCGCGCAGCTCGGCCGGCAGCATCACGTTTTCAAGGGCTGTCATGGTGGGCAGCAGCAGGAAGGATTGGAATACGAAACCGATCTGCTCGGCTCGCAGCCGCGCCCGCCCCTCCTCATCCAGCTCGCCGAGGGATTTGCCGAGGATCTCTATCTCCCCCTGGCTCGGCAGATCGAGGCCTGCCAGCAGCCCCAGCAGGGTGGATTTGCCCGATCCGGACGCCCCCACCAGGGCCACCGTCTCGCCGCTATTGACTTGCAGATCGATCCCTTCAAGGATGGTGAGGCTTTCCTGGCCGAGGCGAACCGATTTGCCCAGGCTCCTGACGACGATAATGGGTGTTGAACTCATGCTGCGTATCCTGTTTATTCAGGGCCTTGGTGACCGTCACCATCAGGTGTCGACATCCTGTGCAGGCCCTTGTCCTTTTTTAATACCAATCACTGAAGGGAGTTGATGTTATGGCGCGTATTCTGTTTGCCCTCTGTTTCCTGATTTCATCCGTTCAGGCCCAGACCCTGCTGGTGCTGGGGGACAGCCTGAGTGCCGGTTATCAGATGCAGGCTCAGCAGAGCTGGCCTGCCCTGCTCAACCAGAAGTGGCAAAATGAAGGGGCTGTGCACTCCCTGATCAACGCCAGCATCAGCGGCGAAACGACCCAGGGGGGACTGGCCCGCCTGCCCGCCCTGCTGGAAGAACACCAGCCGGACTGGCTGCTGATCGAGCTGGGGGGCAATGACGGCCTGCGCGGCTTCGCGCCAGCCATCACCCGCAAGAACCTGGCCGACATGATTGCCCTGGCCAAGGCCAACCAGACGCGCGTGGTCTTGACCCAGATCCAGCTGCCGCGCAACTATGGCGCCCGCTATCTGCGCCAGTTCGAGCAGATCTTCCCGGAACTGGCCGAGGCCAACAAACTGCCGCTGCTCCCCTTCTTCATGAATGATATTGCACTGCGCCCTGAACTCATGATGAACGATGGCATCCATCCGACGCCAGCCGCCCAGCCGCAGATCCGCGACAAGGTGGCCCGTTTCATCGAGCCTCTGTTAGAGCGCTGAGGCCATAGCCCCCTCCAACCTGTCACTCTTCCCATAAACAAACATCCCGCCAGGGCGGGATGTTTGTTTTATCAAAAACGCACGAAATTTACTGCTCCAGCACTTGGCGCAGACGCTCCTGCGCCACTCCGACCAGCAAGTCGGGCTGAAACTTGGAGATGAAGCGGTCACACCCCACCTTCTTGACCATGGCTTCATTGAAGTTGCCGCTCAGGGAGGTGTTGAGGGTGATGAAGAGGTCGGCCATGCGCGCATCGCTGCGCACCTCGTGGGTCAGGCGATAGCCGTCCATCTCCGGCATCTCCGCATCCGTGATCATCAGCAGGATCTCGTCGGTCACCTTCTTGCCCGCATCACACCACCCCTTGAGCAGGGTGAGGGCCTGCAAGCCATCCTGACACTCGATCACCTCAAGGCCAAGCTGCCCCAGGGTTTCACGTACCTGATTGCGGGCCGTGCTGGAGTCATCCACGATGAGTACCTTGCGACCGTGCATCTCGGGCAGGATCTCCCGATCCAGTACCTCTTCCGAGATGCGGATGTCATAGGTGATGATCTCCGCCAGCACCTTCTCCACGTCGATAATCTCGACGATCTGATCGACCCCGTCCTCCGGGATCCGGGTGATGGCGGTCAGGTAGTTGGCCCGCCCTGCAGAACGCGGCGGCGGCAGAATATCCTTCCAGGTCATGTTGACGATATTGGCCACCTGCCCCACCAGAAAGCCCTGAATGGTGCGGTTGTATTCGGTGATGATGAGGTTGGATTCGCTATCGATGGGCATGGGGCGCATGCCGATGGCGCTGCGCAGGTTGATGACCGGAATCGAGGTACCCCGGATATTGGCCACGCCGCTGATGTTGTGGTGGGAACCCGGCATCTTGTTGAGGTGGGGCAGCTTGACTACCTCCCTCACCTTGAAGACGTTGATCGCAAACATCTGGCGGGTGCCGAGGCGGAACATCAACAACTCCAGGCGGTTTTCGCCCACCAGCTGGGTTCGTTGATCAACTGAATCCAATATACTCGCCATATGCTGACATCCATCTGATTATTAATCGACTCTATTATAGAGAGCAGCGGCTAGGAAAGGCAGACGCTTTTTCCAGCAGAGCGACCAATCAGACAAAAAAAGTGAGGCCTAAGCCTCACTTATCACATTGATTTTAAAATCAATAGCTACAGACTGACTTCCAGCTGCCGTCGCCGGCCTTGGGTTCACTGCTGGTCCACCAGTTGGCCTGCCACACCGCTTTGTTGTGGGTGATGCGATCGCCGCCGCTGGCGTGATCCCCGCGCGGCCAGCTCGGGTAGGCCGGGTAGGAGGCCGGATCCACGTTCTGGCTGCTGCAGGTCGAACCATCGGAACCACCGCCACCTGTGCCACCCGTGCCCAGTACCGCTTCGGGCAGGGTCGGGAACTCGGCCTTGAGACCTATGGTCTGGCTGCCGCTGATGATGCGCATCCCGCTCGGTACGCCGGCGGCCGGCAGATAGTAGGTCATCGCCACTTCCACCTCGGCTCCCGGTGCCAGGGTCTGCCAGCCCGGCAGGTTCATGGCCACCTTGTGGAAGTCCTTCTCGTTTGCGATGCCTTCCGAGTTGTCGTTGCCACCGCTTTCGACCACCTTGAGCCCCATGCCACTCTGATCCGTGATGGTGTCAGAGGTGGAGGTGGGGACCAAGAACTCGATTCTGGCACCGCCCGGAATGGTCTGGGTCGACTTGTTGACCAGCTTGAGTTTCGGGTTGATCGGGTAGTTGGAGTCCCCTTCCTTGAAGCCAGAGAGGCTCACGCCGATGTCGAGCTGGGCGCTCGGCGCCGGCAGATCGTTCTGCTGGGTATTGTAAGGCGCAGCCTTGGCAAACTTCTCGTAGGCAAGAGTGGTCAGGGTACTGCCCATGCCGTACTCGTTCTTGGCCGGATCGAAGGCGTAGTCACCCGCCATCTCCCAGAACATGACGCCGCCCAGACCGCGCTTGATGATGTAGTCGAGCTTGTGGCCCATGGACTCTTCATCTTCGGTGGAGAGGAACACCTTCTTCTGTTCGTTCCACAGCCAGGGCGCATGGGCCTTGTCATCGTAGTAACGGACATATTGTCCCTGCATCACGTGCGCCGGATTGTTGGGATCCAGACCCCAGGCCGTGCCATAGCTCGGCAAGGTAGTGATGCCGAGGCTGGCCGCGTGCTCCAGGTTTTTGGCATGCCACATGGGAACGGCGCCACCGCCGATCTCCTTGCCGTTCTTGTCGAGATCGTGCCAGATGTTGTCGATGCCGACCGCCCCATTGCCGCACGGAATCGTGCTGCCACCCGTGCCCGGCTGGCACTCGTTCTGGCTCGGCAAGGCCGCCTTGCCACCCAGGCCGTGGGTACCGCCGCTCACCCCCTGCCAACCGCGGGTGTAATAGGGCACACCCACGTTGATCTTGCCGGCCGCCAGGGCGCCGCGGAAGTAGTGGGCAGACCAGGCCGCATTCAGATAGCCGATGCCGCCGAACTGGGTCTGGGTATAGACGCCCCAGTGGGAGAGCTCGGGGTCGGCATTGTTGTCAAACAGGGCCGCGTTGTGACCGACGAAGTGGTTCCAGGCACCGTGGAAGTCATAGGTCATCAGGTTGACGTAATCCAGATACTGAGTGACCTGGAAGTTCTCCATACCGCGCAGCAGATAGGCCGATGCCGGCGAGGCGATGGTCAGCATGTACTTGCGGCCATCCTCGGTGCCGGCGCTGTCGAGCCGCTCACGCAGGGTCTTCATCAGCACCTCGTAGTTGGCAAACAACTTGGCGCGGCACTGGTTGGAGAGCGGGAAGTCGTTCGGATTGCCAGCATCCTTCATGGAGGTGGGGTACTCGTAGTCCACATCCACCCCATCGAAACCGTACTGGCGGATGAAGCTCACCGCCGAGTCGGCAAAGGCGTTGATGCCGGCGGTGTTGATCGAGCAGTCGCCCTTGGTGGTGGCGGTGTAGAAGCCGCGGGTATCGGCCCAGCCACCGACCGAGATCAGAGTCTTCACGTCCGGGTACTGCTTCTTGTATTTGGAGAGCAGGTTGAAGTGGCCCTGGTAGGCGAATTCGGGATCCATCTCGGCGCCCGGCACTCCGTCCCAGGTCATCTTGGTGGCGGAGTCATCCACCTTGATGGTATGGCTCTGTTCATCCACCGCCGCGAAGGCATAGTTGATGTGGGTGATCTTGTCCCAGGGGATATCGTTGACCAGATAGGCGGGCAGGCCGTTCTTGCCGGTGCGCCAGGAGGTGAAGTAACCGATAACCCGGCGGGCATGGTCATCCCCCATGCACTCGTAGCCGTCCGGGCGGTAGATCTGGCGGATGTCGCAGGAGAGGTTGCCACCGGTGGGTGGCAGGGCCGCCTCTTCCACCTGCACGTCGACCAGGGCTGATTCGCCAGTGAGGTTTGCCTTGTCGGTCGCCACCAGCTTGAGTGCCGCCGCCCCCTTGGCTTGCGGGATCCAGCTTACCTGCCAGGGCGCGCTGGTGTCCTCTCCTACCTTCTTGCCATCGACAAACAGCTCGACTTTGGCGACATCGTTGTTGGCGTCGGTCACATTGCCGCTCACCGCCACGCTGCGGCCCAGGGTCACCTTGGCACCATTGGCCGGGCTGCTGATGTTCACCTTGGGCGCTTCTGGCGCCACCACGGCATTGATGCTGAAACTGGCGTCCGCCTCACTCAGCACCTTGCCATCCTTGTCCAGCGCCCGGGATTTAAGCTGATGAGCCCCCACTCCGCTGGCGACCCAGCTGGCTGACCAGGGAGAGGCGCTCACTTGCGCCACCGGCTGGCCATCGATCAGATACTCGACCTTCGCCAGCGCGCTGCTGTTGCCACTCAGGGTCACCGCCAGCGCAACCTCTGTCCCTTCGTCAAATGCACTGCCAACGGCGGGAGAGCTGACGACGAGCCCCAGATCCGGATTACCGCCCCCCTCGCTGAACAGTTTCCAGGCATCACCCCAGACCGAACCCACGCCGGGTTCGTAGTGATAGGGAGACGCACCGCACCAACCTGAGTAGGGAAATTCCTTGCATTCGTAGAGGTTGCCGACGTTGCTGACGACATCTCCAGCCTTGTAGGCCGCGCCGGCCTGATAGGCAGGGTACGCCGCCTGCGCCCAGGCGGGCATGGCAGCAATGGCCACCAGCATGGCGAGCCGGCTGGGCCTTAAGGTTTGTTGCATATTGTTATCTTCCTTGTTTTGTCTTGGCATGGGTCACCAGGACAAAGAACAATCGCAACCTGCGTGATAGGTGCAGACAACTGGCGATGGACGCGCCACAGACACGACTGTCACCCAGGGGAACCCCGCTATCTGTCTCGACTACCCAGACAGACCGGAGGCATTGCGTCCCGGCATCGCTACCGGTTTGCCCTTTACCTGGGTTCCGTTAGGAACGGATTAAGTATAGGAATTAACCACCAGAGTCTCAATCTTCATTTTCAAAGAAAATTATGTAACCGACGCCGGCCACCTAGCTCCAATCGCGCATACAGATAACATTTTTATCATTTATTTCAGTGTGTTAGCCAAGTCAAAAAAAGGGATGTCTCAGGCGCCGACATCCCGGTTATGTGCGTTGGCTCACTGGTATGACATGCCGGAAATGTGACAATGCGCGCCCTTGGTCAAGGAGCCAAGGCTATGGAAATACTGGCAAAAATAAAAAAGGAACACCTATGAAAGGTACACGTACCCTGCTATCGCTGGCCGTGGGGCTGGCGCTTGCGTCCCCGTCTCTCTACGCGGCTGGATTCACCTGCCCGGCCGATGCGTCCTTAACTCCTGTCCCCGCCATCCAGGGCAGTGGCGACAAGAGCCCCCTGGTGCCCGACGACAGCTTCGTGAGCCCCCAGAGCGTCACGGTCAAGGCCGTGGTCTCCGCCCTTGGCGAGAGCCTCAACAAGGGGTTCTACCTGCTGGATGTGCAGGGCGATGGCAATCCCCAGACGTCGGACGGCATCTTTGTTTATCTGAACGACAAGAGCTTCGCCAGCAAGTACCCGGACATCAAGCCGGGCGCCGAAGTCTGCCTGGAGGCCAAGGTCGAGGAGTATTACGGCCACACCCAGCTCAAGCCCGTGTTTGACGGCACTACCCCGCGCCTGCAGGTCCTGACCCAGGCGCAAGCCCCGACCGCCGTGCCATTGCGGGTACTGGAAGGGGAAAACCTCGCACGGTCCCTGGAGCGCCACGAAGGGATGCGGGTGCGCCTCGATGCCGACAGCCTGCTCAAGGTGAGCCGCAACTTCAGCTATGACTATGCCGCCAAACGCAACAACCTGGTGCTCGCCCACCAGGCACCGCTGATGAAACCAACCCAGCTGCATGTGGCTGGCAGCAGCGAGGCGAAGGCACTGGCCTCGACCAATGCCGGCAATCGGGTGTTCCTCGAATCAGACTTCAAGGCCGCTAACGGCACGCTGCCCTGGCTGCCCGCCTGGGAGCCGGAGCAGGGTTACCTTCGGATCGGCGATGCGCCGGTCAATCTGGAGGCCATGGTGGGCTACAGCTTCGGCGAGTATCGTCTCATCGTCCCCCGGGAGCAGACCATCACCATAGGAGATCTGCTGCGCACCAGCGACAACGATCGCCAGAATGCACCGGATCGCGTTACAGGCTCGGATCTGCGGATCGGCAGCTTCAACGTGCTCAACTACTTCACCAGCCACTCCAGCGTGGGCGGTGCCCTCAACGTACTGTGCCAGGATCAGGCTGATGCGGACAGCGCCAAGGGCTGCAACCGGGGCGCCAAGAGTCTGGAGGATTTCCAGAAACAGAGCACCAAGATCGTCAACGCCATCACCCAGATGGATGCCGACCTGCTCGGTCTGATGGAGATGGAGAACAACGGCTTCGACGATACCTCTGCCCTCCATGATCTGGTCACCCGTCTCAACCAGGCACAAAAAGACGCGAGCAAGCACTATGCCTATGTTCGCCTGCCCGCCACGGCCCTCACCGAGGGCAAGTTCTTCGGCGGCGACGCCATCATGGTTGCCATGATCTACCGCCCCGCTCTGCTCACTCCCGCCGGCGATGCCAGCTTCATCCAGATGCCGGAACAGCGCTACACAGTGGGTGGCATCGCCAAGCGCGCCTCCCAGCGTGACTCTCTGGTGCAGACGTTCACCGTCGAAGGCAGCAAGGAGCCACTCACCCTGGTGGTCAACCACCTCAAATCCAAGGGATCCGGCTGCTACGAGAATGGTGATGGCAAGAGCGAACCCGCCGATCTGCAGGGCAAATGCACCGAGTTCCGGGTCACCGCTGCCAAGGTGTTGGGGGATGCGGTCAGCAAGCTGTCCGGTCAGGTGCTGCTGGTGGGGGACTTCAACTCCTACGCCAAGGAAGATCCCATCCGGGTGCTGACCGACTACAACCCGGCCACCAGCGAGCGCAATATTGTCTCGGCCTCCCACTCCTATCTCGGCGAACAGCCCTATGAGCAGCTGGGACAGGAGGTGACTCGCAGCTACGGTCTGGTCGATCTGAACGTGAAATTCAACAAGGAGAAGGCCATCTCCTACAGCTATGAGGCCGAGCTCGGCACCCTGGATTACGCCCTCGCCAATCCGGCGCTGGCCGGCAAGGTACTCGGGGTCGCCGATTGGCATATCAACTCTTTCGAGAGCAACCTGTTCGAATATGGTCGCAGCTTCACCGGCGATATGATCAAATCTGACAATCCGTTCAGCGCCTCCGACCATGATCCCGTCATCGTCGATCTCAAACTGGGCAGCGATGCGGCCAAGCCAGGCTCTTCGTCAGGTGGTGGCGCCCTTGGCCTGGGCTTGCTGGCCATGTTGCCGCTGGCCTGGCGACGCCGCCGCTAAACACGGTGACGCCCATTGTCATGCCCCAAAGCCCGCGCCTGGCGCGGGCTTTTTTGCCGCCGGGATCTGTGAGTGGCACGACGTATGGGAAGCAAGGGAAAAAATAACGGGCAAGGAAAAACAAAAAGGCCACCGCAATGCGGTGGCCTTCAACGTTCTTCTAACAAGAAGATGGTGGAGCTACGCGGGATCGAACCGCGGACCTCTTGCATGCCATGCAAGCGCTCTCCCAGCTGAGCTATAACCCCAAATTTTCTACCCGACAAATGGTTCTGGACGCCGCTTGCCGTCAGCCTGTCGGCTTCAATAATGGTGGAGCTACGCGGGATCGAACCGCGGACCTCTTGCATGCCATGCAAGCGCTCTCCCAGCTGAGCTATAACCCCAAATTTTCTACCCGACAAACGGTTCTGGATGCCGCTTGTCGTCAGCCTGTCGGCTTCAATAATGGTGGAGCTACGCGGGATCGAACCGCGGACCTCTTGCATGCCATGCAAGCGCTCTCCCAGCTGAGCTATAACCCCACAAAGGTCGGCCTGGGTGTACACACCACTCTGCCCTGGGTACTGAAATTTACAATCGAGAATCTGGTGGAGCTACGCGGGATCGAACCGCGGACCTCTTGCATGCCATGCAAGCGCTCTCCCAGCTGAGCTATAACCCCTTTGATTCCAGATTGTCCGAGAAGAATTTGGTGGAGCTACGCGGGATCGAACCGCGGACCTCTTGCATGCCATGCAAGCGCTCTCCCAGCTGAGCTATAACCCCAACTCACCTCGGGCCACCGAAGTTATCTCCGGCAACGGAGGCGCATGATAGGCATCACCCGCTTTGCTGTCAACCCTAAAATAATCCCCACAAGTGCGTTTAGTCAAAATTACAGCAGTTCGTCGATTTAACCAGCAAGAGACCAGCTATCTCACTGTTTTTGGTCACAAAACAGGCGTAATGCCAGGATGAAATGCCTACCGGTCAGTGCCTCATAATGCCTGGCTGCTTTATCCCGTTTCTCCCGACTTAGCCTGAAGGACTCCGCTTCCCAATCCGGGACACCAGGTCCCTCTTGTAACAAGCGTTGTAACGGGCGACATGAAATCCTTTCCATAAGGGCTTTTGAATTTGAAAACCCTTTCCATGATTTATGTAAATTTACAACACAATAAGTTGATCCAGCTCACAGATACTCCTAGGATCAAACCGTGACCAAGGTCACACAACCAATCATAAATAACAGAGCGATGAGGTTAATCATGTTTGAGAATCTGGCTGTACTGTTCCACCTTAAAGGTGCGACCCGCAAAAATGGCGTCGTCGAGAAAGACGCGTATGCCCCGTCAACCCGCCAGTACTACTTCCGTTATGGCGCGTGAACGGCTGACAACATTACACACACCAAGTAGTAAAATTACATAAATACATCCCCCTCGCAGCGCCACCAGGGTGCTGTCCTGTCCTGGCCAACCTCTCTACGGCCAAACCTGAACTCCAGCAAATGAAGATGGGGCCCACAGGCCCCATCTTTTTATAGTGTTACAGTTCTACCATGATTGGCTCGGCTCAAGACAAGGCCTCACAGCTGACAAGTCTCCCCGGTCAGGCTTGGCTGCCGACGCTCCCTGTGGGACAGGATGTAAGCAACAATGTCACTCACATACCCCGTCGGTCACCATAGCACCGGGTTGCCATCCCTTGCGGCAGAGCCTGCTTTCATGGACCAGGATCAGTTGCAACTGGCGGCACCAACGTCCAGCCAGACTTCATGCTTGCCGGGTTCATTGCCACGGGTCCAGTATTGTGCTTTCCACTGGCGGCCATTATGGCTGGTCAGATCGCCGCCGTTGTAGGCAACATTGGCATCCCAGCCCAGCTGAACCTTGCTCACCAGCAGCCACTGGTCGCTCGTGCGGCTCGGTTCATTGCCCTGAGTCCAGTACTTGGCCTGCCACACCAGCTGGTTGTGGCTCACCTTGTCCCCGCTGTTGTAGGTCTGGCTCGCCTGCCAGGCTGGCCAGTTGGCCGCATCCGGATCGCTGACCTCGCAACCGCCACCCGTGCTGGCGGGCTTGACGGTCAGCCGGCTGCTGGCGCTGGCATCCAGGGCACCATCGGATACCGTCAGAGTCAGGTCATAAGCCGTGTCACTGGTCACGCTCGGACCGGTCACCACCAGGGTGGGGCTATCCTGCCCGGTGGCACTGAGGCCAGCCGGTACGCTCCACTGATACGTCAGGGCATCACCGTTGGGATCGGAGACGCTGGCCTTGATGGTCACCTGCTTGCCCGACTCCACGGTCGCGCTGGCCGGTACCGTCACCACGGGTGGCAGGTTGGGCTGGGGCGCCTTGTTGGTCACTACCACCTGATCGCTGGCCGAGAGTCCCTGATCGTCGGTGACGGTCAGCTCGAACACCAGATTGATGTCGGCTGTCACGCCATCGAGCACCACCCGGGCCTTGGCCTGACTGGCGTCGAGCAGGGTGGCCTGCGGGCCTGATACCTGCTTCCAGCTGTAGGTGAGGGCACCGCTTTCCGGATCGTGGGAAGAGGCACCATTGAGGGTCACCTCGGCCGGACCGGTGACAGCGAGATCACTGCCCGCATTGGCCACCGGCGGCTTGTTGGCAGGCGGCGTGATGCCCTCGCCGTGGCCCAGTCCCTCGTGCATGGCGTTGAGGATGTCACCGTTGTCGGCATCGATCTCCCAGGAGAAGAGGCCGCCGAGCTGGTTGGCCAGCACGTACTGCCCCTTGGCCTTGACCGAGCGGTCGTTGTCATAGGTGATGAGATCGCCGGTCGACGCCTTGAACACGTAGGGCCCTTCGGCCACCTCGTCGTAGCCTTTCTCCCACTCGCTGCCCATGCGGTTGTTGACGATGTCGCGATAGTCCACCACTCCATCTTCCCAGGTCCCTTTCACCTTGCCGGTCGCGGTACCAGTAAAGGGGTTGCCGGCCTGATAGCCGCTCACACCGGTCCAGCCACGGCCATACATGGCCGCACCGACCACCAGCTTGCCGGGCTCGACCCCTTGCCCCAACAGCGCCTTGACCGCCTTGTCGGTGGTGTACTTGGTATCGGGATCCCAGCTGGCCGGATAGAGGTTGGTCTGGTGGCCAAGCTCGGTATTGCTCCAGCCGCCGTTGAAGTCGTAGCTCATCAGGAAGATGCGATCCATGTACTGCTGGGCCGCGCGGTAATCCACGTCTTCAATCTTGTCGCCACCGGCACCGATGGCGGAGGTGAGCTCATACTTGCGACCCGTCTGGGCTTCCAGCTCGTCGAGCATGGCGCGCAGATCCTTCATCAGGGCCACATAGGTGGCACCATCGGTCGGGCTGCCGAGTTTCGGGTTGGCACCCTGGCCACCCGGATACTCCCAGTCGATATCCACGCCGTCGAAGAATTTCCAGGTCTGCAGGAACTCCTTCACCGAGGCGACGAAGGTGTCGCGCTTGGTCTTGTCACCGAGGAAGTAGAAGGGATCGGAGAGGGTCCAGCCCCCCACGGACGGCAGTATCTTCAGATCCGGGTAGGCCTGCTTGAGGGCCATCAGGGCACCGAAGTTGCCCTTGTAGGGCTCATCGTGGGCGGTCAGGCCGCTTTGCGGCATCTGGACGGCAGCCCAGGGGTCATGGATCGCCACCTTGAAGTCAGCGCGGCCGGCACAGGCCCGTTGCAGCGCCTGGAAGCTTCCTTCGATCTCCTTGAGGCTGTCGTTCAGGCCATCCCCGCCGCAAATGGGGGTAAAGCCGTAGAGGATGTGCGTCAGGTTCTGGGCCGGGATCTTGTCCACTGTGAACTTGCGGCCATAAACGCCCCACTCCACATAGTAGGTACCGACCACCTTGCCGGACTTGTTGGCGTAAGGCTTGTTGTTCTCCTGCAGCGACGTCTTGAGCGGGGCCAGGTGGCTGCCGTCGGTATCGGCCACCACTATCTCCTTCTTGTCGGAGAGGGTACAGCCATCGGCGTTGCACAGAGCTACCTGCATTTGGTAACGCCCCCCTTTTTTCACCTTGAAGGTGGCGCTGCCGGACGCGGCGGAAGGGCCGGACCACACCTCCTGGCCATCGAGCAGGACCTTGGCGGTCTGGCCCAGATCACCGCTCCAGAGATTCCAGTTCACCTCGACATCGGCGGCATCCTTCACCTTGACCAGGTTGTTGTAGGAGGTCGCGGCCTGATCCACCTCGATGATGGAAAACTTGGTGGGACCCCAGCCGATGGTGGCTTTGCCGGGCGGCGCGGCGTAGGCGGAAGATGCACAGAAGAGACCGACCGCGAGGGCCAGCATGGTTGGTTTTGGACTTGGCATTGTTGTATTTCCCTATCTCGTTATGTTTGCAACGAAAAGGGCGACGCCCCTGACAGGTAATGCAGACAGCAGCTCCTCCTTGGCAAAAGGAGCACAACGACCTGTGGTGGCCCCGCTATCTTAGGTACTGCTGACCCTTAGACCGGAAGCTTTGCGTCCCGACTTTTCAATCGGTTTGCCCTTAACACACTTCATTCGCGACATAAAAAATCGCCCCCCGACTATAGAGGGGGGCGATCCGGACCGCTACCTAGCAGAAATGACAGGAGATGGGACTCAGGTTTGGCAAAAAGCATGATTTGGTGAGGATTGATGCGGCAATCCTCGCCATTCCCGCCCCTTCATATCGCACCGAACAGTTTCATGATTTGATTAATTTTGTGAGCCTGCTCACTGCGGCGGCAATAAAAGGCTGTTCATCAGGGCACGCAACTTGAGCGGTTTGACCGGCTTGCTGATGTAGCCATAACCCTGCTCGCGGATCTGCGCCTGCAACTCGCTCTTGCGATCGGCGCTGATGATGATGCCACCGATATGGTCGCCATGAGCCTGCTGCAGCCCATCCAGTGCCTGCAATCCCGTCTTGTCGTCATCCAGGTGGTAGTCGGAGAGCACCAGCCTCGGCACGAAGCCCTCCGTCACTATCCCCTCAGCCTCGCTCTGATTGAGAGCACAGCGCACCTCGCAGCCCCAGCGTTCCAGCAGGGAGGCCATCGCCACCAGAATATCCCGCTCGTTGTCAATGCAGAGTACCCGCACCCCCTCCAGTTGGCTGTCGCGCACCACGGGCGCCACCGGCAACTGGGGCGTGACCGGGCGGGTCGCCTGATTGAGGGTGATGGCAAACACCGAGCCAGCTCCCGGCCAGCTGCGCAATGTGAGCTGATGACCCAGTACCAGCGAGATGCCGCGGGCGATGGCAAGCCCCAACCCCAACCCTTGCTCCCGAGTGGTGCGGGAGTGATCGAGGCGGGAAAACTCGTCGAAGATCGCCTCCTGCTTGTCCTGCGGAATGCCGGGACCGTTGTCCCACACTTCGATGCGTACCTTGTCCCCCACCCGGCGACAGCCGAGCAGCACCCGGCCGCCCGGGTTGTAGCGAAACGCATTGGTGAGGAAGTTTTGCAGCACCCGGCGCAGCAGACGCACATCGCTGTAGACGGCGAGCTTGCTCTCCACCACCGAGAAGTGGACCTCCCCCGCCTGGGCCAGCACGCCAAACTCCGCCTTGAGGTTGTCGAACACCTCCCGCAGGGCAAAGTCGAGCTTCCTGGCCTTGAACTTGCCCGCCTCGAGGCGAGAAATATCGAGCAGATCGCTGATGAGATCCTCGGTCGCCCCCAGGGCATCGTCGATATGGCGGGCGATGCGGGCCGGCTCCCCTTCGCCGGGTAGCATCTCCAGCAGGGAGGAGGTGAACAGCTTGGCCGCATTCAGCGGCTGGGTGAGATCGTGACTGACCGCCGCGAGGAAACGGCTCTTGGAGTGGTTGGCCCGTTCCACCTGCTGGTTCACCAGCAGCAGCTGGCGGTTGAGCTCGGAGAGCTCGTGGGTACGCTCGGCCACTCGCGCCTCCAGCAGTTCGTTGGCTTCGCGCAGCACCCGCTCGGCGTCGCGAAACGGGGTGATGTCGGTGAAGGTCATGACGAAGCCGCCGGCCGGCATGGGGTTGCCCTGCATCTCGATCACCCGGCCATCAGGGCGCTCGCGGGCCGAGATGTGGGCGCTCCCCTTCTTCATGAAGGCGACCCGACGGGCCACCTGATCCTCGATGTCTCCAAGGCCGCACAGCCCCTGCTGGGCGTTGTAGCGAATGATCTCTTCGATGGGCCGTCCCGCCTGAATGAGCCCGGGGGGATAGCGGAACAGCTCGATGTAGCGTCGGTTCCAGGCCACCAGCTTGAGCTCCCGATCCACCACCGAGATCCCCTGCCCTATATGCTCGATGGCTCCCTGCAACAGGCCGCGATTGAAGCGAAACACATCGGAAGCCTCGTCCACTATGGTGGCGATCTCCTCGAGCTGCATGTTGCGCCCCTGCAGGGCCGAGGCAAGCACCAGCCGGGCCGACGAAGTGCCAAACACCCCCGCCAGCAGCCGCTCGGTATGGGCGATAAGTTCGGCGGAGGCCTGCATCTGGGGCGCCAGGGTGCCGCCATGCTCCCCGGCGAAGCGACCAAAGGCACGCTTGACCCGGCTGGAGCCGACAAAGCGGGCCGCCAACATCTCCAGCTCCTTGACCGAGACCCGCGCCTGATAGAGGGCCGTGGTATCACGGTTGGCATTGCCGACGAAGTTGGCCGCCTGCAACCGCTCGCTCACCGCCGCCCGCGACAGCAGGGAGCCGGCCACATAGCCGATGACATTGAGCAGCAGGCTCAGGAAGATGCACCAGGCCCCCAGACTCAGATCGCGAAACGCGGGCCAGTCGGGAGGGGCCAGCAGGGCCTCCAGCGGCGAACCGGCCAGCAGACCGCTCTCCGCCAGCAGGGTGATGAACCAGAGGCTGACCCCGAGGGCGAGGCCAAGATAGACCCCCTTGCGATTGCCGTGTCGCCAGTAGAGGCCGAGCAGCAGGGCGGGAGCAAACTGGGCCACGGCGCCAAACGACAGATAGCCGATGCGCGACAGGCTGGTAAGATCACCAAGCCAGAGGTAGAGCCCCCAGGCCGCCAGCAGGATCAGCAAAATGGCCCCCCGGCGCACCCGCAGCAGCAGACGCACCAGCCGCTCGTCCCGCCCCTGCTGCCAGAAGCGGCGCAATAGCACCGGCAGCACCAGATCGTTGCTCACCATGATGGCCAGGGCGATGGTGCAGACGATCACCATACCGGTCGCCGCAGAGGTACCACCGAGAAACGCCAGCATCGCCATGCCGTCGAAACCGAGGGCCATCGGCAAGCTGATCACATAGGTGTCGGAGGCCATGTCCGCCCCTACCCACTGCTTGCCCGCCAGCGCCAGCGGCCAGATGAAGAGCCCCATCGCAAAGAGATAAAGGGGGAATATCCAGCGCGCCCAGTGCAGGTCCTGGCCCTGGTTGTTCTCCACCACGGTCACATGGAACTGGCGCGGCAGGCAGATGACGGCGCACATGGCCAGCACCGTATAGATCGCCAGCTCCAGCAGATTGCCGGGCGAGACCGACACCACGGCATCCAGGAAATCGCTGGCAACCCGGGTGTGCTCCGGGCTCGGCTGACTCAGGATAAGCCAGAGGGCGAAGCCCCCCACCGCAATAAAGGCCAGCAGTTTCACCACGGATTCGAAGGCGATGGCCACTACCATGCCCCTGTGATGCTCGGTGGCATCCAGATGGCGGGTGCCGAACAGTATGCTGAACAGGGCCAATAAGAGGGTGACGCCCAGGGCCAGCTCGGCGGTATTACCAGCCGGGCCGGCGGTATTACCAGCCGGGCCGGCGGGCACCGAGTTTACCATCAGCAGATCCAGCCCGGTGACGATGGCTTTAAGCTGCAACACCAGGTAGGGGAGTATGCCCATGATGGCAATCAGCGCGATCACCATGGCCAGATGCTGGGACTTGCCGTAACGGGCGGCGATAAAGTCGGCGATGGAGGTGATGTGCTCGCGCTTGGCCACCAGGATGAGGCGGGCCAGCAGGCGCCAGCCAAACAGGAACACCAGCATGGGGCCAAGATAGATGGGCACCGGCGACCAAGGGGATTCGCTGGCCTGTCCGACCGTCCCGAAGAAGGTCCAGGAGGTGCAATAGACCGCCAGCGACAAGCTGTAGAGCAGGGGTTGCCCCTTGAGCCGGTGGCGTTTGTGCTTGTCCGCCACGAAGGCGATCAAAAACAGCAAGCCGAGATAGGCGAGCGACAATCCGATCAGCAGCCATCCCTGGTGCATCTATAACCCCTTGTCCATCCTGGAAATTGGTTCAAACCACCGCCAGTCTAGAGAGACGGCGGTCAAAAGTCATGGGGGCAGGATAAGCACATGGCCCTCCTGCCCCGTACATCCCCATCAGGCAGCCACCGTTGGTGGCCTGAGACGCAAGAAAAACACTGGCAGCACCACCAGCACCATCAGGAAGAAGATGCTGCCGCCGAGGGGCTCGAACAACACGCCGCACAGCGCCATCAACGCGGCCACCGTCATGCCGAGCCCGATGGCGGCATAGAGAGACTGGGTGGGGATCATCTGCTCGGCGGGCAACATCCGCGTCATGAAGCGTACCGCCCCCAGATGACTGACACAGAAGGTGACCGAGTGCAGCAACTGCCCAAGCACCAGCACCCAGATCTCGGTCGAGGCGCCCAGCAGGGTCCAGCGCACTACACATCCGATGGCACCGATTGTGAACAACATCTGGGCCCCGTAGCGCTGCAGGAAGCGCTTGTCGGCGGCGAACATGCAGATCTCGGCTACCACTCCCAGCGCCCACAGATAACCTATGGTGGTACCGCTGTAGCCCTGCGCCTTCCAGTAGATGGCGCTGAAGCCATAGTAGGCGGCGTGGCTGCCCTGCAGGAGGGCGGTAATCAACAAGAAACGGCGCACTTGGGGAGATCTCAGGGTATCCAGCAGGGAGGATCGCTCCCGCTCGCCCTGAATATCCTGTGGCACCGGATGGATCGGCAACCAGCTGAGCAGCAGCATCAGCAACAAGCCGGCCACCATGGTATGCAAGATCCAGTCGCTGCCAAAATTGCCCACCAAGGCCCCCACCAGGGTGGAGGCGACAATAAAGGCGAAGGAGCCGCACAGGCGCACCTTGCCATAGTCGAGATGGGCCTGCACCACCATGCGGGTAGCCAGCGCCTCCCCCACCGGCATCAGAGTCGGGTAGATAAAGTTCGCCACCAGGGTCAGCGCCACCAGCCACCAGAGGTTGTGGCTGAGATAAAACCCGAGGAACGCCAGCAGACTGAGCAGGGAGAGCAGCCGCGTCACCGGCAACAGGTGACCCGCCCCCTTGATCTGCCCCATCACCATCAGGTTGCCGGCAAAGCGGATCGCCATCCCCGCCCCCAGCAAGAGGCCTATCATCTCGGCGCTCACTCCTATTCCCTCCAGCCAGAGCGACCAGAACGGCAGATAGGCACCGTAGACAAAGTAAAACGCGCCAAAGAAGAGCGCTAACCAGGAGAATGCGGGCATAAGTCCTCAACAACCGGATGACGGGACCGGAATGATAACCGATCCGGCGCCCCAGATCCCGATGCAAAGTCGACATCAAAAATGAAAAAACTCAATAAAATTGAACCATTACGCAGGGGTAGGGTCTACTGGATAACACCTCCTCCTGGTTAGTGTTGCAATCCTTCCACCCGCCACCGGCGGGTTTCTTTTTGGTAAATTGCAGCCGCCAAAAAAGATCCCATCAATCGCCAATCTTCGGCGTTGTTTCTCAAGTCGATACTGGATGCTGCTTGAATGCAACTAACTGACAACCAATGAGTTGGAGAACAGCTATCCGGCCTCGGATTCCATTAACAATGGCCATCATATACACGAAATTACAGATAACTGTTTACCGTTTTGAATAACTGATATCTCTCCTTTAGCAGGGGACACGTTGTACATCGTATTTTTATTCTTAAAACTGAACGTTTCACCTATTAATGAAAAGTCATTCAGAGATAATTCTTTCCCCTGCTTACCATAATTATACGTTATATCTCCTGAGAAAGGAGAGTAACATAAGTTAAGATTTTTCCCTGATTTTGTCTTACAGTAATAAAATACGCGCTCATCACTGTCACAAATTTTATTTCCAGTACGCTCTGACAATGCATTTATCTCGATGTATCTCATGTCACGGTATAAATCTGACACTTTATCATGACCGGCAAGACTATAAGAGGCATTGATGATTTTGCTTATGATGGCTGCATCCTCGCTTGCTACTCCATCCAAATCAACGGCAGAAATTTTATTGCTTTTATTTATTTCACCAATACCACCTACTCGCTCCTCGCCTGAGCTTGTTGAGATAGATGCACTACCTATATAATTAAACTTCCCAGAAATATCAAAGTAATATACAGTACTCAGTCTTGGTCTATCAGCAGAGACAGTTATTTTTATAAGCCCATCATCATTTACTTTCTTACATGCGCTATTTCCAGAAGGAAATGGAACTGTGAACGTCCGCCCTCTTCCGCTATGCATTATCGATAAGGTGCTACTTGGTTCATCACCTGAAATCTTAGTGGTAATATAATACGATATATTATCATTGCAGGTGCTATAGGCATATGTGTACATAGGAATGACACTATAAAAAGCGATGTACAACCTTTTTGAAAAAACATTCATTAATCTGTACCAGAAACAACATTAAAGATATTATCTTTCAGGATAGCATCCCAATGCATCTTCTTTATCACATTGTAGCAAGGGGATAAGATCCACAAGTTTGTTTGTAATTACTTTTCTGCAAGGGATGTTATATTCTTTTTCGGATATAGTTACTATTACACCTGACATTTCTTCATTTCCTTCGTAGTTACTAAAAACCGAATACTTGTATTTCCCTTTACTGAAAGAAACCTTTCCATATTCAGTCTGGTATCTATAGTAATAATTATGACTGAATCCACTAAACCCATCTCCCAATGAGTGATAAGAAAGCTCAGTCTTATCACCTTTCGAGAATTCATAACTCAATATATTTCCATCAACGAATAGTTTAACGTCACCTTTATCAGTCTCACAAGAAAAATACACGTTTTCGCTGCTATACGAAGAAGCTGAAATTAAATAAAACAACATGAAAACATAAATATTAGAGCGCATTGTAATTATCCTTCATTCGTTTATCATACCCTTTCTGTCTAGGACCATTGTACACTAGTGAAAATGCTAACCAATCCTTTGCTCGAATAGCTTTGAGCAATCTATTATCAGCTTTTATAAAATTAACAAAAGCTTTAAGATGATTTTTTTCTGAAACACTGAGCGAACTAACGAATTCATTTACATCTTTATATCCAGCACTCAAGTGGTTGGAACCTAATATCTGGAACTTCCCCCAAGATGCTGCTTTTAGTGCAGCATTCTTATCCAATGAGTAGGCTAGCATAAGTTTCCTATACTGAACTTTATATGCTCCATATCCGCCCCCCACAGGGTTAGATATTTCAGGGTGAGACTTATCATATTTCCCACTCGTCATATTACTAAATTTATGCCTTTCAAACAAAATAGAAAGCACTGCATCATCCTGATCTGAGAACTTATAATAACTGCCTGTACTACCGGTTTCAGTTAATGCTACTGCTTTTATAGCATTTACCTCACAACCAAGCTCAGAAGCAGCATTGACATAATCTGACTCTTCAACTACTTCACCATTATAGAAAGACAAAAATTCAATTTCGTTTAAAGTATCACCTAAATACGTTTTAGGGTGTCCATTTAAGCCTCTTGTTGCTAACGCCATAACTCCGACAGGCGAAAAGTGCCAGCTATCTTTCGCAAGTGTTAACCTAGTTGCACTCTGCATCCATTCCAGCTTATCGATACGCTGTTTTTCGTGATCCACCAGTTGGTCAAAATCGGGTAAGCCAATTTTGGCCATCAACTTGTCCAGCCATAGATAACTACTGGCCGAGGATTTTTCGTACCACTCGCTAGGGTGCTTGACGATAAGCTTGTTCAGCTGTTCTCTATTGCCGCTATTTTGCAAGGCAGCCTTAATCTCTTCACTACTAAGCTCGCCACTCTTGTCGGTATCGAAGCTGTTGACCAGGTCGGTGAAAAAAGTCGGTGGCGCCTCGGGATCCAGATAGCCGTCGGAGCCTGAACCATCGACCTTTTTAAAACCAATCTTCAGCCAATCATGTTGACTCAGCAGCTCGACTTGCTCTTTCTTGACATATTTCCCTGATGAGATGCAGACCCACTCCTGCTTTGCCGCATCTTTCTCTATCTTGGGGGATTCAACCAATTCTTCCTGACTCTTGCCATCGGTGGCGACCCACACCCTGTTCTTCATCTCATGGAGGATCAGATCCGCCGGGACCTTGGCATAAGTAGTGCCCCCCTTGGTACCGGCCTTGTTGGCCAGCACATCGTCAAGACGAGGGTCCTGAGTAAATACCTCAAGATGGACCTGATGCTTGCTTTGTTTCCCTCCGATGAGGGAACCCGGCGTTTCCACCAGGCCGAGGTAACCCATAGTGTCACCCGCCGCGATAGCGACTGGCGAAGGCAACACATAGAGCTCGCCAAGATGGGAGGGGACGCGTACATTCACCTTGATAAATTCATCCTCTACGCACACCCAGGCCACACCACAGCGACCAGGCTCCCCCTCCACACTCGGCGTCACATAGTTGCATCTGGCCATCTTGCGCGCCTTGTCACCAATCCAATGGAATTCGAGTTGGTGCGCATCATACTGCACTTTGGTGCCCACAGGCAGTGAGACGCTGCTACTGCCTGCCATCAGACGACCGCTTTTGTCATCCGGGACGGGATCTGCACGCCCGGCCATATTCTTCAGTAATTCGGCCTCTATCTGGTCATCTAGCCAGCTTGGTAGATTGGGTTTAATCGCCTCGACCGCGTCCGGACTATTGGCGATCCAGACTGAGCTCCCTTCACTGACCAATACTCCCGCCTTCTCGGCCTCTTTCATCTGGGCATTGGAAAGTTTGCTCTTGATGGTCACCCTGATGAAGTCATATTCCTTGCCCCCGACACTCCCCTTTTGGGATGGCGTACTGCTGTCCATCTCCAATTCGGTATCCTTGGGCAGCGCGAAACGGGGCAAGGCGGCATCGGCACGCTGCTGATTGGCATCAGGAACGGAATTGCGCGCATTCCATCCCTTTTTCAGCACCAGCTTCTCGGCGGTCTGATACTGATCCCAAGGCAGCAAATGCATATAGAGCGAATAGAAGGTGAATTCGTTTTTCGCCTTGGTCTCTACATTGATTTCACAATACTCATGTTGCACCAGGCAAAAGCTGTTGGAATAGCGCAGGGATTCGCCCTGAAATTCAGAGGTCAAGTAATCCTTCATCATCCGGAATGCCACTACCTTGCCATCGGCAATCGCCCTGACGGGATACTTATCCTTGCACCAGGGAGCACTCTGGTCGCTGATATGAATGCCACCGTGCCACTTGTTGTGATTACCGAGCAGATAGTGACCGGATTTCTCACCGTTGATCAGCGCAGTCAATGCCTTGACGTCTTTGAACTCTTCCCCTGCTGCGGTGAGGATGGGAAATGCAAACTTCATGCTGCGTCCTTATTCAGAAAAGAGGTAGAAGGCCTTGGGTTTCTTTTCTACAGGCTCCTGCTCCTTGAGCAGTGCTTCCATCGCTTTTTCTGTGGGTACGGCCTTGACCAACTCCACCGCATCGGGAGCCTTGACCACTTCTACCCCTTTGGGCGCTACCGGAGCCTGACCTGCCCAGCCGGAGCCTGAGCCCGGACTGCCGCCTGCATTGAGCTTGATGCCGGGGCCGACCAGCTTGACGCCACTGGGGTCGACCTTGACGAAACTGCCGCCCCCCTTGAGGGTGATTTCGGAGCCCGCTTCCAGCACCAGTTTATCGCCAACCTTGATATGAACCTCTTGTCCGGCATCCACCAGCAACGACTGCCCCAGCTTCTGATGCAGGCTGGCATCTACCGTCAGCGAGTGGTCACCCTTGATATGGTCCCGCTTCTCACCTTCTACCGTCAGGTGGTCGTTGGCCTTGATACGGGTCACCCGCTCGTTGTCGATGTCTCTGTGCTCGTCGTGCTTGATATGCCAGGCCGCATCATTCTCAATCAGTACGTTCAGGTCTTTCTGACCGTGCAGGTAAATCTCTTCCTGCCCCGCCTGGTCTTCAAAACGCAGCTCGTTGAAGCCCTCACCCTGGTGGGTCTCGGTGCGCAGCACGGTGCGGGTCTTGTTGGCCGGCAATTCATAGGGCGGCCGGTTGGTGGCGTGATAGGTGCGCCCCGTCACAATAGGCTGGTCGGGGTCCCCTTCCAGGAAACTCACAATCACCTCGTGGCCGATGCGCGGAATGGCCATCATGCCGTACTGGCCGCCCGCCCAGCCCTGGCTCACCCGCACCCAGCAGGAGCTCTGGTCATTGGAACTGCCATAGCGGTCCCACGGGAATTGCAGCTTGACCCGGCCGTGCTCATCGCAGTAAATCTCCTCCCCCTCCGGGCCCACCACCATGGCAATCTGCGGGCCGTCCACCATGGGTTTGTGGGGCGCTTGCGGGCTGCCAATACGGGCCCGCCAGGTAGTGCTGGCTTTGACCACGCCAAATTCGTTGTGGTAGACGGTCGGGCCGCTGCCCCCCTCCTCTTCCAGCGCCTGTGGTTGCTGGCCGGTGTGACGGATATGGACGATTTGCCAGTCGCTGTTGAGGTTGGCGTTCGGGTGTTCGGTCAGGGAGAAATACTGCCCCGGCAGCAGGGCCGCACTGTTGGATTTGCCTTGGCCTGTCACCGCATCGTTGCGCAGCGCATCGAGTCTATGTTGGGCAAACGCCTTGCCGCTCGGGTCCTGCTTGTAGCGGCCCGGGTAGTCGAAGTGCTGGTAGCTCTGGCGTTGATGCTCGAGTTCGGCCCCCAGCTTCTTGTGGGAGAGCCCATAGGCCGGGGTCTTGAAGCTGTAGTCTTTGAGCTCCACATCCGAAGTGCGTACCGCCTCGTGATAGTGGAACTGGCGCACGTAGGGGCCTTGCTCCAGCGAACGGTTGCCGAGGTTAAAGAAAAGCTCGGGACCGGCAGTCAGGGCCGCCGCGTCGTCGGCAAACACGAGACGGTGTTTGCCTTGCTCAAACTCAAAGAAGTAGAACATCCCCTCTTCGGCGGCAAGGCGATTGAGGAAGTCGAGGTCGGTCTCGCGATACTGGACACAATACTCGCGCTGGGCATGTTCATTTTTGAGGGCAAAGGCGTAGTCGGTAATGCCGTGTTCCTGTAACAGGATGCTGAGGATTTCGTCGGGCTTTTGCGCCTGGAAGATGCGCGAGTTCTGGCGCAACGACAGCCGCCACAGGGCCGGCTGCACCAGCAGCTGATAGCGGGTGCGGCGAAAGCCGCTGTCACCCTGCGCCATGTCACTGACCACTCCGCACACCCGGCGCTGCAGCTCGCCGTGGTACCACACCAGGAGCTCGCACGGCTGGTCCAGCACGGCGGCAAAATCGATGTCCGGCTGGGGACTCGCCAACTCAAGGCGCAGCTGGAACGGGCCGTTCAACGCCTCTTCCAGGGCAAACTCGGCCACCACGAAGGTCCCCTCGGGCAGCGCCCCCACCTTGACGGTAAACTGCAATCCGGTTTGATTAGCCATGCTCTCTCACCCTTGTCACGGCCCGGCAATGCCAAAGCCTTCGCCACTGTCTGACCCGAATATGCCTGACCCTTCCAAAACACCACGCGCCCGCCCTCTCCGGTTCCTAAAATGCAACCAAAGATAAGGCAGGCAATGAATCACGTGCTGATTGTGTCTGCATCACAGGACACCTTTATTGCTTTGCCATCCCTGCGCAGTCACTGCATCAGGGATGGCAAAACAGAAAAGCTCCAGCCTGCCCACAGGCAGACCGGAGAAAATGCACAGTACAAGAAGCCGGTTGCTCAACCGACCAAAAGACACATAACTACTTACAAGGAATACCAAAGTAAGAAATCGAGAATTAAGCCTCGATCGGAGCACGCCAGTCATCAGCACCAGAGGTACCGGCAACGGTGTGTTCCCAGTCAATCTTGCGGTATGCCATGGAGACCTGGATAAGCTGGGTGAAGTCAGACTTCGCCGGGTCCTGGCAGTGCGGCATTTGGCAGTCGATATCCACGATGGTGGCATCGGTCAGCACAGTAGAGAAGAAGTGCTCCTGCTTGCCCTCGACGGAGGTGCGATACCACTTCAGGGTCACTTTCGGCAGCATC